>PCDB01000025.1 GCA_002591625.1 Porticoccaceae bacterium
TCACCTATCTCTCGGCAAAGATTTCGAGTTTCCTTTTTTTCAGAAACTGATCCAATCTGAGCAGGATGACTCTGCCGGATTAAAAGCGCTGTTACCCCAAAAAAGCTCATTTGCAAAAGTATCAGGGTCGATAAACTCAAGTAGCCGAGTAATCCGGCAAAGAGGAAGCCGATCCCAAGAGCGACGAATCTTACAACCAAAGTCTTAGCGACTAACTGATGCATGGCTTTCGTTTGCGCTCGGCCTAAAAGACTTTCTCTTGCTGGTTGCGCAAACGCAGTGACCATGCCAAATATTAGCCCGAAACCAATTACCAACTCAATATTTAGCTCATTGTTTAGTTCAGCAAAAAGCAGCAGTCCTAATGGGAAGAGATATGAAAGGTAGAGTAATGCTAGCCAAGAGCCTTGATGCAACCGATCTGAAATCACGCCAGCCGGCAAAATAAAAAGCAGATTTGGAATCAACAACATCATTTGTGCAAAGCCCAATTGACTCGGGGACCCCTCTAAAACCCCTATAATTATCCATGGATAAAGAACATTGTGTAAGCCGACCGCCAGGTTTGTGGTTCCAATTGCGTAAAGATAATATTTAAAAGAAAATTGCATTTTACTTTTCCATTCGCATGCCACCACGGTCGTGCTAGGCACCAATATTCCAGTTCCACACTGAGGTCGCATAATGCTTCATACATCGTTACGTTCAGACAGTGTAATTCCGTTGCAATTTTAATGAGCTATATCTCGGTCTTGTGCTCTGGATACACATTGTGAGATACCAAAAGATCCGCAAATTCTCTCTCTTGCATTGTTGGAACCCGCAGCAGTTTCGCTTTCTCTAACTTCGAACCAGCCTTCGAGCCTACAAGCAATTTAGTGGTTTTTGCAGAAATGGAAGATGAGACTTTCGCTCCCAAACTTTTAAGGATACCTTTGGCACCCTCTCTGCTCATCGAATCAAGATTTCCTGTCAAAACCCAAGTTTGCCCAGCAAGAGGACGGCTCGAATTTTCCTTGTCACCCTTATGATGACAGTTCAAACCGATCGATAGTAATTCATCAATAACATTCATGTTTTTGGGTTCAGCAAAATAATCGACTATGTGTCGAGCGACGACGGGCCCAACACCTTCGATTTCTGTTAATTTCTCAAGCGGTTCAGCAATTAAAGCCTCTAGAGATTGAAATCGATTCGCCAAGATTTGAGCGCAACCCTCTCCTACCTCTCGAATTCCTAGTGCATAAATAAACTTGCTGAGACTTGTATCACGGCTAGCATGGATTGATTTAAGTAACTTTTTAGATGATTTTTCAGCCATTCTCTCCAATGAACAAAGGATAACCAAATCCAAACGATATAGGTCAGAAAATGACTTAACATGATCTCTGTCCACAAGTTGTTCAACAAGTTTATCTCCTAGACCTTCAATATTTATTGCCCTTCTCGATACAAAATGGTTGATCGATTGCTTCACTTGAGCAGGACAACGCATGCCTCCTGTGCAGCGCACTGCGGCCTCATCGGGCACCTGCTCTATCTCTGAACCGCAGACTGGACACTGCTGCGGAAATTCGATCAAGCTAGCATTGGCACGTCGATATTCTTTTACAACACGAACTATTTTTGGGATAACATCACCTGCTCGACGGACGATAACGGTATCATCCGTAAAAAGATCTAAGCGAGCAATCTCATCTTGATTATGAAGAGTAGCGTTTCTCACGGTCACTCCCCCAACAAACACTGGTTCCAGTCTACCCACTGGCGTAATGACTCCAGTTCTGCCGACTTGATACTCAACGGCGACTAATCGCGTCATTTCCTCTTGAGCTGGAAACTTCCTTGCTATCGCCCAACGTGGCGAGCGCAAAACTGCGCCCATTCGCTGCTGTATTTCTAGACTATTAACTTTTATCACAATGCCATCGATATCATAGGGTAGAGATGAGCGCTGCTTAGCTAATTGCTCATAGAAACTTTCACATTGGAAAATATTGGCTGCCAAATATGTATGGCTGTTTACCAAAAAGCCAAGCTGCTTTAAATAAGTCAGCATCTCAAAATGAGTTTTTGGTTTGACAGTGCTTTCGAGAATTCCCAAACCATACACGGACATCACGAGAGGCCTGCTTGCTGTAACTCTTGAATCCAACTGACGAAGGCTCCCAGCCGCTGCATTTCGAGGGTTGACAAATTTTTTATCCCCCAGTCTGTCTGCCTCCGCATTCAGCAGCTCAAAACCTTCATGTGGAATATAAACCTCCCCTCTCACTTCAATCAGATTTGGGAGGGAATCACCCTGAAGCCGCAACGGCACCGATCTTATAGTTTTTGCATTCGCCGTGACATCCTCTCCAATCATGCCATCCCCTCGGGTCGCAGCGCGCTCCAATACTCCATCGCGGTATAGGAGACTCAAAGCCACACCATCAAGCTTGGGCTCGCAAACATAATTGACATTCTCTTGTGTTTCTGTGCGCTCAGCAATTCTCCGATCGAAATCCATTAATGCATCTGAATCAAAGGCATTTTCGAGTGATAGCATCGGAACGGAATGCGAAATCTGTGAAAATTCTGATAGTGGCCTGCCCCCCACTCTGTGCGTTGGAGAGTCATCATCTATCAAATCTGGAAAGGCATGCTCCCAAGACTGAAGCAGCGACAATTTTCTGTCATATTCACCATCGGAAATTACAGGGTCATCGAGCACATGGTATCGATGATTATGGTATTGAAGTTCTTTGACGAGAGTCTTATATGCTTGAACCGGAGGCGCTGCCATAAATCTACTTCAGACCGCCATTGGCCATTATTCACCGGCCTTTACGCGAATAAAATTGCGTGCAAGCTGTCGATTATGATCTATGGTTTGCGGTGTCATTGAACTCCGGGATTCATCCAAAATGTGCAAATTTAAACTCGCCGAAATTACATTAGCAGTCGAGAGCATCTCATTGAAAGCACCCTCAGGGTGCTGGACCTCGTGAAGATTAACAAACATTGTCACACCGGGTGTGGTCATCTCAGTCATCATATCCAGATCGAAAGTACCGGGATTCAAAATATTGGCCAAACTGAAAATGATTGGGCCCGAGCCATTACCATCTCGATGAAAATGAAAAATACCCATTTCACCGAATCGAAGGCCCGCTTCCAAGAGCGTCGATAAAAGCTCCGAACCTCTTACAAATGAGTCTTTTTCGGACATCAAATGAATGATCATGATTTGTGGTTCTTGTGCTGCTGAAGGCTTTTTAGCCACAACCTCTGCGTTGGACCCCATCTCTGCCTCCGACGGGCTTTTCGTTTCCTCAAAAATCAGGTCAACCTGACCCTTTTTTTCAGACGGAGTATAACGCTCGTCTATATCCTCAGGACTAAGCAAAACATCTTCCATGGCATCGAAATCTATATTACGCACACCCACTATTCTTGAGCCACCAGCGGGAAAGTCACTACCAAATATATCATTCTGACCGTCCTCATATTTTGAGTTTTTTTCTAAGCGGCTGGACGACATCTGGATATTTTCATAACGATTCCGCCTGAAACGACGAACCGCATCGAGTCCGATCGCAACAAATACGAGAACCGCCAAAGCGACCAAAATGTTAATTGAACCTAGAAGCTCCATCCTAACTCTTTCTCACCNCGTCTCAGANCANACTCGTATTGTAGTTGGCTAAATGGAAAACTAAAATCTTTTTATTCTACACTANGTAGATGCCGAAAGTTTGACNGCTGCATTCACATCAACAGATACAATTTTGGACACTCCGGCTTCCATCATAGTTACTCCTACTAATTGATTTGTGGCTTGCATCGTGGTCTTNTTGTGAGTAACTATAATAAACTGAACTTGGTCGGACATCTCTCGAACCACTTCAGCATAACGAGCAACATTGAGATCATCTAGCGGTGCATCCACTTCATCGAGCATACAAAAAGGCGCTGGATTTAGCTTAAAGATAGCAAACACCATNGCAATTGCGGTTAGAGCCTTTTCTCCACCTGANAGCATATGAATCGATGCATTTTTCTTACCCGGTGGTCTTGCTCGGATCATNACACCTGTATTTAACAAATCGTCATCAATTATTTCCAAATATGCTTCTCCCCCNCCAAAAAGTTTGGGGAACAAATCTCTGATATTCNTATTCAGCAGGTCAAAAGTGTCTTTGAAACGAGACCGTGTTTCACGATCGATCTTTTTAATTGCNGTNTTAAGTGTNTCCAAAGCTTCCTCTAATTCTTCATTTTGTTTATCAAGATACTCTCTTCTCTCAGATTCAAGCTNATATTCTTGAATAGCAGCCAAGTTGATCGGGCCTAATCGTTGTATCCTGTCTTGGATCAATTGCAACTCAACTTCCTTTGCATTTAAATCATAATTATCNCCCACCGCCCNCAATAATTCCGGTAGGTCCGCTTCTTTNTCAGCAAATTNCTCCTCGAGAGCATCCCTGCGCGTAGTCAGTTCTCTTAATGCTAGNCGATGAGATTCAAGCTCTGAACCGTTTAAAGCAATCTCAGAATCAATAACGTTACGCTCTTTTTCTTGACCATGTTTTTGATATTCCAAATCCTCAAANATNTTTCTNACAGTTTTAAGTTNTTTTTCTGCTGACAACCGTTCCGCAAGCATNNTTTCAAGNTCANTTTGGTNNTNTTTATAGNGGTCTTCATCATCGCCTTTNTTTAATTCTTGCAAACGGCTAGCAAGGCGATCNACCTGTAATTCAAGNCTCGATGTCCCTTCNNAGATAGTGGAACGTTGTGCATCCAATAANTTAACCTCCATAGCGAGCTGCTCTCTCTGCTCTCTGCATTTTGTCAGTCTTAATCGACATTGATTCATCAGTGACAAAACTTCTGAACGCTTCTCNTTTAAAGATTTACCCTCAGCANNATCCCTTTCAATCGNTTCNNATGCATCTTTNAAAACGGATTCGGCAGTAGTNAGTTTTTTTGATTCATTCNCAAGATTCCTNTGAATTTCTTCCAATTCAGCATCAGCNTGATGCTTGCTCGTCGTGTGCTTTGATATGCGCATTTCGGTNGCNNTNNGNCTTGAATGCAGGTCGGCATATTCAATCTGNTCCGCATCGATATCGCGTATCTTTTGTNTAAANAGNACCTCTAAATTTCTCAGTTCATACTCAAAAGCAGCAACTTTTTTTTCCGCTTGANTTATTTGATTTTCGATTGANTCGATTTTTTTGCCGACACTATCAAGCTCTCTTTTGCGTTGAATTATTCCATTCGAGGTGTCAATTTCTCCGGAGACTCTCAACCAGTTAACGCCCAACCAAANACCTCCCTTGGTTATAACAGATTCATGAGCCTTCAANNCTGATCTCNGAGAAAGTGCNTCTTGAAGAGTATCTACAGCATAAACATGNTCCATAAGAGATTTNGCATATTTGTTTGAGACAANTTCGCTCAAANATGTATTCTTATCCGTTTTATGGNGGCAANAAATATCCTNNCCTCGATCTTCAATTAAAAGAAGCTCTCCTTCGTTAAAATCACCAACCAGCCTGGATACANAGTTAATATCTCCAACCAGAACCGATTGCATATATGGNCCCAGAACAGTTTCAACTGCCAGTTCCCATCCNCTTTCGGCATCAAGAGNGTCGCCAAGNCGAGAGCATTGACCTAAATCTTTGCTATNCAGCCAGGACTGGTCTTGNTTTTTGTTTCTGGTNGCCTCTTGAAGNACNTNAAGCGAGGATTTTTTTCCTAGTAGCTCTTGATGCCGCTCACGTAAACCACTGACATCACCTCTGTNTTGCTTCAATAACTGCTGAAGTTCAGANATACGCTCGGATGCNCTGTCGCGAGCNTTCTCNGNGGCTAGCCGTTTTTCGGAGAGGTCTTCAAGAGANGTTTTTAAAGCACTTATTTCATCATTTTCAGCGTCAAGACAGAATCCTTTTACCTGTCTTGACAGTTCCAGTTTCCTGTCTGAGAGNGNTNTCATANTCTCCCCCAAGTGATGAATCAAAGATTGTTGTACCTCNGCAGTCTGTTTGGGCTCCAAAGACCGTTCATGGAATNNTTCCAGTTGTGTCTGCAACTCTTCGCTAGCCGCCTGCGCNTCCTTCAGCGCAGCGACCGCCTCCTTTTCNAGTTCTTTTGCTNCTAGAANTTCTGGTTGTTTAATTTCAATTTGGCGATCGCATAAATCNANTTTTTTCAGATCTGTCTTTAGATGATCNAGTGCCTCTTTATAGTTCTGATCAGTCTCCAGNAATTCGTTCTTCCTNTCCAAATTTCTTGTTTGATGATAATCTATCGNNTGNTCAATTNTGCCGANTTCACTNGTAATTTTATAAAATNTCTNCTGAGCCAGATCCANATCATCGGCAATTGTTATTAGTTCTACNCGGTGCTTCTCTATCGCNGAATCACANACTCGTCGCCTAGAGATGAGTCTTTCCTTATCCGTATCGNTCCGCTTNACGACAATCTGNTTTTCTTCAATCGCTCNGTCCAANTCACGCCATTTAATCGCTAATAGCTCCAAGTTTTTTCGTCGCTCTTGCTCCTTATATTTTGAATATTTCTCGGCTGAATTTGCCTGTCGCTGCAANCGGGATAGCTGCCTTTGCAACTCATCGCGAANATCTTTGAGTCGTTCCAAGTTCTCTTCNGCTCGGCTTATTCGNTTCTCAGTATCACGACGACGTTCCTTATATTTNGAGATGCCTGCCGCCTCTTCAACAAATACTCGCANTTCTTGGGGGCGAGCTTCTATAAGTCGTGAGATCATATCCTGCTCAATGATTGCGTAACTTCTAGGTCCAAGCCCGGTACCAAGGAACATATCTGTTATGTCTTTTCGCCTGCAATTTGCAGCATTAAGGAAATANTTAGATTGCCCATCACGGGNGACTTTTCTTCGGACCGAAATTTCATTNTAGGCCGCAAACTCACCACCTATTCGGCNNTCAGTGTTGTCGAAAACAAGCTCTATGCTNGCCTGGCCAACCGGTTTGCGCGCTCCCGACCCGTTAAAGATAACGTCCATCATNGACTCACCACGCANATTTTTTGCAGAGGACTCGCCCAATACCCAGCGAACNGCNTCAATTATATTTGATTTTCCACAACCGTTCGGACCAACCACCGCACATAAGTTGCTGGGAAANGACACATNAGTGAGATCCACAAAAGATTTAAAACCAGATAGTTTGATNGATTTGAGCCGCATTATTATCCTTTTTNTAANTNACNTGAGGCACTTTAAATATTAAACCTTNNNCAGATAAGATTTTACACTTAATCCAGCCGACACAAAACANGTAANANTNTCNANCANCATNTTAGCTANTAGGTTNTTGCTTCCAAATAAAAANGTGGATACNCCNNGNCTTTNANANGNCGCATANCTAAGNGATCTAACNCNAACCAAANTTAGAGGATTAGGCAANGTNAAACACTGCGGGCATTCAAATGGCAGCTCTGNAGANAATCNTATCNNCCNCNTTCTANNTGCTGGCCNGAGCATTAAAAACGAGGAATAATCNTNTAGCTATTGCTTCAANCGCNTACCCATAATNTCTNCACCGCNCTCCNANATNNTGGATTTAGANGGCAACATTTTGTCATCGAATTCTACNCCNGCCATTTCCCAAAATAATATTGCTTCTTCCACTTTCCCTCTCGAGAGAGCATCAATACCTTTTAACCGCAAAACAACCTTNTTATTAGGATCTTGTTCAAAAGCTTTATCAGTAGCATCACGCACNCGTTCAGTGAAATTGCCTTTATCTGCTAAAAACAATGTCTGCGCATGCTGCATCAAAAGATAGGCGTTTTTCGGNTCCAATTCCGATGCCTTTGCAAAATANTGTGAGGCAGCGATTATTTCGGACCTGCTCANNGCAAATTCGCCAAGCAGGGTCCAATAAAATACATTTTGGGGTTTATGNTGNACCCTTTTCTCCAAGAGTATGTGTAGCTTCTCGAACTCAGCATCCATGTCCGAGTCTATCGAACCTTGAGCTGCATACTGCTCGAGTAATGACGCAATCTTTTCGTCCTCGAGCGCTCCGATGGATCTGTATAAACCAAGGCTAAATGATATTAGGAATAGGCATAAAACGGGCAGAATCCAAACGCTTCCGCTAGCTTTCACTCTGGAGTTTAAATCATATGTATCATCAAGGAGTATCCGCTCAGCTTCTGTCACGAGGCGAAGATGTTCTTTGCTCGTCAATTCGCCCGCTTTTAATTGAGATTCATAGATTCTGATCTGATCCTCAAAAATCTGCAGGTTTGTGACTTCTCTAACATCTGGACCAACATAGTGTTTTTTGCGAGACTTGCATGCTATCCAGGGATATGCCAAAAAAGGGACCGCCCCAATTAGGAGTAGCACAATACCTCCCCATATGGTCAAAATTTATGGTCCTTACTGGACAAAAGTCGAGTCAACCTGTCGTTTTCCTTCTTGGATATCTGCAAACTCTCAAACTCCAAGTCACCGCAAGATGCATTATACTTTCGCTGCATTATGAAAGCGGCTGTGAATGCACAGGCTATTAAAATGAACGGTGCCACCCATAAAAACCAAGTCGAATAGTCTAATAGCGGACGATAAAGAATGAACTTGGAGTAGCGCGCAACAAGATAATCTTTGATTTCCTCATCACTCTTACCTTCCTCCAAAAGGCGATGAATTTGGCGCCGCAAATCAACAGAAATTGGGGAGTTGGAGTCTGCTAGATTCTGGTTTTGACATTTCGGACATCTAAGCTCCTTGATTAATTCCTCATACCTATGCCTAAGAGAATCCTCTGAAAAATCAATCAATGGCGACTGTCCCAGCGCCAATTCGCAACAGATCAAGGTAATTAAACTAATATATACTAACCTAGCTGAAATGTTTGTCATGGCGTTACATTTCCTCTGAGCCGCTCACCAATTTCTCGTAGCGTTTTAAAAATTCATTTTCCCACACATCTTCATCAAGAACTCCAACGCGTCTATGCCTCACAATAGAATCTGAGTCCAGCAAGTAAGTTTCAGGTGCTCCATAGACTCCTAGGTCTAAGCCCAAAGAACCCCTTTGGTCAAAAATACTAAAAGAATATGGGTTACCTTTCTCAGTTAACCAGTTTCTAGCACTCCGACGATCATCTTTATAATTCAGGCCGACTATCGACACCCCTTTGCTAGCCAAATCGTTCAGAATTTTGTGTTCTAAGCTACATGCGAAACACCAGGTAGCCCAAACATTTACAAGCATCACTTTTCCTTTAATATCTGCCAAACCGCGGGTCAGTTCAGCATCCTCGAGATCGGTCAAACTAAAATCTGGAAATGGCTGATTAATTAAGGCGGATGGCAATTCTTGCGGGTCACGGCCTAAGCCCAGCCAAAGAAAAGGTAATATCAAAATAAAAATTATCAGAGGGAAAAACAAAGTGGCTCTGTCTTTCATGCTGATCGACTCCAATTGCGTTGAGACTTGTAGGTATGGGTTCCAAAAGCCTGGCCTCTCTTTTTCCGGTAACGTCTATCCAACAAAGACATCAAACCACCTATACCTATTAACAATCCGCCTAGCCAGATGCACCTTACAAAAGGTTTGAATTGAAAACGCACTGCCCAGTATCCCGATTCTAAGGGTTCTCCCAACGCCACATAAAGGTCACGAGATAGGCCCGCATCAATAGCAGCCTCGGTCATGACCTGTCCGCCGGAGAAGTAATTTCGCTTTTCGGGGCGAAGGATAGACACCTCTCTCCCGTCAGCTGTTACAACAATATTAGCCCTAGTAGCCTCATAATTAGATTCCCGAGCCACGCTCAAATCCGTCAAATGAAATTTATAACCGGCTAAAGTGACACTCTCTCCCATCATTATGCGCATATTTTTTTGTGTCTCATAAGCCGTGCTCATGCCAACCCCCAGAACGCAAACTGCTAAGCCAAAGTGTGCTATGCACATTCCCCAATAGCTTGCAGTCAATGCGGCCAAACCGCGAGTCTGCAGCTTACTTACCAGATCTCGACAAATCGTTAAGGTTACCCAAAATACGCATATCAAAGTAAATGCAGCAGAGTAAGAATATTCTGGAGCTGAATAGACTTTTCCAAATAGGATCGGCAGGCCAAGACCCAGACAGAGACTCAACATTGCTGGCGCAACATAAAATTTAACCATATTGGAGCTGTGAGTTCCGCCCCAACGAGATTTAATTGAGAATCCTAAGAACACCATCAAAGCCAGAGTCATTGGCACAAAGAAAAAGTTGAAATAAGGTGGCCCTACCGAAACCTTACCCAAGTCGAGAGCATCGGAAATCAGCGGATATAGGGTTCCAATCAAAATCATTGACATCGACGTCACGAGAATCAAATTATTAGCAAACAAAAATACCTCTCGTGCGGCCCCTCTAAATAGAATCCGACCGCCATGAACAGGCCCCCGGACAGCGAACAACATGAGAGATCCAGAAATAACCGTGCCAAGGAATATCAATATAAACACTCCTCTCTCTGGATCACTAGCAAAGGCATGCACTGACGTCAATACCCCGGAGCGCACCAAGAAAGTGCCAAGAAGGCTGAGCGAAAAAGTAAAGATCGCTAGGAGCAGTGTCCAGCTTCTAAATACTCCCCGCTTTTCGGTTGCAGCGGCGCTGTGCATCAAAGCTGTTCCCACCAGCCAAGGCAGAAAGGAAGCATTTTCCACCGGGTCCCAGAACCACCAACCACCCCAGCCAAGCTCGTAATAAGCCCACCAGCTGCCTAAAGCTATACCAAAAGTCAAAAAGGCCCAAGCACTATTGATCCAAGGCCGACACCATCGCGCCCAAGCACTGTCAAACTGTCCACCTAACAATGCTGCAATGGCAAACGCAAAAGGAACTGCAAATCCCACATAACCCATATAAAGAACGGGAGGATGAACGATGAGACCAACGTCTTGGAGCAAGGGATTCAAATCAGACCCGTTTTCAGGTGCAAAAGGAAGGATTCTCTCAAACGGATTTGAGGTGATTAACAAAAACAGGCAAAATCCCACTGCGATCATCGCCATTACAGACAAGACTCTCGCCAAAAAGATTGCAGGTAACCGTCGGCAAAAGAAAGCCACGGCAGCTGACCACCCCGCCAGAATCAAAGACCATAACAGGAGGGATCCCTCATGCGCACCCCAAACTGCGCTGAACTTAAAGTGGTTGGGAAGAATTTTATTCGAGTTTTCCATGACGTAGCGCAAAGAGAAGTCATCATTTAAAAATGCTGTGGCGAGCGCTGCGAAAGAGATCAAAACAAATACCAAATGACCAAGAGCCAATGATTGACCAACTCGCATCCACCGCTCAAAACCGAGATAAGACCCCAGAATCGGGACCGAGGCCTGCAAAACAGCAAGACACAAGGCTAAAATGAGTGCGAAGTGCCCTAGTTCGGGGTTAATAGTCATAAGAGCCGTTCCGTTTACCCGAGATATACGCGTCACGCATGCCTTCGGCCACTTCTGGCGGCATGTAGTTTTCATCATGCTTCGCTAGCACCTGATTAGCCTCAACTACAAATTGATCATCAATGGTGCCAGTGACTATCGCAGCCTCGCCCTCACTAAAAAGGTCGGGTAATATTCCGTGATACCTTACCTGAATTTTTTTTACTCCGTCAGTGATGAAGAAACTGACATTTAGAGAATCATTTGAACGCTTTAAGCTATCATCTACAACCATTCCACCCACCCTAATCTGGGTCTGCTGAGATGCAAAACCTTCGTAAACCTCGGATGGAGTATAAAAATAATTAATGTTCTGACGTAACGAGTAAACAATTAGACCTACGGCTACAGAACTGGCGAGTAGTCCAAAAATAATGAATTGCAGTCGTTGCGCTCTGACGGGGTGCATTATTCTGTCTCTTCCTGTCTCGACTTCTTGTTAAAGTCTGGAGAATTCATCTTTAAATTGATCAGAAATTGTTTGTGAGACCAGATAGGAATAAAAACCATGGATATCAGAATAACTACAGAGATACCAACCGCGAGCCAAACATAGGGCCCGTGGCCGTCCATCCACAATGCATCGAAGAGGCTTTCGAACTGCAAGTTCATATCACGCAATCCTCAGAGACTAGCGACCTGACCCATCTGGAAGATTTCTCTCTCTGCAAGATCTCAAGTCTTGCAAAGAGAATTAAAACCAACATATAAAATAAGTAAAAACCACAAATCATAAAAAAAAGCGGTTGTAACATTTCTATATGCATCGTCGAAGAGGAGGTTAATTTAAGAGTTGCTGGCTGATGCAATGTGTACCACCAATCCACCGACTTATAGATAATTGGAATGTTAACGGTGCCAACCAAAGCCAAAATAGCACTGGCTTTAAACGCTGTATCGGTACTAACAAGCGCTCTTTGCAGAGCCATCACACCCAAATAAAGAAATAATAAGATGAGCATAGAAGTAATTCGAGCATCCCATACCCAATATGTCCCCCATGTGGGCTTACCCCAGATAGCGCCAGTGAATAACGCGATAAACGTCAAAGCTGCTCCGATTGGGGCCGCCGCTTTCATCAAGATAAAAGACATCTTTATTCGCCAAATAAGCCCTACAGCACCTGCAATGGCCAAAACATAATAACCGACCAGCGCCAAAAACGAAGCAGGAACATGCACAAAAATGATTCGATAACTTTGTCCCTGTCGGGCATCAGGTGGAGCCAAAAAGAGGCCCCAAAATAGACCAATGGCCAATAATGAAAAGGCCAATGGTATTAGCCATGGAAGCCATCCGCCAGTAATTTCATAAAACCAACGCGGTGAGCCCATTCTGTGAAACCAGCGCCATTTTCTACCTAATTTCCTCATAGAGAATACCTTGTTTAGCCGCCGTTAGTTACGCGAAGAGCCCAAGAAGCCAAGAGTGGACAAAGCACTAAGGCAATTGCCAACATAGCTCCCATAGTGGCCAGAGGAGCGGACCAAGGCATCTTAGCAACGGCATACGTAACCGTTGAGGTTCCAAAAACCAAGATAGGCATGTAAAGAGGGACCGCCAGCAAAGATATTAAAAAACCTCCGCGTCCCAATGAAACCGTCAGCGACGCAATTACAGCACCAACTAGGCTCAAGTATGCGGTACCTGCAGCCAAGCTGAGAATCATAGGCCCATATGCATTATTTGGAAGAGCAAACATTAACCCTATAGCAGGCGATAGAAATGTCAGCGGTAACCCAGTGACCAACCAATGAGCAATGATTTTTCCCAGCACCGGGAAAGCCATCATATTGGGTGCTATGAGCATCTGTTCCAATGAGCCGTCCTCATAATCAAATACAAAGATTCGTTCTATTGACAACAAACTCGCCAATAGAGCCATAATCCAGATAATACCGGGCGCCAACTCTGCTAACTTCTGCGGGTTGGGTGAGATGCTTATAGGCACAAGTGTGCACACCATGCAAAAAAACAAGAGCGGCGCATAGGCTCCACTGTTACTCCTTATCGACAGAGAAACATCTCGTCTGACGTAGGCCATTAACCCAGGATGAGTTGATCTAGCTATATTTGACATTTTTTACAAGCACCAATTTGTCAGTTCAAATTTACGAACGGGATGAAAATCAATAGGCTGATGGCTAGTAATCAAGACGGCTCCATTTCGTTCTAGATGGCTTGCTATACATTGATTGACTGCTTTTATGCTGACTGAATCTAAAGCAGCCATCGGTTCGTCTAGGAACCAAATATGTTTCTCTGTGAAAACAAGCCTTGAGAGTGCCACTCTCTGCAGCTGACCTGCCGAGAGTTGGCCGCAAGGTCTGTGACATAATCCAGAATCAAATCCCATCATACTGAGCGCGTCGAGAACAATCCTGTTGTCCTCTATTCCATCAGCGGCAGCCATCCATAATAAATTTTCTTCAGCATTTAATGAGGACTTAATTCCCGTCTTGTGTCCGATATATAGCAAGTCAGATAAATACTGATACCGCACATCGCTTGCCGACCGTCCTTTGTAATAAACGGCTCCCCGAGTTGGTGTGATTATAGTAGTTAATATCTTGATTAGAGTCGTCTTACCGCAACCGTTGGGCCCTGTAATATGAACAATCTCGCCTTCACTTAAAGATAATTTCACATCCTCGAAAATAATCATATCATCTCGAACATACGAAACATCGTCAGCTTCAAGGAGAAAATCATTTGGCAATGGAAATACCATAATTTATTTGACCGCAGCATTATGCCAAAAATGAGCGTGAAGATGTGAATCACGTTAATTATTCTTCAATACGATAGTGCATGTCAGTTGGGCCTAAATTATTATGGTATTAAATAACTGGCGGCTCACAAGCATTATAATGAATTCGGGGATGATAGAGTGGGCACCAATGTCTTCCCTCACAATTGTGCTCAGGCACTCCTAAATAATTCAAAAGGAGAACTTACAGTGAAGGTCTACAGGGTTGGCGGCGCAATTCGAGATAAGTTGCTAAATTTCCCAAGCGTCGAAAACGATTGGGTGGTAGTAGGGGGAACATCCTCACAATTAATTGATCTTCAATACCGACCCGTCGGCCGAAACTTTCCTGTATTTATTCACCCTACAACTGGAGAAGAGTATGCATTAGCTCGAACAGAAATGAAAACTGGGCATGGTTACAAAGGCTTTGCTTTCCATGCCGACCCCTCAGTGACGCTTGAGCAAGACTTAATGAGACGAGATCTCACCATCAACGCCATTGCCGAGGATTCAACTGGCAAGCTAATCGACCCTTTTAGCGGACAAAGAGACTTGCGGCTAAAGGTTCTTAGACACGTATCTTCCTCGTTCGTGGAAGATCCAGTCCGTGTGCTCAGGACAGCTAGATTTGCAGCAAGATACCATAATCTCGGGTTCTCTGTGGCAAGCGAGACGATGCAATTGATGCGGTCCATTAGCGAGGGCACTGAACTGGATCACCTAACCCCGGAAAGAGTCTGGAAAGAGACAGAAAAGGCACTTCTGGAAGAGTCGCCCCACATATTCTTTAAGGTGTTGCGTCAATGTGGAGCTTTGAAACCACTTTTCCCGGAACTCGATCAGCTTTTTGAACTTAAATATCGCAATCGCAATCACGAGTACTCTGATCGTGGTTACGGAGCGTTAATAGCGTTAGAAAAGTCCGCTAAATTATCTGAGTCGGGCCCTGTAAGATTTGCGGTCTTAGTCCATAGTCTTGGAGAAAGCGCAAATGCAGATTGCGAATTATCGAGTAAATCTAAGCGATTGGATTTGAGGGTTCCCATGCTACAAACGCTCTGTGATCGATTAAAAATACCCAAAAAGTATCGTGAACTCAGTATGAACTTTGCCAGGCACTACAAAACATTTTTTCTTGCGCAACAGCTTGAGCCAAGTAAACTCCTTAAACTGATTTCGGCAGTTTCAGATAAAAGTTCAACGTGCAAGTTTGAAAATTTCCTGTTATGTTGCAAAGGTATCTCAGGGGATGGACTGTGCGATGATAACGAAACGCTTACATCCGGAAGATATGTTAGGAACGCAATCAAGATTATGAATAGCGTCATGATCGCCAGCCCCAAACGAGATGGTTTGCAGGGGCGGGAGATTGGCCAAGAGATTCAAAAACTTCAGTTAGCAAAGCTGACAGAATTCAAAAAAAACTTTTAGGGGCGATAGCCAGCACAGGAGAGGCATTATCATGGGAGGTTTCTCAACGGATTGTCCTTTAGTCCTCGTAACCGGAGCTGCTAAAAGAATAGGAGCTGCTGTATCGTCTCGTTTCCATGAGAGTGGATATAGAACACTGATCCATTTCAACCAGTCCAAACTGGAAGCAGAAGAATTATATGCTAAGCTCAATAGCTTGAGAGCCGATTCAGCATTTCTTGTGCAAGGCGATCTAAATGACCCAAGCACACTGGACACAATCGTTGAGGAAGTTACAAAACTGGGCAGACTCGATGTTTTGGTCAACAACGCATCAAGTTTTTACCCAACACCTCTAGAGGCGGCCAATGAAGGCCAATGGAATGATCTAATGAATTCTAACCTAAAAAGCCCTTTTTTCCTGTGCAAACGGCTTGCTAAGGTGTTGACACAGAATTCGGGCTCAATAGTCAATCTCGCCGACATACATGCCTATCAGGCATTAAAAGATCATCCCATATATACTGTAGCCAAAGCAGGGAACATTGCCATGACGAAGTCATTAGCATTGGAACTAGCCCCGCATGTCCGGGTCAACGGTGTATCCCCGGGAGCTATATTATGGCCGCAGCACGAGTTGGATGATACAAAGAAGCACAAAAAGGTTCTAGAATCTGTGCCTATGGGAAAGCTTGGCTGCGAGGCCGACATTGCGGAATGCGTCTTTTTTCTCGCGTCAAAAGCAAGCTACGTAACCGGACAAACTATTAGCGTTGATGGCGGAGCCTCTCATAGCATATGACACTCGACTGTTGCCCTTAACGCGCAGTCTTATTCCTGATCTTATAGAATTTTTTTATTACTCTTTGAGGAGATAGTTTTCCCACTCCAAACAAAATCTACAGGCCATAGTTTTTGATCACCGCGGTCAAACTCGCGCCAATGGCGAGAGTAAGTCTTCCCAGTAAGTGGATGAATTGAATCGGGCGCAATTTCCGCCAACGGCCAGAGAACAAAAGCGTTAGTTAAAATTTCTGATCTCGGCAACTCAATGCCATCCTCCTTGATGACTCGGTCATCCATAACCAAGATGTCTACATCTAGCGTTCTCGACGAAAACCTAGATGCGGTCCGGTCCCGCTTCAAGTTATCCTCCAAGCTTTTTAGGAAGCAGGATATGTCCCCAAGCTTATTTTCTGAGCTTAGGCCCAGTACCAAGTTGAGAAAATTATCTCCAGAGAATCCTACTGACGTACTCTCGTATACAGAGGAAGTTGTGATTGGCGCAAATTGAGCTGATATCGCATCCAGTGCCGCCACAAGATTATGATATGGACGGATGTTGCTTCCTAGACTGAGATAAAAATATGACATCAGGGCATAGACCCCCTTTCGATAATTATCCCCACGTCTTCAGAACCTCTGAGTGCGCCTGGTTTACTGACTCTCAACCGCAACCATGGCACGGGAAACTCAACGAGCACTATCTGCGCCACCTGCTCAGCCATGCTTTCGATCAATTGAAATTTTTGCTCCTCGACAAACGCAATTATTCTTTTGCTAATTGATTTGTAATTTAAAGCATATTTGATGTCATCAGTCTGTGCAGCCATCCTGATGTCGAACGCCATCTCCAGATCCATGCTTACCACCTGTTTTACTTCTCTTTCCCAATCGTAAATCCCGATAATGGTCTCTACATTAAGTTTTTTAATATAAATTAGGTCCATGGTTTTTCTCCCAAAGGCGGAGCAAGCGTATCCACTGACCAGCGCGGAAAAGCGTCAACGGCTAGATTATTTCTTTCTCCGGCCAAGAGACGTTGACAACCAGCATAGGCGATCATTGCACCATTATCAGTACAAAATTCTTGTCTAGCGTAAAAGACATGTGCTTCTTGTATTTTCAAGGCATATTCTAATTTTTCTCGCAGTCGCTCGTTAGCAGCCACCCCACCTGCGATAACAAGCACTTTCAGAGATGTAAATTCAATCGCCCGAAGACATTTAATGACAAGAGTGTCTACTACCGCTTCTTGAAATCCAGCACAAATGTCTGCGCAAGTCTGTAGATCTAAAAGCCCATTTTTTCGTCTATGCTTATCGATCAAATTTCTACTAAAAGTTTTCAAGCCGGAGAAGCTGAAGTTAAGTCCTGGTCGATCAGTCATTGGTCGCGGGAAATTAAATCTATCGGCATCTCCCTCTTCAGCAAATTTTGCCAGAGCTGGACCGCCCGGGTAGTCGAGGTCCAGCATCTTGGCTGTCTTGTCAAATGCCTCTCCCGCGGCGTCGTCTAATGATTCACCCAATAACTGGTAATCTCCTAGGCCATTTACGCTAACCAGTTGTGTATGACCGCCAGATACCAGTAGCGCAACAAAAGGGAATTCGGGACGCGTCTTTTCCAACATGGGCGCCAGCAGGTGGCCTTCCATGTGGTTAACACCCAAAACTGGGATTCCGAGAGCATAACCTAACGATGATGCAAGTGCGCCGCCAACCATTAAAGCTCCGATAAGACCGGGTCCAGATGTGTATGCAATGCCATCAAGGTCAGAAAGCTCCATGTCACTATCCGAAAGCACCATTTTTATTAAAGGCAAAATCTTGCGAACATGATCTCTAGAGGCCAATTCTGGCACAACTCCCCCATACTCTGCGTGCATTGCCGCCTGGGAATAAAGCCTGTTGGCTAAGAGACCCTTTTCACTATGATAAATAGCAATTCCGGTTTCATCACATGAGGTTTCTATTCCCATTATGCGCATACAAAAGCATTCCCTAATTAATTAATTTTTATTCGATACATATCAAGATAACTATCATAACAAACATAACGATAACTAAGAATTTCTTAAGCAAAAGATTTGACAGAAGGTACGAAAAATTTTGCATCTGCATTGCGTTAGGTTTATCATTGCCGGCCCAGCCTGCAGAAGGCCAAGCCGCTTGAACTGGGGTCGACAGGAATGCTTTTAAAAGGAAACAAAATATGCCGAGCGTTCGGATTAAAGAAAACGAACCCTTTGACGTCGCGCTGAGGCGCTTCAAGCGCTCATGCGAGAAGGCTGGCATACTCGCGAAAGTCAGAAGTTGCGAATTTTATGAGAAGCCTACCTGGGAACGCAAAAGAAAGGCGGCAGCGGCTATAAAACGTAACCAAAAGAAAGTTTCCAGAGAATCTAGGAAGTTTTCTCGCCTTTACTGAAAGAGTTGAAGTAAAAAAAAATCCACAAATATTATATCTAGCAGCGTCAACAGGCGCTTTCTTTGTTTGGTACTCTAAAAACGAGGCTCGCTTATGAACCTGAATCAAGTTCTATCAAACTCCATGAAAATTGCGATGAGGGAAAAAAATAAGCTGCGCTTGGGTACGATCAGATTAATACGAGCTGATATCAAACGCGTTGAAATAGACAAACGGCGCACTTTGGACGATTCGGAAATCCTTCTTGTGCTGGACAAAATGTTGAGACAACGCCGCGATTCGATAAAGCAGTATGAGTCTGCCGGCCGTCAGGAACTTGCCGAAACCGAGGCTGCAGAAATCGCGGTCATACAAGAGTTTTTGCCTAAGCAACTATCAAAACATGAAGTAAATGCTCTGATTGAGAGTGCTATCCAAGAAAGTAAAGCATCCACATTGAAAGATATGGGATTAGTTATGGCAGCACTGAAACCCAAAGTGCAAGGGCTTGCTGACATGAAGGAGGTCAGTCTGATAGTGAAATCTCTTCTAAGTTAAGAGATAGCAAAAAAGATAGGTTCCCTAAGGGTAGTATTTTTTTCCTCAGAAGAGAGTAAACTGAGAGTTTCGCAATCCATCTGTAGAGAAAATGGCAGGACGCATTCCCCAAAGTTTTATTGAAGATTTAATTGACCGAGTAGATATACTCGATTTAATTAGTAGTCGCTTGGACGTAAAAAAGGCTGGCAAAAGTCATGTGGCGTGTTGCCCTTTTCACCAAGAAAAGAGTCCATCTTTTACAGTAGCTCAAGACAAGCAATTTTATTATTGCTTTGGGTGCGGAGCCACAGGAAATGTACTGAAATTTATCATGGAATTTGATCGCCTAGATTTCCTTCCCGCACTCGAACTTTTGGCCCAGCATGCCGGTATTGCAATCCCTCAAATAGATGATCCGAATCGCCAAGAGGATCGCAGTAAACGAGAGATCTATTCTATTCTCAGTGATTGCGATAGGTTTTTCAGGCGGCGACTAAGACAGCATGAGATCTCTAAAGACGCAATAAATTATATGAAAGGTCGCGGCATCAGTGGGAAAGTGGCCGCAAAATTCGGAATTGGGTACGCGCCTCAGGGTTGGGATAACCTCATTAAAGAAGAGGGAACCGACCGACAAAGACTTGCTCTTCTCGAGAAATCAGGAATGCTAGTACACAGGCCTGATGAGAATAAGAGGTATGATAGATTTCGCCATCGGATTGTGTTCCCCATTCGGGATCAACGCGGACGAACGGTCGGTTTTGGAGGAAGAGTGCTGGACGAAAGCAAGCCAAAATATCTCAATTCACCCGAGACAGCAGTATTCCAAAAGGCACGGGAACTATATGGACTATATGAAGCTAGGAGGGCTTCAAATAGACTATCAGAACTCATAATTGTGGAGGGTTATATGGATGTAATCTCGCTTGCACAGTTTGGGATCATTAACTGTGTTGCAACCCTAGGCACAGCAATCACTGATCAGCACGTAAAGAAGATTTTTCGCAACGTATCAGACATCATTTTTTGTTTTGATGGGGATCATGCCGGCCGGAGAGCTGCTGCTCGTGCTATAGATACAGTTCTCCCACAAATGAACGACGGTTTGTCGGCGCGTTTTTTGTTTTTGCCCGACGCAGAGGATCCAGACACTATGGTGCGCACATCGGGTAAAGAGGCATTTTTAGAGATGGTTGCAAATGCACTTCCTCTTTCAGAATTTTTCTTTTCTCACTACTCCGCCGACATAGATACTTCGACTCCCGATGGTAAAGCAAAATTGGCCAAATCTTGCGCACCTCAAATAAATAAAATTCCCGAAGGAATTTTCAAAAAATTAATGCTTGCTAAATTATCAGAGCTGACGGGAGTCCTGACAAGCGATTTACACAAATACTTAAAGTCTTATGAAGCCAAACCAAACCTTACAGAGCGCGACCCAGAAATTGACAGATCAATAGATTCTCCGGACAGGGAGTATCCGGAGTATTATCACTCCAAAAGTCAAAATTTCACTGAAGTTAGGCACGCAACTCAACCGGCCGAAAAAAAAATACTCTTTTCACCAATTAAATACCTAATTGGTCTTTTGATAAATTTCCCGAAGCTAATCTCTTATACCACTGATACAGCACTTATGGAAAAATCCTCTGATTCGGAAATAAAATTGTTCCTTGAGCTTACAAAAACCATAAAAGACAATCCAGATTTCAATCCATCGCGTAGCATCGAGTGTTGGAAAGGGGATCCAAAACTCTTAAATAAAGCAATCTACATAGAACCCCTAGTAGCGCATGAAATTTATAGCTCTCATTCTAATTCAGAACGCGACAACATTTCTGCATTTTGCGATGCCTTGAAACACATTCGATGCCAGCTGTTTGATACTCTCCCTGATAGTCTGAAAGCCCACCATCTCCTAAAACAAGATGTTTTGAACGAAAAGGAAATTAAACAATTGCACAACATATATATCACCTTATTCGATGGCGATAAAGACCTAAAAAAAGCGATAAAACAGCGGCTCGTGAGCGACCAGAAGTACAATAAATAAATCAAATAAGTCTGGGACACTTTGGCCTTTTTCCGATATAATCACCCGTCGATTTTTTCCCGAGACCCCACACAAAGGTAATCAATGACTGAATTGAACGATCAAAATCAGAAACAGCATTCCGGCATCAAAGATCTGATTGCAAAAGGTCGTGAGCAAGGATTCCTGACCTACGCCGAAGTGAATGACCACCTTCCTGAAGACATTGCCGACCCTGAGCAAGTAGAAGATATAATTCAAATGATTAACGACATGGGCATAACTGTTTTTGAGGTGGCCCCAGATGCCGAAACATTGCTCATGCTAGCAGGTGACAACACTCCCGATGAAGTCGCCGCCGCGGAAGCCGCCGCCGCGCTAGCATCAGTTGAATCCGAGCAACATCGCACGACTGATCCAGTAAGGATGTATATGCGAGAAATGGGTTCAGTAGAGCTTCTAACTCGAGAAGGCGAAATTGAGATTGCCAAGAGGATTGAAGAAGGCACTCGAGAGCTCTTAGCAGCCATAACCGAATGGCCAAATACAGTTGCCAGTATATTAGACGATTATGACAAGATCGCCTTAGGTGAGCGCAAATTAACCGATATCATTAGTGGCTATCTCAATCCAATGGATAATGTCCCTTCGGCCTTGGCACAACAGCAGGCAGCCGAGGCAATTAAAATTGAGAGCAATGTAGACGGCAGTGACGAATCAGATGATGGCACGGAAGATAGTGAGCATGATGGAGGATTAGACCCAGAAGAGGCCTTCCAGCGTTTTGAAGCAATTCGAAAAGTGCAAACCAAAACTCAGCGCTCTATTGAGCGATATGGTCGGAATTCAAAAAGTGCAACCAGAAACATACTTGAACTAGCAAACCTATTTAAATACTTAAAACTAACTCCCAGGTCATTCGATCCTCTTGTTATCAGAGTCAAGCAAACTGTCGAGCAGGTTCGGAAAGAAGAAAGGAGTCTAATGAACTTATTCATTAGACAGGCCAAAATGCCTCGAAGGGTCTTTCTTAAAACATTTCCCGGCAATGAATCCAACTTTCAATGGTCGGCCGACATCATCGAGTCAGGCGTCGATTGGGCTTATGGAGTTGAACGAGAACTGACCGAGATACAGAGGTGCCAGAAAAAATTACAGAAGATAGAAAATGATACCGGCTTTAAAGTAGCGCAGATTAAAGACATCAATCGTCGGCTAACAATCGGGGAAGCAATGTCACGAAGGGCCAAAAAAGAGATGGTAGAGGCTAACCTGCGTCTTGTGATATCGATTGCCAAGAAGTACACGAACCGCGGCCTCCAGTTCCTCGACCTAATTCAGGAGGGGAACATTGGTTTGATGAAGGCTGTGGACAAATTCGAGTATCGTAGAGGTTATAAATTTTCAACCTATGCCACGTGGTGGATCAGGCAGGCTATTACCAGATCAATTGCTGATCAAGCACGTACCATACGCATTCCTGTTCATATGATCGAAACCATTAATAAACTCAATCGAATTTCACGGCAAATGCTTCAGGAAATGGGCAGAGAACCCTCTCCCGAAGAACTCGCAGAGCGCATGGATATGCCCGAAGACAAAATTAGAAAGGTACTGAAGATAGCTAAAGAACCCATTTCAATGGAAACACCTATAGGTGAGGATGAAGACGCCAATATAGGAGATCTAATAGAGGATATTACTATAGCTTTGCCGGTTGATGAAGCCACCAAAAATAATCTCACAGAGTCGACACGAGGAGTCTTAGGTAGCCTTACAGCACGCGAAGCTAAAGTACTTCGTATGAGGTTCGGTATTGACATGAATACAGACCATACCCTTGAGGAAGTTGGTAAGCAGTTTGACGTAACAAGAGAACGAATAAGGCAAATTGAGGCTAAAGCACTTCGCAAACTTCGGCACCCTACTCGATCTGATCACTTGAGAAGTTTTATAGATGAATAGATTTTTCCACAGAAGAAGTAACATGGGCCCATAGCTCAGTTGGTCAGAGCAGTCGACTCATAATCGATTGGTCGTAGGTTCAAGTCCTACTGGGCCCACCACTTAACCTATTGTAGCACAGAGGTATTTTACATCGGTCTACTTAAAGCTGTAAAAAATGGGCTAGTGGAACCAACGGTTTTTGGGCGGCCTTCTAACCTCCTACTTATTACGTTATGTCACCCCCGCTTATGATCGATGATCATAGGGGATCAGTGGACACAACAATCAAAAGTTGTTGGGGTTTTACTGGCCTTGAATTCTGACCTAAATTTAACCGTATAAAGACTATGGATGAACTCCAAGAAAAATTTCGCAAACTTGTCATCTTCGTGCTCTATGCTTTTGCCGGAGTCTGGATCTCGATCGTCATTCAAGAAGTGATTCATACCAAGGGATATTTCCCAACGGTCGGTTTCGTTATCATCCTTTTTATATGTAGTTTATGCTTAATTCCTCACTACTTCATAAATAAGAAATTGAAAAAGAAGAAGGTCGGGGAAGAGGACAATGCCAACGAATGACGCGATATGCGCTTTGATTGGCGAGCTATCCGGCCGCTGAAATATATGCGCACCTGCGACTGCTGCACATGCACATGTTGCTCGAAACAGATTTTGCATACCCTCTAATTCCGCCTACGCCATCTTCTCAAGGCCCTGTGGGACCCGTTTTTTTATGTGGNTTCTTCTTGCCTTGATTAATTCTTGCCTTGATTAATTTGGCTGGTGTGCCCCACTGCATCTTGAAAACGTAGGGTTAAGCCAAGCTATTCTTAACGAGGAATTACACCCCAGAACTATTTTTCAGTCCTTGGCAAATGAGGAGGGGGGCTATAGCTAAATTGCTCGATGTAAAGCTCCGAGAATTGAAGAGCTAAATTTAGATCGCCTTGNGCAGATTACCAGTCATATTGAACATTCAAGCTAATTTGGCGTCCCGATGCCGGCGTGCCAGGAAACTGTTGGAAATCTTCATCAGTCAGATTGTCCGCGGAGCAAGAAACTGTCAAACCATCATCACCTTTCGCGGCCCAAGTTAGTGAAGCCGAAGCAAGGAAGGACTCTTCTGAGCTTGTCCGTAACGGATTTTTTTCTTGTAATCGATATTCATTGTCTAACCGCAGTTCGATTTGATCTGTGACATGATAATGCAAAGCAACAGTCATGCGATGCCGAGCAAAATTTAATGCATAAAAACTTGCATCAATCTGGGTCTGACCGTAATTTGAGTTTTTATCCAAAAAGGTGTANCCGGCAATAATGTTTAGGTCATTCCAGGAGTCTCTGGCCAATAGCTTTACACCTATAACATCAATGTTGACATCATTAGCTTGTCGGGAAAACGGTGCGCCGCTGAAGTAAGTCCAGTCTACCAAGTCGCGGTCGCGGCGATAGAAAATAGATAGCTCCATCGTCCTGTTACCTGAGTTTATGCCAAGGGTTATGGCTGCCTGATCTGCTCGTTCACGACCGAGCGATGCATTTCCGCCAAACAATCCGGCAGGTCGCGAATTTAGTGCAGTATAGCCGGGAAGCTGGGATTTTCCAGCGTACTCAAACGTAAGATAACGGGAACCGTTATTAGACGGATAAAGAAATTCTAGACCAAGCATGGGAGAAGCCGCATCATTGTCACGGTTCGATATATCGACGGACGCGCCCGCAGTGAGGATCACTTTGCTTGTTTTTGAATCCGCAATAACGATTGATGGGGTGAGACTAAGGGTGAGATAATCGCGAGAATCAAATCGTCCCTCAGTCAAATCGGTCGAACGAATCAATTCGTCTGACATCAATTGCAGAGCATAATTCCAATCCCAATTTCTGCGATAAAATGCGCCATGTACTCCGATGCCATAGACACGCGTTTTGTGATCAAAGGCACCAGGAGCACCAGCTTCTGTGGTCGTCCTATCAAAATCATAGTCGTCGTCTAGCTGCCGAAAATAACCACCAACCTCGAGCCATGCATTATCCGTCTGCACTCGGTGAGTCGCAAGAACAAGCATTGTCTGAGTATGATCCGTCTCAGCCAGGGTCCCAAATCCAGTGTATGCCCCGGGCCAACCAAAGAACTTATCCTGATAGGCGAAAATAATATCGGTCTGGGTATGCTCCGTTGCTCTTTGGAGTTGCAGATTATAGCGCTCGAAAGCATGATCTCCATTCGCAACACTTCCGTCACCCTCAGAATATGCAACTGATCCCTGTATGGCCAGATGCCGTCCCTCGATTTCTGAGCGTAAGAGGGCAGCACGCAGGGACTCATTATGCAGATTATCGCTTCCAACGCCGGCTCTCAGAGAACCACCAGCTTCAATTTTCGGAATTCCATAGGCGACGGTGGCAATGCTCGAATTAAAACCGCCAATTGCATTGCTAATGCCGGTTTGTACTACGGGTGCCGATAATAAAGACGGGTCCACCGGGAGGTCCACCGCATAGTGACCTGTCTGAGGATCGACTATTGTCACTGGGCCAATTTTGAAGCCAGTGTTTTCAAATAAGCCGCCTTGGACCGTGACGTCAGCCTGACCTTCCGCCAAGCCTCTAATTTGAACTTCAATCGAAGGGTCAAATCGCAGCATGGTAACCGGAGCAGCATAAGTCCCAGCCGGAGTCTCTAGTGCGACTCTTTTCGCATGGACCTCTATTTCTTCGATCCAGTCTGCTTCAGTTTTTTCATCCTCGTCTCTAGCTACAGCTGATATAGTGATTGCACAAAAAGCGACGAACGAAAAACTATTTATTGATAATTTCATTTTTTGTTACTCTTCAACTTACTAACTCGGGCGTTAAGCATGCATAGACGCGGTTGAATATTACAATCTGGACNAGCAACTCGAAATGGCCCAGACATGCATCTGTGATGCATCAACTATACCGGTTTTTTTTCAAATGACCATTGGTGCTGGGTGATTTGATACCAACCACAAATATCACTTTATAGAATGTCCCATTGTTTGAAGTTCAGAAGCATGAGATTTTCTCACCATAGTTCCGGCGGCGGGAACTGTACTTAGACTGTAAGCTATTGCTTAACATATCTTTAATCGGTTTAGAAAACTGCTTTTGTTACATCGTTTGTTACATCAGATTACTTACACGGCATAAACGATAATATCCCAGAAACATATATAACTAAAAATAAAGATAAGAACGCTATCTAATTTATCGCTGTTTCCGCGACTTTACTTAACGCCTCTTCTAGGGACAGTAAATAGCCGCCCCGCGAATTGACTTCTCGCGTAATTCGTTCATTTGCATCAGAGAGCAGTGAGCAGGCATGAGGGATATCTGCCAGCATCGTTGCAGCAAGCTTTAGTTTGAAAGATCCTATACGTGTNCACTGGCACTGCACAGCCTAGCGCCTGATGCTAAGAGCATTGCCTCTGTTTCTATAGGGGCCGAGGTTTATAAGTAGCCAATGAAGTTAGCTGCTGATATTGCAGTAAAGGCACTGTTGACGAGTACGTTTGAATTGCAAACAATTTAACCGAGCAAACGTAACCATTCCTTAGTGTACAATTTTAGTCATCGTTTTGACCGTTTCAAACAAAAACTGTAGTCTGTTCATGTTCTTAAACGACAAGGCTNAAAAACCATTATGCCNACACAATTCCGTCTCCTGTTAGCTGCCCCATTACTGCTTTTGCTCTCTACGATAGACGTCAAAGAAAAATCTCTAACGAGTTCGACATATGAGCTGGTTTGTTTTGACTTGGATGTTGCCTTGGCAATCAATGAACTTGAGAAAAAAATAACTTACTGGACGGTAGAAGTAGTTCAAAATCCAGGCAGCATAAATACAGCCAAAACTAGAAAAAAAATTAAACGTCTCAAAGGACAGGTTAAATGTTTAAGTGAGGTTGGNCACGTGAAGCAACTTAATTTTCTCTTTGAAAGTNATGCTCTAACAAAAGATCAATCAGTCGCCGCTTATCAAGAGCGTTCTGAATGTTTTAGAGAGATTGATTACGCTCGGGAAGAAAGCATGAAAACGACGATTTCCCAGATTTATTTCGGCGGGATATTTAAAGTTGACCGGAAAAATCTCGTCGGTACAGACAATGAGGGAATTAAATACCAATGCGAACTAAACGACGTCTCCGCTAAATATGCGCTTTAACGTCTGATGAAAATCCACGATTTGACCTTATTTGATGTAAAAGCGCATGATGAAACGGAACCAATTGCCGCAACCAAGAAATGCATTTGCTCCCGCCTATTCTGATAAGGAAGAATTTGCGAATGCTCTTTCTCATGGTTTGGGTTTCATTATCTCGGTCATCGCATTGAATTATCTGATCACCTCAGCGCCGATTTATTACAGTGTTCAGCAGAGAGCAGGCATACTCATTTATGGTGTTACCTTAGCACTGACGTTTTTAATATCTACTTCTTATCATGCGCTAAAACAACCGGTCATTAAAGATACTTCAAAACGCTTTGATCATGCCTCCATCTACTTGTTAATTGCTGGAACATACACCCCTACGTTTACCATTTCTGNTAACACAGCTGCGGCAACTTCACTTCTTACAATAGTTGNTCTGTCGCCGCTNGCATTATATTCAAAGCCTTCTTTGCCGGACGTTTTCAATGGTTTTNTATAAGTAGTTATCTGGCAATGGGCTAGATATCATTTTTCCTTATCGATGATCTTTTCCGTGTTTTGGCAACACCGGGATTTACATTGTTGATACTGGGNNCAGTAGCCCACAGTATCGGCGTAGTTCTTTATGTCAACAAGGCAATCGCATATAACCATGCCATATTGCATTGCTTCGTTTTGGTCGGAGCTTTAAGCCATTGCTGGCTGATTTTAGAGTATGTTTTTAAGTGAGAGACCAAATTAATGCTCTACAAAATCTGAATTTCGTTTGTTTCGGGTTAAAATCATAAAGCACAACCTTGTCCTTTCCTCCCTCTCGAATTTTCGATGAATCTTGTTACGAGCAGGACGATATGAAGACTTGGAGGTATAACTTAACTTATCTCCTTTGCAGAAAAAATATTAGCAAAAACTATTTGAAAAAAAATTCAATCTAGGGCTTGTTTTTTTTCCTAAAATTCATATTTTGTGGTTANTAGGAGGTGCGGATGCTTGAAGTGAGAAATTTGTCTCGGAATTACGGTACTACGAAGGCTGTTGATGAAGTATCGTTTTCTGTTAACCCCGGAGAGATAATCGGCCTTCTCGGCCATAATGGCGCTGGTAAATCTACCATAATGAAAATGGTCACAGGGTTTCTAGAACCATCCCATGGCCAAGTCTTGATAGATGGGTCGGATATACTGGAAAAATCCGAGGAGGTNCGCTCGAAAATTGGATACCTTCCGGAGTCGCCCCCCTTATATGCAGAACTTTCGGTCATGGACTATCTGTATTTTTCGGCTCGGATGCGGGGATGCTCTGATGATTTAATGATCCTTGATGCAATGCGAGCCACTAACCTCCAGTCTAAAGCATTAGAGCAAATCGGCACTCTAAGCAGAGGATT
Organism: Porticoccaceae bacterium; assembly: GCA_002591625.1. Lineage (GTDB taxonomy): Bacteria > Pseudomonadota > Gammaproteobacteria > Pseudomonadales > Porticoccaceae > TMED48. Next base: position 28,924 of record PCDB01000025.1, read on the forward strand.
TAAACAAAGAGTTGGAGTTGCGCAAGCTATCCTTAGCCGACCGAAGTTTTTGATCTTGGACGAACCTTCAAACGGATTGGATCCTGAACAGAATCAGGAGATGCGGGCACTCATTCAGAAATTGGCGGAAGATGCGACTGTAATTCTCTCGACACATGTAATGCAGGAAGTGAACGCCATATGCGACCGAGTTTTAATTATGCGTTCGGGTNAGTTGGCTGTCGACAAACAGCTTTCTGAACTGTCAGATTCAAAAATCATAGAACTTAAAACGTCCGAAGCTCTTCCGATAGACAAAGTCCTAAAACATTTAGACTCAGTATCGGCCTCTCAAGAAATTATTCCTGGTTTATGGGAGTTGAGCATCACCGGCAACATAGATGCCACTGTGGCTGAAGTGACTCAAGACATGGTAGCATCAAGCTTTCCAGTGCATGCAATTAGCCCCAAAAAGCTGGATTTAGAGACCCTATTTCGTGATGTCAATGAATCGGAGGGTTCTCAATGAGATTGCAAAGAAAAATTATTTTTGAACTAGCCAACAAAGAGTTGAAAGGTTTTTTCAGCTCTCCCATTGCCTACCTCGTGCTTGGCAGCTTCATGGCACTTTCATTATTTTCTTTTTTTTGGGTTCAGGCCTTNTTTGCACGCAACATCGCAGATGCAAGACCGATGTTCGAAGGAATGCCTGTACTGCTTATCTTTTTGTGTTCAGCAGTCACCATGCGAATGTGGAGCGAAGAAAGACGGACTGGCACCCTAGAATTCCTAAAAACTTTGCCTGTTACAACCTCTGAACTAGTCATAGGAAAGGCTATAGCATGNATGACGCTTATTTTGATTGGACTGATTTTGACTCTCCCTATCCCTATTACGGTCGACGCAATCGCCACACTCGACTGGGGTCCTGTTCTTGCCGGTTACTTAGCCACAACATTGTTGGCGGCTTCTTATCTAGCAATTGGTTTATTCGTGAGTGCGAGAAGTGATAGCCAAATCGTCAGCTTGCTTGTGTCTTCAGGAATTTGNGGNGNTTTCTACTTNTTAGGTTCTAATCTTTTTGTTGAACTCTATCCATCTGCAATGCAGGACTTTTTAAGATCCATTGGGAGCGGTTCAAGATTTGAATCAATTACCAGGGGCCTNCTTGACCTTCGCGACATGTATTTCTACGTCTCAATTACCGCTGTTTTCCTTATTTTAAATATCTACTCGCTTAATCGAGAAAGCTGGGCTGATGACAGCAACACCGACCGCCATAACACTCAAAGAGTCGTAACATCATTGCTGGTTACGAACATTGTGCTAGCGAATCTCTGGTTATATCCCCTCAGCACTTTGCGCGCTGATGTCACGGATGGCCGTATCTTTTCTATTTCAGATGCGACACGAAGCTACTTATCCCAATTAGAAGAGCCATTGCGAATTCGAGGTTACTTCAGTCAAAAAACTCACCCACTGTTGGCGCCCCTGGCACCTCAGCTAAAGGATCTGTTGAAAGAGTATGAAGTTGCAGGTCAAGGCAGAGTGACTCTGGAGTTCATCGATCCAGCTCTTGACCCTGAACTTGAGAACGAGGCTAANATTAAATATGGAATCCGCGCAGTGCCCTTTCAAATATCCGATCGCTATCAAGCGAGTCTGGTAAATTCATACTTCGATGTATTATTAGAGTACGGAGATGAATTCGAAGTCCTCAGTTTTTCTGACTTGATTGAAGTGAAATCTAGCTCTCAAATGGATTTAGAGGTTCGTCTTAAAAACCCCGAGTTTGACATTACACGNAGCATAAAGCGGGTTTTATATGGGTTTCAAGGAGGAGGATCTATATTTGACAGTATCAGTGATTCGGTAAAATTTATAGGCTATATATCGCATGACCNACAACTGCCGGAGGTATTATCGTCGTTCAAATCTGAAATTCCTGCGATCGTCGACAAGTTTATCGAGGAAAGCGGTGGGAAGTTAAGCGCCCAGATCGTAGATCCTCAATCTGGAGATGGAGCCTTAGCTGAAAAGATCCTGACAGATTATGGATTTCAACCTATGGTCGCGAGTCTTTTCGATGATACTAGCTTCTACTTTTATATGACACTGCAAGCAGGTGAAACGGTTATCCAGATTCCACTCCCCGACCCACTGGAACCCGAAGCNCTTACAAGAGCGATGGAAGAATCTCTTAAACGCTTCGCAAAAGGCTTACTCAAGACTGTCGTGCTTGTAGCTCCGGATCAGCCTCCGGCATATATACGGAGCCAAAAAACGAATTCTAGGATTAATGAGTACAATCAACTCACCAATGCTCTTGAGATTGATTTCACCATTATCAGAGATGACCTAAAGCAAGGCAAAGTGCCCGACGAGACAGACCTGCTTTTGCTAGTAGAGCCCAAAGAATTGGTTGAAAGACAAATATTTGCCATCGACCAATTTTTAATGAAAGGCGGCACAGTTTTGCTCTCTACTTCTCCGTTCAGCGCTTCGATGAGTGCTGAAAGTTTATTAGCCATAGAGCATATAAGTGGTCTTGAAGAGTGGTTAACTCATCATGGTGTTGAATTAGAAAAAACTCTATTGATGGATGCGCAAAATTCGGCTCTTCCCATTCCGGTAACGCGAAACCTTGGCGGTTTCAGTTTTCAAGATTTAGTATTGCTGGATTACCCTTATTTTGCAGATATAAGAGGTGAAGGATTGAACGAAGATCTATCCATAACCCGTGGCATACCAAATGTGACTGTGAGTTGGCCTTCGCCATTGATCATCAAGAGCAAGGAAGGACGGTCTTCCACAATTCTACTTAAAAGCAGTCCCGAAAGTTGGGTAACGAATGACACTGACATAATGCCCCAATTATCGGAAGAAGGGTTGGAAATCTTTACCCCAGAAGGGGAAGTAAAAAGTAGAAATATAGCCGCACTGCTAGAAGGCCGTTTTGGAAGTTTTTTTGTTGACAAGCTCTCTCCGATGCTAGCTGGGAATAGCGAGAAAGATGAAGAGAGTGATTCCGAAAAGGACTCGGACCCACTAATAATTAGCTCAGTTATTGAGAAATCGCCTGAGTCTTCGCGCCTTCTGATTATTTCATCTAANGCCTTCTTAGCTGATCAAACGCTGGGCATGCTGGGATCGGCAGATGGTTCTCTGCATCGCAATAACCTTCAACTGATTGCAAATACGGTAGATTGGGCATTGGAGGAAACCAACCTCAATAATATTAGTTCAAGAGGACAGTTTAATCGGACTCTCCCTCCCATAAATCAAAATCAACAATACATCATTGAAATATTCAACTACGTATTATCGGTCATTTTACTTCTTGCCATTTATTGGACTAACAAGGCCATTGAAAGTAGACGCCGAGCAACTTATGCAGCAAAACTTATGGAAATTACTTAAAAAGGAGACTGAAAGTGAGTGGCTTCATAAAAACTCTTGCTGCACTTGGTTTAACTCAAGTGATACTGATAGTTGTCGTTTGGTTCAAACCATTTGATAGTCAACTAGAAGCAGGTGCACTCATCCAGATTGGTGCAGAACGAATAGCTTACATTAAGATCATTGATAGCGAAACAAGCATTATGCTCAGGCCAGATAACGANAATTGGTCCGATGGAGTGACTGTCAACGATCAGTATTTAGGTGATTCAAAAAAGGCTTCTGCGTTTATTTCTCAAATCCTTGAGTTGGAGGCTAAATGGGCATTGACCCAGACCAGCGAGGCGGTTAAAAGATTCGAACTTTCAGACTCAAATTATCAGCGAAAGGTTGAACTTTACGACCCGAATGACAAACTATTAGAGACATTTTTTACTGGGACTTCTCCGGAATTTGGCAAGGTCCATGCGCGAGTCTCGAAAAACAATTCCGTCTATGCGGTTGACATAGCCAACCATCAAATTTCCACAAATGTTAATGACTGGATCGACAAGGCTCAGTTGGCTCTGGCTCATTTGCCCAGCGAGGTAAATATCGACCAACCGTTGAAAACCGGAGATTTTTTGCTCGNAAAAATTGAGGGATCTGCTTGGCAGATCAACGGTAATATTGCTGATGAGCAGAAGGTTAATGATTACCTGACTCGTTTTAAAAATCTCCAAATACTGGGTATTTCAAACGCAGTAGAGGACAGTCAAACTAGATTAGCCACCATTAATCTGACTTCTGATAAAAAAGGAATTGTTTTTAATTTTTATAAGTCAGTTGATGACGAGTTCTCCATCACGATATCTACTCAAAATACAGCTTTCCGAGTTTCCGAGTATTGGATCAACCAGCTACTTATCAATGAAACTGATCTTTTGCCCTCCGAGGAAGATCTCGATTCNCCATGAGAAAACAATGTGAAATAGCAAGACAAGGTTCAATTAAAAGTGTGCCATTTCGTAATCGAGGCCTTCGCTGATTGAGGATCCTGTTCGTCATGCAGTTTGCATGACACGATATGGTTTGAAATGCAAGGGACACCGGCAGTGGCTATAGCGCCATCGGAATTTAATTCTGCCGCCCATAGCCAATCGGAAGCATTGGGCATGAGAGATGCAGAATGCGTGTTCGTTCAGCATCCCATCCAAAACGCATCAAATGAAGAGATAAGAAACAAAGCGGACCTAATTGTGGATGAAATAATTAGAGCATTAACAAAGTAATATAAAAATAGCGGATGCAGTATGTCGGATTGTTAGGCACCTCTGAAAAGATAATTAAAATAGAGATAGAGCATATGAAATTGGGACTTGAAAATAAGCATTTTGACACGGCGTTCCAGAGGCTAAGCAGTCTGGAAGGTAAAACAGTTGCTATAACGGGCACGACCACTGGAACTGGTTTCAGCGCCGCAGAGGCTTGTGGGAAATTAGGAGCAAATGTACTACTATTGAATCGCCCATCCAACAGAGCTGACATCGCGTTCGCGCTGCTGGAAGCGACAAACTCAAACGGAAAATTTTTTAAAATTGATTGCGATCTGCAATGCTTTCAATCAGTTCGATCTGCCACCACAGAGATAATGGCAAGATGCCCTGCAGGACTGGATATTCTTTGCAATAACGCTGGGGTTATGGCTTTAAAGGATATACCAACTGCAGATGGTTTCGACGTGCAAATGCAAACCAATCATCTGTCACATTTTTTGTTGACAAAATTGGTTTTTCGACTGTTGCAAGAGGCCGCGCAAAAAAGAGGGGAAGCACGAATAGTAAACCATTCAAGCATGGCTCGGCTGATGGTGAAAAAACTCGACCCAAAGTATCTTGAAAAACGAGGGGGTAACCTCGGTGGAGATGGCTCACGTCTTTTCATTTTTCAAGGTGGGAGATGGGAACGTTATGGTCAAACCAAATTGGCTAATGCTGCATTTACAGCATGCTTGCATGTGAAACTCCGTGATAAAAATCCTAAAATCAAAGCAATGGTCGCTCATCCTGGCGTAGCCGAGACAGATCTTCAAGGCACGGCCATTGCGGATGGCGGTGCCGGGCCTTCAGGGGGTATAGGCAGGTGGTTAATTAGACAAATGATGAAAATGGGACAATCGCAACAGGATGGTGCCATGGGGATAATCAGGTGTATAGCTGACCCCGAAATTAATTCTGGCCAATTTGTGGGACCGGGCATGGGCATGACTGCGCTCAGAGGGCCGGCGTTAAGCTACCCATTGGAAAGGTTCTATAACAACCCTTATACCAGAGATTTACTCTGGGAGAAGAGCTGTGAGGCCATAGGAGAAGACTTTGTAATTTAAAATCCCGCGAGAGATAATCTTGGCACAGCAAAACGGTTAGATCGCGAAAATGGTCAAGAGGACGCTCTGTCATCCGCTGAGCGTAGCCATTTTTCCTCGAAAACCTCGATATCATCGAAACCAATGAGTTGACAAAATTCTGCAAAATCGAAGAGCTCAATATCTCTGTGTGAACTAGTGCCTGTCGTCTTTAATCTATTCAAGACATTCTCAACCGCCGCCGCTCCTGCGAGTGCAGCAGTTCCTGGGAAAATAGCAAAGGCGAATCCCAGATCTGAAAGCGTATCGGCATCTAAGATCGGCGTTAATCCTCCGTCAGCCATGTTAGCCATTACAGGGACATCAAAAGACGAACAAACTTTGTGCATTTCTTCCTCGGTTCTCAATGCTTCTGGAAAAACAATATCGGCCCCTGCACTGATATAAGATTCCAGTCTTGCCATAACGCCGCTCATCCCCTCAGACTGATGACAGTCAGTCCGAGCAGCAATCAAAGTATTTTCGTTCTGAACAGCTTCTCTTGCCACCCTAATTTTAGCTGCCATTGTGTCAACATCTTCCAAGCGTTTGCCTCTAAGGTGCCCACATTTTTTAGGGAATTCTTGGTCCTCTAACTGGATAATTTGTGCCCCTGCTTTCTCGTAAGAGCGCACGGTTTCTCTGACATTCAACAATCCTCCGAATCCAGTATCGGCATCCGCAATAACGGCTGCCTCTCCAACAACCTCAACCAATGTCGAAACTCGATCAATCATTTGTGTTAGCGTGATAATCCCGGCATCAGGCAACCCATAAGCTGATGCACCCATCCAGTAGCCAGATGCATAAACCGCATCAAAACCAATTTTCTTGGCCATGATAGCTGAAATCATATCTGGAATTCCCGGCGCACAGAAAAATTCTCCAAGTTTAATTTTTTCTCTAATAAGCATAACCCGCGTCCGCCAAAATAGAAGGAAAAAAACCCATTAAGATTTNTAATCCAAACCACATTATATTTGTCTAACCAAGTGCAACTGCCGAATTCAAAAGAACGCATATGGCACGCAATCATGTTTTACTTTGAATACTTCGACCTAGGCTGTCTCTAAAGCATTCAAACTGAGTTTTTCAATCATTGAATCGCGCATCGAAAACTTTTGCACTTTTCCAGTAACCGTCATTGGAAATTCCGCAACAAATTGAACATATCTGGGAATTTTGAAGTGAGAAATTTGACCTCTACAAAACTCGCGGATCTCATCCGCATCCGCTTTCTCTCCATGCTTCAAAACAATCCAAGCGCACAACTCTTCTCCATNCTTGGCATCCGGAACACCAAAAACTTGCACATCGGTTATTTTGGGATTTCGATGAAGAAATTCTTCTACCTCCCGAGGATAAATGTTTTCGCCACCTCTAATCACCATATCTTTGACCCGACCTACAATATTAAGGTATCCATCAGAATCCATAGTTGCTAGATCCCCTGTGTGCATCCAGCCCGCCGAATCAACACTTTCAGAGGTCCTATCCGGATCAGCCCAATAACCGCTCATTACACTGTAACCGCGTGCCAAAAGCTCGCCAGTAACACCAATTGGAACTACCTGNCCAATTTTATTCGTAATCTTAACCTCAACATTTGGAAAAACTGTTCCGACCGTTGACACGCGTCTTTCAATAGCATCGTCGGTCCGAGTCTGACTAATTGTAGGACTCGTTTCGGTCATTCCATAAGCAATTGTCAGCTCTTGACAATGCATCTCCTCCACTACCCGTCGCATTATTTCGATGGGGCAGGGCGATCCAGCCATTATACCGGTTCTAAGCGACGAGAGGTCAAACTCGCTAAATCTGGGGTGCTCCAATAGGGCTATAAACATGGTTGGGACGCCATGCAATGCTGTGCATTTTTCAGCCTCAATGGCCTCAAGAACCCTCAGAGGATCAAAAGTCTCATCAGGATAAACCACTGAAGCACCATGTGTTAGCGCAGCTATATTACTCAGCACCATACCAAAGCAATGGTAAAGTGGAACTGGCACACAGAGTCGGTCGTTGGGACCGAACTTCAGCACCTCTCCAGTCGAGAATCCATTATTCAGCGAATTGAAATGAGTTAGAGTTGCTCCCTTAGGCGATCCGGTTGTGCCGCTAGTAAACTGAATGTTAATAGGATCATCAAACTGCAATCCTGACGCGACTTTCTCAAGTCGCTCCAAACTCTTCGGGGAAGCCATTTCAATAACTTCAGTAAAGTCAAAACAGCCCCTCGAGGTTTTTCCTCCTATTTGAATCACGTGACTGAGCGTTGTGAGACGTTCGGACCCCAACTCCCCTGGATGGCTTTGAGTCAATGAGGGTGCCAACTCCTTTAGCATCTCAATATAGTTACTAGACTTAAATCTTTCAGACAAGATAAGTGCTTTGCACCCCACCTTATTAATCGCGTACTCAAGCTCCAGCGCTCTATAAGCAGGATTTAAATTAACGAGAATTAGCCCTGCTTTTGCAGTCGCATACTGTGTTACCACCCACTCGCTATTGTTTTGAGACCAGATGCCTACTCGGTCACCCGTCTCCAGACCGAGGCTAAGNAGTCCTGCCGCGAATGCGTCCACTCGCTTCTTAAGGTCTTTATAGGTCCAGCGCAAGTTTTGATGCCTTACCACTAGCGCTTCTCTGTCACTCCATCGCTCTGCCGCGACATCAAAGTTCGCGCCTAATGTTTCTCCCAGTAAATTGGCCGAACTGGAACCATGTACATAACTCTTGGACAACATAACAGTTTCCTATTTTCTCAGAATAGCCCCTTAGTATANAACTATTTTTAATTTGGGGTGGTGTGGAGGCCAATCACTATGAAATTAAATTTTGATCCTCACATAGAAGAACAGCATGAGCATCTCATCCCCCCCCAAGATGGTTACCCTATCGGAGAAGATGAATCAGATGCCGATAACACCTTAAATAACCCTAATTCCCGTCTAGCCTCGCGGGAACAATGAATACTCTCTGTCCTGACTGGAAGCGGCATTTTGAAAAAACAAACCATTTCATAGGGGTCCGCACGGTCTCAGCGAAAACCTACACACTCCCTGTGTATGATCCATTCAATGGAGAGCAGGTAGCCATGACCTCAAAAGGGGACGATGAAATTATAGCGCAGGCAGCGAACTCTGCCAGACGTGCATTTCAAGCATGGTCTGCTATTCAACCGGCCAAAAGAGGCAGGATCATTCAGGCATNCCACTCACTTGTAGCCGCCAATAGCGACGAAATCTGCTCAATTATTACAAAAGAGCACGGCAAGACTTTGGGAGATGCCAAGGGCGAGCTCGGTCGCGGCCTTGAAAATATTTAGTACGCATGTGGTATCTTAGAGCATCTAAAAGGTGAACATAGCAAATCAGTTGGTCCTGATATAGACAGTTGGAGTGAATTTGCCCCACAAGTTATCTGTTTGGGTATCACACCATTTAATTTCCCAGCTATGGTGCCTTTTTGGATGTTCCCAGTTGCTGTAGCCTGTGGAAATACCTTTATACTGAAACCATCCGAAAAGGTTCCCTCCACTACCTTGCGCTCTGCGGAACTCTTCCATGAGGCTGNTTTGCCTGCGGGCGCGCTCAATGTGGTTCAAGGTGATTCCACTACAGCTNATAAACTGATGCGATGTCCGGAAATTGATGCCGTAACTTTTGTAGNTTCTACTCCAGCCGCCAGAGCCATCTATAGTTTTTCAAGCGCAAGTGGCAAGCGAGTTCAAGCTCTAGGTGGCGCCAAAAATCACGCAATTGTGCTACCCGATGCAGATCTGGAAATGACCTTAAATGCCATCATGGGCGCGGCTTATGGGTCTTGCGGGTAACGTTGCATGGCATTATCGGTAGTCNTTACTGTCGGACGAGAAACCTGAGATCAGCTGGCAAATATGCTTGCCAATAAAGTGGCCCGATTAACTATAGGACCAGGAACACAGAATTTGGATATGGGACCTTTAAATAGCGCTGTCCAACTTGACAAAATACTCGCTTTAGTTGAGTCAGGGGTTAGTGAAGGCNCTGATCTGCTGGTTGATGGTCGCCTCAACAAGTGCTGCCAGCAGCCAGGATATTCTCTTGGTGGATGTCTCTTCGACAATGTCAAAACCGGTATGAGAATTTATCAGGAAGAAATCTTTGGACCCATGCTTTNCCTAANGCGAGCCGAAACAGCCTCAGAGGCTCTAGAAATAGTCAATGGAAATCAATATGGGAATGGTACAAGTATATTTACTCGAGATGGACATGCAGCCCGACAGTTTGCGAGCGGCGTTCAGGCTGGAATGGTAGGAATTAATGTTCCTCTTCCAGTACCTGCAGCTAACAATAGCTTTGGTGGCTGGNAGGATTCCCGATATGGTGACCTTGCTGCCTACGGCCCGGATGGTGTGAGATTTTANACTAGAAGAAAAACTATTACCGAGAGATGGTTGTCCTCTGTCGAACAAACTCAAATCGACTTCTCTTTCTCAGGCGGAAAATAAATTTCCTCACATAAGATACCATCCCGCTGAGCAAAAGCCCGAACACTGCGCCGAAAGGTAAAATTGACGTGTTACACTAGCCCCTGTTCTTAAAAAACAATTAGCAAGTTTTCTATATGAAAGGCCTTTGCAAAAGCAATTTTAAATTATTGGCACTGATACTTTTGGCATTAGTCCAACCCACAAATTCAAGTGAAACGCCGTTGGAACCAAAGGCAATTATGCAATTCAGCTCCGCTCTTCATGAGAGTTCGGCACTGGCTAGTCGAGGAAAACATTTATGGACCTTGAATGACAGCGGGAACGGAGCTTTAATTTTTAAGCTTGATAAAATTGGGAATGAGCTCAACTCCTACCGGATGGCAAACACTATGAATTCTGATTGGGAATCGTTGGCAAGTGACGCTAACTTCCTATATATAGGCGATATAGGCAATAACTTTAATCGTCGAAGAAAATTAACCATATACCGAATAGCTTGGGAGGACATAGAGCAACCAGAGCCCTCTGCCCAGAAAATCCCTTTTAGATATGCTGATTATAGAAGCGGTCTGCCTATGTCTCACGATTTCGACTCTGAAGCAATCGCAATTCATGGTGATGAAGTATGGCTCTTCACCAAGAACAGAGGCGATA
>PCDB01000026.1 GCA_002591625.1 Porticoccaceae bacterium
ATTGTGATAGGATCAACCATTTCTCTGACCTCCAAAAGGATTCTGTCTTGACGCTGAAAATGATGAAATAAGTGCTTTAAAAACCTCTCTTGAAGACCTCTCCGAAAAACGGCTAGCCTCCGAGAAGGCTCGCGACAGGGCATCCGAGCGTATCTCTGAACTTCAGCAGTTATTGAAGCAACACAGAGGTGATGTCAGTGGTTTACGTGAGCGGCATCAAGAGCTACTAGGAAAAAAATCCTCGCTTGAGGTGCTTCAAGAGGCTACCAGAAACAAAAACCAAGACCAGTCCTGGCTGGATAGCAAAGATTTAGGTCAATGCTCTCGTCTTGGCGACTCTCTTGATGCCGAAAGCGGATGGGAACTGGCAGTTGAAACTGTTCTGGGTCCATATATGCAATCGGTTCTGGTTGGAGATATTAACTCTGTATCCAGGCTGGTTGGTGATTTTAACGAAGGAGAGCTTCTTTTAATTGAAGATCGAGGAGAGGATATTTCTTGCCGCCATAAAACGGATAAGAATACATATTTGAGCGAACTTGTCTCAAACAAATATGCTAAATCTCTTATGGAACATGTTTATGCTGTAGATACTCTTCAAGAAGCACTTTCTCGGAGATCAGAGTTGAAGGCTCATGAATCTGTTATAACCAAGGGAGGTGTTTGGTTGGGCGTTAACTGGTTGAGAGTCTCCGGAGAAATTGACACCTCGAATGGAATAATTCAACGCAAAAGAGAGCTTGATAGTGTCGGCAAAAAAATCGAGTCAATCGAAAATCAAATAAGTCAAGCGGAAAAAAAAGTTGCTGCTTTTGAGTATGAACTGAGAAATTTAGAGGTGCTATTTAAACAAAAGATACGCGATATCGATGCGGAACAGATTGAATATGCCGACCTGCATTCAAGACTCAACGCAACCGAAATGCGCATATCAAAGCACACGACGAGCAAGCATCATGCTGATGCTGAATTGGAAGAAATTCAAAGGAATCTTGAGAATGAATCAAAAAAACTGACTACTGCCGAATCCGTTTTCAAAGATGCATCTGAATCGATTGAAAGGGATGATGCTGAGGGTAAATCTTTAAATGAGAAGCGTTCAGAAGTTTTGTCACTGATGAATCAATGTCGATTAAGACTGACAAAATGCAGAGAGCAGAGAGAGCAGCTCGCTATGGAGGTTAACTTATTGGATGCACAACGTTCCACTATCTTGGAAGGGACATCGAGGCTTGAATTACAGGTCGATCGCCTTGCTAGCCGTTTGCAAGAATTAAAGAAAGGCGATGATGAAGACCGCTATAAATACTACCAAAATGACCTTGAAAGGATGCTTGCGGAACGGTTGTCAGCAGAAAAACAACTTAAAACTGTCAGAAAGATGTTTGAGGATTTGGAATATCAAAAACATGGTCAAGAAAAAGAGCGTAACGTTATTGATTCTGAGATTGCTTTAAACGGTTCAGAGCTTGAATCTCATCGACTAGCATTAAGAGAACTGACTACGCGCAGGGATGCTCTCGAGGAGCAATTTGCTGACAAAGAAGCGGACCTACCGGAATTATTGGGGGCGGTGGGTGATAATTATGATTTAAATGCAAAGGAAGTTGAGTTGCAATTGATCCAAGACAGGATACAACGATTAGGCCCGATCAACTTGGCTGCTATTCAAGAATATGAGCTTGAATCTGAGAGAAGAGAGTATCTTGATAAACAAAATGAAGAATTAGAGGAAGCTTTGGAGACACTTAAAACAGCAATTAAAAAGATCGATCGTGAAACACGGTCTCGTTTCAAAGACACTTTTGACCTGCTGAATATGAATATCAGAGATTTGTTCCCCAAACTTTTTGGAGGGGGAGAAGCATATTTGGAAATAATTGATGACGATTTGTTAAATACAGGTGTGATGATCCGAGCAAGACCACCGGGTAAGAAAAATGCATCGATTCATATGCTTTCAGGTGGAGAAAAGGCTCTAACCGCAATTGCGATGGTGTTTGCTATCTTTAAGCTAAATCCAGCGCCTTTTTGTATGCTCGATGAAGTGGATGCACCGCTAGATGATCTCAATGTTGCTCGTTATGCTGAAGTGGTTCGAGAGATGTCCGACCAAGTTCAGTTTATTATAGTTACTCACAACAAGACCACGATGCAAGCCACAAATCAATTAGTAGGAGTAACTATGATGGAAGCCGGAGTGTCCAAAATTGTATCTGTTGATGTGAATGCAGCGGTCAAACTTTCGGCATCTACTTAGTGTAAAATAAAAAGATTTTAGTTTTCCATTTAGCCAACTACAATACGAGTCTGGTCTGAGACGCGGTGAGAAAGAGTTAGGATGGAGCTTCTAGGTTCAATTAACATTTTGGTCGCTTTGGCGGTTCTCGTATTTGTTGCGATCGGACTCGATGCGGTTCGTCGTTTCAGGCGGAATCGTTATGAAAATATCCAGATGTCGTCCAGCCGCTTAGAAAAAAACTCAAAATATGAGGACGGTCAGAATGATATATTTGGTAGCGACTTTCCCGCTGGTGGCTCAAGAATAGTGGGTGTGCGTAATATAGATTTCGATGCCATGGAAGATGTTTTGCTTAGTCCTGAGGATATAGACGAGCGTTATACTCCGTCTGAAAAAAAGGGTCAGGTTGACCTGATTTTTGAGGAAACGAAAAGCCCGTCGGAGGCAGAGATGGGGTCCAACGCAGAGGTTGTGGCTAAAAAGCCTTCAGCAGCACAAGAACCACAAATCATGATCATTCATTTGATGTCCGAAAAAGACTCATTTGTAAGAGGTTCGGAGCTTTTATCGACGCTCCTGGAAGCGGGCCTTCGATTCGGTGAAATGGGTATTTTTCATTTTCATCGAGATGGTAATGGCTCGGGCCCAATCATTTTCAGTTTGGCCAATATTTTGAATCCCGGTACTTTCGATCTGGATATGATGACTGAGATGACCACACCCGGTGTGACAATGTTTGTTAATCTTCACGAGGTCCAGCACCCTGAGGGTGCTTTCAATGAGATGCTCTCGACTGCTAATGTAATTTCGGCGAGTTTAAATTTGCACATTTTGGATGAATCCCGGAGTTCAATGACACCGCAAACCATAGATCATAATCGACAGCTTGCACGCAATTTTATTCGCGTAAAGGCCGGTGAATAATGGCCAATGGCGGTCTGAAGTAGATTTATGGCAGCGCCTCCGGTTCAAGCATATAAGACTCTCGTCAAAGAACTTCAATACCATAATCATCGATACCATGTGCTCGATGACCCTGTAATTTCCGATGGTGAATATGACAGAAAATTGTCGCTGCTTCAGTCTTGGGAGCATGCCTTTCCAGATTTGATAGATGATGACTCTCCAACGCACAGAGTGGGAGGCAGGCCACTATCAGAATTTTCACAGATTTCGCATTCCGTTCCGATGCTATCACTCGAAAATGCCTTTGATTCAGATGCATTAATGGATTTCGATCGGAGAATTGCTGAGCGCACAGAAACACAAGAGAATGTCAATTATGTTTGCGAGCCCAAGCTTGATGGTGTGGCTTTGAGTCTCCTATACCGCGATGGAGTATTGGAGCGCGCTGCGACCCGAGGGGATGGCATGATTGGAGAGGATGTCACGGCGAATGCAAAAACTATAAGATCGGTGCCGTTGCGGCTTCAGGGTGATTCCCTCCCAAATCTGATTGAAGTGAGAGGGGAGGTTTATATTCCACATGAAGGTTTTGAGCTGCTGAATGCGGAGGCAGACAGACTGGGGGATAAAAAATTTGTCAACCCTCGAAATGCAGCGGCTGGGAGCCTTCGTCAGTTGGATTCAAGAGTTACAGCAAGCAGGCCTCTCGTGATGTCCGTGTATGGTTTGGGAATTCTCGAAAGCACTGTCAAACCAAAAACTCATTTTGAGATGCTGACTTATTTAAAGCAGCTTGGCTTTTTGGTAAACAGCCATACATATTTGGCAGCCAATATTTTCCAATGTGAAAGTTTCTATGAGCAATTAGCTAAGCAACGCTCATCTCTACCCTATGATATCGATGGCATTGTGATAAAAGTTAATAGTCTAGAAATACAGCAGCGAATGGGCGCAGTTTTGCGCTCGCCACGTTGGGCGATAGCAAGGAAGTTTCCAGCTCAAGAGGAAATGACGCGATTAGTCGCCGTTGAGTATCAAGTCGGCAGAACTGGAGTCATTACGCCAGTGGGTAGACTGGAACCAGTGTTTGTTGGGGGAGTGACCGTGAGAAACGCTACTCTTCATAATCAAGATGAGATTGCTCGCTTAGATCTTTTTACGGATGATACCGTTATCGTCCGTCGAGCAGGTGATGTTATCCCAAAAATAGTTCGTGTTGTAAAAGAATATCGACGTGCCAATGCTAGCTTGATCGAATTTCCGCAGCAGTGTCCAGTCTGCGGTTCAGAGATAGAGCAGGTGCCCGATGAGGCCGCAGTGCGCTGCACAGGAGGCATGCGTTGTCCTGCTCAAGTGAAGCAATCGATCAACCATTTTGTATCGAGAAGGGCAATAAATATTGAAGGTCTAGGAGATAAACTTGTTGAACAACTTGTGGACAGAGATCATGTTAAGTCATTTTCTGACCTATATCGTTTGGATTTGGTTATCCTTTGTTCATTGGAGAGAATGGCTGAAAAATCATCTAAAAAGTTACTTAAATCAATCCATGCTAGCCGTGATACAAGTCTCAGCAAGTTTATTTATGCACTAGGAATTCGAGAGGTAGGAGAGGGTTGCGCTCAAATCTTGGCGAATCGATTTCAATCTCTAGAGGCTTTAATTGCTGAACCGCTTGAGAAATTAACAGAAATCGAAGGTGTTGGGCCCGTCGTCGCTCGACACATAGTCGATTATTTTGCTGAACCCAAAAACATGAATGTTATTGATGAATTACTATCGATCGGTTTGAACTGTCATCATAAGGTTGACAAGGAAAATTCGAGCCGTCCTCTTGCTGGGCAAACTTGGGTTTTGACAGGAAATCTTGATTCGATGAGCAGAGAGGGTGCCAAAGGTATCCTTAAAAGTTTGGGAGCGAAAGTCTCATCTTCCATTTCTGCAAAAACCACTAAATTGCTTGTAGGCTCGAAGGCTGGTTCGAAGTTAGAGAAAGCGAAACTGCTGCGGGTTCCAACAATGCAAGAGAGAGAATTTGCGGATCTTTTGGTATCTCACAATGTGTATCCAGAGCACAAGACCGAGATATAGCTCATTAAAATTGCAACGGAATTACACTGTCTGAACGTAACGATGTATGAAGCATTATGCGACCTCAGTGTGGAACTGGAATATTGGTGCTTAGCACGACCGTGGTGGCATGCGAATGGAAAAGTAAAATGCAATTTTCTTTTAAATATTATCTTTACGCAATTGGAACCACAAACCTGGCGGTCGGCTTACACAATGTTCTTTATCCATGGATAATTATAGGGGTTTTAGAGGGGTCCCCGAGTCAATTGGGCTTTGCACAAATGATGTTGTTGATTCCAAATCTGCTTTTTATTTTGCCGGCTGGCGTGATTTCAGATCGGTTGCATCAAGGCTCTTGGCTAGCATTACTCTACCTTTCATATCTCTTCCCATTAGGACTGCTGCTTTTTGCTGAACTAAACAATGAGCTAAATATTGAGTTGGTAATTGGTTTCGGGCTAATCTTTGGCATGGTCACTGCGTTTGCGCAACCAGCAAGAGAAAGTCTTTTAGGCCGAGCGCAAACGAAAGCCATGCATCAGTTAGTCGCTAAGACTTTGGTTGTAAGATTCGTCGCTCTTGGGATCGGCTTCCTCTTTGCCGGATTACTCGGCTACTTGAGTTTATCGACCCTGATACTTTTGCAAATGAGCTTTTTTGGGGTAACAGCGCTTTTAATCCGGCAGAGTCATCCTGCTCAGATTGGATCAGTTTCTGAAAAAAAGGAAACTCGAAATCTTTGCCGAGAGATAGGTGAGGGCATGGCATTGTTTAAAGATGATACAAGGCTAATGCACTTACTATATATCGTATTTGCTACAGGCGTTTTGCCTTTTGGCGCTTTTATTGTAGCGACTCCAATTTTAGCTCATCACATATATCATGGTGGAGCGGGGTTGCTAGCCTCTATTCAAACAGTATTTATACTTGGAGTTGTAGCAGCTAATTTGGGAGTCATGAGAAAAGTGAACACTTTTCCCAATCCCGGCAGATCAATGATAATTACGTTTTTTTGGCGNGGGGCTTTGCTTTNAATAGTGGCATGGCATCCGAGTTTTTGGTTGCTCTTTCCAGTAGTATTTTTTTGGGGATTTTCCTCTGGATTAGCCATGGCTTTGGGACGCATAATTATCCATGATCATGTTGTCTTGGCCTTTCGTGCCAGAGCAGTTTCAATCTACCAGTTATCGTTGTTCGGTGGCACTCCTTTGGGAGCATGGATGTGCGGCATCGCCATAGAAAATTTCGACTTTCTAATTGCGCTGTCTAGCATCGCAATTCTGACTGCTATTTTAGCGATTGTCGCTGCTTGGAGATCTCCGCTCTGGGGGTTAACGCCGAGTGCACTACCCTAGGTTTTTCTCATGTCATTGTAAAGGCAACAAGAGCAGCACTGACTGCAACATTGAGTGACTGAACACCTCGTTGCAGAGCAATACTTAACCGATAATCTGCCAATCCGGCCACCTCTTTGCTAACCCCATTAGTCTCATTACCCAATACGAAAATTACTGGCCCCGGAATTTTAATGCTATCAATTGATTTTTTTGCATTGCTTTCCATTATGGCTACTTTAAAACCATTCTTTTTAAAATCCCGAATAGCGAATGCTAAATCTTCGCAGCGAAGGATTTCACTCTTGAAAAGAGTTCCTGCGCTAGCTTTGATTGTCAGGGGAGATATGTGTTTCCAAGATCGAAGTGGAAGTAAAATAGAATTTACCCTGCTTGCAGTCACGCTACGAATTATCATTCCCAAGTTTTGGGGATTTGAAACTCCGTCTAGGGCCATAATCACGGGTTGAGTGGCTAGAGAAAGTTTCTTGAATGAATTAGAGTAGTGTCTGAAGTTCGCATGTTTGACGTCACAGGCTACCCCTTGATCCTGATTGCTATTTCGGGATATTCGGGATAGTTCATGTCGTGTATGGTAGCAAATTTCAATAGCTCGATCTTTGGCTAATCCGATTAGTTTCTCAATAATACCGCTGACTCGATTGGATTTGGCAAGATGAAGCCGATGAATCTCCAGCGATCTATCTTGCATTGCTTCCAAGCACGTGTAACGCCCATAGATGGTCAATAGACTGTCAAAAAATGCTTTTTTTTTCTGGTACGAAATGCTGTCACTATATTTATTTATTTGGTTGGGACTTTTGTTATGATTTCGCATCTTGATTCAACTATCTTGAGGCCTGGACAGGATAGAAAGGTAAGCATCCATCGATTGTCTAAGTCCCATGTAGACAGAGTCCACCGTAAAAGCATGACCAATGGAAACCTCAAGAAGATTCTCTATCGTGGCGTAATGAGCCAGATTCTCTAAATTGAGATCATGTCCGGCGTTAACACCCAATCCAAGTGAATTAGCAAGTTTTGCAGCGCTGGCATGCTGTTTGTGAATGTTCTTGAGTTCTTCGCTACCCCACGCGCTAGCATAGGGTCCTGTATAGAGTTCAATTCTATCTGCACCTAGCTTTGCCGCATTTTGGATTTGATGTGGATCAGGATCTAAGAACAGGCTCACTCGAGTCCCAAAGGATTTTATTTCTTCTATAATAGGTTTTAAGGTTTTTCCAAAAGCATCCAGATCAAAACCATGATCTGATGTGAGCTGATCAAGCCCATCGGGCACAAGCGTGCACTGGTCTGGTCTGGTTTGCTTTACTAACTTGAGTAGTCCAGGGTAGTCGCCGTTTTGGTCGGCAAATGGATTGCCCTCAACATTGAATTCTACTTCGTCTAATTCGCTTATGATTTTAGATATATCTCGGACATCATTGGGACGAATGTGTCTCTGATCTGGACGAGGGTGAACAGTTATGCCATCGGCTCCAAAGTTGATGCATTTTTCTGCGTACGATGCAACATCAGGATAGTTGCCAGGTCGGGAATTCCTTAGAAGAGCAATCTTGTTAATGTTTATGCTTAACGCAGTCATGGCCTTTGGGGGGTCCTAGGTATGATCATTCAGTGGTTGGTATCCCATTCAGAAGTGAGGGATTTAGGCTATCAAGCGGTCTCAGGGCACAGGTATAGGCCTCTCAAAAGAAAGTTTTCTCGGTCTAAGTTTCTCCCAAACGATTGGATTAAGGAGCTTAGCGCTAAGAATTCTAATCGGCTCCTTGGGGACATCTTGATAATCTCCAAAACTGCCAGTTGGCACTTTGGCAATTTCGTCGACAACTGGCATGCCACTGATTACCTCCCCGAAAACAGTGTAACCTGCTTTTTTTGAATTAGGATCGAGTGAAGGATTGTTTTGGTGATTGATAAAGAACTGGGCACGGGCGCTGTTAGGATCTGAGGTTCTTGCAAAAGCTACCGTGCCGCGTTTATTTTGTAACCCATTAGAGGCTTCGCTCACTATGTCTGGAGCGGCGGCTTCACGTCGAGTCATGTCAAAAGTATACCCTCCAGATTGAATCATAAAGTCCTCTATCACACGATGAAAGATCAATCCATCATAATGGAAATCTTCGACTAGATTCAAAAAACCAAAGACACTCTTCGGCGCAAGTTCAGGAAACAACTGCAGCGTTATCTCTCCTTTATCAGTTGTCAGAAGGACAAGAGGTTTTTCAGCCATGGTGGGGAGTGAAAACAATAAAAACGTAAGCGTTGTAGTGATTGGAACGAGTCGTTTGAAATTTGTTTTTCTAGACATGAAGCTTAACCCCATTCCTGAAAACGTTTTCGGCCACGGAGTCTGGGCACCAAGGCTGATAGGATAGCTCCGAGGAAAACCGCTAATCCACCATATAGAAATGAACGATATAAATCATCTTTTTCGAAATTACTTAGACGCGCTTTAAGAACATCGTTTTCCTGCGTTAAGAGATTATTCTGACTGACTAATGACTGGATTTGATCTTGTGTTGCCATTGCTCTTGCAGTCTTCGAAGAGAAGTCTCTTAATTCAGTAGTAAGCCTCTCGTTTTCTAAAGAAAGTGCAGCGATTTTTTGCCCGGCCAACTCCTTTTTTGGCTGCTCGACTTTAATTGCTTTTTCTAATTCATCATTAAGACTTTCTAGTTGTTTATTTTTTTGATCTGCTAACGCTAACAAAACTTTTGCGATTGGATCAGCCTTAACAAATCTAGTCTCTATCCACCCTTCCAAGTCAAATTCGGTTTTAATTCTAGACCATCCATCACTCGCTTCAATCAGCTGCAACGAAGTACCGCTTTTGAGACCTCTGTGAATAACTCTGCCGTTTGTGTCAGGGAGACTCCTTACAGGAACATAAAATTCGTCCGTAATATAAGCTTTAAGGTTTTTCGCAGTTGCTGGATTAGTTTCTTTTTCGATGATATCGGGGTTAATAGACGAATTCTGACCGACATCAGGGGCAGCGGAACTGTGGATGACGTCTCGCTCTATATTTGTAAGTGGAGTGCTGTTTCTTTCTAAAATATGTTCTTGTGGCAAGCCACTTTCTTGAGCAAGAAGCGAAGTGTTAACGCACGAAAATATGATACAATTTGTTAATGTAAAATATTTCATCTTAATGGGTTCCAAAAGCCGAGCGAACCCATTAAAAAGTTATAGATATCGCATAGATTTGAACACATAAAAATTCCCTCTAAAAAGCGCCAGTGCACTTCTGGACCAGAGTTTACGATATCTACTTGAATGTTGGTAGGGCCACTTTTCTAAAAAATGAGCGAAGCAGCTGGAGTTCAACANGCTAAAACTAGAAGTTTAACGATATGCTTTATTAGTTAAATGACTTAAATATTATATCTCACTATCAGATCCGGTTTGTTCCTCGTCTTTTAGGTTGAATAGCTCTTCGAGCGTAAGTCCCGTTATGCGAGTAATGCCTTTCAGAAGATAGTAAAGATTGCCGAGTAACACTATTGTTACTGGCACCATTATTACAGGGAAACTCAAAAAGATCATGTCGCCTAGCTGTTCGTTAAATAAGACAGTTCCGGGTTGAGCAGTCAAAAGCACTATGGCCAGAACGTAATTCAAGCTGGCAGATAGAAAAAAGCCTCCCGCAAGAATACATGACCCATTGACTAGCAGGCTTTCGAATTCCTCTGAGCGTCGGTTTTTTTCTAGCGCTTTGTAGATGAGTTCAATATTCACCAGATTGTCGTTTAGCACAAATGTTCGCACTAGTGGAGTAGAGGTCTTTAGTGACAACAATGTGGCCAACCCGAAAAGACCGGGAATAGATGCTTCTTTAATGGCGTAGTAAATGGCGTCTAATTCCAAGAGGGTTAATCCTCCCGTGAGTAATACACTAATAAAACCTAGGGCTGAAAAAAAATTAAATACTTTGCGTTTAATCAGATCTCGTAATCCATATACNAGAGGAAAAACAAGGGCTGTAATGACTGCAAGCTTGATTCCAAGGTAGTCCTCATTGCTCAGTGTTTTTAATATAATTGTGGGCACTAATAGGTTGAACAACAGGTTCAGCACCAAGCTTTCCTGAGGTGCAGCACTTTTTTCAAGATGCGTTTCAAGCTGCAATTGTGACTTAGAATTCTGATCAATCATTGTTTAAAAATTTTACCCAAAGCTTTTGGGTTATCAGTGGATAATGACTCATAATTATAAAAAATCGAATGACAAGCAAGTTGTGAGATAATAGGCCATAAAGAAGGTCAGGGTTTGGTAATGGGTNACTATATCAGTATACATCCACAAAATCCGCAGGCGCGCCTGATTAATCAGGCGGCAGAAATTTTGAATGATGGAGGAATTCTCGTTTATCCGACCGATTCTGTTTATGGAATTGGCTGTAAAATTGGAGACAAACGCGCCTTGGAACGGATTCGCAAAATTAGGAATCTCAACAAGGATCATAACTTTACCTTGCTCTGTCGGAACATTTCCGAGGTTGCCATATATGCTAAGCTTAACAACAGCAATTTCCGCACCCTCAGGACTTTCACGCCGGGTCCATTTACATTCGTTTTGGCCGCTTCGTCAGAATTGCCCAGACGTTTGCTTCATCCCAAGCGAAAAACTGTAGGGGTCAGGATTCCAGATAATCTTGTTATCCAAGCACTGATGAATGCACTGTCAGGACCAGTCATCAATATGACTTTTACTCTGCCTGATGATGAATTTGGCTTGTCAGATGCCTATGAAATAAAGCAGCGCGTAGGAGCGCAGGTCGACGCAATAATTGATGGTGGTTATTGCGGNATATTACCTTCTACCGTGGTTGATTTGACTGATGATACTCCAACTTTGGTTCGGCAGGGACTAGGTGATTTTATTTTATCTAATCAATAATATCGTGCAAGAGTAGCCTAAGTAGTATAATTATATAAGGTAATCTCAGGACAAGAATAGTGATCAAATTAGAATCATCATCCAAGGTGAATAATCCATCCATTAGAGATTCGATGGAATACAATCAACCACAGCAAAGTGAGATGCCGTTTGCAGTTATTCAGGGTGAGGCTATGTCCGTCATGCCGAAGGATCTGTATATTCCGCCTCAGGCACTAGAAATTATTTTAGAGGCTTTNGAAGGGCCCTTAGACCTGTTGTTGTATCTAATTAAGCGGCAAAACTTAGACATCTTAGATATAGATGTGGCAGCTATTACGCGCCAATATATGAGTTATATTGAATTAATGCGTGAAATTCAGTTAGAACTTGCGGCCGACTATTTAGTAATGGCAGCCATGTTAGCTGAAGTAAAAACTCGAATGCTTTTGCCCCGGCACTCTTTGGAGGACGACGAGGATGAGGATCCAAGATTGGACTTGATTCAGCGTTTGCAAGAATATGAACGTTTCAAACAGGCGGCCGAGGATATAGATGAGCTTCCTCGCATGGGTCGTGATACCCACCAAGCTAGTGCGGAGGTAACTTATCGGGATATGCAGAAATGTTATCCTCAGGTAAGCATTAGTGAACTGGTGGTTGCTTTTATTGGTGTCTTGAAGCGAGCTGAAATGTTTACAAACCACCAAGTCAGTTCTGAAGCGTTGTCGGTGAGAGAGCGTATGTCCCACATTCTTGACAAGCTGGTGCGGAATTCATTTGTGCGATTTGAGAACCTCTTTACTGTAAATGAGGGCAGAGCTGGTGTTGTCGTGACGTTTTTAGCTCTGATGGAATTGGTTAAAGAATCATTTATTGATGTTGTTCAAACCGAACCTTTCGACAGTATTCATCTTGTGGCAAAGAAGGCATGAACTCTCAACTTATTAGACAGATAATTGAAGGGGCCTTTCTTGCAGCTGCAAAACCACTAGATGCGCCTTTTTTGGAAGCACTCTTTGAAGATTGCGAGAGACCGCCGAGAGATCAAATACTAGCTGCGATAGAAGAAATTGAAGACGACTGTCGTGATCGCGGATATAAACTGATGCGTGTGGCCAGTGGATGGCGATTTCAGGTCAATCAGGAGCTTGCGCCTTGGATTAGCCGCTTATGGGAGGAAAAACCTAAGCGATACTCGAAAGCAATGCTAGAAACTCTCGCCTTGGTTGCTTACCGTCAGCCAGTGACTCGAGGCGACATTGAGTTGGTGCGTGGTGTTGCAGTCAGCACGGACATAATTCGCGGATTGCAAGAAAGAGGGTGGATCGCGGTCATAGGCCACAGGGATGTCCCGGGTCGCCCCGCTCTTTATTCGACAACAAAACTCTTTTTGGACTATTTTAATCTTACAAGTTTGCAGGACTTGCCACCTCTCAAGGAAATCAAAAACCTTGTGGACTTTGAACCAGATATGATCTTCGCCTCGCAAGACATTGGTGAGTTCGGTAGTGAAAATGCGTCCAAAAAAGATGGCTGAATTACTTGGCTCTCCGGCAGCAGGCGCATTCAGAGTTTCTGACCGATGAACGAAAGGCTGCAAAAACTGCTTGCCTCGGCTGGACTGGGTTCCAGAAGAGAAATTGAAAAATGGATTTCCGATAAAAGGGTCACTGTTAATGGTTCCGTTGCGAAATTGGGCGATAGGGCAAAACTGGATGATAAAATATTGGTTGATGGGCGTTCTGTTGCGCTCCAAAAAGAGCAGTTAAATAGAGTTCTAATATACAATAAATCCGANGGAGAGGTCTCTGCGGCTTATGATCCCGNNGACCGTCCGATAATTTTTGATAGGTTGCCTCGATTAACCAAAGGACGTTGGATCACTGTGGGACGATTGGATATCAATACCAGTGGCCTTTTGCTCATAACGAATTATGGAGACTTGGCGCATAGACTTATGCATCCATCGTTTTCGATAGAGAGGGAATATTTGGTTAGAGTTTATGGAAGAATGGATGCGGCAGCGGTCAGGCGATTGACCAATGGGGTTGAATTGGAGGACGGTATTGCTAAATTCAGTTCTATAGTTCCTCACAACTTTGACCTGGAGAAGAGCTCTTTATCAGTGAGCAACAGCTGGTTCAGGGTTGTATTACTTGAGGGTCGTAACAGAGAAGTGCGCCGGCTTTTCGAATCTCAGGGTGCAAAAGTGAGCAGACTTAAGCGCATCAGATACGGCCCGGTGCGCCTGCCATCGGCAGTCCGGCGATCCAACTTTCTCGAGTTGAAGGCTGATCAAGTGAAAGAATTGGTTTTGTCTGTGGGCCTCACAGCGTGCAAACTTTCTTCAAAAACATCTCAAAGGCGTGATAGGCAATACAAAGCTGTGAAAGAAGGTCGGTCAAAGTTTGACGGTCGCCGCTCGCCACGAAAGATAAGGCAGCTTTAGTTTTGTTGTTTGTCGGGAAGTTGAGCATCTATAGTGAGGCCGTTGATACCTATACTATCATCACCCAAAAGATAAAGATATGCAGGCATAATTTCTGAAGGCGATTTCAATTTTTCTGGATTCTCGGCTGGATAAGCCTCTGCACGCATTTTTGTTCGTGTTGCTCCGGGATCGATGGCGTTGATTCTGAATGACCCCAGGTTCTCACATTCTTGGCCCCAAGTTTGCACTAAACCTTCAATGGCAAACTTAGAAACGGCATAAGCCCCCCAAAATGCGCGACTCCTTCGACCAATTCNAGAAGTTGTGAAAATCACTGAGGCCCCGCTAGCTGAGCCTTCGAGCGTTGGAACTAGAGCTTGAGTCAACATGTATTGGGCGGTAACATTAATNTTTAGCACTGAATCCCAAGTTTGCAGTTTATAGTGGTTCATCGGAGTCCTGCTTCCTAAGATTCCCGCATTATTTACAAGGCCATCCAAACGGCCAAATTGACTNTTCACAAGTAGGTTCAGTTGCGCATATTCATCAGGACCGGCTGTCTCCAGGTCGATGGGGCAAATTACAGGTGTATGGGTAGTTCTCTCTAATATTGCATCATATGTGCTTTCTAGGTTGCCTATGGATCTTCCCAGCAGAATAGTGGTTGCGCCTTGCTCTGCGCATGCAAGGGCTACGTCGCGGCCTATGCCGTCGCCTGCTCCAGAAATTAAAATTATTCGACCTTCAAGGTGGTTGGGAGGGGGAGCATATCTGCAGATTTGATCTGGGGTCAACATTCGGTATTTCCAAAAAGAAAGCTCCGCAGAAGCTGAGATTTTTTTACAATCCAAGTTGCCCCCCAACTGGAAATGTCTTCGGTGATGTCGACATAACCCCAGTGCGCGGCAATAGTCCGCATTCCCGCATTTTTTCCAGCAGTTATATCACGCGCATGGTCGCCGATATAGATACATGTTTCTGGATTGA
Organism: Porticoccaceae bacterium; assembly: GCA_002591625.1. Lineage (GTDB taxonomy): Bacteria > Pseudomonadota > Gammaproteobacteria > Pseudomonadales > Porticoccaceae > TMED48. Next base: position 14,879 of record PCDB01000026.1, read on the forward strand.
CGCGCATAAGGTCACATGCAAGATTTATAGATTCAGGATCCGGTTTAGGCTTTTTTACATGATCTGGACACACAGTGCATGCGCTAAACTCCAATAGGTGCAATTCTGTTAGCAATGGTTTTGTNAAAGCCCAAGGTTTATTGGTTACGATTCCCCATGGAATAGCTCGGTTTTTGCACTCATGCAGCACCTCGAGAAGACCTGGAAATAAAACTGTTTTGTCTGCAAGATGGTGTCTGTAGATCGATAATAGTTCATTTTTATATTCCTCAAAAGTCGGGTCTTCTTGAGAGATGCCAAAGGCATGTTGAATAAGTCCTGCAGATCCATTTGTTACGTTCAGTCGGATTTCCTCGTGGGGCAACTGAGCTTGTCCATGCATTGCTAATTGAGCATTTAATGACGTAATAAAATCGGGGGCCGTGTCTAGCAGAGTTCCGTCAAGGTCAAACAGCAATCCGTCAAAATCAATCATATTTTTTTAAATTCCAGGTGATATTTAAAGAGGTTTCTTTGCGTAGATCATGTAGTTTACATCTGCATTATTGTGGTTGAGTCGATATCTTCTTCTCACCAAATCATATTCGAGTCCAGTGAGTGATTGCACTTCTAACTTTGTTTTACGCAGCCAAGAAGTTAACTCTGATGGGCGAATGAAGCCTGAATAATTATGAGTTCCGACTGGTAATAATTTTAAAATATACTCAGCNCCTAAAATGGCCAGAAAATAAGATTTTGGNTTTCGATTTATGGTTGAGAAGAAAACAGCCCCACCTGGTTTTACCAATTTGGCGCAAGCATCTACCACGGAGGAGGGTTCGGGCACATGTTCAAGCATCTCAAGACAAGTAACAACATCAAATTGCTTTGGGTGTTTTTGCGCATAGTCTTCCGCGGTTGAGACGAAATAGTCGATTGACAATCCAGATTCAAGTTTGTGCAGATTTGCTACCTTAATAGATTGTTTGCCGGCATCTATGCCGATGACATCAGCACCTCTTTGAGCTAGTGACTCGCATAAAATGCCGCCACCACAACCCACATCCAATAATCGCTTACCTGCAACTGGAGACTTGTTATCGATCCAGTTGGCTCGAAGCGGATTAATGTCATGCAATGTCCTAAACTCTCCTTGCTTATCCCACCATTGGCTCGCAAGGCTATCGAATTTTTCAACTTCGGTAAGGTTTAAATTCATAAGTTGCGATTGCCTTTCAGAGTGCTTCGCGCTAAGTGCAGCTTTTGGCCCCATTTCTCTCTAACATTTACTAAGTCTGATTCGCGGATAGTTTTGAGCACGCTATTTTCCATCAACGCTTTTCCGCCCACCCAGCAATGACTAACATCTGATCCAGAAGAGCCATAAACGATGGAGGATGCCATGTTAGTTGTTGAAAAACAGTCGATATTTCTGATATCAATTGCTATGAAATCTGCGAATTTGCCAGACTCTAGGCTTCCTATTTGATCTTGCCAATTCAGCGATCTCGCGCCATTCAGCGTTGCCATTTGCAATGATTGATGACCATCAAAGAACGAGGAGTCTTTCGAGAAACCTTTTGTCAGAAGGTTTACTATTTTGATGCCACCGAGCAAGTCCAAGGAAGTATTGCATGCTGAGCTCTCAGTTCCCAACCCGACATTTATCCCATGAACGAGCAATTCTTCGATCGGACAAAAACCATTGTCTAGCTTTAGATTTGACTCGGGACATGCAATTATATGACACCCATTGTTTTTTAGTAGCTGGATATCATGAGCATCGATTTTTATCATATGGGCTAACTGTGTTTGAGGTTGCAGCATGCCAAGTTCGATCAATCGTTCTAATGGTCTGGATCCGAAGCGATTCACTGAGACGGGCTTTTCGTTTGCATTTTCATGCAAACGGATGCGGATCGGGAGGTCTAATTCGTTGGCATAAGTGGCTATCAGGCTAAGTGTCTCCGAATCGAGCATGTTTATTGAATCGATGGCGAAAGCTATTTTTGTAAGAAGTTGATTCTTGCAGGAATCATGCAGCTTTAAACCCTCATGAATATAAGAGTCCGCACTTCGTCCAGAGGACTCATCAAATACGGGAAATCCTATTTGACTGCGAACTCCAATTTCACGAGCGATTGCTGCCGAAACATTTGGAAAAAAATACATATCGGCGTAACAAGTAGTCCCGGATTTTATCATTTCTGAAATGGCAAGTTTTGCTCCGTCTCTCACAAAATCTGCATTTAAAATCTTTTGCTCTAAAGGACGAACATACTCTGTTAACCAAGTTTGGCGTTTTAAATCGCTGGTTAAGCCCTTGAGCAGTCTCATCGAAGCGCATACTTGTGAATTAACCAAGCCTGGCATGATGAGGTGGTGCTTCAGATCATATTCTTTTCCCGCCCTATAACGGCTCGATGCCTCGGTCTGGGGGCAGATCTTTAAGATACGTTGATTCTTTACAGCGATTGCATAATCTTTGTATTCGATCCCGAAGGGAACTATCGGTATTAGATATTTACACTTTACAAGTATATCGACCTGCTCGCGTGATTCCGGTGTTTCCATGTCTATTCCTTTCTTGCGTCTCGGAGTATAACGCTTTTTTGTTTTTGTTTTTCTTTAAGCAAAGCGACCGTTGATTAATATTAAATACTCCTTGCAGATACGCGATATGTGATAGAATAANAGATTAGAAATTTGTGTTCAAAGGCTTTTAATTTAAATAGGTTTTGATTCGCACAAAAAATTTATTGTGAAATAAAATAGTGGCGATTTATGGTTGATTTAGCAAGAGAAATAGAGCCAGTTAACATTGAGGAAGAACTAAAGAAATCTTATNTGGACTATGCCATGAGTGTAATAGTAGGAAGGGCATTGCCAGATGTCAGGGACGGTTTAAAACCAGTTCACAGACGGGTTCTGTTTGCGATGAGTGAATTGAACAACGACTGGAACAAACCCTATAAAAAATCTGCTCGCGTGGTAGGGGATGTAATTGGTAAATATCATCCTCATGGTGATTCCGCAGTTTACGACACCATTGTTCGTATGGCGCAACCTTTTTCTTTGCGATACATGTTGGTTGATGGTCAGGGAAATTTTGGGTCTATTGATGGTGACTCTGCAGCGGCTATGCGTTATACAGAAATAAGAATGTCCAAGATAGCGCATGTCCTTTTGCGGGATTTGGACAAAGACACGGTAGATTTCGTGCCAAATTACGATGAGTCGGAGTCTATCCCTGCTGTTTTGCCTACCCAAGTACCGAATCTTTTGGTTAATGGGTCATCTGGCATTGCCGTTGGTATGGCCACTAATATCCCACCGCACAATCTTGCAGAGATTATCAACGGATGCCTTGCTCTNATAGATAATGTTGAAATCACCTTGGAAGAATTAATGACTCATATTCCGGGGCCAGATTTCCCGACTGGAGCAACAATAAATGGCAGGGCCGGTATCGTTGAGGCATATAAGACAGGACGAGGACGCATTTATGTCCGTGGAACTGCAGAAATTATTGTTAATGAAAAAACNCAGAGAGAAACGATAATTATCTCCGAAATCCCATTTCAATTGAATAAATCTCGACTTATTGAACGGATTGCCGATCTGGTTAAAGAAAAAAAGCTTGACGGTATTTCGGAATTGCGCGATGAATCTGACAAAGATGGATTGCGGATTGTGATCGAAATCAAGCGAGGCGATATCGGTGAGGTGGTGTTAAATAATTTATATTCTCAAACGCAGTTGCAATCTGTTTTTGGAATCAACGTTGTTGCACTGGTGGATGGCCAGCCGAGAGTACTCAACCTGAAACAATTGCTTGAGTTTTTTATTCAGCATAGACGAGAGGTGGTGACTAGGCGCACAAATTATCTCCTGAAGAGGTCTCAAGAAAGGGCCCACACCCTTGAGGGTTTTGCAGTTGCATTGGAGAACATTGATGAAGTTATTGCCCTGATAAAGAGCGCTGCAACGCCAAGAGAGGCGCGGGAGGCCATTGTTGCTAGAGGTTGGAGTCCAGGATCTGTCATGGAAATGCTNAGGCGTTCGGGATCTGAACCAGGCCAGGATAATGTGATGAGCGCCAAGCATGGAATGTTAGGTGGGAAGTATTATCTGTCACCGAATCAGGCGCGCGATATATTGGAGCTGCGTCTGCACAGGCTAACCGGTATGGAGCAAGAGAAAATTATATCGGAATTTTCTGCCAAACTAGATGAGATCGCCGAATACGAGAATATACTCGGAGATTCGAATATATTAATGGACGTCATCAGAGATGAATTAACACAGATCGTTTCTGAATTTGGCGATCCAAGAAAAACTAAAATCGTTGAGTCTCAGCATGACTTTACGTTGGAAGATCTTATTGCACAAGAAGATCGTGTTGTCACGATTTCACATAGCGGTTACGCCAAGACACAACCTCTGGCGGATTATCAGGCACAAGGTCGCGGAGGTGTNGGAAAATCGGCNACTTCAGTCAAGGATGAGGACTTTGTGGAGCATNTTTTGGTCGCCAGTACTCATTCGACAATTCTATGCTTTACTAATAAGGGCAAAGTTTATTGGTTGAAGGTTTACCAAATACCATTGGCAGGTCGAAATGCTCGCGGTCGTCCGGTTATCAATCTGCTGCCATTGGAGGATGGTGNGCGCATAAACTCGATACTGCCTGTTGATAAATATAGTGCAGATCACTTTATAGTTATGGCTACGGCGAACGGAACTATTAAAAAAACATTACTATCCCATTATTCAAAACCTCGAACCGTGGGTTTGCGCGCGGTTGATTTGGTTGGTGATGACACGCTGATCGGGACCGCCGTTGTAGATGGAACGAAAGATATCATGTTGTTTAGCAGCGAGGGTAAGGCTGTTCGGTTTGATGAAAAAGATGTAAGAGCTACGGGTCGTGTCTCCAAAGGCGTCAGAGGGATGCGATTACCTCCTGACCACAGAGTTATATCTATGGTAATCCCTGAATCAGATGGGTATCTATTGACGGTAAGCCAAAATGGATTTGGAAAGCGGACGCCCACAGCGGAATATCCAACAAAAGGCCGAGGAGGAAAGGGTATGAAGGCGATGCAAGCCAGTGACCGAAATGGACCTTTAGTAGGAGCTTCTCAAATTTTTTCGGGTGAGCAAGTAATTTTGATATCTGACCAGGGCACCATGGTCAGAATCCCTTCAGATCAAGTTTCAGTTTTCGGACGCAATACTCAAGGAGTTATAGTGATGCGGCTCAAAGCGTCTGAAAGTTTAAAGAGTTTAGCTCGGGTTTCTGAGCCAGAGTAGTTTGATGACGGAGATAGCGTTTCTGAAGATTAGGGAGTCTTTGCCATGTCTAGAAAAGGTCAATTGCAAGCCTCAAGAGAAAAAATAGATGCTATTGATGATGAAGTGATAGCTTTAATCAGTCGACGTGCTGAACTTGCAAAACAGATAGCGGATCTCAAACGGAAAGAAGGCACAATCTCTTATTATCGGCCTGAACGAGAGGCCGAAGTCCTGCGCCGAGTGATGACTGGTAATCCTGGGCCACTCAGCAGTAAAGAAATGGCGGTTTTGTTTAGGCAAATTATGTCCGCGTGTTTGGCGCTAGAGGAACCTATCAAGGTCGCATATCTAGGTCCGGAAGGTACTTTCACTCAGGAAGCAACGCTTAAACATTTTGGTCAGTCGGTTACAACTTCTCCAAAGTTAACTATCGATGAAGTATTTAGAGATGTAGAGGCTGAGAGGTGTGATTATGGCGTGGTGCCGGTTGAGAACTCAACCGAAGGGATCATAAATCAGACTCTCGATAGTTTTATAGACTCCTCGCTGAGTATTTGTGGTGAAGTTGAGCTACCGATTCATCAACATTTCTTAGTCGGTGTAAATGCACAAGACACGAAAATTACCCGGGTTTATTCTCATTCACAATCTCTTGCCCAGTGTCGGCATTGGCTTGACGCGAATTACCCTAAAATAGAAAGGATAGCGGTGAGTAGTAATGCCGAGGCATCTAAGAGAGCTGCGGGCGAATGGAATGCTGCAGCGATTGCAGGCGAGGCATGTACTAACCTTTATGAACTTATCAAGGTTTCTGCGAACATAGAAGATAAGCCAGACAACTCGACTAGGTTCCTGATTGTTGGGCGAAAAAGCATTCCTCCGAGTGGGGATGACAAAACGTCTATCGTTGTTTCCGTAAGAAATAAACCTGGAGCCCTGCACACTTTATTAACTCCGTTCCATGATAAAAATATTGATCTGACCAGAGTGGAAACAAGGCCATCAAAAAGTGGTAAATGGTCATATTTATTTTTTATAGACTTTTTGGGTCACCGTGAAGACGTTCCTGTAAGAAAAATTTTTGATGGCTTATCAGACAAAAATGCTAACGTTCGGGTGCTGGGCTCTTATCCTCGCGCTGTTATATAGACATCTTCGTCTTCAGTTTTTTTAGAGCTCAAATTTCTGTGTTAAAAAATCATTCATGGATTTATAGATGACAAAAAATATAGAGAAAACATCACCTAGACTAAATAAGTTGGTGGTCATTGGACTTGGTCTTATCGGTGCGAGTGTCGCCAAAGCAGCGAGAGAGAGGAACTTAGCGGCAGAGGTAATTGGTTTGTCGAGACGGTCTTCAACCTTGGAATTGGCCTTGGTAAATGGCGTTATTGATCGCGCAGAGAAGAGCTTTAAAGACCTTGCTCCGGAGCTTGGTTTCGGGGACTTAGTTTTAATCGGTGTACCTACATTGACTGTACCATCGGTTTTGAGAGATTGTTACGAATTACTCTCTGAAAGTGTTACCTTGACGGACGTTGCTAGCGTCAAGGGCAGCATAGTCAAGAGTGCTCAAAATATCTATGGCCATATTCCTCCCCAGCTAGTGCCCGGGCATCCGATAGCAGGATCCGAAAAAAGTGGAGTGAATGCAGCAATATCGAACCTTTTCGAAGGGCATCGTGTAATCTTAACCCCAGTGGAAGAAACCGCTGAAAGTCATTTTGATAGGGTCCTCGCCCTATGGGAGGGAGTGGGTGCAGCTGTCTCTCGCATGGGTGTTGTTAAACATGATGAGATACTAGCTGCAACTAGTCATTTGCCGCACCTTCTTGCGTTCTCGCTAGTTGATACTCTCGCAGGCCGGAGTGATTACCAAGAAATTATAAAATTCGCCGCAGGAGGTTTTCGGGACTTCACTCGAATAGCTGCCAGCGACCCCATCATGTGGCGAGATATCACATTAGCGAATAAAGAGTCGATCCTCAATATTTTGGAAGATGTGATTAATGATTTTAATGTTTTGCGGAGCGCTGTTCGAGATTCTAATGAGAAATACCTGCTGGATGTATTCAATCATGCTCAACATGCTCGTCAGCGCCATGAGAAGCAACTAAAAACAGAGGAAGTTTCCCTTGATAAAGCATATTCTTTCCATGTGTGCCCGGGCGGACATGCTTGTGCCGAGCTAGAGATTCCAGGGGATAAATCAATTTCACATCGTTCTGTGATGCTTGGATCACTGGCACACGGTATGACTGAAGTAACGGGTTTTTTGGAGGGCGAAGACAGCTTGGCAACGCTAAAAGTATTTCGAGACTTGGGCGTCATAATTGAAGGTCCTGCCCAAGGTCGGCTTGCAATTCATGGCGCAGGATTACATGGTTTAAAGAAGCCTTCCGAGCCTTTATATTTTGGCAATTCTGGAACATCCATGCGTTTGTTGAGCGGGATTCTTGTTGGCCAGAGCTTTGACAGTATTTTGGAAGGTGATGCTTCCTTGTCAAAGAGACCGATGGAAAGGATTGTTCACCCACTTGAAAGAATGGGTGCCAGTTTGTCTGTTTCTAAAAGCATGACTCCTCCAATTTCGATTGTTGGAGTTCGGACTCTAAATGCAATTGATTATGTAATGCCTATAGCAAGTGCTCAGGTGAAGTCTTGTATCTTGCTGGCGGGACTATATGCAAAAGGTATTACGAAAATTTATGAGCCAGCACCCACAAGAGATCATACTGAAAGGATGTTGCGCGGCTTTGGGTACAAAGTACAAACTGCCGGGCAAACTATTATCTTGGAGGGAGGTGGCACCCTGAGAGCTAGTCGTATCGATATCCCAGGCGATATTTCGTCAGCCGCCTTTTTTATGGTTGCCGCTGCAATAACTCCTGGATCTGATATTTGGATGAAAAATATAGGAGTAAATGATACTCGAGTTGGAATAATTAACATCCTACGTCTAATGGGAACACAGATTGATCTTTTTAATTGCCGAGAGATGGCCGGCGAACCGGTCGCTGACATTCGAGTGCGTTATAAAAGGCTGGAGGGTATTGATATACCAATTGGACAGGTTCCTCTTGCTATTGATGAGTTTCCGGCGATTTTTGTTGCAGCCGCATGCGCTAACGGACTTACGCGATTAGCGGGCGCCAGTGAATTGCGTGTTAAAGAGAGTGATCGTATTTCAGCGATGGCAGACGGATTAAGTATACTCGGCATAAGTGTGCTCCAAAAGGATGATGGCATCGAGATTATGGGAGGTCAAATTGGTTCTGGTGAGATAGACAGTCATGGTGATCACCGAGTTGCGATGGCTTTCAGCATAGCAGCACTCAGAGCGACCGGTGCTATTATTATCAATGATTGCGAAAATGTTGGGACGTCTTTCCCAAATTTTGCTCAACTAGCGCAGATTATCGGAGTGGATATAAAGGTGGGGGGTGCAAGTTAAAAATGTCCTCAGTCAACATTATAACCATTGACGGTCCGAGCGGAGTGGGAAAAGGAACAGCTGGAGTCGTTATTGCAAAAAAGTTGAAGTATGATTATCTGGACAGTGGTGCTCTATACAGATTGCTAGCTTTAGGGGCGCAACGTCATAATGTTGAATTGGAGAATGAAGCAAGTTTGGTTGCATTGGCCGGACACTTTGACATAGCGTTTTCAGATGATGAAAATGGTGAAATTAAAACTTTCTTTGAAGGAGAAGACGTTAGCGGCCCCCTACGCTCAGAATCCATAGCACAATTTGCGTCTCAAGTGGCTACTTATCCTAGCGTTCGAAGCGCTCTTTTGGACCGTCAGCGCCTATTTGCAGTCGAACCTGGTTTGATCGCCGATGGCAGAGATATGGGAACAGTGGTGTTTCCTGATGCAGCCTTAAAATTCTTTTTGAACGCTAGCTTTGACGCTCGGGCTTCTAGGCGACATAAACAGTTGATTGAAAGGGGTGAAAATGTTAGTCTTCGCGCCGTTCGAGACCAGCTCCAAGATAGAGACAGTCGCGACCAAAACCGCTTGGTGTCTCCTCTGTTTCCGGCAGAGGATGCAGTAGAGATAGACACCTCGAACATGACAGCTGATGAAGTCGTCAATACTCTCTTGGAAATAGTTGCGCTCAAGGGTTTTTTTGCGGAAGCAAACGCGTAGTGTTGCTGAGAAGTGTTGATGTGGAAAAATTATTTTCAATGTCCCACTGGATAGGGTTTTGCAGTCGGATAGCGTGATTTTTTATAAAGTAAAGGTAAAGTTTTATGAGTGAGAGCTTTCAAGAATTATTCGAAGAAAGTCTGAGAACTGTCGAAATGAATCCGGGCGCTATAATCACTGGTGTAGTAATAGATATAGATAAAGATTGGGTCACAGTGCATGCAGGATTAAAATCTGAAGGGATTATACCGGTTGATCAATTCTTTGATGAAAAAGGTGAAATCAATATAACCGTAGGTGAAGAAGTTCAGGTTGCCTTGGAAGCGGTAGAAGATGGATTTGGACTTACCCGGCTGTCTCGCGAAAAGGCGCGGAGAGCTGAATCTTGGATTGATCTTGAGGCGGCTCACAAGGCTGATGAGGTGGTGCACGGTATAATTAATGGTAAGGTTAAGGGTGGTTTTACGGTGGATGTCCGAGGATTGCGGGCTTTTCTCCCGGGTTCTTTGGTTGATGTCCGTCCTCTTAGGGAAATTACTCATTTAGAGGGTAAAGAGCTTGAATTCAAAGTCATAAAACTCGACGCAAAGCGCAATAATGTGGTTGTTAGCAGACGAGCTGTGATGGAGAGTGCGAACTCTGCAGAGCGCGATGCTCTTTTAGAAAATCTCGAGGAAGGCTCTTCGCTTAAGGGTGTTATAAAAAACCTAACCGATTATGGTGCTTTCGTTGATTTGGGTGGCGTCGATGGATTGCTGCATATAACTGATATGTCTTGGAAACGCATTAAGCATCCATCTGAGATGATCAGTGTGGGCGATGAGATTGATGTTAAGGTTTTGAAATTTGATCGGGAACGCAACAGGGTTTCTCTCGGGATGAAACAAATGGGAGAAGATCCTTGGGGAGATATTAAAGCTCGATACCCTGTAGGGGCTAGAACGAGTGCAAAGATTACAAATCTTACCGATTATGGATGTTTCGCCGAACTAGAAGATGGAGTCGAAGGACTTGTGCATGTGTCCGAAATGGATTGGACTAATAAAAATGTTCATCCATCAAAGATTGTTCAATTAGGTGACGACGTTGAAGTTATGGTTTTGGACATTGATGAGGAGCGCCGGCGCATATCTCTCGGCATCAAACAATGTTTTGCAAATCCGTGGGANGATTTTGCGTCCAGTATGGACAAAGGGGAAAAAATATTAGGTAAGATCAAATCGATAACTGATTTCGGTATCTTTATTGGTCTCGATGGTGGGATCGATGGTTTGGTGCATCTTTCGGATATTTCTTGGACAGAAACAGGCGAGGACGCGGTTCGCAAATTCAAGAAAGGAGAAGAGGTTGAGACTATCGTCCTTAGTATTGATGCCGAGAGGGAACGAATTTCGCTTGGAATCAAGCAGTTGATCGAAGACCCGTTCAATAATTTCACGGCGACTCATGACAAAGGTTCAGTGGTGATGGGTGTTGTAAAGGAAGTGGATCAAAAGGGGGTTGTTGTAACACTCGCTCAAGATGTTGAGGGTTATATAAAGGCAGCAGACTTGGCACGTGATCGCGTTGAAGATGCTCGTTTGATTACCAACGTGGGTGCCGAATTAGAATCCAAGATAGTGTTGGTAGATCGAAAAAACCGTACAATAAGCTTATCAGTGAAAGCCAAGGATGTGTCTGAAGAGAAAGCTGCTATTAAGGCCCATAAAAAACAGGACGCAGAATCTGCAGAGACGCCCACAACAATAGGTGATCTGATAAGGGCACAGATGGATAAATAATTGCAGTTGCCTAAATTTTCAAGATTCGCAGCGTGCAAGGTTATGTTGACTAAAGGAACATTCAACTTGAATTAAAACTCAAACTTTATAGAATAAAATTTACTAATGCGAGCTTCAGGCATGCATCATCTATCTTCGAAAATAAAAAATGCATTAAACCTAATCCAATGACAAAATCAGAATTAATAGACAAAATATCCGCTAGTCAAGACCATCTCTCTCCCAAGGATGTCGAGTTGGCGATAAGGATGATTCTCGAGCGTATGACGAAAACTCTAGCAAATAATGATCGTATTGAGATTCGTGGTTTTGGTAGTTTTTCTTTGCACTATCGCGCTCCCAGACTGGGTCGAAACCCCAAAACTGGTTCGTCTGTTGAACTAAGCGGAAAGCATGTCCCATATTTCAAACCTGGGAAAGAACTTCGTGATCGAGTCAACAATTGCTGTTAGAGACCATACATTTATTTATTGAATCAANTTGAAATGGTTGCCCAAAAACACGTTGATATGCGATAGCCCTCACAAAGAAGGCATTCGGGCTTGTCTATGATTAATTTTTCGTCAAAAAACTAGAATAAAACTTTCCTATCTCCCAANCTTAGGATGCCCTGTAAACAGTGCTTTGATATGAAATGATAGGGTCTTGCTTTTAAGACCGCGAATGATTTCTGGGAAATAGAGACCTCCCTATATTAGTCCCTAAACCAAAAGGTGCTATTGTCATTAATCAATATTCTAAGTTAAATTTTTAACTATTTGTTGTCTTTTGATTAGTTTGTTGAGAATACTCAGATAGTCTGAAAGTTTTGCCTCCTCCTTTGCTACTACGTTGGCAGGGGCTTTTTGGAGGAACGTCTGATTGTTTAATTTATCTTGGAGTTTCCGGCAGCCCATTTCCATCTTCGCTATTTCATGTTCTAAACGTCCAAGTTCTTCATTAATGTTAATGTGATTGGCTAAGGGAATCACTATCTCCAATTCATTAGCAAATGTACTAATCCCCCTGATTAAATCTCCGCTTTGCGAGGCAAAGTGTATAGATTCCAAATTCGCTAGTTTGCAAATGATGTAACTATTTTTTTCGAGCCGACGCATGTCTTCGGGATTTCCATTGATTGGAATGGCNACGAGCTTTTTTGCCGGTGAGATGTTCATCTCGGCACGCACTGTTCTTATGCTAGTGATAAAGGTTTTGATCCAGGCGATATCTTCATCTGCATTAGTNTCCAAAAGATTTTTATTCACCGAGGGATAGGTTTGTAACATGATCGATTGGCCTTCTGATCGAGTTAGTGGGCTAATGTTTTTCCAGATTTCTTCGGTGATAAAGGGTATTATTGGGTGCGATAAGCGCAGCATAGTCTCGAGCACTTGAACAAGAGTTTTTCTGGCCCCTATTTTATGTTTCTCGCTCATATGGTCAGCTGATATTACCGGTTTTGCAAACTCCAAATACCAATCGCAATACTCATTCCAAACGAATTCATAAATAGCATTCGCAGCCAGGTCAAAGCGAAAGTTTTCAAAAGCGTCATTCACAACCTCTGTCGTGCGTTGCAGAGCGGATAGGATCCAACGGTCCCCGAGGCTGAGTTCGTAATCGCTGATTTGTCCGCAGTCTTGATTTTTAGTGTTCGTTATTACATATCTCGCGGCATTCCATAACTTGTTACAAAAGTTTCTATAACCTTCTAACCGTTTCATATCCCAGTTAATATCTCTTCCAGTAGATGCGAGTGCGCAAAGGGTAAAGCGCAGTGCGTCTGCTCCATGAGGCAATATTCCGTCTGGGAACTGTTTAGCTGTTCGCGCAACAATTGTTTTCGCTAGCTTTGGTTGCATCATGCCAGCAGTGCGCTTTTGTTGAAGTGATTCAAGACTGATGCCATCAATCATGTCCAATGGATCGATCACATTACCCTTTGATTTGGACATTTTGTGACCCTGCTCGTCTCTAATTAGACCGTGAACATAAACCGACTTAAAGGGGATTTCGGGTCGATTTTGATCATCTCTAAGAAGATGCATGGAAAGCATTACCATTCTTGCAACCCAAAAGAAAATAATGTCGAAGCCAGTCACTAGAACGCTAGTAGGATGAAACTCTTGAAGTCTACGCGTAGATTCGGGCCATCCAAGTGTTGCAAAAGTCCACAATCCAGAGGAGAACCAAGTGTCAAGTACGTCAGGATCCTGCGTTAGTATAGTATTTTGGAGATCGAATTCTTGTCTGACCTGTTGTTCATTTTCTCCTACATATACGTTGCCTGATTCATCGTACCAAGCTGGTATCCTGTGACCCCACCAAAGTTGCCTCGAAATACACCAATCTTCAAGATCGTTCATCCACGAGAAATACATGTTTTGGTATTGGTCGGGAACAAACTTAATCTGTTTTTCTTTAACTGCCCTTATAGCGGGTTCAGCAAGCTTATCGGCTTTTACATACCATTGATTGGTCAGCATTGGTTCAATAATGGTGCCGCTGCGATCACCATAAGGAATGATCATGAGATTTTCTTGGGTTGATTCAAGCAATCCAGCGCTCTCAAGCTCGGTTATTATTATTTCACGAGCTTCGAAACGGTCCTTACCCTGATATTTCTGAGGTATGAACGAATTGATCCCGGTGTGTTCAGTGCCATCACTTTTGAGGCAAGTTGCAGATTGACGGATTTGTGCTGTATCAGTAAATATATTAATGATATTTAATTTATGTCTTTGGCCCACATGGTAGTCATTAAAATCATGCGCAGGGGTAATTTTTACACACCCTGTGCCTTTATCTATTTGCGCGTGCTCATCAGCTACGATCGGAATTAAACGGTTTACAAATGGCACTATAACAGAATGACCGATTAGATCAGAATATCTTGGATCCAGTGGATTAACGGCAACACCAGTGTCCCCAAGCATAGTCTCGGGGCGAGTGGTTGCGACTATTACATGATCATCACCATTTGCAGTTTTTATATTCTTAGCCAACTGGTAACGTATATGCCACATCTTGCCCATGACTTCTCGATTTTCGACCTCGAGATCGGAAATAGCGGTCTTCAATTTTGGGTCCCAATTCACCAAGCGCTTTCCTCGGTATATCAGTTGCTCGCGATATAGCCTTACAAAGACTTCGCGAACACTTTTGCAAAAATTCTCATCCATCGTGAAGCGCTCGTTACTCCAGTCAACCGAATTTCCAAGTCGGCGCATCTGACGAGTTATCATGTTTCCTGAGTGTTCTTTCCACTCCCAAATCTTTTCTATAAACTTTTCTCGACCTAAGTCCAACCGATCGGGGCTTTTCTGGCTGGCCAACAAGCGTTCCACCACCATTTGAGTAGCTATACCAGCATGATCGGTGCCAACTTGCCAAAGGACATTTTTCCCCTGCATCCTTTGACGGCGTATTATGGCATCCATGATGGCATACTGGAGAGCATGCCCCATATGGAGCGTGCCAGTTACATTGGGCGGGGGTATAGCTATAGAGAACGATTCGTCTTTGCCCTTGGGAGAAAAGTAATCATTTTCTTCCCATTCTCTGTATAGTCTTTCTTCTATTGCTTGGGGATTAAACGTCTTATCCATGAATTAAGTGATCTTTTGACAGGGAAATCTTGCATACCCAATGGAGCTATTGCCAACCTTGTGCAAACTAAAGCGTAGTCAATCTTTTTGAGTAGTCAATATTTAAAGTAGACTCGATTATAGGTGCTCATTAAGCTCTTCGCCACTCCCTAAATACAGTACACCTCGATATTTAATATTTCTTTTTTCTTTGGTGCCTGATTTTTTGATTCACTCTAACGATATGGTAAGTTTCAGACATCTTCATAGGGTTTCGATTTGTTGTGGGTAGCCCGCTTCGTTAGATCATAAAACCCAAGCGGATAACCTCGATCCTTGTAAAATTGGAAATTTTCTCGCTTGGAGTCCTGATAACTTTTATCAGAGTTCACAATTTCAATGATTCGCTCAAATCGACTAAACCACTCGGGTATTTCGTGGCAAAGGTTAATCAAAAGTTGATAGTGATCTCCAGGGAACGGGTCAGTGCTAATAGCTACAGGTATGTTTTTTGAGCCGACTCCATGGGGAATAAAAGAGGCCGGGTTATGTGTCCACAGAAGACTATCCAGGGAATNAGCGACTTGCTGACTNGGGACTTGACAAAGAACCTGATGGCTTGAGCAATNNGCNTTTTGAACTAATTCACAAACCAACCCGAGCGGAATNGAGTCATTANTTATNTTGTAAAACGAGACTTTGGTCATTTATCGAGGGGGGNGNTAGGCCTNTAAACATTAAANTTTGCAGTTCAGCAAGTAATCCATTAAGAGNGGAACCGGACGACCCGTNGCACCNTTTTGTTTGCCAGANACCCAAGCGGTGCCAGCTATATCGATGTGTGCCCAGCGCAATTTCTTTGCAAAACGAGCTAAGAAACATCCCGCCGTTATTGCTCCAGCCTCTCGCCCCCCAATNTTNGCCATNTCTGCAAAGTTGCTCTTCAGTTGCCTATCATAGTCNTCCCATAGAGGGAGNANCCANACTCTATCGNCCGTTCGTGNGCCGGACGCTTTTATTTTNTCACCGAGAGNTTCGTCATTTGNCATCAGTCCTGATGCATGTTTTCCCANAGCCATAACGCATGCTCCTGTAAGCGTNGCGACATCAATAACCGTTTGAGGTNTGAATCGTTCGGCGAATGTTATTGCATCACATAAAATTAGCCTGCCTTCGGCATCGGTATTGAGTACTTCAATAGTTTGACCAGACATACTAGTNACAACNTCTCCCGGTTTTGTGGCTGTGCCACTGGGCATNTTNTCTACTGCNGGAACTAAGCCCACNACATTAATTGCTAATTCACTNGAGATGAGCGCTTCCATAACACCAAAGATTGCAGCGCCACCACACATATCGAATTTCATTTCATCCATGCCACCTGAGGGTTTAATGCTTATTCCTCCGGAGTCGAANGTAACTGCTTTGCCAATAAGCACTATNGGCGGTTCTGGCAAATCGGTTCCTCGGTAATCCATGACAATGAATTTGGCGGGTTCNTCAGTGCCGGCAGTTACCGAAAGTAATGCTCCCATGCCCAACTTCTTCATTTCATTTTCACTGAGAATTTTGCTCGANAGCTTAGAACTTGCTTTTTCCATCTTGCGAGCTGTNTGNGCTAGGTAAGTCGGAGTACATATATTGGCCGGGAGGTTTCCAAGTGCTTTGGAGNNATTCATTCCTTTTCCTACTGATGAACCGAACTCTAGTNCTGAATTTATTGTTTNCAATTGGCTTTTTCGTGGTGTCCAGTAAAGAATGGTTTTGAGTGGAGATAACTTCACTTTTTTGTTTTTTGGNTACTTATAACTTGATTGAACTATANTTCTGGCAACAACGGAGCTTTGCCAAGCTGCATCCTCCGGTTCAAACATTTCAATCCATAATGCTTTTTTCGAATTNGTTTTGACCGCTTGATTGGCCGCCGCNNCTATATATCCANGCCTCTCTTGAACCGTAGTTGCACCANCCACACCAACTAAGATGATTTGTTTGAATGCCATTGTGGGCGTGTGAACTTTTTGAATAGATCCATTTTTNCCATCGAATTTTATTGCTTTCATCAATAGCTGGAGTTCNCTANATAGTGCTTCATGAGNTCNTAAATTATCTGAAGAAAATNTNCCGTCAGTAAGAACTATCANGCAATCAGNTTTTAGCTTAAGCGGATTTGCTGAGGTAGCTTTAAANTCCATAGATATATCCTTTTTGAGATGTTAGAAAACCATGGTATAAAGATACCAGTTTGTTCACTTTCACCCAAGTTTTATTGGAGATGGAAATTTGATTATTTTCCGTTATTTCCTTCGAGAAATTCTTTTTACAACCTTTGCGGTTTGTACTGTGNTGTTNCTCATACTAGTAAGCGGGAGATTAGTAAAATACTTNGCTGAAGTTGCCGCAAGTGCGATGGACCCGAGCATTATGATAGCCATGTTNGGCTACCGCATACCGGCTTTTTTGGAATTGGTTCTTCCTTTGGCTTTTTTTCTAGGTCTGCTACTCACCTTGNGNCGGATGAACGGCGAAAATGAGATNACTGTGCTTTATGCTTGTGGCTTTTCTGAAAAAAANCTTTTTTTATATGTGCTNTGCATTGCAAGCATNCTGGCGGTATTAGTGGGATCTTTAAGNCTTTTCATTTCACCCTCTGGGATGGCGAAATACGATGTAATTGTNCTTGCCCAAAAAAATAGAAGTGAGATTGATAATGTAGCTGCTAAGAGGTTCTATCCTCTTAGGGAAGACAAAGGCGTTATTTATGCAGATGAACTATCAGACAAAAATACATTGAAAAATGTTTTTCTNGTCATGACAGANGAATCTGAAGAGAGATCACTTTCGCGGGTAGTAATGGTTATTGCGGATGAGGGGTTACAACAAGCGGCAGATAACACGTCAGAGCAATATCTATTGTTAACAGATGGTNTNAGAGTCGATGGAGTGCCCGGNAATTATAACTATCAGATAACCGATTTCCAGGAGTACGGAATCCGATTAGCCGATAATNAGAGTTTTAGTGAAGANTCTGATGTCGAAGCCACGCCAACAATGCGCTTAGTTGGATCAACGGATCCAAAGTCTCAGGCTGCCCTTCAATGGCGCTTGTCATTGCCAATCATGACATTGGTGGTAGCTTTTTTGGCTTGGCCACTTAGCCGATCAAAACCTCGACAAGGAGGCTATTCTAAGTTGCTACCTGGGATAATTATTTATTTTACCTATGTGTTAGGATTGAATGCCTTGAAAGGAGCTATCGAGTCAGGAGAAGTCCCAGTTTTTGTCACTTTGATGCCACTGCATTTGGCGTTTATCCTAATCGGTATTTTATTAATGATTCGAAAGCATAACCACCTACTTTTGAAGATCGCTCCGATCTTTAGATCAGAGCACTCGTGATGCGGCTTATATCTGGATATATCAGTAGAGAAGTATTTTATTCAATTTCAATAGCTTTGCTTGTCATAGTGGGACTAGATGCCGTCACGGCGGTTATAGATGAGACTGATGCAATCCGCAACAACTATAATTTCTCTGACGTGCTTATTTATGTGTCCATCACAATCCCCTCTAGAGTGCACGAGTACATTCCAGTCGCTACCCTGATTGGCTGTTTATTTGGTCTAGGGCAACTAGCCAACAACAGTGAGTTAATAGTTATGAGGGCGGCAGGAATTTCCGTATTTCGAATAGTGATTTTTGTTTTGCGACCAGTGTTAGTTTTCATATTAGTCGGGATTTTTCTTGGCGAATATATTGCTCCATACTTAGACCAACTTGCGAATGGTCAGAGACAGTACCTTCGCAAAGGAGAATCAACATTGGACTCTGCCTCTGGACTATGGATAAGAGAAGGCGCGCAGTTCATGCATTTTAATGCGGTTTTTCCAGGGGGCGTTCTATTTGGTGTTGCTCGGTATAACTTTTCGGATGATAAGCGAATCTCAGAAGCAAGTTTTGCTTCCAGAGCTACCTATAACAGTGCGGAAGGTTATTGGGTTGAAGAGAACGTTTCAATTACTCGTTTTCACGCCGATCACACGGAAGTTGACAAAAAACTGACTCGCATTTGGCTATCTGAATTAAGTCCACAGTTATTGCTGGTGAATGCCCTCTCAGCTGATCGACTATCCATGTCAACTTTATTTTACTACATAGATTTTCTCAAACAGCAAGGCGCAAGAGCCTCTGTCTATGAATTGGCATTCTGGAAAAAACTCAATCAGCCACTGGTAATACTCGGGTTAGTGATGTTAGGAATATCATTTGTGTTTGGGCCATTGCGAAATTCTGCGATGGGGTCGAAGATTTTTGTTGGCGTCCTGGTTGGTGTGGTGTTTAACATTTTTCAAGATATGATAGGGCCGACAAGCATAGTGATGGGTTTCTCACCACTTTTCGCAGTTATGACTCCTGCCCTGATGTGCATAGCGGCAGGTTTGTATTTGCTCCGTCGAGAACGTTAACTGGCCTCTTCTTGATTGGACAAAACTCGGGCAACTGCATCATTCCAACCAGCCACTTTGGTGTCTCGTCGCTCAACAGGCATTTTAGGGGAGAACTTTCTTTGGCAAAGCCAGTTTCGTTGAAAATCCTCTTGCTCTGGCCAGACGCCAATTGTAGACGCGGCTAGCCAAGCGGCGCCTAACGCAGATGTTTCTATTATTTCGGGCCGGTCAATCTGAGATTGCAAAATATCGGAAAGACACTGCATGGTCCAATCGCTGGCTGCCATGCCGCCATCAACTCTTAANATGGTTTCTGAATTGCTTTGCCAATCCGACTTCATAGCCAGAAGCAAGTCATGGGTCTGATAGCAAACGGATTCTAATATTGCTCGAGCCAGTTCTTGCGGGCCCGTGGCGAGGGTCATACCCAAAAATGCTGCGCGAGCCTCGGGATCCCACCAAGGGGCACCTAGACCAGTGAAAGCGGGAATCATATACACTTCTTGGGTTAAATCTGAATCGCTAGCCAAAGTTCCTGCATCTTTGGGACATTTTATTAATTGAAGTTTTTCTTGGAACCATTTTAGTGAGGCGCCCGCACAAAAAATAGAGCCCTCCAAAGCATAGCTTGTCTTTCCGTTGAGCCGGTATGCAACCGTGGTTAGTAATCTCTGAGTAGAACGCGCTATCTCAGAGCCAGTGTTAAGAATAGCGAAGCAACCGGTCCCATAAGTCGCTTTGAGCATTCCGGGGGTGAAGCAGGCCTGACCTAGAGCAGCTGCCTGTTGATCACCGGCGACCCCGCTAATAGTGATTGGACTTGAAAATAAATATGTATCAGTAATTCCAAACTCNTAACCGCAATCTTTAACCTCAGGGAGAACAGAATAGGGAATGCCAAAGATATCGAGAAGTTCATAATCCCAATCTTGCTGGTTAATGTTAAAAAGCATTGTCCGTGAAGCATTTGTAATATCGGTTAGATGGTTTTTGCCTGAGGTCAAATTCCAAATGAGCCAGCTGTCTACATTTCCAAATGCAAGCCGACCATTTTTGGCCGCAGCAAGGGCACCATCCACATTTTCTAAAATCCAAGCTATTTTTGACGCTGAAAAATAAGGATCCAATAGTAATCCTGTCTTTTCAGTGATGATTTTTTCAAGGCCCTGAGTTTTTAGGGTATTACAATAATCGGATGTGCGACGATCTTGCCAAACTATCGCATTGTAAATTGGTTTGCCTGTATCCTTGTTCCAAAGAATTGTTGTCTCGCGCTGATTTGAAATTCCTACACTGGTCACTTGATTGGCCGCTATGTCATGGATTCTGATGGCCTTTTTTGCTGTCTTAATAGTGCTTTGCCAGATCTCCTCAGGCGAGTGCTCTACCCACCCTGGATTTGGAAAATACTGGGTTAGTTCGATTTGAGACATCGACTTTATTGAATATTGATGATCGAATAGTATGGTTCTAGAGGAGGTAGTGCCCTGATCAATGGCCATTACAAATTCATTTTCTTTCATAATTGTAATTCCTGCATCTGACAACACATTATTTATATGTCTTATTTGACGGAGACTTTCAACTCATAGCCTTGAAGGTGAAATTAAGAATAGCTATGTCGAGGAATCTTGACTACTCTTGTAGACGTCATTAAATCGTGGAGGCATGAGTAATTGGGTGGCAA
Organism: Porticoccaceae bacterium; assembly: GCA_002591625.1. Classification (GTDB taxonomy): domain Bacteria; phylum Pseudomonadota; class Gammaproteobacteria; order Pseudomonadales; family Porticoccaceae; genus TMED48. The sequence continues at coordinate 35,793 of PCDB01000026.1, forward strand.
TAAACACCAAAAAAAACCTACACCACCAATCGCCAATGATAAAGGTGCCAATATGCAGCGAGATAGGCATTGATTTGAAGTCGGTGTGTCTCCGTCGTTAGTCTCGAGTTTTATTTGCCATGATTTCATACCTAAAGTTTGGCCTTTTTTTCTCCAACTTATAATGAAGTAACTTGAGAGCAATGCGTAAAGGCCGAGCATGCTTGACCATTGCTCTATAGCTCTCGGGGAGTGGTTGCTTGCGGCATCTAAACCAAGCACTAGAATTTTCGCCGTCAGAAGTAACATCCCGTAACCGATCGTGATCGCAAAAAGGAGGAAAAAATCGTAAGTTAGACTCGCCAATCGACGAGACAATCCGGCAGGTTTCGGCGAAGTCTGATTTCCCATATATTCGGAAGTAATTACACTTATCGTATTCTGAGTATATAAGGTATATTTACTTTATCAAAGTAATTAAGCCAAGTNTTTAGCAGAATATAGTTNAATAAGCTTTGCTCTAATTGTGAATAGATATTGATTTGAAGGATGACAACATGGGCTGGGTCAGCGGGTTTCATTCAGTGCGTAACATACTCAGAAAAAGCCCTGAAAGAGTTAAAGAATTGCATTTAAAAANAGGTCGGGTAAACGATCGGTTCGGAGAGATTGAAGTTCTCGCCGACAAACATGGGATAATCATTCATCGGTCGCATCAACAACAAATGGAGAAAAGATTCGGTAAATCTCATCAAGGTATAGCGATAAGGTGCAGAGATGCCGAAGTTTTCGATGAGAAATTTTTGATCTCGTTGATAAAAAATGTCGGAGAAAATGGCTTTTTTTTAATGTTAGATGGTGTTACCGATCCTAGAAATCTGGGTGCGTGTCTGCGTTCGGCAGAATGTGCGGGAGTAGATGCCGTAATTGTGTCAAAAAATAAATCAGTTGGCATGACACCAAGCGTTGAAAAAGTAGCTAGTGGAGCCGCTGATTTAGTTCCTTTGGTGATGGTAACTAATATTTCTCGCACAATATTACGCATGCAGGAACTCGGCGTGTGGGTTATTGGCACGTCATTAGATACGCAAAATTCGATATATGAATGCGATTTTTGTGGTCCTTCAATGTTGGTGCTTGGCTCTGAGGCAAAGGGAATTAAAAAATCTACTCGAGATAAATGCGATTATGTTGGTAAAATACCAATGGTGGGTGAATTAAATAGCTTAAATGTGTCTGTCGCCGCAGGTGTTTTACTTTTTGAAGCGTTGCGTCAGCGGCTCCAGAAGCGGTTGACCCAGTGACTAGAGATGAAATGGCATGGTGCGTCAGTTTAGCTATTATCTAACAACAGTTTGAATCAATAGTCCTTCCATTTCTTGCAACAAGCCATTGTAGCCACTACAATACTTTGCAAACGACAACATGGGCAGTTGCCCAACATCCTCCTTGTTTCACCGCTAAAGCTAACGAAAGCTAGTTGGGAAACTTTTAACCCANAAGGAGAAGATATGCGACACTACGAAATAGTTTTTTTAGTTCATCCTGATCAGAGTGAACAGGTCTCGGGAATGTTGGAGCGCTATACTTCGACTATTGAATTGGGAAAAGGGCAAATCCATAGACTTGAAGATTGGGGCCGCCGTCAGCTCGCTTACCCTATACACAAAGTCCACAAGGCTCATTACATTCTCATGAATATAGAGTGTAATCAGGATGTTTTAGACGAATTGAATTCAACATTCAGATACAACGATGCAATCATTCGCAGCATGGTGATTCGTCGGTCAGAAGCAATAACCATTGAATCACCCATAATGAGTCAAGAGAATTCTGACAAGGCTGAGCGTCAGGCAAAAGAAACTAGAGTCTCAACAAATACTAATTCAGATTCCGACAAGCATGACACATCGGAAGAAGATGTATCAACCATAACTGATTCTGAGGTTTCGGACACCAGTGAAAATGCTGAAAGCGAGGCGGTTGTTCAAGATGAGCTTGATAATGATTCGGGAGAAGAGTGATGGCTAAATTTGTGCGCAGGAGAAAATTTTGTCGGTTTACTGCCGAGGGTGTTACTGAGATTGATTATAAAGACTTAGAAACACTCAAAGGTTACATATCCGAAACAGGTAAGATCGTGCCTAGCCGGATTACTGGGACTAAGGCTCGTTATCAAAGGCAGTTGTCGGAAGCCGTTAAGCGAGCAAGGTACGTAGCACTTCTTCCCTTCACCGATAGTCATAAATAGCATCGGTACAGAAAGTTGCACTCGCTTGTCGAATTTATAATGCGTGGCAGAGCTCATGCCTGTGGTGTGGCGCTTGCGGGCTACTTTCTTCCTTTTTTGAGTCCCTCTACCATCGGCTTGGTAACTCTGAAGAAAGGTTTTCTGGAGGGTTGTGTTGTTGCTTTATGGGCATTACTCCCGATCCTTTTGGGATGGTTTGTGAGCGATCTGGAAGCATACCGCGCGAATCGTTTGCTTACTTTGGTGTCGAGCTTTTCCTTGCTTATAGCCGTTTTGGTTGCGCAGATCCTTCGTATTACTATGTCATGGCAATGGAGTCTTATAGCTGTGGTTGTGTCAAGTGTTGTCGCAACCCTAAGCCTAAATATCATTACGCCTGAAGGTATAGAACAACTAACCCCCATGGTTATATCACTCCTATCGGGTGGCCTTAATGCTGAAATAGCGAATGATATGATTAAACAGAAGTTATTTGTATTAAGCCTTTTGGCATGGGGATTAGTTTTGACGGCAGTGGTGAGCTTAATAGTGTCGCGATGGTGGCAGGGGTTAGTCTTTAATCCTGGTGGTTTTGTGAAAGAGTTCCATAGTTTGAGACTCGATGCGCGTATAGGTTTGGCCACAATATTGGTAGCCATCTTCGGATTTTTTTTCTACAGAGAGCATACGCTATGGTTTCAACTGGCTACTGTGCCACTGTTGGTTGCAGGTATAGCCTTGGCTCATCATATAGCCTCGGTATTAAACCTTAGTGCGACCTTTTTGTTTTTTATGTACATAGGTTTATTACTTTTTAGTCCAGCTTTCGCTTTAATTTTGGTTGGTTTCGGATTTATTGACAGTCAATGGAATCTGCGAACTAAACTGGCTAGGGTGAAAGAATGAACATCAGTGATACAGGAGGTGAAGGTTATGCAAGTAATTCTGCTGGAAAAATTTGGTAAGTTGGGCGATATTGGAGATGAGGTTAAAGTAAAAGCTGGCTATGGACGCAATTATCTGATCCCTCAAGGTAAAGCTGTGTTTGCAACTGACAAAAACAAGGAAGTTTTTGAATCGCGTCGAGCTGAACTTGAGGCTAATGCACGAGAGCGGTTGGATTCGGCGCAAATCCGCGCGTCAAAGCTAGCGGAAATTGGAACTGTTAAAATAAAAGCAATTGCCGGCGATGAAGGCAAGTTATTCGGTTCTATTGGACCAAAGGAGATAGAACAAGCGATTATTGGAGCGGGTGGTGAAGTAACCCGCAGTGAGATTAACTTACCAGAGGGCAGTTTTCGGGCTCTAGGTAGTTTCGAAGTAGACATAAAAGTTCATTCCGATATAGTACAAACCATTTCATTAGTAATTGAATCACAATAAAAGCGTTTCAAGCCATAGAAAAATCTATGCGTTAAATCTGTAATGGTTACCCATGAGAGGCGTTTAATTAGGATAGAGAGGGCTCCATGAACCAAACGCCATTTGATGAACCAACATCTAATCAGGTCCTGCCGCACTCAATAGAAGCCGAGCAAGCAGTTTTAGGCGGACTGATGCTTAAAAATGATGCATTTGATGCTATTGTGCAATCTATATCGGATTCTGACTTCTATAACGAGGACCACCAGCTAATTTTTGCCGCCATGCAGGATCTGGCGGCTGATGAGCAGCCCTTCGATCCGATAACACTATCCGAGAGTCTGCAGAATAAAAATAAACTAAATGCTGTGGGCGGTTCACAATATTTAGTTGATCTNGCACAATAATACNCCAAGTTCGGCTAATATTCATGCGTACACGCAGATAGTTCTCGAAAGATCCATTATCCGTCAATTAATACTTGCAGCCAGTGACATAGTTCGGAAAGGGTATCATCCTGACGGAGAGGGTAGCTCGAAGCTGCTTGCTCAGGCAGAGAGCCGTTTGCAGCAGATTAATGAAAGCCGTCCAAAGAAAGGCGGTTTTAAAGAAGTGAATTTGTTGTTGCAAGAGGCGATTGATCGTCTCGACAAGCTTGCAAAAAGCAAGTCGAATATAACTGGGTTAAGCACTGGATTTGCTAGTCTTGACAATATGACTTCTGGATGGCAGGAATCTGACTTGGTGGTTGTCGCAGGCCGTCCTTCGATGGGTAAAACAGCCTTTGCGATGAATATGGTTGAACATGCAGTCACTAATCATCTTGGTTCGGTTTTAGTATTTTCATTGGAGATGCCTGCAAACCAGCTGATAATTCGCCTTCTTTCCTCCATTGGTAAAATTGATCAGCATCGTCTTAGAACTGGCAAGCTAACTGCTGATGACTGGCCGCGGCTCAACAGAGCAGCAAAAAAACTGAAGGGTTGTCCGTTATTTATAGATGATACTGCGGGAATAACTCCGTTTGAAATGCGTAACCGTGTTAAAGAGTTCATAAGAGAGCGAGAGCAATATTTGTTAGAAAAATGGAATTTGGAGCATGGTGATGCCGAATCAGCAGACCTTGAGGAAATAAAGACTCAAGCTAAACCAAGAATGGTTATGGTGGATTATCTACAATTGATGAGTGGCAGTAATCCCAGCGAAGGGCGAGTGCAAGAAATCTCACAGATATCGCGAGAGTTAAAAAAGATAGCGCGAGAGAATGAGTGTCCTGTCCTCGCACTATCTCAGCTCAGTCGGAATGTTGAGCAGAGACCAAATAAAAGGCCAGTGAATGCAGACCTTCGTGATTCTGGTGCTATTGAACAAGATGCCGATGTTATTGTATTTATTTATCGAGACGAAGTTTATGACGAGGATAGTCCTGACAAAGGGCGAGCGGAGATAATCATTGGCAAGCAGCGAAATGGTCCCATCGGCACCTGCCACCTTGCATGGCTCGACAAATATACCCGTTTTGAAAATTTAGCGGACGAAAACTTTACTAGTCACTGAGTAAGTTAAATCTGGTAAGGACAGGATGCAGACATATCACACAATTCAGGGTATGCGTAAAGAGCTTTTGCATAGCAGAGAAGCGGGTTTAAAGATTGGTTTGGTGCCCACTATGGGGAATCTTCATGATGGCCACNTGGAACTGATCAATCTTGCCAAAAAAACCAACCATGTCGTGGTATGCTCAATTTTCGTAAATGAGTTGCAATTCGGTCTCAATGAAGATTGGGATCGATATCCTAGAACATTCTCGGCAGATTGCGAAAAATTGCGCGAGAGCGGGTGTGATTATTTGTTTTGCCCTGATGATCTTGAGATGTATCCAAACGGTTTAGATACTCAAAGTAGAGTAATTTGTCCAGTTATGACAGATACTCTTTGTGGAGCTACCCGGCCGGGGCATTTTGAAGGTGTAACGACGGTGGTCAGCAAACTCTTTAATATTATCCAACCTGACGAGGGTATCTTCGGACTTAAAGATTACCAGCAGTTGGCTGTCATAAAACGTATGGTGGAAGATCTATGTCTTCCGATAAAAATTATTGCTGCCCCGATATATAGAGAACCTGATGGCTTGGCTATGAGTTCTAGAAACGTGTTCATTACTGAGCAAGAACGTCCCAGTGTTCTCGTTTTNAAAAGGAGTCTAGATGAAATCGCTGCAGAAATTATTTCTGGCGCTACAGANTATACTCAGCTAGAGCAAGATGCGATTGGTAAGATCGAGGTGGCAGGCTTTAGGGTGGATTATGTGGCTATATGCAATAGCAAGAGTTTGGAAAAAGCNGCTCAGGATGACTCGGAACTTGTGGTACTGGGGGCCATTTTTACCGATGCTGCTAGAATCATTGATAATGTAGTTCTTATGAGGTAGAGATGAGAAAGATTTGCATACCGCNGTTTTTCAAAAGTGTTTCTATTTAAGTACTGACTAAATAATACGCATTGTCCCAATAAGCAAATAATCGTAATACTTAATACTGAATAATTCATTGACTAAAAATTTCAAACTGATAAATTACCACTAGCGATTATTTTTACAATNATTGAAGCGTTTGAGTGTCCGGTTTGGTTGCATCCATTCCTGCCGGGTGTCAATTGGGAGACTTCATAACCCTTGGAGTCTGGAGCGGTTATTTAAACTACTTACCGGTAGGACCTTTCATAGATCTAGCGTTGTTCTTTTCATATGATTCGCTATAGGTGGTANTGTTCGCCGGCAGTGGTGTTGCCGTAAAATGAGGAAAAGTTTTGGAATTTTTGTCTGGTGGAGACATAGTTGTAAGAGCCCTGAAAGACGCGGGTATACGTTATGTATGGGGATATCCGGGTGGAGCGGCTTTACATATATACGATGCGATTTTTCGCCAAGAGGATGTGCATCATCTATTGGTGCGTCACGAACAGGCTGCGGTTCATGCTGCTGATGGATACTCACGTGCCACCGGAGAGGTAGGAACAGCCCTNGTGACATCTGGTCCCGGAGCTACGAATGCAATCACGGGCATTGCCACGGCTTATATGGATTCCATCCCAATAGTTGTTATTTCCGGACAAGTGCCGTCATCTAAAATAGGTCAAGATGCTTTTCAAGAGACTGATATGGTGGGTGTGTCTCGACCTATTGTAAAACACAGCTTTATGGTGCCCCGCACTGAAGACATTGCCGAAACAATAGCTAAGGCCTATTACATAGCTAAANCCGGAAGACCAGGGCCAGTTGTGGTGGACATTCCAAAAGACATCACAGACCCAAGCTTCAGTGTGCCTTATATCTGGCCTAAAACAGTCTCTTTTCGTTCTTATCAGCCTTCTCAGCGAGGTCACAAAGGACAGATNAAGCGNGCGGTAAAAACTCTGTTACAAGCGGAAAAACCTGTGATATATGCAGGCGGCGGAGTCGTTATCGATAATGCGTCCGATCTTTTGATTGACTTGGCTAGACATTTGAACTTTCCCGTGACAAACACTCTTATGGGCCTTGGGGCGTTCCCAGGTAGTGATCCTCAATTTCTGGGAATGCTAGGAATGCACGGTACTTATGAGGCTAACATGGCCATGCATGAGGCCGATGTGATTTTTGCGGTGGGCGCTCGATTTGATGACCGCGTTACTAATGATCTTGACAAGTTTTGCCCTTCGGCCAGAATCATTCAAATTGATGTAGATCCAACCTCTATTTCCAAGAATGTAAAGTCTGACATCCCGATAGTAGGGACTTGCACCGCAGTGCTTGCAGAGATGATCGGCATGATCAAGGGTGCAAAATGCGATNNAAATGAGAAGGCCTTGGAGGACTGGTGGTTAAAAATAAATCAATGGCGTCATGATCATGGAATTTACACTAAAGCTAGATATGAGCCAAGCCAAGGAGGTGTCATTAAACCTCAAGATGTCATCAAGGTGCTTTATGAGGTGACTGAAGGTAAGGCTTATGTTACGTCGGATGTTGGCCAGCACCAAATGTTTGCTGCACAGTATTACCTGTTTGACAAGCCTAGACAGTGGATCAATTCGGGTGGGTTAGGAACAATGGGTTTTGGGCTTCCTGCGGCCATGGGGGTGCAGTTGGCCTTTCCAGACTCCATTGTTGCTTGCGTGACGGGAGAGGGGAGCGTTCAAATGTGTATTCAGGAGCTGTCTACTTGCGCGCAACATCAGCTACCTATCAAAATAATAAACCTTAATAATGCTGCTCTAGGCATGGTTCGTCAGTGGCAAGATATGCAATATAGTGGCCGCTATGCGCAAAGCTTATATGAAAATTCGTTACCCGATTTTGTTGCTTTAACCGAGTCATATGGGCATGTCGGTATTCGGGTAGAGCATATAGATCAATTAGAAGAAAAGATGCGCGAATGCTTTTCTCTCAAGGATAGAGTTGTTTTCTTGGATATCCGGGTGGACCCTGAGGAGCACGTATATCCAATGCAAATTGCAGGCGGTTCGATTCGAGATCTTTGGTTGAGCAAAACGGAGAGGAGTTAATGAGGCGCATGGTATCTGTTCTGATGGAGAATGAGGCAGGTTCGCTATCTCGGGTGGTGGGTTTGTTCTCTCAACGTGGCTATAACATTGACTCATTGACGGTTGCACCAACAGAGGATGAAACTCTATCTAGATTAACGCTAACCACTGATAGTGATGATAAAAAGATTGAACAAATCGTAAAACAGCTCCATAAATTGATCGATACTATTAAGGTGGTTGATTTGACTGGTGGGTCCCATATCGAAAGGGAACTNATGTTGGTCAAGATTAAGGCTGTAGATAATGAGGTTCGCGCCGAGCTGCAGCGAAGGGCAGAAATTTTTCGAGGTAATATCATTGACGTAACCCCAACAAGTTTTGTCATGGAAATGGTTGGCAATAGTGATAAGCTTGACGCTTTCTTGGAGATCGTAGCCGATATTGAGAATATTGAAGTAGTTAGAAGTGGAGTGTTGGGAATTTCACGTGGGGAAAAGTTTTTGAAACCTTAAATTCGTGGTTAGGGGATTATATGAAAATTTATTATGATAAGCATTGCGATTTATCCATCATTAAAAATATGAGAGTGGCAATCATAGGCTATGGTTCGCAAGGAAATGCCCATGCTAACAATCTGAGAGATTCTGGCGTAGATGTCATGGTCGGTTTGCGTACGGACTCGAATTCTGTCGCCAAAGCCGAGTCAATGGGACTGAAAGTGCTTAATGTGGCTGATAGTGTTTCGCAAGCTGATTTAGTCATGGTTCTAACGCCCGATGAATTTCAATCAACCCTCTATCGTGAGGAGGTCGAACCGAACTTGAGACCGGGGGCTACACTCGCTTTCGCTCACGGATTTGCCATCCATTACAACCANGTTGTCCCCCGTGCTGATCTTGATGTAATTATGATTGCACCCAAGGCCCCAGGTCATACGGTAAGAAATGAATTTTTAAATGGTGGTGGCGTGCCAGATCTCATTGCTGTACATCAGGATGCCTCAGGGAATGCGAGCGATGTTGCCCTCTCTTATGCCTCGGGGATTGGAGGCGGGAGGACTGGGATCATCGAAACTACCTTTAAAGACGAGACTGAAACTGATTTATTTGGAGAGCAGGCTGTGCTTTGCGGTGGTGCCGTTGAACTAGTAAAGGCAGGCTTTGATACGTTAACAGAGGCCGGTTATGCACCCGAGATGGCGTATTTTGAGTGTTTGCATGAACTGAAACTCATAGTCGATCTAATGTATGAGGGAGGCATCGGAAACATGAACTACTCCATCTCGAATAATGCGGAGTATGGAGAATATGTGACGGGTCCAGAAATTATTAATGAGCAGTCTCGATCGGCTATGCGTCGGGCGCTGAAGCGCATACAGAATGGAGAGTATGCAAAAATGTTCATTAGCGAAGGCTCAGCTAATTATCCTTCAATGACAGCATATAGGCGAACTAATGCATCACATCCCATAGAGAAGGTTGGAGCTGAGCTGAGAGCAATGATGCCTTGGATCACTTCTAATGCTTTAGTTGATAAGGATAAAAACTAGGAAATTGTGCTTAACAGGCTATGCGTTTTAGTTCATTGTTTACCATTAGTACTTCTTACATGTTTTGAGAGAGAGATTGTCTAGAATTATCCAAAGAGCCCCAGATTTGCATGGTGGTATTAACTTTCGCGATATCGGGGGATATGCAAGCCGAGATGGCCGGCATGTGGTATGGAGAAAACTATTGAGGTCTGGCCATCTTGCTAATCTCAGCAATTCTGACCTGTCTATATTGTCCTCAATGGGTGTTAATCAAGTGCATGACTTTCGTCGAGAAGATGAGCGGTTGAGGTCTCCCAGTAAAGTGATAAATGTTGAGGTCATTTCTGACTACAATATCTCTGTGGGCAGCCTCTCAAGATTCTGGGACTATTTGAGAGAAGGTAACCTTACAACAAGATCAGCGCAGAACTTGGTAATCGATTCCTATAGCGATTGTATTGAGGAGGTAGCTCCAGCCTATACTCGATTTCTGCGAAGTATTTTGAATAATTCCCAGGGAACTAGCGTGTTTCACTGTGCTGCAGGCAAGGATCGCACCGGCATGGCAGCAGCTCTGATTTTGTCGGCACTGGATGTTCCGAGAGCCACGATCATTGAAGATTATCTTCTGACTGAGAAGTATCTAGATTCAGAAAATCTAATGACAACCATAGAGAAACATTTAACTGATGCCAACATTGAATATTGGGAAAGAGATTGGCTTTTGCCCTACTGCAACGTAAGCATAGAAAATATCGAAGCATTTTTTAATGCTATAGACTCAAGATTTGGGAATGTTGAGCGCTATTTTGATCGAGCGCTAAAATTTGGCAAGACCGATAGAGAAAGTATTAGAGAACTTTTTCTTGAGTAGAACAAATATAATCTTTAGACTCCGTCTTACCTGACTTGTTTTGATCGGTGCCGCTACTGCAAGCTGTTATGAAATATAAAGAACGTGTAATTGAAATAAAAAGCGGATCCCCCCTTCTACCGTCAGAAACACGAGCGGGTTCGAAGGGCATTTATCTGCTGCCTAACTTGCTCACCACTGGTGCGCTGTTTTGTGGTTTTTATGCTGTTCTCTCCGGGTTTAGTGGGAAATATGAGCTGGCAGGCATTGCAATATTCGTCGCTTTATTTTTTGACGGCCTCGATGGTCGAGTTGCCCGATTGACCAACACCGAAAGTGATTTTGGCCGGCAATATGATAGCCTATCAGATATGGTATCCTTCGGTATTGCGCCAGCGGTGGTCTCATATGGCTGGGGTCTTGGCACATTAGGGAAATTTGGGTTTGCGGCGGCCTTTGTATACTCATCTTGCGCTGCGCTGCGATTGGCGCGTTATAATGTTCTAGCAGAAACCTCAGGAAGTAATGATTTTACTGGTCTTCCAAGTCCTGTCGCAGCAGCTTTGGTGGCGGGCTTAGTTTGGTCTACGCATGCACTCACTATGTCTTTTGAACTCGTCATACTGGGAATGCTGGTTACGGTCACGGCGGGATTGCTTATGGTCTCCAATTTTAAATATCCAGGATTTAAAGAAGTTGATTTTCGCGGGAAAGTGCCTTTTTTCGTTATTTTTTCGGTAGTGATGGGATTTGTTGTAATCTCAATCGATCCAGCGAGGATTTTGTTTGCTATCGCTGTCATTTTCAGCACTTATGCGCCCGTAAAAATACTTTATCTCTCTGCTAAGCGTCGACTAATGCATAGCGAAGGTGATTAGCTCGATGAGGTCTTAAGTGCTTAGTTAAAAGATCGGAAGAGTAAAAATCGTTAAGCTGTTTCACAACCTGTTAAAAAGATACGTGTTTTGATTAAGAGTCTCCGCACTTACTATCTTGATGCATTAGGAATTAGTCAATATTCTCTAAAGCGCAAGCTTCCGCCTTACAGCGCTGAGACTCCCGCTAGTACAGTATTTTCAAATAGTTTAGGCAAGAAGATTACTGTCCACTCTTCCTCTGATATTGAGAGTGCCGTGGCAGAAACAAAAAAAAGTTTGCATAATAATTTGCAATTCAATGGAGCATTGGATCAAAAACCAATTGGGATGAATGTGTCTCACACGTTATCGCGCAAGGGGTTGGATCTTAGCCATCAGCCAAGACATAGCCTGGCATTCTGGCAACCGTCGGCAGGGATGCTTGTTTTTAGTGAGACTCTGATCCGAGATCCAGGCTGTCGTCAATTAGAACTTCTTAAAAACATTCTATATGTTGTAACCTCAAAACTAAAAAGTCTTTTGGAGCCAGAGATTATCGAGTGGTCGGGAAGTCTCGAAAGTGGCTGGGGGGATTCAAAGGTTCGTGATTTCTTTAGAGATCGCGTCAATAATCTAATTCAACTAAGCGAGAATAAAAGACTGCTTCTTTTTGGGTCTAACCCAAAATTGTGGCTGCTCAATGACAAACAGATTGCCGCACTGAATGAGGGACGCTGTTTTTTGAATGAGAGAACCACTGTTGCAGTTCTCCCTTCACTTCAGGAAATGTTGGAGAATCGGGAGCTTAAGCGTCAAGCATGGGAAGTATTGCGAGCCCGCCCGCATTTGGGTGAACCCGCCTTTAGTTTAATATAAGTTAAGGATTTGTCATGCATTTTCGTACCATGCAATCAGGTGATTTAGACGCGGTGGCTGAAATAGAAAGTCTTGTTTCACCCGTCCCATGGCCGCAAACTCAGTTTATAGACAGTATTAAAAACCATCATGCTAAAGTGCTTGAATATTCGTCTGGCGTATTTGGCTATGCGATTTATTCCATTCAATTGGATCAGGCAGAACTTTTAAATCTGGCTATCGAACCAAAATCGCAAGGCAGCGGATGGGGTCGAAGGTTATTGAGATTAGTCCTAGAAGGACTGCCTGCGAAGGTTGAAAAGCTATTTCTTGACGTTAGGGTGTCTAACTTTCGGGCGATTAGACTCTATCACAGTTTTCGTTTTGAGCAGATCGGCGAGCGCGAAGGTTACTATGGGACATCGAATGGAACCGTGCGAGAAAATGCGTTGGTAATGTGCTGTGATATCTCTAAACTTAAACCAATATGAAATTTGGTATTTTGAAATTCTTTCTGGATGTCTCATCCTCGCGCTTCAAACAACCATTTGCATTTGGCTTGACTGACTTGCACGATTTCAGATGGCCATGCATCAACACAAATTCCTTTCACAATCGCAATCAACTGAAGCTGTAGATCTAGAAAAATTGGTTGCAGCGATTGGAGTTGGCTGATTAACTAAAGATGCAGAAAAGACTGAGTGGTTTGGTTATATGTTTTTAAATTCTTTTTACTCCATTGATGGAGACTTGTTGTTAATCAGCGGGCCTCAAGGCAGCCGTTTTGCAAAGCTTATATGCGATGATTTCAACCCTATCCACAACGCCGATGAAAAAAACTTCTGCGTCCCGGGCGATCTTTTGTTTTCTATCGTTTTGCAGAGATACGGTTTAAGCGAGCAGATGAACTTTAGGTTCACAGAGATGCTTCCATCAAACCTGCCACTTTCTTTCCCCGAGGACGTGGGCGCAATTTTTCAGGTAGTTGATTCCAGCGAGAGGAGTTATCTTCAAGTTCAACGCCAAGGCAACTGCACTACGAGAGAAAATTGTATTGAATCACTTATACGCAGTTATGTAAGTTTTTCCGGACAGAATTTTCCCAATATACTTACGCCACTAATGGCAAAAAATAACGTGATGATTAACCCTAGAAGACCTTTTGTCATATATGAGTCCATGTCGTTATCTATGAGGAACTTGGAATTCAATGATCTAGATGTTCAGCTTGTTGATGCTACTCTAACCGTTAATGGTAAAAGAGGGGAGGTGTTATTATCATTCCAATTCTTGGCAGATCATGTTGTCGCGGGGACCGGAACAAAAAAATTGATACTTGCTGGTTTACGCAAATACCAGCAGGCGGCTGTCGATGAAATGGTTGCTACCTACGACTCATACAAGCGATTATTCTCTGGGCGTTGAGGGCTTATCATTGTCGTCCTATATTTGAGACAGATTATGCTCCAGTGTGATATTGTCTGTGAAGAACTGGCGAGAGAAATCGGCCAGTATGCGAGGAAACACATTTGCTGACCTCTTCAGGGGTCCCCTCTACCACAACATTGCCGCCGCCCGAGCCCCCCTCAGGTCCCAAATCGATGATCCAGTCGGCAGTTTTTACAACGTCAAGATTGTGCTCAATTACCACTACTGTATTTCCTTGATCGCGAAGCCGGTGAAGGACGCGGAGCAGCTGCTCGATATCATGAAAATGCAGGCCGGTAGTTGGTTCATCGAGTATATACAGTGTTTTGCCAGTATCCCTCTTTGAAAGTTCCTTTGAAAGTTTGATTCTCTGTGCCTCGCCACCCGACAGAGTGGGAGCTGACTGTCCAAGCTTGATATAAGAAAGACCAACGTCTATCATGGTCTGAAGCTTCTTTGCTATATTCGGGATTGCATCAAAAAAATTGCGAGCATCCTCAATTGTCATATCAAGAACTTCGTGAATGCTTTTACCTTTGAAATGGATATCCAGCGTTTCGCGATTGTAGCGCTTGCCTTCACATACATCACATGAGACATAAATGTCAGGTAAGAAATGCATCTCAACTTTTGTTACGCCATCTCCAGCGCATGCCTCACACCTGCCGCCCTTGACATTGAAACTAAACCGTCCCGGCAAATAGCCTCTAGATCTTGATTCTTGCGTGCCTGCAAATAGCTCCCTGATGTGAGTGAAAACGCCTGTATAGGTTGCCGGGTTTGAACGTGGTGTTCTTCCAATAGGATTTTGATTTATATCAATGCACTTATCCAAATGGGTGAGTCCCAAAATATTTTTGAAAGGTGCTGCTTTAAGTGATGAATTATTATTCAGTTCACCCGCGGCTGCTGGGTAGAGAGTTCCATTGATCAGTGTAGACTTACCCGAACCCGATACGCCTGTGACACATGTAAACAGGCTTATCGGTATTTTGAGGTCAATATCCTTAAGGTTATTTCCAGATGCGCCTTCTATGTGTATAAATTTTTCTCTGGATTTGTTTCTTTTCGCTGGAACAGGGATGAATCTTTTCCCGGATAAAAATTGGCCCGTAATCGAATTCTCACATGCCGAAATTTCGGAAGAATTTCCTTGCCCCACGACACGGCCGCCGTGAACCCCAGCGCCAGGACCAATGTCGATGATATGATCGGCAGCATTAATTGCTTCTTCATCATGTTCAACAATGATTACAGTGTTTCCTAGATTACGCAGTTTTAACAAAGTTTTAAGCAATCTATCATTATCCCTCTGATGCAGTCCAATAGATGGTTCATCTAGGATATACATGACGCCGACAAGTCCTGCTCCTATCTGGCTGGCAAGTCTTATTCTTTGAGATTCACCACCTGATAGTGTTTCGGCGCTTCGGTTCAAACTAAGATATTCTAAGCCGACATCAACCAGAAAATGAAATCGCTGACTGATTTCTCTAATAATTTTTTCCGCAATTTTTCCTTGTCGCCCTGGCAATTTAAGATTATCAAAAACTCGACAAGATTCACCAATGGGAAGCGCTACAATGTCCTCCAATCGGTGGTCGTCGACAAACACATTTCGCGCGGCTTCGCATAGTCGCGTCCCCTCGCAGTCTGGGCAATTGGAACTAGACATGTATTTGCTTAGTTCTTCTCGCACAGTTTGAGATTCGGTTTCTCGATAGCGACGCTCCATATTATGGACCACACCCTCAAACTTGTGTCTTCTCGTAAGCACATTGCCGTAATCATTCACATAGCTAAAATCTATTTCTTCACCTTCGCTGCCAAAAAGAATCTTGTTTTGGTGTGTTACAGGAAGATCGTTCCAGGGCTTGTTGATATCAAAATTATAATGATTAGCTAGCGACGTTAGCATATTAAAGTAGAAGAGTGTTCTCCTATCCCAACCTCGGATTGCGCCCTGCGCAATCGATGCGTCAGGGTATTGTACAATTCGACTAACATCGAAAAATTGTCGAACTCCGAGACCATCGCAGGTCCCACAGGCTCCTGCTGGATTATTAAATGAAAAAAGCCTAGGTTCCAATTCCTTAAGGCTGTAATTGCAGACCGTACATGCAAATTTGGAAGAAAATATCTGTTCTGAGTATGGCGCTTCCATCATGCTAATGCATGCCACTCCATCTGCTAGGCCGAGAGCCGTCTCAAACGACTCAGCCAAACGAAGGCCGATATTTGTTTTAACCTTAAAACGATCCACTACCACTTCTATAGTGTGTCTATGTGTTTTGTTCAGATCGGGCGCTTCATCTAAATCGCAGACTATTCCGTTGATACGTGCTCGTATAAACCCTTGTCTTCGCAGATTGTCCAGAACATGCAAATGCTCACCCTTTCGGTCTTTAATTACGGGAGCGAGGAGCATGAGTTTACTTTCTTGCGGCATTTCAAGCACTTGATCTACCATCTGACTAATAGTTTGAGCTTTGAGTGGTTGATGATGAACTGGACACCTAGGCTCTCCTGCGCGAGCAAATAGGAGCCTGAGGTGATCATAGATCTCCGTAATTGTGCCCACTGTCGATCTTGGGTTATGAGATGTTGATTTTTGTTCAATTGAAATCGCTGGTGACAAGCCTTCTATATAGTCGATATCAGGTTTTTCCATTACGGAAAGAAATTGACGAGCATAAGTGGAAAGCGATTCAACATAACGCCTTTGCCCTTCGGCATATAGTGTGTCGAAGGCTAGCGAAGATTTGCCTGAACCAGAAAGACCTGTAATGACTATCAGCTTATCTCGAGGGATGTCCAAATCTATGTTTTTTAAGTTGTGCGTTCGGGCACCGCGTATATGAATTGTATCCATTGAAGCGTCTCAAGATAGGTGGGCGTTGAATTCGTCAGGGGTGTATTTCTAGCGCCTTTCAACAAGGTACGGTTTTCTTACTACAACAGATGTTACTCGGGAGAGAGGGAGTATAGCACAATGTTCTTTTGATAATTTTATTCTCGGCCAAAATCAGAGCACTTTGTGTGAAAAATTCATCAACATAGTCAGTTTGTAAGTATTAATTCATCCCTTTAGCCTATGTATTCAATTCGCTGTTTTTAAACTTTTTTGTCCAATCCATATTTGTCCAAAACCATATCAAGAGTTGAGACTCTGCAGCTGAGATTTTTGGAGAGAGCGCATAGAATAACTTGGATCTTTGCGTTGGCATAATTTCTTACAGATGGATTTTCTTCTAGGTGCTATCTAGTCTGGCGTCAGATTTTAGGGGCTTAACCCGAAATTTTTTCGACATTAGGGACGTTGAAATGAGCCTTTAGCAAAACCGAATAAGTAAAATAACGCTGCATTTGACATATTTTTTAAAGGATTCGCCTGAAGATAAGTGGTCCAGACCAGTTTTAAGATATTTTCTACTGATAGTAGAAATATTATAAAAAGATTTTGTCTAAAGAGTTTTAAATCTTTATGGTTCAGAGGATATACTGTCGTCTAATCGAGAAAGTTTGTTGAAGCGAGCGTCAAGAGAAAAATTATATTTCAGAGGTAGCACTTTTACTGAGTTGGTTAAACAGAGGGCATTAGCATGGCGAGAGGGGTTAACAAAGTCATTTTGGTTGGTAACTGCGGACAAGATCCAGACACAAGGTATATGCCTTCAGGAGGGGCTGTTACGAATGTCAGTTTGGCTACATCGGAATCATGGAAAGATAAATCGGGAGAACAACAAGAGAGGACCGAATGGCATCGTATAGTGTTCTTCAACCGGCTGGCCGAAATAGCGGGAGAATATTTGAAGCGCGGGTCCAAGATTTATGTGGAAGGTGCTCTGCGTACCCGAAAGTGGCAGGACAAAGAGAGTGGTCAAGACCGTTACACCACAGAGATTGTGGCTAACGAAATGCAGATGTTGGACACTCGTGGTGGTCAAGATAGAATGTCTGCTGATCAAGATAATGGAACATGGAACAGCCAACCACTGGAAGCGTCATCGCGGAAAACGGATATTAAAGGTGACGCAAATTCTGGCGGAGGGGAAGGATTCCAAACCTTCGATGATGATATTCCTTTTTAGAGTTTGCGTGTGACTATGCTTTATTCACATATTCAGATGGAGGTTGCTGCTTTCTCGCAACTCTGGTAGGCACCAATTTATTCGTTAATCAAAGAGGTATTAAATTATGACATTAAAAGTGGGCGATAAACTTCCGCAAGGGTCCTTTACTAAAATGGGCCAAAGCGGTCCAGAAGCTGTTAGTACCGATGCGCTTTTTTCAGGAAAAAAGGTAGTTTTATTTGCTGTTCCGGGAGCTTTTACTCCTGCCTGTAATGATACGCATCTTCCTGGATTCGTTGTGCATTGTGATGCTATCAAAGCGCAAGGTATTGATACTATTGCTTGTATGGCAGTCAACGATGTGTTTGTTATGGATGCTTGGGGTAGATCCGGTAACGCCGAAAATATTGAAATGCTATCTGACGGCAATGGCGACTATACGGCGGCATTGGGACTAGAATTAGATGCCCGGGTGTGGGGTCTTGGTGTGCGAAGTAAGCGTTTTGCTATGGTTGTTAATGATGGAGTGATAGATTTGCTCAATATTGATGAAGCAGCAGTCGAAAATACTAGTGCGGAGGTTATTTTGTCAGCTTTAAAAGCCTAGAGCAGCAAGAAAGTTGCTCGGAGGCGGCGCCAGCAATAGCCGACCCTAGGGGCTTTGATGGCATGTGAGAGTGGACATTTTGGAAAAATTATTTCCGCAACTTTTCAAATATCAATGTGGAATTTGTTCCTCCGAAACCAAAACTGTTTGACATAACGCAGTCTAGTTCTCGATCTTCTCTTTTTATTAGTATGGGTAAATCTCTTGCCGCCTCATCCATGCTTTGTATATTGCAAGACGCAGCGATGAAATCATTTTCCATCATCAGTAGGCTGAAGATCGCTTCGTGAACGCCTGCTGCACCAAGGGAGTGCCCTGACAATGATTTCGTGGAACTTATGAGTGGACATTTGTCTCCAAATACGTTTCTGATAGCGCCCAATTCGGCTATATCCCCAACTGGGGTGCTTGTGCCATGGGTATTGATATAGTCTACAGGTCTTGAAGCAGTGCTCATGGCCATTTTCATGCAGCGCTCTGCACCCTCTCCAGAGGGTGAGACCATATCAAAACCGTCGGACGTTGCGCCATAACCGGTTATTTCTGCCAAAATATGCGCACCTCTGTCTTGTGCATGTTTAAGTTCTTCAACGATCAGGCACCCCGCTCCAGCGCTTGGCGCGAAACCATCGCGATTAGAGTCATAGGCTCTGGATGCGGTCTTGGGCGTATCATTATAATTACTGGTCAGAGCTCCCATTGCATCAAACATTCCAGCCATCGACCAATGCATATCCTCTGAACCTCCCGCAAGGATTATATCTTGCTTACCCATCTGAATGAGTTCAAGAGCATGACCGATGCAATGAGCACTTGTGGCGCATGCGGAAGCCATAGAATAGTTAACACCTTTTATTTTAAGCGGCGTACCCACGCAAGCAGACACAGCGCTAGCCATTATTTGGGTAACTCTATATGGGCCTGCTCTTTTTATTCCGCGATCCCGCATAACGTCAATGGTTTCCGTGAACATTTTTCCCGAAACACCGCCAGAGCCCATGACAAGGCCAGTTTTTTCGTTTGAAACCATTCTCTCGTTAAGACCTGCGTCGGCGATTGCACTTTTTGCCGCTATGTATGCATAAGCACCTGATTCACCCATAAAGCGCAGTATTTTTCTGTCGATGTGTTCCCGCACATCAATATCCAAATATGGTCCGACGTTACATCTCAGACCCATGTCTGCAAAATCTTGTCTAAATTGGAGGCCAGAAACTCCATTTCGCAAAGATTGCGTGACCGTGTCTTTGTCATTCCCAAGGCAGGATACTATCCCTAGGCCGGTTATTACTGCTCGTCGCATGATGATCCTTCTAAAACCCCATCCTATTCTTTGTGATTTGAGCGCTAAAAACTCGATGTATTCTCAAATAAACCTACTTTCAAATCTTTTGCGGTATATATTTCTCGACCGTCTACCTCTACAACACCATCAGCGATTCCCATCACTAGTTTCCTCTTAATGAGGCGGCTCAATGAGAGACGATATGTTACTTTTTTGGCCGAAGGCAGGACCTGACCGAAAAATTTAACCATGCCTGAACCCAGAGCACGCCCCTTTCCTTCGCAACCATCCCAAACCAGAAAAAAACCTATTAGTTGCCAAAGTGCGTCCAATCCAAGACACCCCGGCATAACTGGATCGCCCTTGAAATGACACTCGAAAAACCAAAGGTCAGGGTGAATGTCAATTTCCGCTATAATTTGCCCGAGGCCGTAGTCGCCGCCATCATTATTTATTTCAACAATGCGATCGATCATGAGCATGTTGGGTGCAGGCAGCTTTGCGTTTTCTTTCCCAAATAGCTCGCCACGTCCTGAAGCTAAAAGCTCATCTTTGCTATAGGACGATTTTGATTCAAATTGCATATTAAAGGCCAATTCCATTAAACGTTCTGCATCCTAACCACTTATAAACAATGCAGCAACTATTTAAAAGGACAAAAATTTAAGGTCAAGTATGTGATGATATGTATATTTCGTGAACGCTGATCACATTTATGTTGACAGATTAGCGACCTCTGCCTAGCATTATAAAAACGCAACTAAAGATCGTGCCATCCTTGAGCAGTTTCCTTTATAAACCCGTCAAAGCTGATTTTGCTTCTGTCAATCGACTTATCGTTGATAGGCTCCGTTCGGATGTCGAATTAGTAGAAAATATCGGAAACTACATTGTTGATTCAGGCGGTAAACGACTTCGTCCAGTGGTGGTTCTTCTATCTGCCCTTGCAAATGGTTACAGCGGGCGGAATCATATCAAGGCTGCCGCAATAATAGAGTTCATACATACGGCAACTTTATTGCACGATGATGTAGTAGACGTTTCGGCATTGAGACGTGGTCGAGAGACCGCAAATAGTCATTGGGGAAACGCTCCAAGCGTTTTGGTGGGGGATTTTCTTTACTCTAGAGCGTTTCAGATGTTGGTAGAGATTGCTGATCTATCTATTATGTCTATCATCGCGGACGCAAGTAATTTAATATCCGAAGGTGAGGTCCAGCAGTTGGCCAACGCCGGCAACCCCAATATTAGTCAAGAGACGTATAATGAGGTAATTTTTAAGAAGACTGCGGTTCTATTCGAAGCTGCTGCTCGCACTGGAGCAGTTCTAGCAGGTTCTGGTGAGGCACCCATGGCTCGTTATGGCAGGCATCTTGGAATGGCATTCCAGATCAGCGACGATGTATTGGACTACAAAGGCTCCTCAGTAAGCACTGGCAAGTTTGAGGAACTCTCAGTCTTTGCACTTGTCGAAATCTTTTTGAGTAAACCTTG
>PCDB01000027.1 GCA_002591625.1 Porticoccaceae bacterium
AACTGCAGTTGAGCCGAAAGTGGATTCCGTGTCCAATTTTCCGCTACCCAACTCTAGTCCAAATGAAGGCCAATGCGTTTCGAACGCCTTACGTTGAGAATCGGTAATCCTTCCCGAACGGAGGACATAGCTACGAATAGACTTTTTTCGATACTCTGGTTTTATTTCCATCTGATTCAAGAATTAGGTAAATAATTTGGCTACTAGCTCAAATTCAATGTGTTAGGATCAATAATTGTCAGGAAGAAATCAAGTTTGTGAGCAAACTTGGTGAAATAGCAACAGCGCTATAAAGGAATGAGAGAACCAAGTTGAGTCAAACGACAAATTAGCGAAACAATCTAATTCTGCATCAGGGTTCGAACACGTTTCATCGCATTCTTCTCCAATTGCCTAATACGCTCTGCAGAAACTCCATATTCAAGAGCCAAATCATGTAGAGTGGATTTGGTGTCATCTAACCAGCGACGCTGCAGAATGTCCTTACTACGCTTGTCCAATGAGGCAAATGCATCTCCTAATCGAGTACTATTGTCTAGCGCCAGCTCATTACGCTCAACAATTCTTGCAGGGTCGGCATCTGAATCCTGCAGAAAATATATTGGCGCGATAGGCGCCCCATCTTCGTCATCATCTGGAGTCGCATCGTAGGTAGAATCACGCGCTGTGAGGCGCATTTCCATTTCCAAAACCTCTTTAACCTCAACACCCAAATCCTCAGCCACGGCCTTGGCTTCCCGCTCACTTAACCATTGAAGCTTTTTCTTAGCTCCCCGCAAATTGAAGAACAACTTGCGCTGTGCTTTGGTAGTGGCCACTTTGACGATTCGCCAGTTGCGTAATATGAACTCATGGATTTCCGCTTTAATCCAATGAACGGCAAACGAAACCATTCGAACACCCTTCTCCGGATTAAACCGCCTCACCGCCTTCATAAGACCTACGTTCCCCTCCTGTATCAGGTCGGAAAGAGGCAGCCCATAGCCAGAGTAAGATCTCGCAATATGGACTACGAATCTGAGGTGCGACAGCACGAGCCTCCGTGCCGCATCTAAGTCCTCCTGGTAATATAACGCTTCAGTTAAATTCCTTTCATCATCCCAAGACAAAATAGGCACTGCAGAAACCCCTTGAATGTAAGCATTCAGGTTCGCTCCAGGCGCCATCCACTCCATTGATACTAGCTCTTTGCGCAACGAATTCACTCCGATATTACATAATCACACTATAAATTAAATTCAATTTTAACACATTTCGTACAGTTATGAACCTATACGTTTTTTTTAAATCTAAAGTTCAATGCTCTGCAGATGTTTTTCAACAGCAAACCAAGCACCGAGCAACCCAAGCCCCGAGCCTATTCCTGTAACGCCAAGAAACCCACGAAAACTCAAATTGTGAAGCGAAAAGCGACTTTCGTATAGAGTGGCCAGATTTTCGATTGAGACATTCAACCAGATAACGGAGGAAGATAAGAAAAGAACTGCTATCAATGCTCCAGTTAATCCAATAATCAGGCCAGTATATAGGAATGGCCTGCGTATGTAAGAATCCGTGCCTCCCACCAGTCGGATGACTATAATTTCGTCTGTCCGACTTTGAATTGCCAGACGAATTGTACTAGCCACTGCCAATAAAACACCCAAGCCCAGAGTTACACCAAGTGCCGTGATCAATTTTTGACCAATTTCAAGCATAGATCGAAGTCTTTCTAACCATTGCATATCCACCTTTACCAAATCGACATCCTCAAATTTCTCAATCTGAGCAGCGATCTCTCCAGCCCGATCAAATTCAACGCTATCAGGTTGCACGGCAAAGATAGGCGGTAGCGGACTATCCCCTATAGCGTCCAAAGCACTCCCAAACCCGGATAGCTCTTGAAACTCTGCCAGAGCCTCTTCTCGAGATATAAAAGTAATTCGCTTCACCCCGATTAGGGTTTGCAACTGGCTCTCAAGTCCAGATATAGCGTTTTGGCTTGCATCCAAATCAACAAATACTGTGATTTGCGTCGAGGCTTCTATATCACCGCCCAATCGTTCCAAGTTTTCAACCGCAAGATACAAAGCACCTGGCAAAGCCAGCGCAATAGCAATAACCAATACCGTTATTAGTGATTGCAACGGCTCGGTCGACAGATCTCGCAACGAATCAAGTATAGTTCGCTGATGGTTCGCCAACTCGCCACGCCATCGTCCCTTAACGCGTTTTGCATTGTTATCAATAGCGAATTTCCCCCTGTCTCTAATATCGCTCCGAGTCTTTCTCACGTCTTCCACTATCCTCAGCGAGAGTGCCATTATCTAAGCGAAGAATTCGTAATCGCATTCGGTTGATTAACGACACATCATGCGTGGCAATTAGAACTGTAACGCCCACGGTCTGAAATCGTCTAAATAACGCCATTATTTCTGCTGACAACTGCGGATCTAAGTTGCCCGTAGGTTCGTCTGCCAACAGAATTCTCGGTTTATGAACAATGGCACGAGCAATACCAATCCGCTGTTGCTCACCACCAGACAACTCCACAGGTTTCAATTGTTCTCGTTCCAACAACCCCACACTGTCCAATGCCGCTCTTACTCTTCTACTCATCTCTGCTCTGGGGTAACCAGAGACCTGCAGTGGGAGCGATACGTTATCGTAAAGAGAGCGGTCCATTAGGAGTCGATGATTTTGAAATACCACGCCCAGTTGCCGTCGGTAAGTCGGGACCTGCGCTTTCCTTAGTTGATTTAAATTTTTACCATTGATTAAAAGATTACCTGATGAGGGCCGCTCCATCAGCATCAAAAGTTTGAGTAAAGTACTTTTTCCAGCGCCCGATCGTCCCGTAAGAAAAGCCATCTCACCTGCTTCCATCTTAAAAGAGATCTTACTCAGTGCTTCAAAGCCACCTTCATAACGCTTACTCAAATTATCAAATTCTATCATTTGTTGTTCCCAATCGTGATTGGAGGTAACAAGGCATCAACAAAATCTTTGGCGACAAAAGGGCGGAGATCCTCTATCCCTTCGCCAACACCTATGTAGCGAACTGGAACTTTATGTTGCTCAGCTAAGGCGAAAATTACCCCTCCCTTAGCAGTTCCATCTAGCTTCGTGAGTGCTATTCCCGAAACACCTGCAATCGTCTCGAACTCTGCCATCTGCGACAAAGCATTCTGTCCAGTCGTTGCGTCCAATACCAAAAGAACCTCATGTGGCGCACATGGGTCCACCTTGCCGGCCACTCTGATCACTTTCGCCAACTCTTCCATCAAATTGGTTTTATTGTGCAATCGCCCTGCGGTATCTGCAATCACAATATCTATTTTTTTTGATCGAGCAGACTCCAGCGCGTCAAAAATCACCGATGCACTGTCAGCACCAGTAGGTTGAGCCACCACAGGCACGTCTTGACTTTGCCCCCACACCTGAAGTTGTTCAACAGCAGCCGCTCGAAATGTATCACCCGCTGCTAACATTACGGATTTTCCCTCCCGCTGAAACCGATGGGTCAATTTACCAATGGTTGTGGTTTTACCAACGCCATTCACTCCAATAACTAGAATCATCGCTGGTCCCACTTCATTGTCCAGTAACATTGGTCGCTCGCACGAACTGAGTATNTCCAATAAGATTCTGCGTAGCGTCGACCTAACTATCNGAGGGTCTGCCAGGTCTCGTTTTTCCATCGACCTTGCCAACCGCATCACTATCTTATCGGTGACTGTTACACCCACGTCAGAAGTTAGAAGCTCAATCTCAAGCTCCTCAAGCAAGTTCGGATCAATTTGCTTTGCTCCGCCAAATAGTGCAGCCAAACCTTGGCCCGTTCGTTTTAGAGCCTCCCGCATTCGAACCTGTAACTTAACTGAAGAATCATTAGTCATTGCTTTATCTTTCGAGGCAACTGATCGANCAAAAGAAGATTCTTAAGTTTGTTCACTTTTTTTCCTTGCCGAACCACCAATAATCGATAGCATCACACTAATGCTATACCTAGACAAAGTTGGTGTATCCTAACATTTACACCAACAAAAACCATAAAACTGAAGATACCAGATGGCAAAATCTACAAAAAAACCTGACGCGATCAGTATTAAAAATTCAAAGAGCGTTCGTATCATCGGGGGCAAGTGGCGCAGCAGGCATTTGCGTTTTGCACCCACCACTACTCTCAGACCCAGTGGAGATCGAACTCGGGAGACACTCTTCAACTGGCTTAATTCAGAGATAGTGGGGGCGCANTGTATCGACTTATTTGCCGGCAGTGGCGCTCTCGCCCTTGAGGCATTGTCACGTGGAGCCAAATCTTGCCTAGCGGTCGATAATGACCCTCAAACGGTTGAATGGCTAAGATACAACAGTGATCAACTTGATGCTCAAAATTTGACTCTCTTAGAATGCGACAGTTGTCGGCTCGTTGCGAAACCTGCGGCTCAACCCGCCAATNTTGTGTTTCTCGATCCCCCCTTCAACACCTATCCAATCGCTGAATTATGCCAAAATCTGGAAACTTGGCAGTGGTTGCTTCCAAAAGCTATGATCTATATTGAATCATCTCGGGCATCAACCGAAATTCATACCCCAGAAAACTGGACACTTTGGCGACGTAAAGTCAGTGGTCGCGTGGATATTAGACTTTACACACGCAGTGAGACCAAATCATAATGTACTTAGTTTTCCCCGATGAACTCCAAATTAGGTATTGCTCATGAAAAAGATCGTTTATCCAGGCACTTTCGATCCAATCACCAATGGGCACATTGATCTCTTGGAGAGGGCATCTAGGTTATTTGACCAAATAATTCTCGCCGTAGCGACCAGTAAGCGCAAGCAACCGTTGTTTGTCATTGATGAAAGAGTTCAGCTTGCAAAGGATGCCACCAAGCACCTCGAAAATGTAGTAGTTCGGCAGTTGGACTGTTTGCTGGTCAATTTCGTCAGAGATTGCTCTGCTGACGGGGTGCTGAGAGGTCTTCGAGCGGTATCTGACTTTGAATACGAGTTCCAGCTTGCAAATATGAACAGGGCGCTGTCGCCTGAGGTAGAAAGCATATTCCTTACACCTGCAGAGCAATTCGCCTACATCTCATCCTCTTTGGTGCGGGAAATATCGTCTCTGAGCGGTGATGTTTCCAAGTTTGTCCCTCTGAATGTTTCGGATGCGCTGGTAAAAAAATTTCAGAAAGAGACCTCGCCAAAGCAGAAAAGCTAGGGNTGNTGTCCTAGATCTTATANTCTTATAATCTCANAGGCCAATTTTCTTTGTTCGTTCATTATGAGTAGCTTTCCTAAGGATCACTTAGACTTGGCATCGCATACAGAAGACACTGCTTCGCTGCCCTATCCGCTTTTCGGTTAGTCGACTCCGACAATTCATACAAGGCAAGCCATTTCGGGCATATACAAACAATTCTTGCTTAAAATAACCTGGGTCTCCATTACCATTCGAGTAATCTCGGAGCGTAGTTCCACCGCGATCAATAGCACGTTTAAGAGTAATTTTAATGTTGTTCGCGAGCATGCTGTATCGCTTTTTCGAAATGCGGCCAGCGGGTCTATCGGGCCTAATGCCGCTTAGAAACAGGGATTCTGATGCATAGATGTTACCGACACCAACGACTACAGAACTATTCATAATAAAAGCTTTTACTGCGACCTGTCTGCGTTTCGACAGACGATAAAGATACTCTCCATCAAACCCTTCAGATAATGGCTCGGGTCCAAGTTTTTTTAACTGCCAGTGCCCGCCCTGCGACCATAACCAGCTCCCGAAACGGCGGGGGTCGTGGTATCGAAGCATGTTCCCTGAGTTCAATTTAAGTTCTATGTGGTCATGCTTTTTCCAAAATCCAGGCTGCGTGAGAACACGCAAGCTACCGCTCATGCCTAGGTGCACCAGCATCGAACCATTGTCTAAATGAAATTGGAGATATTTTGCTCGCCTAGAGATCTCTTTGATAGCAGACCCCCTGATGCTTGTTTCAATTCCCTTTGTTACAGGCCAACGGAGAGAACGTTGACGAATTGTAATGTCAGCGATCGTCTCACCCAAGAGAAATGGCCGAATACCTCTGAGGGTTGTCTCCACTTCAGGCAGTTCGGGCATCACAAGCCTCTGTTGGAAACTTTTTAACTATTGCGATAAAAAATTTAAGTTGCATNTGTGTATTTCCTCTTGGAGTTGGCAGAGAGAAAAGTAATAGTGCACTGGTAATTTACTGAAAAGTCCGTAGAATTCAACCTCAACGTTAGATGCTACAATTTCTCGGAATATAAAAATGGCTTTAGGACGGAAGCGCAAAGAGGTAGACGAGTCTCAGATTGACCTCACACCCATGCTGGATGTTGTGTTCATCATGCTGATATTTTTCATCGTAACAGCATCCTTTGTTAATGAAGTTGGTCTCAGTGTCGATCGACCGCCAACGACCGACCAACCGCCCCCTGATTCGGAGAACAGAAATATTGTCTTCAGGATTTCTGAGAGCAATGAATTGCGTTTTGAGGGCCGGCGTATTGACATCCGAGCTGTCCGAGCGAACGTGGAACGGATGTATGCAGAGAATCCAGAAGCGAAGGTAGTTATAAGCGCTCACCCCAAAGCCAAAACCGAAATGTTTGTTAAGATTTCAGATCAGTCGCGGGAAGCCGGCGTTTACGATATTTCTCTGTCTACGGAAGATTAGCCAATCCAGCGCCTCATTCGTAGCGCTGGATTAACCTCTCAATGTCTCTTCTAATACGCATTAAGCAGCGATATGACCAAAGCGGGCTGTGCATTAGCCTGAACCAGCATAGCAGTCGCTGCCTGCTGGATAATCGCTGTTCGAGCAAGTTCTGCTGTCTCCTTAGCATAGTCAGCATCCGTAATACGACTCCTAGATGCCGTTGCATTTTGGGAAATATTTGTCAGATTATCTGCAGCATAGTCCAATCGATTAATAGCTGCACCATACTTAGCTCTCTGGGTATTGACCCCTGCGATTGCCGTATCAAGAGTGGTAGTTATGCCACTCGTGGCAGCCGTAATCGAAGCACTGCTAGCGATCATTCCCGAGAGGTCTGCACCGTATACACCGCCTGCAGCACTCCCATCGCTGTATGAAGTACCGCCCGCCGCAAGCTCAAAGTCTGCAAAGTTTACGGTTATAGTCTGGTTTGCATTAGCACCTATCTGATACGTTACATCGCCATCGGTGTTGATGCCGTTCAAGATATTCATTCCATTCCACTGAGTATTGTCTGCCACGCGTTCGATCTCCGTTGCTAATTCCTTAAATTCCACATTGATATTTGCCTGATCGGCCGAGGTGTTAGTGCCGTTCGAGTACTGGACACTCAGCTCCCGCATACGTTGGAGCATGTTACCAATTTCCACAGTCGCACCATCTGCCGTCTGTATCATNGAGATGGCGTTGTTCGCATTTCGCACTGCCTGAGCAGTTCCCAATATCTGGGATGTCATCTTCGAAGATATTGCCAACCCTGCGGCATCATCTTTTGCGGAATTTATGCGCTTACCTGTTGCCAGCCTCTGCATGGCCTGCGACGAGTCGCGCCCATTTCGCTTGAGCGCGTTCGCTGCAACCTGGGAGGCCATATTCGTATTTATCACCGTCATATGTCTTCTCCTTCATTTCAATGAGACGTGAGTCTTACCGATGACTAACGCTCCCCTTTGGGCATGAAGCCCTCCATGTTCTCGCCGCCAACCGGAATAAACCCAGATGCCGCATACCCATGGAACGCTCGGAAAAATTCAACCGAGCACCAATTAAATTTAATCTGCATGAAAGCATGTACTCACTTTCGCTTCACTGCCCGGTCAGAAATCTCACTGGCAGATTTCCACCTTCACTCACATACAGCTCCTTTGTTCCGCACAATCAACATTCACTAACTGAATAGTTGACGTGCGCCATAAATGCTACTTCAATAGCGCCAGAACCTGGGAGGCACTTGCGTTAGCCTGTGCCAACATGGCTGTCGCGGCCTGCTGGATAATCTGGGTTCGAGCCAACTCTGTTGTCTCTGCCGCATAATCAGCGTCCAGGATTCGACTGCGCGCAGCAGCTGAGTTCTGGGCAACGTTTGTCAAGTTATCCGCCGCATACTCAAGACGATTCATAACGGCTCCTGACGTTGCTCGGGCGGCATCAACTTTCGAAATCACGTGATCTACAGTTTTAATAGCATTCTGAGCATTGGCAGAACTCGATACATCTGCGTGCATCACGCCTGCAGTAAGACCACGTTGAGATGTTGAATTTGCGGCTGAAGTCCCATCGCTGTATGCGGACATGGCTGCTAGAGTAAAATCTGCATCGGCGTGAGTCGTCGTTCCGGTGAATGTAATAACGTTGTCGGCCGCGATACTTGCAGTAATATTTCCTGCTGCATTTGTTCCGGTAACGTTTAACACAACTTCAGTAGCACCAGCCTCAATGATTTGAGTGGACGAACCNTGGAACGTTATTTTTGACACATCACCATCGCCATCAACCTCATCTACATTGGCAGAGAAAATCACGCCATTGAGGTTAAACGTCAACGTGTCGTCTACGGCAAAGGCAGCACCGTCATCCAAGGTCATAGTGTGCTTGTCCGCAGCTGAACCCGAAGCATCGACACTATTTGCAGCTGCGGGAGTCGAACTGGTGATGGTCGCGGCCCCCACCTGGGCAAAAGTATGTGCAATCGTTTGCGAAGCGTTTGCACCGACTTGGAACGACGCTGTACCTCTTGAGCCATCAATCAAATTAGCGCCATTCCATTGGGTGTTAAGCCCCACACGCTGAATCTCGGCAGCTAATTGACTAAACTCTGAGTCGAGTGCCGTCCGATCAGCGCTAGTATTTGAATCAGAAATAGCCTGAACGGCGAGCTCACGCATGCGTTGAAGCATGTTAGTGACCTCCTTCATTGCGCCTTCCTCAACCTGAATCATCCCAATCGCATCATTTGCATTTCGAACCGCTTGATTCAGCCCGTTAATTTGGGACGTCATTTTTGAGGAGATTGCCAGACCGGCAGCATCGTCCTTTGCAGAATTAATCCGCAGCCCCGTAGACAGGCGCTCCATAGTGCTTCCCATGGATCGCTCGTTACGGGTCAAGGCATTCGCCGCAATATTAGCGGCCATATTTGTATTAATAGTAGCCATAGCCATTGCTCCTTTTTTAGGCAGGGGTCTTCACTGACCCCCCCTCATATTTTCGGACACGAAGTATCCTTGGTGCCTTTCAGTACTGACAATGCGCAGTAAGTTCTGCTTAAATCTCACTGCTAAAGCTACTTCAATAACGCCAAAACCTGAGCAGCACTCGCATTGGCCTGGGCCAGCATGGCCGTCGCTGCCTGCTGGATAATCTGCGTCCGAGCCAACTCGGTCGTCTCAGCGGCATAGTCAGCATCCAAGATCCGGCTTCTTGCGGCAGCCGAATTCTGAGCAACGTTGGTCAAATTATCTGCCGCATATTCCAAACGACTCATAGCGGCACCTGTTGAGGCACGAGAACTATCAACCGAATTAATCTGTGTTGATAGATTTGTAATCGCCGAATTTGCCAAGGTCGATGTCGTAAGGTCATAACCCCCAACAGCAGCACCAACCCCATTACCTACCCGAAGGTTCTCAACGGTAAACGCAATATTATTGGCTGAGCCCGTTAAGGTAAGAGTCGTTGCGCCTGTTTTGGCGGCAACGATTGCACCGGTCCCATCATGGGCCGCAACAGTGGACGTTACCGCGCTGGTGCTATCATGGTCAGCGAGCGTGAAAGCGAACGCCTGACCGTTGATCGTTCCAGTTATAACGTCTCCATCCGCAGTGCCCGCAACAGTCAGTGTCGTCACTTGCTTTGCACCTGAAGCAGCAGCGGTCGTTTCCGCCTGAGTGACAGTGGACGAGTTTTTGCCGATGGTTGCAAAGGTNTGAGAAATAGTTTGGGATGCATTGGCGCCCACCTGGAAGGCCTGCGCACCGGATGTGGCCGCACCATCGAGAATGTTTGTACCATTCCACTGAGTATTGCCTCCTATCCTTGCAATCTCAGCACTNAGAGCTTGGAATTCATCGTTGAGAGCGCTCCGATCCGATGAGGTGTTTGAGTCAGATACCGCCTGCACTGCGAGCTCCCGCATACGCTGTAGCATGTCGGTAACNCCTTTCATTGCACCTTCGGAAACCTGAAGCATAGAAATAGCATCATTTGCGTTACGCACTGCCTGGTGAAGACCTCTTATCTGAGACGTCATTTTCGATGAGATCGCTAAACCGGCAGCATCGTCCTTTGCAGAATTAATCCGCAGCCCCGTAGACAGGCGCTCCATAGTGCTTCCCATGGATCGCTCGTTACGGGTCAAGGCATTCGCCGCAATATTAGCGGCCATATTTGTATTAATAGTAGCCATACTTATTGCTCCTTTTGTTTTTTAGACAGGGATCTTCACTGATCCCCCCAAGTTTTTTGGATATTGAGTATCCATCGGACTTAAAGTCTCTAGATCATCTGCTGCCTTTCATCATTCCCTGACCACCTACCATCCATCATCCANTCCCCTTANCTTNAGATATCGCTAGCATCGATTTCCCCCAACAGCACAACAACGAAGCGTGACCCTGATAGGGACGCCAATCGGCCTCGCTGTTTGAGGAAACATTTAAGTAGCCATACACTGCGCTGGCACGCGATTGAAAAACCNGATGAAGAGTCAAAAAAGTGATTAATCACTTCTGATTTGCATGAAAAGAAGTGACTGCATACTTTCTCTATATGCACAGTTTTATTCAACATAATAACCTTCCGAGCCAAAAGCAAGAGCCAGTCATCTTCAGGGTCACTTCTAGATTCGTCCAATTCCCTGGACAATATTGCATCCTTAATCCCTTCACCTAGACAACTCCAAATCACACCGTCCTTGCCGCCACTACCCTGTGACATCTTTATGAGCCCAAAGCTCGTATCCTCGAGTGAGGGCCGATGGTGCTAGTCCACGCACCACCAGCATGACCACTCAAAAACACTTCTGCATCCGTGCACTATTTCGCCAATGGCATCCATGCCAACCGAAAAATCCGCTGACTGCGGCTGCCACCGCAGCCAGCGATTTCGGCTACGAAACTTATCTCAGCAGTGCCAATACTTGCTGCTGCGATTGGTTGGCCTGGGCCAACATCGCGGTACCGGCTTGCTGAATGATCTGTGTNCGAGCTAGCTCAGTGGTCTCAGCCGCATAGTCAGCATCTAAAATCCTGCTACGAGCGGCAGAGGAGTTCTGCGCTACGTTCGTCAGGTTATCAGCTGCATATTCCAAACGACTCATCGAAGCACCCAAAGAAGCACGTGCGCTATCTACATTACTAATACCCTCGGCGAGTGCATATAGAGCCTTAACCGCATTGGTTGAATCTGATCCCGAAATTGCGAGGGCTGACAAAGCTATGTCGTCATCGTTGTCCCCGTCCATATCCAAATCACCTAAAGCGACACCATTACCGTCAGCGGTTTCCATGTCCGTGAAAGTAACATTTATCGTCTGACTGGCATTTGCTCCAACCTGAAATGTCACCACGCCAGAGGAGCCGATGGAACCGTCTAGTAGATTTGTGCCATTCCACTGAGTATTATCCGCAACTCGCTCAATCTCCGCGGCCAACGCAACGAACTCATTATTTAAAGCTGTTCTGTCACTGGTGGTGTTTGAGTCAGAAATCGCCTGAACAGCCAGCTCTCGCATCCGCTGCATCATATCGGTGATTCCCTTCATTGCTCCCTCAGCAACCTGAATCATCGAGATAGCGTCGTTAGCGTTTCGAACCGCCTGGTTCAGGCCATTGATCTGCGACGTCATCTTCGATGATATAGCAAGACCTGCTGCATCATCCTTGGCAGAGTTGATCCTAATACCTGTCGACAACCGTTCCATAGTTTGACCCATAGAGCGCTCGTTTCTAGTTAAGGAATTTGCTGCAATGTTCGCAGCCATGTTGGTGTTAATTGTAGCCATAATACTATTCCTTCTTTTGGTTATGTCCCCCGAGGTCATCATGTCCCCAGAAAGCGGCAACTTCTTGCCGAAAGTGGCAAGAAAGTGGCATAAATGTGGCAAAGATTTGCCGCTTAAGAAGGGTATCGACAGCAACCAAAAATACTTTAGAAAAAAAATGTTTTTTTTTAAAAATTTACGCCTGACAGTAGTTGCTCTGTTTNACACGCAAATTAGTTCGGTTAATAAGCAATAAAGATCTGGGTGAACGACACAAGATGGGAAAACAAAAAGCCCCGCAATATGCGGGGCTTTTAGAGAGCTAATAAGAAGTTAATTGATAATTGCTTATTCAGCTTTGCAGAAGGGCAAGAATGCTCTGCTGAGACTGGTTTGCCTGGGACAACATCGCCGTTCCCGCTTGCTGAATAATCTGCGTGCGAGCCAACTCNGTGGTCTCGGCCGCATAATCAGCGTCTAAAACACGGCTTCTGGCAGCTGCAGAGTTTTGAGCCACATTCTGAAGATTGTCAGAGGCAAACTCCAATCGACTCATTGAGGCACCCAAAAGAGCTCGCTGAGAGTTAACCGCCTCTATCGCTGCGCTCATGGCGAACATCGCTTCGTTCGAGCCTGTCCTCGATGTAATTGCGAGGTTCTCGATATTCTTTGTATTAGAGCNTCCATCCACATCAAGGGCAGCGAATGAACTATTGGCGGTCGCATCTCCACTGTTATTGGCTGTATTGGTAGTGGTCCCAGCATCAAAGTTCTTAAAACTGACGGTAATTGTCTGACTTGCGTTTGATCCCACCTGAAAAACCTTGTCCGATACTGCCGCCGTTTGAGCAAAGATGGCTGTGCCGTTCCACTGAGTGTTAGCCGCAATACGCGAAATCTCGTCGCGAAGCTGAGTGAATTCATTATTCAATGCGGTTCGGTCTGCATCAGTGTTCGAATCGGAAGAAGCCTGAATTGCGAGCTCCCGCATCCGCTGTAGCATGTTGGTCACTTCCTTAAGAGCTCCTTCACCGACCTGTATCATCGAAATCGCATCATTCGCGTTTCTCACAGCCTGGTTAAGCCCATTGATCTGAGATGTCATCTTCGAGGTTATAGCAAGCCCGGCAGCGTCATCTTTAGCGGAGTTGATCCGAATGCCTGTTGACAGCCTTTCCATGGTAGCAGCCATGGAGCGCTCATTACGAGTCAACGAGTTAGCCGCAACATTTGCGGACATATTGGTGTTAATGGTAGCCATTTTTCCGTCCTCATGTTAACTATCTGTTGATTTAATGGTTCGCTCTTAAGAGGAACCTTCGGTAGTTATATTAAAAGTCGGCAAAACCGGCAATTTCTTTAGTTGAACTGGCAACTTATTGCCCATTTTTCGGCAATAAGTTGCCTCAAAGTCTAGGCCAATAGATTGGGCGTCATGAAATGTTATTTCCTCACCACGTCTGAACGAGCAATGACCGGTAAAGTAAGTAGTCGCTGGCGGCGATAAAAATAAAGAGGCATTGGATTATTAAGAANATCGATACAGAAGNCATCCCTCCATGCTGGATGTGTATGCTGCAGTTAACGCCGTCGATCACTCATGTCTTGAAAACTNTAACGGCACAAAATAGCTTCCCCGACAGCAGATAACCCTAAAATAAGGTTATCCGCCGCGGGTCCGCCATCTGCCGAACTGTTAAGCAGCTGATGTCAGCAGTGCCAATACTTGCTGCTGGGATTGGTTGGCCTGAGCCAACATTGCCGTGGCAGCCTGCTGAATAATCTGTGTGCGAGCTAGCTCAGTGGTTTCAGCCGCATAGTCAGCATCTAACACCCTGCTTCGAGCTGCAGACGAGTTCTGCGCGACATTAGTGAGATTATCAGCCGCATACTCTAAGCGACTCATCGACGCACCAAGGTTTGCCCTAGCCGAATCGATATTAGTTATAGCCTCTGCTGTACCATATAGAGCCTTGGCTGCCTTCGCTGCAGTCAAAATGTCTAAACTGCTAAGCAACGCATCGGTGGTGCCACCATCAGTGTCGACATTACCAAGTGGTCCAGATGTTACCGCCTGATTGAAATCATCCAGCGCAACAGTAATCGTTTGCCCTGCATTTGCTCCAACCTGAAAGGTCATATCAGTCCCTGTAGATAGAAATGACACACCGTTCCATTGCGTGTCGTCTGCTATGTCTTCAATCTGAGAACGCAACTGAGTAAACTCATTGTTGAGCGCTGTGCGATCAGCTGATGTGTTCGAATCAGATATTGACTGCACCGCCAGCTCTCGCATGCGCTGCAACATATCAGTCATTCCTTTCAGAGCGCCCTCAGCAACCTGGATCATCGAGATTGCGTCGTTTGCGTTTCGAACCGCCTGATTCAGACCATTGATCTGCGACGTCATCTTCGATGTGATCGCAAGACCCGCCGCATCATCCTTCGCAGAATTGATACGCAGACCTGTGGACAGGCGCTCCATTGTCGCTCCCATACTGCGCTCGTTACGCGTCATCGCGTTAGAGGCAACGTTGGCAGCCATGTTAGTGTTAATAGTAGCCATAATATCGCTCCCTGTTCATTGCGCGCCAAATAACGGCACGCTTCCCTGAAGCAGCAATGAAAGCCAACATGAGCAGCAATCCATTGCCACATTTTTACAATCAAAGCGGCAAAGAATTGCCACTTATCTAGTTATTCGACAGAACATCAAAAAGCTTTAGCAAACTCTTATAAGTTTTGCTGGCCATTTAATTAGTTAACATAGCTCAAAAAAAAACCCGACCAATTAGCCGGGTTTTTTCTTTTCGTAGCCAGGCATAAGGCCTGGAGGCAGAAACTTACTTGAGCAGTGAGAGTACCGACTGCTGCGATTGATTAGCTTGCGATAACATCGCTGTGCCAGCCTGCTGAATTATCTGGGTGCGAGCAAGTTCAGTTGTCTCACTCGCATAGTCAGCATCCAACACTCGGCTTCGGGCAGCAGACGCATTCTGAGACACGTTCTGGAGGTTGTCAGACGCATACTCCAAACGGCTCATCGAGGCGCCCAGAAGTGCCCGAGTATCATTGACACCCTGAATAGCAGTATCTACTACACCCAAAGCAGTAGCCGCCAGCGCGCTAGTGGTGATATCAGTTGCGGCAACAGGAGCATGAGTGCCTCGGGAAACGACCAAGTCACTGATACTAAATGTAGTACCCCCACTATTGTCGTCAGTAAGCGTTATGGTGCTCGTAGAAGCTGCCGCTACAGTTATTGTAGCGCTCGCCGCGTTGGTTAATGTTCCGGTGGCCGCTAACGTGCCCGAACCAGCATCAATCTTTGTTTTATTTCCGCCAGTGTATTCAACAGTGACGAAGTTGCCTGCATCCGTCTTAAAGCTAATCACATCGCCGTCAGATAGACCGCCAGTTATGGTAATAGTCCCCACAGCAGCATTCTGTGTATTCGCTCCGCCCCAAGAAGCAGTAGAGGCATTCTGCGCCAGGTTTCCAAAATCGACATCAATAGTCTGGTTGGCATTGGCACCCACTTGGAAGGTGGAAACACCACTTGAACCAATTGTGTCATCGAGAATATTTGTGCCGTTCCACTGAGTGTTCTCGGCAATACGCATTATCTCCGCAGAGAGCTGCTTGTACTCATTGTTGAGAGCTGATCGGTCATTTGCGGTGTTTGAATCAGAGATTGCCTGAACTCCCAACTCACGCATGCGTTGGAGCATATTCGTGACTTCTTTCATCGCTCCCTCAGCAACCTGAATCATTGAGATCGCGTCATTTGCGTTCCGGACCGCCTGATCAAGACCGCGGATTTGAGAGGTCATCTTTGAAGAGATGGCCAACCCAGCAGCATCGTCTTTAGCAGAGTTGATCCTCAACCCAGTAGACAAACGCTCCATCGTAGCACTCATGCTGCGATCGTTTCGTACCAGCGAGTTGGATGCAACTTTCGCAGACATATTTGTGTTAATAGTAGCCATAATCTTCTTCCTTTAAACTTTCGTAAATTAGGGGTCGCGATAGCTCAGGCGATTTTCCCAGTCAGAAGTTTAATCGGCACAAGAATTAATAGCTTTAGAAATATTTTGGGCGCGTCTTGGCTCGCCGCGAGGCTATCCCTGTCGCACGGCTGGCCTAAACACATCGTTTACATCTTCTACATCAGTTCACACAACACAAAGTTACATCGTTTACATCTACTACATCAGTTCACACAAAGTTTGTTGCTTTCGCTGTAAAGCCCGCCGCTATTATTGGTGCGGGGGCTTTAAGCGAAACCGTCATTAAGACTTAAGCAGTGCCAGCACTTGTTGCTGTGACTGGTTGGCCTGGGCCAACATTGCCGTAGCAGCCTGCTGAATGATCTGCGTGCGAGCCAGTTCTGTGGTCTCGCTTGCATAGTCAGCATCCAATACCCGGCTTCGAGCAGCAGATGAATTCTGCGCTACGTTCTGCAGGTTGTCAGAAGCAAACTCCAGTCGGCTCATCGACGCACCTAGCGAAGCGCGGGTGCTATTGATACCCTCTATCGCGGTGTCAAGCACACCAAGCGCAGTAGCAGCCGACGCGCTGCTTTTTATATCGCTACCACCCACCGGCGCATGTGTTCCTCGAGAAACGGTGACGTCAGTGATTGTCTGAGCCTTTCCATTGCCTTCTGTTGAGGTTATGGTAATTTTCCCAGCAGCAGTGATCGCTGCTGTCACAGCTGTGGCGTTACCAGTAGTTCCCTTCGCCGCTGTAGAGATGGTAAGAGCTTCACTGGTAGTGCCCGCTGCTATCGCTGCGGCATCGTCTGCGGTCAAGGTGATTGCACCGAAGTTCGTATCATCCACCTTGTAGCTTATTACGTCACCAGACGCTACAGTGCCAGTGAATGTAATTACACTGGTGTGGGCAGCGTCAGTAGCGCTAGTTGTTGCAGTCACAGACCCTGAGGCGTCATTAGAACCAAGGTCACCAAAGTTCACAGCGATAGTCTGACTTGCATTAGCACCAATCTGGAAGGTAGTCGAAGTCCGACCGCCATCCAATATGTTAGTACCGTTCCACTGCGTGTTCTCGGCAACTCTCTGTACCTCAGCAGACAACTGCTTGTACTCGTTATTCAACGCAGTACGGTCAGCTGAAGTATTCGAATCAGAAATCGCCTGAACAGCCAGCTCACGCATCCG
>PCDB01000028.1 GCA_002591625.1 Porticoccaceae bacterium
GTAAAGAGAATTATTTTCTTCGATGCTCTGGTGCCTCGTGAAGGCCGGATGG
Organism: Porticoccaceae bacterium; assembly: GCA_002591625.1. Lineage (GTDB taxonomy): Bacteria > Pseudomonadota > Gammaproteobacteria > Pseudomonadales > Porticoccaceae > TMED48. The sequence goes on from PCDB01000028.1 coordinate 53, forward strand.
CCGGCGTCGTTCGAGACCCTAAGACGGGCGATTTCCCAAACTGGTGGAAGGCTCGACAAAAACATTTTATAGACGGATACCGCATGGTTTTGTGGAAGGACTATCCGGTCGATATGCTTGTGCCGTCGACTAACGGGAGGCTTGTGGCCAGATTGAAGCGACTAATTACCACTCATCCGGCAAGGCAATGGACAGATGAATTGGTTTTGAAGAACGGAGGATGGGAAGGCTTGCCAAGATCTTTTGTGCATTGCACTGGCCAGAAATACCTATTGACAAGTGAGAAGATGATTGGTCCCGCCAGAGAGCCGAATTGGGATTTCGTTGAGCTCAATATCCCTCGCGATGGCATGTTGACCCACCCCAAAGTGGTGGCCAATTATTTGATATCTGTATCTGGCTAGCCAATGTTCTCGCTGCAATGGGGTTCTTCCATAGTCAGTTTCGCCGCCCAATTCTTATCCCATCATTATAAATTCATTTGAGTATTGCATGATCGATTCCTGTGGCGTTTTGTATTGGAAAGAATTTTACTTCGCAAATCATCATAGACGATGAAACATTGGTTTCAGTAAGTGCAGTTTCTTTCACAAACAGTTATCGATAGTTTTGTTAGTGCTTTTCGTCTCATTACTAATGACTGCCGTGGCAGAAAATATAGCCAAAAAGATAATGACTTCATCCATCTAATGATGGATAGATATAGCTATGTTTGGTTATTAATATATTTTTTGGACCCATATTGCACAATTAGCCAGCTTAGAGTGGTGAAAATGGTTGCTGCAGCACTCAATAGCGCCACATATTGGTAGCCATTTGAATAGATGTTTCCGCTAATTATTGAAAATATGCCTCCAGCCACAAGGCCGCAAGAGCTTGAAATCCCTGATGCAGTGCCGCTGATCTCGGGAAAGAGGTCAACAGCACCAAACATTGCCATGGGAATTAACATGCCTGAAAAAAACATAAGGCCAGCGAGCGGTAATAGAACGGTCAAGAGGTTGACATCGAATAGTTGAAGACTTAAGACACCTGACCAAGCTATCCCAAGTGATGCTAAAACAGAGAACTTGGTCAATTTTTGTCTGCCGAATTTTTTTGCCAAAGGGTTTACGCGGGTTGAACCGAGAACATAAAATATTGCTAGTGATCCCCAAATCAGTCCAAACCCGAATGCTCCAATACTAAAGTAGTCAGAAAAAATGGCAGCCCCAATCCCTAAAAATGAAAAGAAGGTGCCCTGTGTAAATCCAAAAATACCGGTATAACCCAAAAACCTGGGGGACGAGAGAAGGGTCCAAATACTTCTTTGATCCAATTGCTCAAGAGCACCTTCTTCAATATTGGGTCTGGTTTCCGGTACGTGCTTCCAGGCCCTATGCAATACAAGTGCTCCAACTATCGCGGTAACAAGATATACGCCTTGGTGGCCATAGAAGTGGGCTACAGCCCCACCAATTACTGGAGCAATTATTGGGGCAATCCCCATTGCTGCAGACATAAAAGAAAAGGCTTGGATCGCTTCTTCTTGTTCAAACAGGTCCCGAGCGATGGCGCGAGCAATAACGCTGCCAACGCTTGCACCGACAGCTTGAATAAAACGCAGAATGATCATTAGGCTGAGATTCGGAGAAAAGGCCAAACCAATGCTTGATAAAATGAAAATCAGAAATCCTGCTAATAGGAGGGGCCTTCTTCCAAATTTGTCAGATAGTATCCCAGCGCATGGTTGACCCAATGCTAAGCCCAATAAGTACGCTGATGCAAGGTACTGAAGGTTTTCGGTACCTTGATCAAATGCCAGCCCGATCAATGGAATTATGGGTACTATTACTACAACCCCAAAAGGAGAGAGGCTGCTAATTGCACCCAGCAAATAGAATAATGGGTTGGACCTTGGTCGGTCAGCGTTTTCCAAATGCTTGTCGCTCAAGGGAGCTGTTTCCTTATTGATATGTCAACTATGATGCTACGCTGGACAGATGCACTTTTTTCAATGTCATTTTGTCTTAGTATAGTAAAAGCTGGGTGGAAGTAGTTACTTAAAAAATTAACATCCAATGGGTACTTGTTGAGGTGTAGTTTAGGTGCCCACTCTAACCAGAGCCTTGCCGAAGTTATCGCCTCGCATGAGACGGCAGAACGATTCTGGTGCGTTTTCCAAACCCATGGTGACATCTTCTCTTATTTTTAGTTCACCACGTGTGACATATGGAATACAATTTTTTAAAAATTCTTCTCGACGATGCTCAAAATCATATACCACTAAGCCATAGATGATTGCTCTCGCTTTGATCCAAAGCCCTGGCGCTGGCCCCGCTGCCCGCGTGCTTTTATTGTACTCTGACATCAGCCCGCATAGTATTACACGAGCACCAATGGCAAGTTGCTCAGAGGCTGTCTGGAGTAATTCGCCACCGACGAGATCAAAAAACACATTTATGCCGTCGGGGCAAAGCTCTTTTAGTCGGTCTGAAACGTTTTCCGTTTTGCGATTGATGCAGGCATCATAGCTTAGTTCCTCTGTTGCATACTGACATTTTTCCTCGGAACCAGCTATCCCTACTACTACGCAGCCTTGCAACTTTGCCAGCTGCCCAGCTGTTGCTCCTACTCCGCCTATCGCAGCTGGAATGACAACGACATCACCGGGCTTGGGTTTTGCCTGCCAGATAATTCCTGCATAGGCCGTCAAGCCCGGCATGCCCAGGATTGAAAGAGCATAGGACATTGGGTCAATGGTATCCGCGACCATTTGCAGCGCGCTTGCGTTATGTGCTGAGAAATGCTGCCATCCGCCAAAACATCTCACGATATCTCCGGGCTTGAAATCTTTGCTTTCTGACATTACTACCCGGCTAACTGTTTCTCCTATCATGGGTTCATTTACTCCAACCGAACCAGACATGTGCCTACCGGCAATTTGGCTTCTCATATACGGGTCCAGCGATAAGTACAGGGTCTCACAGAGAACTTGATCGAGCGAGAGATCTGGTATCGGTGTCTCTATTAATGTGAAGTCATTGGGTCTTGGAATGCTTTCGGGAAAGCTAGCCAATTGTACTTGAAAATTTTTACTCATGTGCTTCCTTTATTGTCTCGTTTATAAGCTTATATCTCTCCAATACTACTGTTTGAATAACATCTGCTTAAGGAGTATCTCTAATGTATCAAAGCGATCTTCTGTACCTCCAAAGGCCAGTTCAATAGTTACATTGTCGGGCAGCTCTGCATCCTTTAGTCTATTGCTATACTTGGCCAGGAGGCTTCCTGACCATAGCACTAATATAGTTGGCACGCTTAGTTCTTGAAGTGGCTCGGGTCTCTCGTTCATGAATGCGGCACGGTAGGCTTCATCATAATTACGGCCACTAATAAGATAATGCATCGCCGTCTGGTGAACGATGTCCAGTGGTGCGCCTTGCTCGTTAATGAGAGTATCAGTGGATTGGTCATACCAAGGAAAATGGCGGTAGAGTTGTGTCGCCATATGCCAAGCCATTTGGAAATGACTTCCATCTTCCTTCGGTTCGAGGCTAGGGAAGTAGGATGACATAATTTGATCTCGTTCCTCGTCGAAAAACCAAGCGGTATTTTCAAGTAATAAGCCCCTAGTATATTCGGGAAACGCTCGACCATACTCAATGGCTATCTGAGCGCCGGTCGCAGAGCCATAGATAAGCGGCCTATCTAACCCTAGTGCACCTATAAATTCATGCAATGCTGAAACATATGGCTTTAAGGTTGAGTCTTTGTTGGGAAGCTGATCGGACTGACCATAGCCGGGTGTGTCCCAGCCTACGGTTCTGGCATGTTTTGAAAACAGGTCTATGAGGGGTTCCATAAACTTAGAAGATAAGGGAGAGGGGTGCAGGAGCAAAACCGGGATACCGTTTCCGCTCTCTCGATAGTGAATCTGTGATCGCGCAATGCTTTGCGAGGGAGTACACGGTATTTCAACATAACCCTTCAATATTCCGTTTTTTGACATAGTTTTATTCCGATGAGACGCCTAGAAAATGACGTCCGGCTAATCTAGACCCAGTGAGTTAGGATTTACTTTATGGAGAGGATCGATAGCATTTTTTAGAGACTCAACCAGGGATCTTGTTGATGGTTCGATACCCATACGATAATTGTACGTTTTTCCTATTTGCATGTGAATCGCGCCAAACTCACCGAAAAGTTCAAGCATTTCTTTTCTCAAGATTTCGACTGCTTCGCGCGCCTCCTGGTTCTTGGGAAAACGTTTTAGGCGCGCGAGATGATCTTTTTCTACAGCATATTGGTGGATCTCAGCAATCTCATCTGGCCAAAAAAACACTGGCTCTAGCACAAACCCGTTGTTGGCTATCAGAGCGAAAAGATGTCCAACAAGAATCTCGTGCTTTTCGATGAGCGCTTGATGCTTGGCAACTATTTCATTTATTCCTTTATATGCGTCTTGGACCTTGGAATGAGGAAGGATAGCGTGAATTGGCACCCAACGCTCACCAGCAGGGCCCAACATGTTATTGAGTGGGTTGAATGGGTTGGCACGCAATAGTTTGGGTATACTGTTTTCTATTTCCTTTCCATTTTGACGCATACAGATCTCACGGACTTCCGATGACCTTGCCTTGGTAGCCGCATCAATGCGATCTTCGATCATTATTTGAAGTGAGAAATCAACGTTCTCCATAAAGCTCCGCCCTGCCATTGCCAGCTGAGCTCCATCGGCGATTGCACCTGTAAGCGATCCCGACTCTCTCATAACTGCGGCTAGAGATTTGACATCTTTAGCTAGGCTTTCACGTTTCATTCGCTGCTTTTGTAAACAGGGGTCGAAACCAAAGCACTCCATCGCGAGGCCCAGACGCCCTATTTCACTCATTGCCGCGATAATGTCGCTCGCATTTTTAAAGTCAAACGCAAGAAAACTTTTTGACTTAAATTGCGGGACGAGCCTTAATGTAGCGTTTGCCTTGAAGCCAAAGGCCCCTGCATCACTGGTAAAGAGACCGTTCAGGTCAGGTCCAAAATGTCGGAAAAAAGGTGAGCCGTTAACCTGAGCGCCAGAGCCTGTCTTGACAATTGAGCCATCCGAAAGCACTACTTCCAGCCCCAATAGCGAGTCAGCAACTGTGCCAAATTGTCCTGAACCCCAGAATATCGCGTTTTGGGATAATCCGCCCCCGACTGTTGCCATAAGACCGGAGAGAGATCCCCAGAATGGTGTCCTTAATCCTGTAAGCTTAAGTGCATCATGCAACTGACTCCAAGTGCAACCGCATTCGACGGTCACAAACATGTCTTCTTCATTGATCTCAAGCACCTTATTCATTCGCCCGAGGTCCACAATGACGGAAGAGTTTGTTGCGGGCACATAACCGCTGGTGTAAGACATGCCTCCACCACGTGGAATCACATCATAGCCTTTATCCACCGCTACTCGAACTATCTCTGCCAATTGATACTTGTCGCCGGGCAAAATAACCGCAAGCGCAAGGATATCTTTTGTGAGGACATCTTGAGAATAGAAAACACATGACTCTGTATCAGTAAGGACATGATCTGGTCCAACGATGCTGGAAAAACATTCAAATTCGGTATCATGAGTTGCAGCTTTACTGCTCATAGTTGGGCTCCATTTGACGGACGTTGTTAGTGTTACGGGTGATGAGATACATTTTGTTCCTCATTAAGTATGCATCCTCCTCAAAGTTATTCATGAGGAAATAATACCTTCTTCCAATAAGCGAGCTATTGTCGCATTCATGATTGATTCGAAGTGCTGACGATCCGGAATATTAAAATTGCCTCCATCCAGCATGTTATTTGCTGGGTAGATGTGTTTGTTGCTGTAGGTAGATGCAAACAGTTCTAGGCGCTGTCGCGCAAGCATGTTGATCATTCCGGGCCGACTTCGAGCCGAGCGAAGCGCGCAAAGATCAATTTCTGCATTAGCGCACATTGATTCGCCTGTGTCCGATTCGGCTAGGACTCTACCAGTGTAGTCCAAAATCATTGACCCACCATCGGTAGAGGACGAGGGGATATCTATACCAGCAATTCCGGCGCTGTTGGCCGACAAAATATAAGTCATATTTTCATATGCTCTGGCTCTTTTTGCCACCTGTTTTGGAGTTAAAGACGGGCTACCAACTTCGCTCGATGAATGACAAATAATTTCTGCTCCGCGCAAAGCAAGTGCTCGGGCAATCTCAGGAAAAAGGATCTCCTCTGAGGCAATCGCTGCCAGATTGCCGATATCAGTATTTACTACTGGAAACAGTGAATCTTCTCCGTATAGATCGATATAACGTTCAAGAAGATCATGTGGTGTTGGGGAGTACATAGAGATCAGACGCCGGTATCGCAAAATTATATTTCCGTTTGGGGCAATAATGAAACTAGTTTGAAAATAGATTTTTGGAAAATTATCATCTAGCTCATAGACGTTGCCAGATAAGTAAACGCCGTTATCTTGTGCGACTTTGCTCAGTTTCTCATACTCCTCACCGTCGGGACTGATGCAAGCGCGGCTAGCCCAGTCCATTATAGGCTCTCCCATCGGGAAACCAGTGAGGAAATATTCCGGAAGCACCACCAACTTGGTTACCAGTCCGCTGAACGAATTGATGAAGATCTTGCTTCCAGCAATAAGCTTGTTCAATTCTTCAATTGTCTGACTCATTTGCCGTCTGATTAATGTTGTTGTTTCCAGATTGTTAATCGCGCGACAAGTGGTTTGAAGGGCTAGTCCGGCAAATACGTTTGGAGCTTTGGTCATGTGCGAGTTCCTGCTAAAAGCTATTGACTAAAGTGGGAAAAGTTTTTTCCATGATAACTCTGCAAAAATAAAATTTCTTGATGCGCGGAGTAAAAATTGGCGGCTGATTTATATCGCAATAGCATAATTTGATTTTGCGTCTCGTAAGTCGGGCCCTTTAAATTATTTTTTAGCGCTGCAGGTTTAGGTTGCCTTTTAATTTAGTTTCCGCAGTATTTTTTGGCTTTGGTGAAACAGCTACCCTAGAACCGATATCGGCATTACTNCTCCACGATTGATAAAAGTTGATCTGGTTTGCAAGAACCGTGTCATACCAGACCGACCAACCCGAGAGGGTCCCATGCCTGAGTATCCAAACCCCATTTTTTCAGTTTCAGATAAAAATGCGGTGAGGCCAGCATCATTAACAGTTATTCCCCCCGCATTTATCCTTCCAGCAACTGCTATGGCTGAGTCTTCGGTGGGTCCAAAAACGGCTGCTGAAAGACCATACGTCGTGTCATTAGCCATTGCAATTGCTTCTTCCTCGGTTTTATAGGACATTACCGGCATAAGCGGTCCAAAGGTTTCTTCTGTCATTACTTTCATACCATGATTCACGTTGCTTAGCACTGTTGGGGCGATCCAGAGCCCCCCTTGTCGGTTTTCTATTATTCCACCACATTCAATGACTGCTCCCTTCGATATTGCGTCAGCAATGTGATCGCTTATAACTTTGGCTTGGTTTTTAAAGATCAGTGGGCCGATAATATCACGGCTTGGATCGCTCAGTGTTTCTGCAGCTTCTTCTGCTTTCTTCTTAAGTATTTGCAGAAAAGCTACGTAGTCAATTTCACTGACATAGATACGCTCGATCGATTGGCAGGCTTGCCCGGTAGCTGCGATAGAAGCGCGGAGAATAGCCGTGCTCGCGCGATCTAGGTCGCTTCCCTGCAATACAATCGCGGGATCTTTTCCACCCAGCTCGAGATAAGCGGGTATAAATTCTTTTGCAGCTGCTTGAGCAACTTTTTTGCCAGTCGTTACGCTGCCGGTAAAGGCGATAATATCGACCTGTCGCACTAATTCCTGTCCCAAACTGCTCCCTCCTGGCTTTATTGTCAGCACCATTGAAAGATCAGGCACGCCATCTATTGTTTCTGCGATTGGCTCTGCAAACCTTGGTGTAATTTCACTGGGCTTTACGAAAGCAGCACTGCCAGCTAAGAGGGCGGGTATAACGTCAATAAAAGACAGCAAAAGAGGAAAATTCCATGGGCTGATGGCTCCAAGTAGCGGAAATGGTTTATAGTTACATAAAATTTCGACTTCAGGCATAGAGGTCGATTTTTGATCTTTTGGTTCTAGCAATTCAGGCGCAAGATCACACCATTTTGAAATGGAATCTATGAGGGCCGTAAATTCAACAGTTGATAAGGAGCGTCGCCCTGTGTCTGTTGTCAGTGCATTGATGATGTCTTTTTGCTGTTGTTCGAGTGCTTGCTGCCACTGGCGCAGAACCTCAATTCGATGCATTAAAAGACATTCTTGCCAATTAACTTGATGTTGACGCAGCGATCTAAGGTGCTGAACTAATTCGCTTAGGCTTGGGGTGTNGAAGTGATAGTCAATTTTCCCTGTGCGGGGGTTGCGGACTGAGAGCTTTTTGAACTTCTTCGGTTGTATCATAATATTCTTATATGTTGACATTCAGTAAAAGAGTCCAAGCTTGATAATTAGACTTTTTGACCGCTGCATTATACAACCAAGCACCGGGTCTAACATGAAGCAGAGCAGTGCAAGATCAGTTTATGTCAAGTTGGGTCAGCTCATAATAGGTTTTCATATAACCCCCTGCAGTTGCCTTTAGGAGAATATAATCATCGTCCGCAGTGCACCAAACATCGTAAGGGGGATGTTCCTCGGGCAAGTTTCCAGCGGTACCAGTCACTTGGAAATGTCTTGCATTGAAACTGCCTGCTTGTACGTTCACATGCTCTTCCCCAACGTATACCAGAGAGAATCCTGTAACGAATAGTTGTGGACCCGTCGCTCCACGATGATCGGGAGAGGTCAGAAACATATTAGAGTAGGGGGTGGTCCCGGTGCCCTTGTCGAGATCATATAGTTTCATTAGGAGTGCGTCTCCTACTATGGGATGGGATTGCAACCAACTCACCTTGGCCGGAGTCTCTATCCGTTGGCTAATGCGACCATCTCTATGATTGAAGGTCTCGCACTCGGCATATTGGTCTCCGAAGCGCATCCAACCAGAGCCCTCAAATTTATTGCCCACAGTAAGTCTTACTGAACAATCTATTGGACTAGAGTCGCTGTTTCGCAGTGCCAGCGCTACGTCACGAATGACATTGGGCTCATCGTCAATTTCGCAGTGGGCTAGCAAGACATCGTTCCCGTCTGCTTGCTGAGTAAGCATGAAATATTCTCTACCTCTCTCTTCGCCCATTCGCTCCGGTTTGTGGCTGTAATAAGTTATGGTGCCTCGAATAGTTTTATGAGTCATGAGCTGCTCTCTATTAATTTGTTTGCGAATGATTCATGTGCTTTAGCCATTTCGTTAATGGTTTCGGAGACCGCTTGAAATCCGCGAACCCATTGCCACCAGCTTTTGACGAGTGGGATGTCTGATATGAGTTCATCCTCGCCGTTCCAAGAAGCCATCTCCAACGCATAGAAAAGGTGGGTCGAGAGACAAATATCGCCCGTCTGCATTTCCCGTTGATCATGCTCTGGCAGTTGATTTAGAAGTCGCTCTAATTTAGCGATTTCATCCCTTAAGTGCTGTAACTTTTTTATGGTTCCTTCATTAGCCTCCACTTGCGAAAAAAAGTCCGAAAACAGAGGTGAGAGTGCTGAAGTAAGGTGGTTATCTGTATACCTGATCAAAATCCCGTTATAGGCATTTGCTAAAAGATTTGCGGGTTTAAGTGCAGGGCTGGGGAACACAGATTCGAGGTAATCTAGAATCACTGTGGACTCACAAATGGTAGAGCCGTTTTCTAGCTCCAAAATTGGTATTTTCCCAAGCGGGAATGAGTCTTTAAAATGCTCTGTCCGCAATGGGATAGGTGGCTCAATGATTGCTACTGGTAGTTTTTTGTGACGAATTTGGATGCGCACACGGGCGGCAAAGGGCGAGTTATCCAGATTGTAGAGTTTCATGCGCTGTTCCTTCAACTTAGAGCCCTTAAATAGCTTTTTTGTAATGTCCTATTGTTATGCTATTGTAGCTATATGAAAACTGACTGACCAGACCATTGATGTCTATTGAAGCAGTTTGTTAGAGAGCAGTAAAAATCGGTTTTGACAAGGTTGCTATGGAAACAAGTCAAAAGACAGCTCGAGAAATCTATCAGGATCTGAAAGCTAACCCATCCAGAGCCCGTTTTGGTTTCGGGAAAAAACCTATCCTGATAAATGTAGATCTTCAAAAAGCTTACACTCGACCTGATTTGTTTGGAACTGCATATGAAACAGATCCAAATCAGATACATTATGTGAACGAGCTTGCCTCAAGATTCCGCAGCCGGGAATGGCCTGTCGTTTGGACGCATGTCGCTTACATGATGTCTGGCGAAGACTGCGGCGTTTGGGGAACTAGATCTGATACTCCTGACTCACTGCAAAATATCAAATCTGGCTCTGAACGAAGCGAATTAGATGATCGCCTCGATATAGTTAGTGAAAAAGATGTCATCTACTGCAAGAAAATGCCTTCAGCATTTTTCGAGACGCCGCTTCAGTCTCTTTGTGTTTATCACAGAATTGATACAGTTGTCATTACCGGCGGTTCGACATCCGGGTGCATTCGAGCGACTGCAGTTGATTCGCTTTCCAGAGGTTACCGGACGATCGTTCCAGAGGAGTGCGTTGCCGATAAGCATGAAAGTTATCATTTCTCTAATCTCACCGATTTAGCGATAAAGTATGCTGATGTAATGGATGTTAAAGACATTTTTGATTGGATAGAGCAGTAGTGTCTAAGTCGGTCATTTGGTTATCATGATAGATAGGTCATTTAAGGGTAATTGACTTGGATACAGCACACGAAGATCTTAATTTATATGAATATTGGCCTTACCACCAACGTCCAAAGATTGTGTGGCCCGGTGGGGCAAGATTAGCTTTTTGGGTTGCACCTAATATTGAGTTCTATGAAATTGATCCACCCATGAATCCATTCAGGAAACCATGGCCCAGGCCTTCACCTGCTGTGTCAGGCTATAGTATCCGTGACTATGGAAATCGCGTTGGTCACATGCGTCAGATGAAGTTATTGGACAAATATAAGATTCGGGGATCTATTTCGTTATCGGCAGCTATTTGCGACCACCACCCCGAAATTATTCAGATGTGTTGTGAGAGAGATTGGGAGTTCTTTAGCCATGGCGTTTACAACACTCGCTACACTTACGGATTATCTGAGGAGCAAGAGCGGGAGATGATTAGGGATGCGTGCAACACTATTGAGGAGCATACGGGAAAATTTCCTGCGGGTTATCTCGCACCAGCCTTGTCACACTCAGAGCATACCTTGGACTTATTTTCTGAGGAGGGAGGGTTATATACCTGTGACCTGTTTCATGATGACCAACCAACTCCTGTGCGCATTCGCAACGGGAAGAAATTTGTTTCAGTCCCTTACTCCCTTGAAATGAACGATACAATTGCTTACGTAGTGAATAAGATCGAACCGCGTCAGTATGGAAAAATAATCCAAGCAAATTTTGATCGTCTTTACCAAGAGGGTGAAGAGAGTGGGACTGTCATGTGCATTCCAACGCATAATTATCAGATTAGTTGCCCGCATCGGCTGCGTGCTTTTGAAGAAGCGTTAGAGTATATAACTGGCCATTCAGGGGTTTGGTTAGCGACCGGAAAAGAGATAGCAGAATACTTCATTGAAAACTACTACGAGTCTTCTATTGTGGATATAGACTCAAAAGCGAGAGAAGTAATTTGAGTCTAAACAAGAAATTTCTCGAGTACCCGCGCCGTGGTTATGGGATGGATCATGGTCGTTATGAGTGGTCCATGTTAATCGACCGGCCCAAGGTCGCGTGGCCCTCTGGGAAGAAGTTGGCGTTATGGGTAAACGTATGCTTGCAATTTTTTCCTGTAAATCAGAAAGGTAAACCATTCTTGCCATCTGGTGGATTGAGCATGCCTTATCCTGATTTGCGACACTTTACCTTGAGAGAGTACGGCAACAGAGTTGGTATTTATCGATTCCTAAAGGCTTTCGATAAGTATTCTATTAGACCCAGTTTTGCAATTAATTCTCGATTAGTTCAGCGTTACCCCTATCTGTTGGATGTCCTTAAAGAAAGGGGAGACGAAATTATTTGTCATGGGTTTCATATGGATGCGCTTCATTATGGAGGTCAAGACATCCATGAAGAAAGAGATCTGATTAAACGATCACTTGGCATCCTGAGAGAACTGAGCGGCCAGGACGTTAATGGTTGGATCAGCCCGGACAGAAGTGAAAGTGAAAACACTCCAGAGCTTTTGGTAGAGAATGAAGTGAAATACTTCTGCGATTGGGTAAACGACGATATGCCTTACCTTTTCTCAACTGCGAATGGCGACATTGTCGCTATGCCGCTTTCTCAAGAGCTCGAAGATAAGTTTATTCTAATGAATAACCACCATAGTGAGGACTCTTATGTAGACCAAATTTGTGATGCATGTGACTTTTTGCTGGCTGAATCTGAGGATCAGGGAGGAAGAATACTGTCTCTAAATATTCACCCTTGGATGCTGGGCCAACCTCACCGCATAGGCAAGTTGGAGCAAGTTTTGGAGTATGTAACCTCTCAGCCTGCAGTTTGGAGCGCGCCAGCCAATGAAATTCTTTCTTATTTCAAAGAATCTAATTCCCAATCACATGAACTTGGTGACTCCAAAGAAAGCTACGGTGGCTATGCCTATCCAATAAAAGTAGGCAAGGGTTCGCCCTAAGCTTAAAGATTTCTCTAGCCTATTCTCCGCTTCGGTATTTGGGCCCTCAGCCAGAATGCGGAACAGAATTGTCCACTCTCGCATAATAAAACGCAATATAAGACCGATGACGAGAAGCAATGCGAAGATACCAAGTTTTATGGAGAACCATTTTTGCATCTCTCCGGCCTCGAAGGGTCCATACCCTAAAAGGGACGAAATCGAACTTCCGAGCATAAGCGGAATTAGTAAATATCGTACCTTTTCGTCTAACATTGTTAGAAAGATGCCCCGGTCAGTTTCACGGTAGTAGAATGCAGCCCAGCATATACCTAGCCAGGCGAGCACGAATAGCCACATTGCCGTGAGGTAATGCCCCCCGAATGGTTGGACTCCCCAATGATGGCCCATGTGCAGTCCTATGGGCATTAGTAATATTATTCCTGTTCTGGCTGGAAGATCGATCAAGTATGCGGTGTTCATATGACGCATCCGCTCTTCCATGCTTAGATTACGATTTACGACATGACTTGATGTATGAAAGATACCCCACTCGCCACCAAGCCAGTAGACCATAGAGATGATATGAAGCCATTTGAGGATAGCTAGTTCAGTGATGCCCAAAAGTAATTGCCTCCGCTCAAAAAGTCACTATACGGGTGTTATTGACGTTCGATATGAGATATTCATATATCATTATTACATTGCCGCGCCTATCGCTCAACCACTTGAATAATGTGCAGTTCATCAAAAGATCCTTTTTTGAATGGGCTATATGCTATATGCTTAACGGGATATTAGCAGGGGTCTCAGCTGATTTGGGATAAATGCAGCATCCCTTACTCAAAAATACTTTCAGTGCCATTTTAATTTTTATTTACGGTTTGTTGAAGAGCATGGATAGAACCACCCTCACTGCAACGGACACCTTATTTACAAAAAATATGCGCAAGAGGCTCGATGTGGCCTCGCCGACACCGCTTTATCATCAACTTTTCGTCCTTTTGAAGGGATTGATTCTCGACGGCACGCTTATTTTATCTCAGCAGATGCCCACAGAGGAGCAGTTAGCTCAAATATTCTCGGTTTCTCGAATCACAGCCAAACGAGCGATGGACGAACTAGGAAATGAAAACTTGGTGGAGCGCAGGCGAGGGAAAGGTACGCATGTCGTCTATGAGTATAAGCCAAAACCAGTGCAGGCACCGCTTACGGGTATGCTACAGGAAATTGAAACAATGGCTAGAAACTCCCGCGCGATTATTCATCTTTGCGATTTGATTCAACCCCCGCAAGTTATCAGAGATGAATTCGGTTTGTCAGTTGGAGAAACAGCACTGCATTTGGTTCGGGTCCGAGAAAGAGAGGGACATAAGTTTGGTCGTTATGTCAGTTGGACACACGGGGTTGATATTCCTGATGATCCCAATATCTTTGTAAATACACCTCGCCTGAGTTACTTTCGTCAAAATGGATTAGAGGTTACGCACGTCACACAGACACTAAGCGCTACTGAAGCAAATCATGAGACGGCTCAAGCTCTTGACATGCAGGAGGGGAGAGCATTGCTGAGTCTAGTCAGGCGGTCGTATAACAGAGTAGATAGTGAAGAACAACTGATTGATTATCTCGAGGTCTTATATAACCCTGAGCGCTTTCAGTACGCTATGGACCTCAAGTTGGAGTAGTTATCGAGCTAATGAATCTTTGTTGGCTTTTTATTAAGGACTCGTGAAACCGTGATTTTTAGAATACTTTTATTCATTACTTTAAAAGATTTCACCTCGAGCCCAACTTTTTTAGTTGATTCCAGATCCGGTAAACTTGACATGAGACATTAAATATTTTTGGAGAAATGCTACATGGCCTCTGTGCTTGGCCCAGTTTTAACCTCGACGCTCAACACGAGCGATTATGAAGGATGTTTGTCTGCTTGGTGTAACTACCTGGCACAAAAGGTTCATCTGGAGACACGACTTTCAGCAGTCGAGTCAGAAAGTTGGAGTGCCTCTCACTTGACAGGGAGTCGAGTAGCATGGCTCGAAAATGACTTAGGAGAGCCGTGGCTGAGAATTATAGAGGATCCATCTGCAAAGTCTTTTGAGCCTTTCTCCTGCTACGGTTGGTTATCACTTGAAATTTGTGTTGAGGATGTGGATGCTATTTATCAAGACCTGCGGGATTCGCCATTTAAAATTATCGGCCCCCCAGCTGATTTGGACATCAGTCCCGATATAAGAGCAATGCAAGTAATTGGACCAGCAAATGAAATATTGTATTTGACTCAGATTAAAGCACATGTCCCTGGATTTGAATTGCCTTTTGCCAGATGTCGTGTCGACCGTCTTTTCATTCCAGTGCTGGCCGCAGAAAATCGAGAGAATGCATTGAAGTTCTATACTTCATTTCCTCAAACGAATGGTATGCTGTTTGAAACCAAAATAACGGTTCTAAATCGATATCTTGCATTTCCAGCCAATCACCGCCATCCTCTCGCTACCATTCAAATTTCTGGACAGAACCTCATCGAGATCGATCAGGTTACCGGTTTGAAATCAATCTCTTGCGCCAAACGTCTGGAAAGTGAAGGGATAACGGTTATGACTTTTGCGCTACGCGATTTTTTTGAACTCACAGACTTGGCTGAAAGGTACACAATTCCTAATGGCCCATTTGCTGGGAAAAGTGCCGTGCTTGTAAGAGGATCCAGCAATGAAAATATAGAGCTGATGGAATTCGACTCTCTAATGGAGCTGGAAACGGAGTGATAAAAAGACATAGGAACGTCTATATCATAATGTGAGATTCAGATGTTTAAAGTTTTTCTTTGTCCATCTTTTAGTCATGGTGATGAGGACTATCGGGATTATGATGATTGTGGCCATGCCAATGGTCATGTCTCGTCCCATCTGAATGGTGTTCATTGTCATGTTCGTGTCCAGAATCTCCTCGGCGCTGCATGGTTTGCTCAAAATCCTCTGGACCATGGGGGTGGTTATGGTCATAACTAATGGCCCATTTATAAAGTAGTGGGTCCCTTTGGTATAATCTTGCACCCGCTCGGTTCTGATTTTCAATTGGGGTTGACCACGGGTTGTAATGAAAGTAGTTGAACAACTTAGAATCAACTCGTCCAAGGGCTATACACCCATACTCCGAAGCAAAAGCGCCATGGTTTATATACGCTGGCCGCCAGAAATAACCACCGGTTGGAACTTCACCAAACTGCATCATCCAAGAGGTACCCCAAAGGTGATAGGATTCTTCTGCGCAATCATGATAAGAAATATTATCTTGCTTGAATGCTGGTGTCATGCAGTACAGAAAAGTCATAGCATGCGATATCGGATTGTAGTTCAGTAGTTTGATTAAGCAACCGGCAGCCACTGAAGGTTTGGTAACGTTGCCCATTGCCCAAGGCAGGTCCATGTATGAGTCTATATTGTGAAACAGGTCAACCTGTGCGAGAGCATGATGCTGTGTTGAGGGCTCGAGGCTGGGTTCTCCGGTGTTGTACATCATTAGTACCAGACAGCCTTGTTGGGTAGTCATCATGGGCATTGCATACCCAGCTGGGATGTAGAAATAGTGACCCTTTCGGCACACTTTCTCGCCGACTTGCAATTCGCCCTCTATCACAATCATCTCCATTTCCGACCAGGAGAATCCTGGGGGTTGTTGATAGCCGCCGGCGAGTTGCACGGTCATACTACATGCTCCGGTGTCGTTATCGAGACTGAGCATCTTGTAGCTCATTCCAGAGGAAAAACCGGGAAGTTTCATATTCTTAAAGTGAACGTCTCGATCGCAGAACGGTTCAATATGTGGCCGTGCCATAGCTTTGCTCCTGATTAATTGGATACTTTCCTTAATTTGTTGTCGTGGAAGTCATTCACCGTCGATCCCATACTTCCAAACTACTTTGTCTTCCCGACCTTCTGGCTTTACTGGCAAGTCACTTGACTTTATGACTATTTTATCGTCGCCATCTTGGTTGAAACCATGTTTTGTGAGTCGATCAAAGAATTCTTGGTACCACTTCTCGCGCATTGGTGCAAGGTCAGCCATTGCGCCTTCGACTGCTAAATATCGCTCCTCTTGTTCGGCTATTTCTTCTTCAAGCCATGCTTTAACTTCCGGCGTTACATCGTGTTCTATAAATAGATTCTTAAATGTCATTTCTAGTTTCCTGTGGACGAGTTAAAAGATCGTATTTCACCATTCTTTAGCAGGTCTTCAATAGTTTCCTTATCAAAACCGGCTTCTGATAATACTTCGACAGTGTGCTCACCTAATCTTGGGGCCAAATAACGAATTGATGTCGGGGTTTTGTCAAAATTGATAGGTGAACCTGCCAGTCGTATTTGGCCTTCAGTTGGGTGATCGAATTCCTGCCAAAATTCCGATGCGACCAGCTGGGGATCTTCAATCAGATCATCGAGAGAGTTTACCACCATAAAAGGAATTTTGGTGTCGCCCAACAGATCAAGCCATTGATCGCGGGTGCGAGACGAGATTATCTCCGAGGTAAGTCGGTAGGACTCGTCGATATTTTTTAACCGACTCGCCATATCGATAAAACGATCGTCTTTAATTAATTCTTTACGTTCAGAGATTTCACAGAAAGTTTTCCAGTGATTATCCCAGTATGGAAGGACTGCCAAATATTGGCCATCTTTAGTTTTATAAGGACGCCGATGCTTTGCCATCAGGCGAGTATAGCCTGCTTTCCCTAAAGGAGGCCTAAAGGCTTGTCCCCAAAGATGCTCAACCATCGTGAATGACACCATTGTCTCGAACATCGGGACTTCTAGTTGCTGCCCCTCGCCCGTTCGTTGCTTATGAAATAAAGCTGCCAAGACCGCCTGCACTACCATTAGACCGGTAGTTTTATCACAAATAATAGTTGGCAAATATCTCGGATCACCTTCTGTCATGCTCTGCAATATGGCAATACCGCTGGCTGCTTGAATGGAATCGTCCAGTGCACCTTTACTACCGTAAGGCCCTTTTTTGCTATACCCATAAGTGCCACAGTAGATAATCTCGGGATTAATTGCTTTTACGTCTTCATAGTCTATACCTAAGCGACGCATAGCCTGCGGCCGGAAATTATGCACGACTACGTCTGCGGTTTTGATTATCTGCATTGCAGCATTTTTACCGCTCTCCGATTTTAAATTGATTGAGACTGATCTTTTATTGCGGTTGCATGAAAGGTAAAGGGCGCTCATGTCTTTACTATTTCGATAGGGTCCTAAATTACGATTGGTGTCTCCATTCAAAGGTTCGATTTTTATGATGTCAGCACCAAGGTCTCCCAGCATTTGGCAGGCATAAGGGCCCAAAACGACGCTTGTCATTTCTACTACGCGCACGCCATCCAGAGCGCCGGTCATTGAATGCGGTCCTCAAGTCCGTAAAGCTTAAGCACATTGTCCCGAACAAATTTTTTTCTCACGTGTGGCTTAAGTTGAAAATCATCAATCTCATCAAGTGTCCTTTTGAATCTCAGAACAGGAAAATCTGTACCAAAAATTACTTTGTCTTGACCATAAGAATTAATATATCTAACTACACTTTCCGGCCAATATTTTGGACTGTGTGCATCGGTGCATATAAATACGTTATCGTGCTTCCAGGCCATTGCGATCATTTCATCTTGCCAGGGTATACCTACATGAGAACCTATGAGTTTAAGTTCCGGGAGATCACAAGCAATATCGTCGAGATACATGGGACGCCCGACTGATCGACAACGGTGTTCATTGGAGTAGATTAGAGACTGACCAACTTGCATTTGAATGGGCACGTCAAGCTCAATACATTTGGCATAAAAAGGATAGTAACGGGCTTGATTCGGCTCTAAGTCATACCAATGAGGGTATAAGTGAGCGCCGATAAAACCCATATTAACTATTGCATCTTCAAGTGCTCTGACACCTTCCATACCCATAAAAGGATCAATTCCAATTAGACCAAAGAAACGATCTGGATACTTTTCAACGGCATCGGCAACCACTTTGGCTGGCATGTGGTAACAACCTGGCAATCCCTTGCGGCCTGCTTTGGCGGCGACGAGAAAAGCGCACTGTATGCATGCTTCATCCATTGCCGCAATCATCTCTTCTAGACTGATACCGGTGCTGCTATGTTCCCCCTTCACTTTTCCAACAAAAAAATCGTCAGTCCAGCCGGGGCGATGAGAGAGTGCCTCTCTGGTCCAAATGTTAGCAATTGCATCAATCGCTTTGTAATTAGTTTCCATTCGTTAGTTCGCTCCGCCAGCAATTGACTTGGCTAGAACTGATAGTTTACTGTCATTCACGAAATGTTTAAATTTTTCTTTTATTTGAAATATTAAAAAGACACAAACTTGTTCGGTATTTTTGGTAACCTCGATACCTATTCCGCGTGGATAGCTCTGCGTGACTGGCATATTAAGGTGTAAGTTGAAACTAAATGCTATAATAGCATATCTATATATCAATTGTGGCGTATATTAGATTAATTCGTTGCCTAAACTAAAGGTCGGCTAGGATAAATATTTCATACCATGACTAGAACCTTGTTCGAAAAGCTCTGGGAAATTCATGAGGTAGCCTTGTTTGATAATGGTGAGAGTTTAATTCGAATTGATCGTGTATTTCTGCATGAACGCACTGGCAGCATTGCTTTACAAGGTTTGGAGGAAAAAGGCAGATCAGTCGCAAACCCAAAGCATGTGTTTTGCACCATGGATCATATTGTAGATACGAAGCCTGGACGCAGCGATTCCACTCAAATGCCTAGCGGTAAAGATTTCATTACTGCCACGAGAAACTCAGCTAGACGGGCTGATATTGAGCTATTTGACCTCGATAGTCAGTTCCAAGGGATTGTGCATGTTATTTCGCCAGAGTTGGGGATTGCGCTTCCCGGCTCTACGGTCGTCTGTCCCGACAGCCATACTTGCACTCTTGGAGGAATTGGTGCGCTAGCATGGGGTATAGGCTCGAGCGAAGCTGAGCACGCGATGGCTACCAACACCTTGAGAGTGAAGAAGCCAAAAACGCTTCGTGTCAACTTCGAGGGCGCCTTGGCTCCCAGCGTTACTGCTAAAGATATGATCTTACATTTAATTAGTTGTTTCGGGTCGGATGGGGGGGCAGGTTGCGCATGTGAGTTTGCCGGGCCAGCTGTGCGCGAGTTGTCCATTGAGGAGCGGATGACATTATGCAATATGGCGGTTGAATTTTCGGCTTTCACTGGCTTAGTGGCAGTAGATGAAAAAACTATAGAATACTCAAGCAATCGGAAATTTTCTCCAAAAGCGCATCTGATCGCCGCTGCGATCGATCATTGGAGAAGTTTGAAGAGCGATGAAAATGCAGTTTTTGATAATGAGATTACCATCTGCTGCAATGACATAAAACCCACAGTGACTTGGGGTACAAGTCCGCAGCACGCGCTGAGTATAGATGCCTTTATTCCAAGCCCCTTGCACATTGAGAATGCCGAAACAAAAGAGTCTTGGTCAAGAGCGCTAGATTATATGGATCTGATGCCTGAAACTCCGATCACTAGCATTAAGATTGATTGCGCATTCATCGGATCTTGCACTAATAGTCGGATTGGCGATTTGCGAAAGGCAGCGGCATTTCTGCGCGGTAAAAAAGTTTCTCCTTGGGTAAAAGCAGTTTGTGTTCCCGGATCAACGCAGGTTAAAAAGGAGGCAGAGAAAGAGGGTTTAGATGAAGTTTTTACGGCTGCTGGGTTTGAATGGCGCGAATCCGGCTGTTCGATGTGCTTTTATGCCGGTGGCGAAACCTTCGGACCCAACAAGCGCGTCATTTCTACGACGAATCGAAACTTCGAGGGCCGTCAAGGACCTGGAACCCGGACCCACTTGGCGAGTCCTTTGACAGTGGTCGCCTCAGCTTGTAGCGGCTACATTTGCAGTGCTGAAAACTGACAATGGAACCATTTAAAACATTCCGAGGTGTTGGAGCTCCTTTGCTCCGTGAAAACATTGATACCGATGCAATAATTCCGTCTCGAGAAATGCAGAAGGTGGCCAAATCTGGTTTAAGTGCGGGACTCTTTGCTGGGTGGCGTTACAAAGATCCTATTAGCCGACAGATTAACCCAGAATTCGTTCTGAATAAAACCGACTATCAAAATACTCAAATCATTCTGGCCGGAAAAAATTTTGGTTGTGGCTCTTCTCGTGAGCATGCAGTTTGGGCACTAAAAGAATTTGGAATAAAGGCTGTAATCGCTCCCTCTTTCGGACGTATCTTTCTCGGCAATTGCATCCGAAATTGCATCCTACCCATAAGCCTGCCCGGGGATCAGTTAAAGGAGCTAATAAGTGCTACTGAAATCGATCCGCAAAAATTCCTGATCCAAGTCGATCTCTTGTCACAATGTATAGAGGTAGTTGGCCTTGTTAAATTTAATTTTGAGTTTGATCAAGCAAGCAAAGAGATTCTCCTCGAGGGGCTGGATCCCATATCTCTCACGGAGAGGAGTTCCCGCGAGATTATCAATTTCGAGGAACTGGATCGAGAAAATCGTCCCTGGATATACCTCTGAGTCTCNAAGGAGTCTAAGATCTACTTATTTGTGTCTGTAAAATGCGAAATACCAGCAGTCACGATGCCATCCATAATCATTTTATCTATATCTTCCTGAGAGTATCCTAAGTCTTGCAGGATCTGACCGCCATTATAACCTTGGATTGGGATGTCTCGACGCAAACCTAGCCTTTTTGATCCAATTTCGATCGGCAACGCAGGCAGTTTGGTCTTAATACTGGTCTTGTTAGGTTTTGGGACTGTTAAAGGCACCAATCCCCCGCCTAGGTTAAGGTGTGGGTCATCAAATAAATCGGTTGGACGATTTATGGGTGCAAAAGGGACGCCCGCTTTCTCAAGTCTTTTAATCAATACTTGTTTAGTCATGTTGCCGAATAGGTCATTTAAGACTGGCAAAATTGATGAACGCTGCTCTACCCGATCGTTATTGCGCTGAAGTGCTGGATCGTTGCCAAATGACTCAAGCTTGAATTCGCGGCAGAACTTTACCCAAAGTGTATCACTGACGATACCGACAAATAGTCTATGGCCATCCTTCGTAGCGAAGATATCATAGACTGACCACGCTGATTGTCTAACCGACATTGGAGGGGCTTGTTCTCCAGACACTATTTCTTGAGCCATATGCTGCCCTACCATGAAGGCAGTTGTTTCAAATAGCGAACTTGTAACTTGTTCTCCCTTGCCCGTTTTATGACGTCTCTCAAGTGATGCTAATATAGCAATCACGCCAAACATGCCGCCAGCTATATCTATTACCGAGGATCCTGCACGCATTGGTTTATCTGGCAAGCCTGTCATATAGGCCAGCCCACCCATCATCTGAGCAACTTCATCTAATGCGGTGCGATTTTGGTAAGGTCCAGAGAGAAATCCTTTTAATGAGCAGTATATAAGTCTATCGTTAGATTGGTTTAATTGCTCATAACCTAATCCCAAATCTGACATTACGCCGGCTCTAAAGTTCTCAATTAGGACATCGGACTGACTAATGATTTCCAAAACCAGTTGTTTTCCTTTTTTGCTTTTTAGGTCAACACAAAGGCTCTTCTTGTTACGGTTATACATCGGGAAATATCCTGCTCCTGAGCCCTTAAGTCGTCGAGTGTTATCACCGAGGGGCGGTTCCACCTTCACAACATCAGCGCCCAAATCGGCAAGGATCAGTCCTGCGGTTGGACCCATCACCATGTGACTGAATTCGACGACCTTAATACCTTCGAGGGGCAGATTACTGTGATCCATAATAGTGTGATGTTTAGGCAATTTGATTATGAAGTAAGATTGAAGATCCTTAATGTATGTTATTATGACATAACAATATACCAATTGTTTTTAATTTATCTGTTTAGAGAGTGAAGTTAGTGAAGAAGATTGACGTGCTAGTGAGCGAGGTAGGCCCAAGAGATGGACTCCAGAGCTTGAAGTCGGTGATGCCCACCGAAGTCAAAAAGGCGTGGATTCAGGCGCAGTTTGAAGCAGGCACCCAAGAGATAGAGGTCGGTTCATTTGTGTCATCGAAAATTTTTCCTCAGTTGGCAGATACTCCCGAAATAGTTGCGTTTTCCAGAGGTCTGAAAGGACTTCATGTGGCTGTTCTAGTCCCAAATTTAAAAGGGTTACGTAACGCTGTCGAGTCCGGCGCGCACAAAATTTCTATACCTTTTTCTGTAAGCGAAACCCATTCCTTTCATAATTTGCGACGATCACATCAACAAATGTTTGATGAGATTGAGTCCTGTGTTGATTTCTTGGAGACACTGCCCAGGCAAGAGCGACCAGATTTTGAGGTTGGGTTGTCCACCGCATTTGGGTGTGCTCTGGAGGGCAAAGTACCAGCGAAAAAGGTTATAGGCATTGCAGAAAAGGTTATAGAGTTAGGGGTTGATGAAGTTTGTCTCTCCGATACTGCAGGTAGCGGCAATCCAAGTCAACTCAAAAGTTTGGCAGAGGGTATATGGCAAAATTGCGGCCGAGAGAAGCTAAAAAGTGTGCACCTGCATAACACTCGTGGTCAAGGTTTAGCTAATGCCTTAATGGCAGTTCAAATTGGTATATCGACCATTGATAGTTCTATGGGAGGTATAGGCGGGTGCCCCTTTTCGCCGGGAGCCAGTGGAAACATTGTCACTGAAGACCTTGTTTTTATGTTGGAGTCTATGGGCTTGAATACCGGAATTGATATTGAAGAACTGCTGGTTGTGCGAGATATGATAAAAAATGCTTTGCCTCAGGAAAAACTTTATGGTTTTACCCCCGAGTCGGGCCTGCCTTTGGGATTCTGTGGTGCATCTCAATGATAGAAGAATAGATGCTTTGATGCTACTGTGGAGATGAGCAAGCTTAATAGGAAGATTACGACAGAACTATGTAAGATCTATAATTTCTGAGGAAACTTTGGTGATTGAAGCAGCAGTAGATGAATCCAAACAGGAGGTCACAAATGGTTGGCCAATCGTTTCTGCATCTGCAGTGGGTATCGGACTTGGTATGTCCCCCTTACCTTTTTATACCATTGGCGTTTTTGTTGGCCCTATTTCGCAAGAATTTGGGTGGCCGCCGTCAAAGGTGTTATCGGCCACCGCCGCATATTGCTTAGCGCTTTTTATCGTGGCTCCTTTTATCGGTATGATTACAGACCGGTTTGGTGCCCGAAAAGTTGTCCTTGTTTCCATCATTACATTTGGCATCTCAATGATGCTGCAATCATTGCATACAGGTTCGTTCGGGCTTTATCTTTTTTTATGGGCATTAATAGCGATGTTTGGTGCAGGTACACTGCCAATCACTTTCACGAAAGCAGTTAACAATTGGTTTGATACTCACCGTGGTAAGGCGCTGGGCATGACACTAGTATCCACTGGTATCTTTGGAGCCTTAGCTAAGTTCTTTGCTGCTGAGATTACATTGCTTTATGGGTGGCGGGTCGCTTATGTTGCTCTGGGAATGTTGCCCATTCTGATAGCGTTTCCCATTGCGTTAGTTGCCTTTCGTGATACCTGTGACGCACCGGCTCCGGAATCGAACTTTGTAAGATTTAAACTACCCACATTAGCATGCTCATTCGCGGGGATGGCTATACTCAGTTACTATGTTTTGGAGTTTATTTTTTCTTCAGTTGAGGCGAGCGGATGGAAACTGCAGTATATTACTGGAGTTGCTTTCCTAGCAATTGTTTTCGTGCCTCTGCTGATGCTTACTTTTGGGCGGCTAGTTAGCGATGCATCCATCCGAAAGGTTGAAAGTAAATTAACTTCAGAAAATGAAGAGCTGTATGGGTTTACTTTTGCTGAGGTGATCAAGCAGTGGCGGTTTTGGATGTTGGCGGTCTGCTTTTTAGTAATTTCGGTATCCATCGGAGCAGTCATCCCTAATTTAGAACAAATTTTTGTATCAAAGGGTTTTTCTCTCTCGGAAGCGGTTGGCATTGCAATATTAACTGGTCTGGCGGTATTGGGTGGGCGAGTCATCGGCGGTTTTCTTATCGACTTCTTTTGGGCGCCAGGAGTGGCATTTTTCTTCCTATCTTCGCCTGCAATAGCGCTATATATGCTCTCGGGAGATTCTGTCAGTGCTGAAATGGCAACGATTGCGGTGCTAATGATAGGTTTTGGAGCTGGTGTTGAATACGACTTTTTGGCATATCTGGTAGCTAAATACTTTGGTTTGAGACACTATGCAAGTATTTATGGGGTGCTTTATTCGTTCTTCGGACTGGGTGCTGGTTTGGGGCCACCTCTTTTATCTCATCTCGCAGAACAAGAGGGCGCATGGGGTTATGTTTTAGTTTACTCAGCGATAGCTCTAGTGGTCTTTTCCATACCCCTATTGTCCCTCGGAAAATATCGAGAATTTAAGGGGAATTAACTTGGTCTGGGTTGTGGCTATATTGGTTCCCAACAAACTAGTTCGAACTCCGCTGAAGAAGCCGCTTGGATTGACATCAACTATCTAAAAAGTCGAGTATTTCTTGCGCAACCTGCTCTGGAAAAACATCTAAAACACCATGCCCCCAGTCGGGATAATCTTTTCTATAGCCATTTGATATCAGCTTATCTGCCCTCATTGAGTGAACATAGAGGTCATCTTTTAAATTCATTATCAAGAGCGGCTGGACTAACTCAGCTATTCTGCTTGCGTAGATCTCAGTGTTTTTGAAAGCAGCACGGTGTCCCCACTCATAGTTCTCTCCTCCACGCATGTTTTCGGCCATTGAACGTGCTGCCATCTCAAATGTCATGCCCGGCCCTCGATATTGCATGATTCGTGACCACATAACTTTGAAACGTTTACCCTCGCTATCTAATGGAATTGGTGAAAAGTATTCGTTGAGTTTAAGCTTTTCTTCTGGTGTGAAAATAGGTGCAGAAATGTTAACGAGCTTTTTTATGAGATCAGGCCGTTGGAAGGCGATTTCTGCTGCGACCATTGAACCAGTGTGATAGCCGACAAGGTGAGTGGGCCCGGTATCCAGATCTTCAAGTAGTTGAAGTATTACTCTGGCGTAATCTTCAATCTCGATATGAGGCTCTGCCGGAGGAGGATCTGATTCTCCATAACCCGGATAATCTGGCGCAACAACCAGTCTTTCCTTGGCAAGATGCGGAATAGTTTTTGCAAAGGACTGGCTAGATTTAGGTACCATATGAAGACATACAATGGTTGGCTTATTTGACTTCTCTCCAACTGATCGGAAATGAAGTTGTCCATATTCGCTGTCGATGTAAGCTTTTCGTGGTGATTTCATAATTTAATACATATGCAAAAAGAATCAGTAGTAATGGTCTGGCGCTTCAAGTAAAAGGAAATTAGTGACATACCCCAGCGCCAAATTCATAAATCGTGCGAACCAATTTAGATCTAGTAATTAATCATCAGCCGGAACTAAAAAATACTTCTTGGATTCGATAGTCGAAGACAATGGTATATCATTGAACAAGGTTACAGCAAAAACATTTACTCAGTTGTTATTGGTGGCTGACTCAAAGAAGGAAATCTTGGCATGTCGACTTATGAGTTAATACTGCTGCTTCACATTATTCTATTTTGTTACTGGTTAGGGGGCGACGTTGGCGTCTTCTATTCTAGCAATTTTGTTGTCAACGGGGATCTGAGTCGAGAGACNCGCCTGATTGCTGCACGAATAATGCTTGGGTGTGACCTCATACCAAAAGTGTGTATGACGCTTATGCTTACTGTGGGGGGAATCTTGACTGAATTCCACGGCGTGTACCACTCATCATGGCAAATGTTGCTTATTCTGCTGCTGGGACCGTTCTGGTTAACAATGGTTCTAACCCTTCATTTCAAACATAACGCAACCTATATACCAATGCTCACAAAGTTCGATTTTTACTTCCGCTGGGTGTTAGTGGCGGCTATTATCTCATCGACAGCTTATGCCATATCTGTGGGTCGACTGGAGGATAATTCATGGATAGCCATTAAGTTGCTTGGTTTTGCCTTCTTGGTTTTTTGTGGCTTAATGATAAGGGTCAATTTGTCGGGCTTTAGTGCCACATATATCAAAATTCTGGCATCAGAGTACACTCAAGAAGATAACCAGAGGATGGCAGATAGTCTCAANGCTGTCAAACCTTGGGTTGTCACGATTTGGGTGGTTCTTGTGTTAGAAGCGGCCCTTGGCGTTGCTAAACCGGACTTATTTTGATTAGTTAATGACCAACTTTAGTGTTATGAGTCGACGCCGCGAGAACTGAATATTATGCGATTTCTAATAGTTCCCGCTCTTGCATTTCTTTTTCATTACCAAGTCACTCCTCCGATCCAATTCCCTGCAGCTGGCACAAATCTTACGAAAGAACACGATTTATATACTCCACGCATGTGGTAAGGATCGTTCTCAAGAAGTTTTTTAGCGGATGCTAATTCGTCTGTCTTGTATATAAAGCAACTGCCGCTATATTGATCTCCGAATTTAATCGTGGGCCCTGCCACACAGATCTTTCCGAGAACGTCCTCTATATATTTTAGGTGCTCTTGAAGATACTGATTGCGTAACGTCTCTCCGTCGAATGAATCGTTGCATAAAACCAGATACGGCATATTAGGGCCCTCATGTCTTTTTTAANAGAAACAATTCCTGGATGTCGATCACTCGAGTTCTTCGAAGAACTCAAGCCAGCTGCCGTTGGGTGATTGAATAGTGAATCTCTTCGCTTGTCCATATGGTGGCATAGAGACAACACTGATGGCTGTATCGATATTATGATTTCCAAGGTGTCTTGCAAGTGAATCAATCCCTTTCACAGGAAACCTCAGCATAAGGATGCCAATATTTGGCGGCTTGGCTTTTGAGGCAAAATCTCGACCTGTTACTCTATCAAATGACAATAACTCCACGGATCCCTCATTAGAACCCTCAGGATGCAATATCCATATCTCCCTTTCGTTTGATTTAGCTATGTTACCAGGAAGTCCTAGCACATTCTGCCCGTCGTCGCTGCTTCTACTTTTAGTGTGTAGGTATTTTTTAAACCCGAGAATATCCATATAGAAATGTCTAGACGCCTCCATATCGGACACTATCTGTGTGGAGTTAAACGTGCGGCTAAATTCTCTCAAATTTGGCCAGCCCACCAGCTTTGGTTGATGTCTTTGAATCAGGGCAATAGCCATGCCATCAGGTTCCCGAGCGATCCATTCAGTCACATGAAATTTGCCAAGTTTAAAAGCATGGGGATCCGAATAACCCCACCAACCTTGATTTTGCATTTCTTGAAACTTTTTTTCTAGGTCCCTCACGCGAACATTAAAATCAAAAATGCCCCCGGTGTCCCAGGCTTGATCATTAGAGCGTATACGATCCTGAGCGGCATTATCAAATTTGAGTAATCTTACAAACCCGCTTTGGTCACCTTCATTAGCCCAGAGTTCCTCGGTTGCTGAGACTGTATCTTTAAGCCCCCAGGCTGAAATTTGACGCTTATCTAAGGAACCTGAGTAACGGTTCTCCCAACCTGCAGTCTGTTTAAGAAATCTCTGATGTCGGTTCAGATTAAATACGCTAACGAGGACCTCTCGCCATCCCAAAACGGCAAAGGATTTTGTCTCAGGACCCGATGATGATATAGACATGACTGCAATTATAATCAGAGTAATATATTTGGCGAGTCTTATTGTTTAGCTTGAAAACAGCTCGATCAAAAAACTATTCGAGGCTAATATCGTGTTGGAAAGAGGTTTTCTAATTGGTTGGGTAATGCCGAGGAGGCGGAGAGACCATATGGATTAGTGTTGCCATATAACCATTCGACTACCCAATGTATGATGAGTCTGATTGGTTGGATGATCGCTGAGTCGAGAAAAAGTAGATATGTCGCTGCGCTAAGGTAGTTTTTCAATTTCATGTTTTTTCGGGTTTTAGGGCAAGGGACAATGGAGATGATTTTCCTCTGATCTAAGACATGTATAGTAGCCAAGTCACATCAGAAAATATTGGAGACGTATTATGACCGCTTATCTAGTTGTCCACGCCACATTGACTGATCCTAACCGTTTTAGGAGCTACAGCGATATAGTTCCGCAATTAGTTAGAGATTTTGGTGGGGAGTATATCGTTCTAGGCGGTGACAACGAAGTTCTTGAAGGAGAGTGGAGCGGCGCTCGGTTGGTTATTCATAGGTGGCCCGATAGGAAATCGGCTAAATTATTTTGGAATTCTCCGCAATATCAAAAAGCAAAAAAATTGAGGGAGGGCACAGGCCAATTCAAAGTGATGTTGGTGGAAGGACTAGTAAACGAGGCGTTAAAATAGGTCCGAAAAGTTTCACGCTAAAACTGGAACCAGCTTCATGAGTGGAGTAAGGAGAAAGATATTTTGTCACGTTTCAAACCGATCGAATTAGCTGCGATAGATCCTGCAACAATTGAACTGATTGCGACTGCAGAGGACCTGATGGGGTTCAAGCCGAATGATGCGCTGACTATGGCGCGCATGCCAGGGCTTGTCCAAGGGGTCTCAGCTTTAATAAATGCAGTATATAGACCAGGCAAGGTAGATTCTGGCCTGAAACGGCTTATTGGATTTGTGTGTAGTTCCGTTAATGAGTGTCATTATTGTATGGCGCATGTTGCTAGTTCAGCACAAGATAATGGCATCACTCGCGAGAAGCTTATTGCGCTCGAGGAATATGAAACCAATAATTTTTTTACCGACCGCGAGATATCGGCCTTGCATATCGGGAGGTATGGCTCGCAATCTCCATCTGGCGTCGACGATAAGATGTTCACGGAATTTACCAAACATTTCGATGAAGTTGAGCGATTGGAAATACTGGCAGTTGTGTCTTTATTCGGCTTTCTAAATCGTTGGAATAGCATCGCGATGACAGAAATTGAACCAGAGCCTAAGAATGCTTTTGAGAGTCTTGGAGCCTATTAGATATTTTTCGCAAGAACTTGATAGATTTTTATTTGTGGAGGAACGAATCAGACAGGAAAAAATTAAAGTTATTGTTTTCACAAAACCTTTTAAAATTCTTATACCGGAAAAACTTAACCACAGTTTCTAGAGCAACAAACNTCGATTAGCAAGTCATAACTGAACAACTCTCCAACGCATAGCGATATTAATTCGAGATCCTGGCGGCAGGATTGGGTCCGATAATTCATTCTTAAATTGCCTTCATATTCCAACTAATTATTAGCGGAACTGCTCTAGAGATTATCGCGGACATCAAGAAAACAAATAGAATATGTTGTGTTAGCTTTCGGAGCGTTCAAAGAATTAAGCAGATTCAAAACCGATCGAGATTTTAATGACCNCCTTGACCAGTNNATTCTGANCAATATTTTGAGTGAACCTTACCAAGAAGCTTTTTCAAAGACTTGAAGATTGAATCGGGATATCATCTCCAATTTACATATTTGACAANGCGCTAGGAAAATCCAATGTCAAAAACAACGGTTGTGATTATCACCTTGGTTCTATACAAACTGATGCTGCTTGCCATCGGGCTATGGGCGTCCAAGAAGACTCTGAATTCGGATGATTATTTACTCGCTGGAAGAAATTTGGGTCCCGTTGTAGCAGCGCTTAGTTATTCTTCTAGTGCTTCATCTGCGTGGACTCTTTTGGGTGTTAGTGGCATTGCATATACCATTGGGTTGTCATCAATTTGGATTGCATTGGGCGCGATTGCAGGGATGCTGGTAGCGTGGTTTTGGATAGCTCCTCGTCTGATGGTTAGCAGTCGTCTGCATGGGCAGGTCACTCCGACCGATTTTTTAATGAAGGAGGTTGCAGGTTCCATCAGAAGGCCAACGCTCTGGCTTATATCCGGCATCATTATTTTTTCTTTCATTTTCTACATCGCGGCCCAGTTCCAAGGTGTGGGAAATACTTTTGCATCTGTCTTTGCGTTTTCTAGCAGTAAAAGTATTCTTCTGGGCGCTGGCATTATTATGGTTTATACAATGCTCGGCGGTTTCTGGGCCGTTAGTATTACCGACGCTTTACAGGGTTTTTTAATGTTGTTTGCAGCGGTTCTGTTGCCTTTAATTGCGCTCTCTGAGGTTGGTGGGATAGATGGGCTCGTCAAGGGCCTCCAGGTTAATGGCAGTCCTTCTCAACTTAGCTTCGTCGCATCCAACGTCGGGTTATCTGCTCTTGGGGTAGCATTAGGGGGATTATCGGTCGGTATTGGAACTGTTGGTCAGCCTCACCTTCTCGTACGATTCATGGCGCTTCGGGATGAGGCGGCTCTTCGTCGGGCGAGGCTAATTGCGGTTGTCTGGTATCTTTTAGTATTCATGGGCATGTGGATTCTCGGCCTGATAGGATTCGTGGTTCATACGAACATAGCCAACCCTGAAAGCATATTTCTAGTTTTGACTGGAAGTTTGCTTCCTCCCGTTTTGGGTGCGATTCTCCTGGCAGCCGTTCTCTCTGCCATTCTGTCGACTGCTG
Organism: Porticoccaceae bacterium; assembly: GCA_002591625.1. GTDB lineage: Bacteria > Pseudomonadota > Gammaproteobacteria > Pseudomonadales > Porticoccaceae > TMED48. Next base: position 31,278 of record PCDB01000028.1, read on the forward strand.
ATAGTCAATTACTTTCTGTGGCTGCAGTGATCGCACATGATTTGGGTCTTGGAGGGAGAAATAGTAAGCTTCTTGTGGCTCGGATATCTGTTGTTGGTCTGGTCATAGCAGCAGTGGTGGTTTCAATTTACCTTCCCGATAAAATTTTTGATCGTGTGGTGTTTGCATGGGTCGCTTTAGGTTCGGCTTTCGGCCCCCTTGTTTTTGTTCGTCTTGCTGGCTTATCAATCAGATCTGGGGGGGTNTTTTTGTCAGTTTTAGTTGGATTCTCATGCGCCGTAATGTTCTCTTTTGTTCCCGATATCCACCAATTTTCAGAGCGCGCGGGACCTTTCTTTTTGGCTTTTGCTGTACTTTTGCTATCAAAGGGGGAAGCAGAGTCGATTTGAAGGTCTGGACAANNAAAAGAGCTGGAATTTACGATCTTTCAATTGCAACGGCCTTGTGGCGGAAGAGCACTACAGGTATTCTCGGGAGTATCCATCTGCATTGCCCGTGCAGCAATAGGAACCATTCTCTAGGTAAGGTTCCTCACCGAGACGTTTGAATCCAGCTTGCACGGCACCTGATATCTGGAGGAAGATTTTGGTAGAAGAAAATGAAAAGCTACGAAGTTTGGTTCTAGAAGCTTGCAGAGGTTTGGCGGCCTGCGGTTTAGGGTCTGGGATCGGAGGTCATGTTTCTGTGCGATATCCAAATAAACCTTTTTTCTATATGCATGTATTTGAGCGGACATTCGAGGAGATGCAGCTTGAGGATATCATTTTATTCGATTTTGAGGGCCAATCTGTAAGTTCGCCTCGGTCTCCAAGTCAAGGCATTGAGTTTCATCATGGCATCTACAAGCAGCGTGAGGACGTCCAAGCCATCGTGCATTCCCATGGTTTTTGGATTACTGCCCAGGCAGCTTTCGCGCGGCCGCCTCGCATATTTAATAACGTTTCTACTGTATTTTATGAACGAACTGCAGTTAGTCCAAATGATGATTTTGCATCAATTTCTCAGTCGTTGGGGTCTGATGATATAGCCATCGTAATACCCTGGCACGGAGCGATCACACTTGGGTCAACTTTGGGAGAGGCCGTATCGAGGCACGTTGTATTTGACTATACTGCTCGAATGGATGTGACGTTGCCGACGAGCGCTCCCACGATGCCCATTGAACAGTGCTCCAGTCTAAGGGATTTAGTGGAGCAGGCAGGGTACTTCGATGAAACTTGGGCGTTAATCAGACGAAAAGCTAAAGCCGCATATAATGGTAATAGGGT
>PCDB01000029.1:319-36844 GCA_002591625.1 Porticoccaceae bacterium
GAATATTCTATAACTATTTCTNTCACTNTTATTCNATATTTTTCTANCATCTAGTTGCTNGNAAACCCCAGAATCNAACAATCNGANANGNNAGNNGATNAANAAAAANNGAAAATCAATATTCAATTTTGGGTANAATANGNTCCAAAGCNAATNATGATGGNNATCNATTAANGATGGATATACTAAAGTCCACTAAACTTGACCAAGCACACTACGATATCCGTGGGCCAGTNCTTGATCACGCCGAATGGCTAGAAGATCAAGGACAAAAAGTAATTAAACTTAATATCGGNAACCCTGCCGCATTTGGGTTNGANGCNCCAGATGAGATCTTTTACGACGTAATCCAAAATCTTAGANATGCTCAAGGTTATAGCGAGAGNAAGGGATTATTCGTNGCGCGCAAAGCAGTGATGCAACGTTATCAAGCAATTGGNCTTANTGATATCGANNTAGAAGACGTAATCATGGGCAACGGTGTGAGCGAATTGATCGTTATGGCTATGCAAGCACTGCTTAACAATGGCGATGAAGTACTNATTCCGGCACCCGACTATCCCTTGTGGACCGCTGCGACCTCCATAAGCGGAGGCAAGCCANTACATTACCTTTGCAACGANCATGATTCTTGGCAGCCAGATCTNNAAGATATTGANAACAAAATNACCACTAGAACACGCGGGATTGTGATAATTAANCCCAATAACCCCACTGGTGCTGTNTATANTAAGGAAATGATTAGGAAATTAGTTGCCCTNTCTGAATCACATAANCTCATCATTTTCGCTGACGAAATTTANGACAGAATTCTNTATGACGGTATTATTCACGAACCGATCGCTAAGTCAGTTAAAAATACTCTATGNCTTACCTTTAATGGCCTTTCCAAGACANANAGATTGGCAGGTTTCCGCTCNGGTTGGGTGGTGGCGAGCGGCNAAAAACAAAGAGCAGCNGACTATCTTGAAGGCCTGTTAATGCTTGCGTCTATGAGACTTTGCGCAAATGTTCCAGCGATGCTAGCGGTTCAAACAGCTTTNGGAGGCTATCAAAGTATAAATGACCTNACTAGNCCTGGCGGAAGATTACGAGAACAAAGAGACATCGCNTATAAATTAGTAANTGAGATACCCGGAGTAACTTGCGTCAAGCCGCAGGCAGCGATGTATCTCTTCCCTAAGTTAGATAGCGACATGTATCCNATAGAAGATGATGAAAAATTAATTTTAAATTTTCTTAAGGANGAGCGAGTCCTACTGGTCCAAGGNAGTGCCTTTAACTGGCCAGGCAAGCAACATTTTCGCATTGTATTNCTTCCAGATCATAGAGAATTATCNGAAGCAATCGGCCGATTAGCAGACTATTTGTCTCGNTTGAGAGGTTTTGCNNGTTANATTGATTTAAATCCTAACGCACGCAATTCGGATAATTGNCTATGAGAACTGCGGACAGAATAATACTGGAAGTCATGTCGAAACGGATATTCATTTCTTATGTAGTCAAAGCCAACGCCAAAATTNTCCTCANTCATAGCATGTCTCAAAGCCTTATCATCCCTTGAAACATCGTAACAAGCCAATATCAAATCATTNATAGCTTCATCGCCTTGTCCTAAATCTATNATTTTTTCTTTTAGTTTAATNTCTCNAGAAGNTGATTTCTTGCCCTGCCACAACAAAAAAGCATCGAGCANCATTTGAGAGGCTTGTTTTTTGGCTTCAAACGTNTANCCNGCGATATGCGGAGTAGCTATATTTAGTTTGCTCATAAGNGNCAGNTTGATNAAGGGNTCCGAATCCCANACATCGAACGCTACGGAGATATCGTTTTTAGAATCCAATCGCCTAGNTAATGCNGCTTCATCCACCACNCCGCCTCGACCAGCGTTCACCAACAATGTNCCAGGAGATAANGTATTAATTTTTTGTTCATCNAGCAGATTGGCNGNGGGNNACTGNCCGCTNTGNGTGAGTGGCGTATGAACACAAACTATGTCGCTTTTTAAAACTTTATTNAGATCTGTAAGCTCNGCAACTTGTGCTTTNGTGAGAAAAGGGTCATAAACTCGCAGNTTAACATTNAGCTTTTTTAATAAAGCGTGAAGCCTACCGCCCACCTTNCCGCAACCNATAATNCCTATCGTGGAGGTTCTCCANTCAGGNTTTAAATTTGCGAAAACTGACAGATCATATTGAACGACAGCATTTGCATTGCTTCCCGGAGAATGGGCTAANAATATATTNTTAGTTTTAAGATATGGCACATCAATATGATCNATTCCACTTGTGGCAGACCCAACGAATCGCACAGATGTATGTTCCAATAATTCACGATTAACTCGAGTTATTGTTCTNACTAGCAACGCATCNGCTTGAGTGACATCTGATCNATCTATATNCCGACCCGATAGAAATTTGATATCNCCATAACGACCAAATAACTCGGAAACGTCACAAATATTTNCATCACTGACAATTTTCAATTTAGACGTCATATCACGCTGTTTACTTTAATAANATGAGCCGNTTATTNNGAATGNTTTANTGAGATATCCCCCCAAGCTTGGGNGAGTTATNAAGGCGGNTTTCCGTATGACATCANCCGTTGATANCGATTTTCCANAAGATCATCAATCGAATATCTCATTAANGCATCAACTTGAGAAAGCAGTTTATTCCTCAAAGAATCACTCATTTCATCAATATTNCGATGGGCACCNCCNAATGGCTCCTCTATTGACTCNTCTACGACACCTAAATCAATCAAATTTNCGGAAGTTACCCCCATTGCTTGGGCTGCTTGCGGCGCCTTATCTGAAGTTTTCCATATAATATTGGCACAACCTTCCGGAGAAATAACAAAATANGTNCTGAACTGAAGCATATTCAAACGATCTCCAACTCCTATTGCAAGNGCNCCCCCAGAACTNCCCTCGCCGATGACTGTACAAATAATTGGTGTTCTCAANTTTGACATCACCGCCAGATTNTGAGCTATGGACTCTGATATATTACGTTCNTCAGAGTCTATCCCNGGATATGCTCCAGGNGTATCAATNAGTGTCAACANAGGCATTTTAAATCTTTCTGCCGTTTCCATAAGCCTNAGCGCTTTCCGATAACCNTCAGCTTTAGGCATCCCAAAATTTCTNTCNACTTTTTCTTTNACGCTCCGNCCTTTTTCCTGACCAATAACCATCACTGGNTTACCATCTAAACGCGCTACACCTCCGATGATTGCATTATCATCACCAAAATGNCTGTCACCGTGAAGTTCATCAAAATCAGANAAAATACGNTCTATATAATCTGAAGAATACGGTCTNTGAGGATGCCTAGCCACCTGGACTATCTGCCATGGAGNAAGTTTNGCGTAAATCTTTTTNGTCAAATTTCGTGATTGNTCACGTAANCGNCTTAACTCTTCNGAGATATTTAGNTTATTGTCAGACCCAACAGCAGATAACTCTTGAATTTTTGCTTCTAAATCAGCAATGGGCTGTTCAAACGTTAAATAATTCAAATTCATGGTTAATTCAGTTTTGATCAACTATGNNGNATACTAACATTTTAGGACATCTTCGAGCATAACTTTCANTCATAATGCAATCTCAAGTTAGTTTCACCAAATTCATTCTTCAATTTTNCCAGAAGATCNTCACAAGGTTTAATTTGCCATTCNTCACCAAGTGCTAATTGNGCGGAATANTCNNCAGTAGAGTAGGTNACGTAAANCCTNCAGTTTCCATTNCGATAGTCAGCTAGAATTNTTTCTATNGTTTGNACCCATTGNTCAGATTGATNGCAAATCAGTAATTCTAATTTATTTAATTTTTCGCATCTGATGTCATACAAAGTTNTNACTGACTCAGCCANNANTTTATATCCACCGCTATATTCATCNTGCGACACACTNCCAGAAANCACAAGGAGCGAGTCTTTCACTAACATTTCAGAAAAAATATTATATTTTTCTGCAAAAAGCGACACCTCNACTCTTCCCGTCTTATCATCAATCGTCAGAATCGCAAAGNTTTCNCCTCTNTTATTCTTCATAATTCTGNTATCGATCAAAATACCAGCGATCTGACATCNAGATTTACTCGCCCTCAATTTTGNTATCGGCATGGANGANAGAAGATCCAGTTCAGATAGNTGNTCATCAATCGGGTGGCCTGTTAAGAATAGACCAAGAGTNTCTTTCTCGCCTTCAAGGCACTCCTTTGCTGATAACGGAGACACGTTCAGACGATATANTAGNGACCTATCCTGTGTTTTANTNATGATTGAATCGGCGAAGAGATCGTCAATTCCCGAATCNNCGTTCCATGCCTTTTGCTGTGACAGTTGCATTGCCTCACTTATCGAAGCGAGCATGACNGCTCGACTATANCCNACNGNCCCNTCGGGGCCGATANCATCAAGAGCACCTGCCCTTATTAGGGCTTCGATAATTCGTTTATTTACTTTTCTCGCATCCACTCTCTCGCATAAGTNAAATAGATCTGAAAAATTTCCATCTTTNTTTCGGGCTTCNATTATTAAATTTACTGGNCCCTCACCAATTCCTTTTATAGCNCCNAANCCATATAAAATATGATTATCCTGACTTACACTGAACTGATGTTCGCCACTATTTATNTCGGGCGGCATCAGNGTCAATTCCATNNCACGACACTCNTCTATNAGACTCACCACTTTATCTGTTNNATCCATATCAGANGAAATAGTTGCTGCCATAAATTGGGCTGGATAATGCGNCTTCAACCAAGCAGTTTGATAAGCAATCANAGCATANGCNGCTGAATGCGACTTATTGAANCCATAACCNGCAAACTTNTCCATTAATTCAAANACATTTGANGCNAGATTTTCTGTAAAACCCTTTTCGATNGCTCCTTGTATGAAGATTGATCGTTGTTCNGCCATTTTATTAACATCTTTTTTNCCCATCGCTCTGCGCAAAAGATCGGCACCTCCAAGGGTATAACCGCCCATTTCTCGGGCGATTTGCATAACTTGCTCCTGATATAGAATTACTCCGTAAGTGGACTCTAAGCTTGATTTCAAACATTCATGTTGATATTTAGGGTGAGGATAGCTTATGGGAGAGAGTCCTTTTTTACGATTAATAAAATCATCAACCATGCCGGATTGGAGCGGCCCGGGCCTAAATAACGCGACCAGAGCGATAATATCCTCAAACCTATCTGGACCTAACTTTCTTATCAATTCCTTCATACCTCTTGATTCAAGCTGAAATACGGCCGTGGTCTCTGCACGAGCCATCAGTTCAAAAGTCGAAATATCGTCAAGAGGGATATCTTCAATTTTTAAGATGTCTTGAGATTTTTTTGTTCTCAATTGATTAATAAGTTTTACGGCAGAATTAATAATCGTAAGCGTTCGGAGACCCAGAAAATCAAACTTCACTAGACCCGCTTCTTCAACATCATTTTTGTCAAATTGGGTTACAATTCCAGAACCATTCTCATCGCAGTAAATTGGTGTAAAGTCAGTAATTTGAGTGGGTGCTATAACCACTCCTCCGGCATGTTTTCCACAGTTCCTCGTGATGCCTTCCAGCTGCAGCGCCAAGGCCCAGATCTCCTCCGCTTCAACATCGTGCTGGATAAAATGTTGAATATCTTCTTCTTGATCAACAGCTTTTTTAAGCGTCATCCCCACTTCAAAAGGGATCATTTTTGACAGTTTGTCACCTAATGAATAAGATTTTCCAAGAACACGTGCTACGTCTCGGACGACAGCTTTCGCCGCCATTGTGCCAAATGTTACGATTTGCGAAACCGCCGCCCGACCGTAACGTTCTGCGACATAATCGATAACCCTATCCCGTCCTTCCATGCAAAAATCTATGTCAAAATCTGGCAATGAAACTCGTTCAGGATTTAGGAAACGTTCGAACAATAAATCGTATTCCAGTGGGTCAATATCGGTGATTTTGAGCGCGTAAGCCACTAAAGAACCTGCACCAGATCCGCGCCCTGGGCCGACAGGAATATCGTTATTCTTCGCCCACAGAATAAAATCCATCACGATGAGGAAGTANCCGGTGAATCCCATCTCAGTGATGATCAATAATTCGTTTTCTAATCGCTCCGAATAAATCTCGCCGGAATAGCGGGGAGGAGAAATATCGCTTCGTTTAGAGAGACGTTCTTGAAGCCCTTTTTTAGCCAACTTAATAAAATAATCATTTGGAGATATATTGTTCGGAACAGCGAACTCAGGCAAAAAATATTTGCCTAAGTCAATTTCCAAACTACAGCGTTTTGCAATTTCTAAACTGTTGACGATTGCTTCAGGTATATCTTTGAAAAGCTGTGACATGTCTTCAGAAGATCGAAGGAATTGTTTTTCAGAATATCTGCGATCTCTTCTAGGATCTTCCAAAGTTCGTCCTTCGTTGATACACACTCTCGCTTCATGGGCCTCAAATTCATCAGCATTCAAAAAACACACATCGTTAGTCGCTACGACTGGACATTGCAGCTCATTTGCCAAATGAATAGCTGGCTTAATATATTCTTCTTCGCCATAGCGTGTTGTTCTTTGAAGTTCAATGTAAAAACGATCTGGAAATAAACCCATGAAGTATTTTAGAGAGTCCCTCGCGTCATCCAGTCTGCCGGCGCTAAGAGCCGTCCCTATCGCTCCTTTTTGTGCTCCAGATAATGCAATTAACCCATCAGCATTTTCCTCCAACCAATCGTTTAAAATATTTGGCCTACCTCCCATTTGGCCTTCCCTGTAGCTCCGCGAGATCAATTTAATTAGATTCTTATAGCCATTTTNATTTTGAGCAAGTAGTAAAATATTGGTTGTTTGAGAGTGCGCTCCGGTTTGNTGTAGCGAAAAATCAACGCCGATTATAGGTTTGATGCCTGCCGACTGNGCTTTTTTATAAAACTTTACNAACGCAAAGAGGTTNTGGAAATCTGTTATCGCCACTGCAGGCATTGACTGGTCTTGGATTTTTTGAATCAAGGGATCCAAACGAATGCAACTGTCTAGTAGAGAAAACTCAGTGTGAAGTCGTAAGTGAATGAAGGAAGAATTCATTTGATTTTCTCAATCTAACTGCAGTTAATCCCATGATAAGAAAAACTATCTGATAATAATTCAGTCACTGCACCCTGATATGATGGTATCGAAAAGTTGGTTTCTTTGACGTTTTTAGTCGAGGCTCCCCATTTTATTATGGCTGCACCACAGCTTAATCCTGCTCCAAAACTAGCCAATAAAATAGTTTCTCCTCCTTTTATAATGCCGCTTTTCAATGCTTCACAAAGACTAATTGGTATGGATGCAGCCGAAGTATTACCGAACCTATCAATGGTCACGATTGTCTTATCAGGATCGATCCCAAGTTTAGAGCCCACCGCATTTATTATTCGAATGTTGGCTTGATGCGGGATAAAAAGATCTATGTCTTTTATTGCAAGGCCAGCTTGATTGAGAACAGACTGACAATCAAGGCTCATTGATTTGACAGCGCGCTTGAAAATCGCTGCACCATCAAAGTTCATTGAAAGATGCAAATCATTGGTGTGGATTCCGGGTTGAATACCCCAATTTGGAATTTCTAGAAATTCTCGACTATCTGGCACACAACTTATTCTTGAGCTGATCAATCCGAGTTCGTCATTGGATCTTGTAAGTACGACAGCGCCTGCGCCGTCACCAAAAAGACAGCACGATTCTCGTTTATTCCAGTCAAGTCCCAGAGATAAACGTTCAGATCCAATGACCATTCCTGTCTTTATGCTACCTGCCTTTATCATATCGGATATCATAGCCACCCCATAAAGCCAACTTGTGCATGCTGAATTTAGGTCAATTGCTGCGGCGGAGTCTGCTCTTAATTTGTTTTTTATATAACTAGCAGTGTTTGGACATATGTCATTAGCAGTTGTAGATCCCAAGATTATGAGATCTAAATCACTGGGCAGCATACCCGCGCTGGCTAATGCCTTCTCGGCTGATAACCAAGCCATTTCTCCTGTGGAAACATGACTATAGCGTCTTTCTTTTATTCCAGTTCTAGATAGAATCCACTCGTCTGTNGTGTCGACAAAACGAACTAAGTCCTTATTTTTAACGACCAATGATGGNAGATAACTTCCCCATCCAACAAATTTAGCGTAATTCACAATCCAAAGTCCTCGATCTAAGAAAGCNGCAACAATTAAGGCGTTAGGCGATTAAGAACCAAATACCCCCCTGAGAAATTATATTCTATGTATCAGGTGTGTATAGATCATAGTTCAATTTTATCTTTCAATGGTGCGAAGGAAAACCGATGAATTGGCGTCGGCCCCATAGCAGACAAAGCCTCAATATGAGTTGCTGTACCATATCCCTTATTGGACATAAAGTCATAACCGGGATACAAACTGTCATAAAGGATCATTTGATGATCACGAGTGACTTTCGCGATCACCGAAGCCGCACTAATTGGAGCAACTAGATTATCTCCGCCGACTATTGCTTCGGAACGATATGTCCAAGAAGGAAGATGATCACCATCGACAACGACATAATCAGGCCTTATGGCCAATGCGTCAACGGCGCGTCTCATGGCAGTAAGCGTTGCCTTTAANATATTTTTATCATCGATCTCTCGNGCCGAACTATGCCCGACCGCGAAATTANCGCCGACATCGATAATCTCTCTGTAAAGGTTCTTTCTGCGATTTGCAGAAAGACGCTTGGAATCCATAAGGCCCTTTATATTATGATTAAATGGCAATATGACAGCTGCGGCTATTACATCACCGGCAAGAGCACCTCTACCGACTTCATCAACACCCGCAAGGCAACAAACGTTATCAGGGCAGATCCAAACGCTCATGTGATCAATTCAATTATAGCCTCAGCGGCTAGGGCACCAGATTCAATATTCAATTTTCTATGCAAGCGATCGTAATGTGGCGCCAAATGGCTACTAAAATTATCATCAAACATTTTTTTTACAGCAACTCCAATCTTTTCTACACTTGCATCGGTTTGAACGAATTCAGGCACTAGCATGCGATTAGCGAGCAAATTTGGTATCGCTATGTATGGAGCATGTATAAACGGCGCCACTATCTTGTAGGTCAAAAAACCTAGCTTGTAGCTAACAACCATTGGTTTTTTTAGTAGCATTGCCTCAAGAGATGTAGTGCCAGAGGTCAACAAGACAGCATCGGCAGCAGTCATAGCTAGTCGGGATTGTTTATTAATCAACCTTATATCCTTGCACGAATGCTCAGATATGATTTTCGCTAGTTCTAGGTATAGGGTATCGTTCGCTGCCGGCAAAACTACCTGGAGATTAGGCATATCTGTGCGAAGTTGTAGAACTACATCAAGGAATAGGCGTGTCATTATTTTTACTTCGGATAATCTGCTTCCCGGCATTACAGCAAGTATTGGTGCCGTAGAATCTATCTGAAGGAGATTTTTTGCTTCTTGAATATTTGAAATCATTTCAAACTGTCTTGCCAACGGATGACCAACGTATTTGACAGGAACGTTGTTTTCCTCGAAGAAATCGGTTTCAAATGGGAATAACGTAAGCATTAGGTCAACACATTTTTTTATAGTCTTTATGCGCCCTCTTCGCCATGCCCAGACTGAGGGACTGACATAATGCACGGTTTTCACCCCCGCGCACCGCAATCTGAGCTCCAGATTCAAGTTGAAATCTGGTGAATCTATTCCTATGAAAATCATAGGTCGATTAGACAGAAATCGTTTCAAAAGAGATCGGCGGATANATAACAACTCNGGGAGTCTTTTGAGCGGCTCAAACAAGCCCATGATAGACAGCCGCTCCATATTGAAAAGAGATTGAAATCCTTTCTCTTCCATAAGAGATCCACCTATCCCCTCAAACAAAGCGTGAGGAAAGCGCTTTCTGAGATGATCAATGAGATCTGCTCCCAAGGCATCACCAGAAGCTTCGCCCGCCACTATTGCAAAAACAGGGGATATTGACATTTAACGGATTATTCCACGAGTGGAATTTCTAATTGATGTCAACAACATTGTGATGACTTCGTCATCGCTCAGCGCTGCTATTTCTTTGACAGCTTCTTTAAGCGGCAAACCTCTGCGATACAATAATTTATATGCGCGATTTGCTAAAACTATTTGTTCAGCACTAAATTCTCGACGTTTCAGGCCTTCACGATTTATAGTACGCGGTTCTGCAGGACTTCCATACGCGGTAACAAAGGCGGGCACGTCATGAAGAATAACAGCACTGGGGCCAATAAAACAATGTGGCCCGATATGCACGTATTGGTGAACCAAAACATAACCCGACAGAATCGACCAATCGCCCAGAGACACATGGCCCGCTAAGCTTGCATTGTTTATCAAAATCGTGTGATCACCCACGATACAATCATGTCCGATATGGACATATGCCATCAACAAATTATTGCTTCCTATATAGGTTTCTCCCCGATCTTGGACAGTACCTCGATGTATGGTGACTCCTTCTCGAATGACATTATTGTCGGCAATCACCAGCCCAGTCGGCTCACCTTGGTATTTTAAGTCAGGCGTATCATCCCCAATGGTAGAAAATTGATATATCTTGTTTCGTTCGCCTATGACAGACGGCCCTTTAACAACAACATGTGAAGCTATTTCACAATAATCACCAATCCTCACATTCGCTCCGATGTGAGTCCATGGTCCAATTTTGACGTTTTCACCAATTTGTGCCGACGGATCAATAATTGCTGTGGGATGGATCATCCCAGACTTCCCTTGTCTTGGTATGCACACATTAAGATTGCTGTACTAGCCAATTCCTCATCAACTGTTGCCGTGGTTCGGAAACGCCATATATTCCGCTTCACTGATACCACTTCAGAAGTTAGCATTAACCTATCACCAGGTACCACTGGTCGTTTAAAACGAACTTTATCTATACCAGCGAATAAGTAGAGCATTCCATTATCTGAGGATTGCTGTGCTGTTACAAAACCCAATATTCCTGATATTTGAGCCATAGCTTCAATTATCAATACGCCAGGAAAAATTGGTGCGCCAGGAAAGTGTCCGACAAAAATCTGTTCGTTTATAGAAATATTTTTGTAACCGACAATGGATTTGCCTGGTTCAACTTCAAGAACACGATCCACCATTAGCATCGGATATTCGTGAGGCAGTAGGTGCATAATATCGTTTACATTCATCATTACTACCAATTCCTCATAAATTTCTTTGGCATATCCAATATGTGCGAAAACGATTCCTAATACTCTTTGTCAAGTATTTTTCCAGTCATAGATTTGATTAGTTTTTCTAATTTACCAAAAATTACAGCATTTCGACGCCATTTTTTCGATTCCATTAGTGGAAGACCGCCGTTTGAATAAGATCCAGCTTTTTTTATAGATTTGGTTACATAAGAACGAGCAGTTATCTGGACATTATCAGCCACTTCTANATGTCCGAGGCAAGCTGCATCACCGGCGAAAAAACAATTTTTTCCTATTTTTGCACTTCCAGCTATCCCAGCAAATGCAGCCATTGCGGTGTTTTCGCCCACCTTAACATTGTGAGCAATCATTACATGGTTATCCAAAATCACACCATCCTCTATGACCGTATCGTGGATAGCCCCCCTATCCACTGTGGAGCAAGCACCGATTTCAACCTTATTGCCTATCAAAACACCACCCAATTGGTGTATTTTTTCCCAGCCTCCCTTATCATTTGGAGCAAAACCAAACCCGTCAGAACCAATTACGGCGCCACTATGAATGGTAACCGAGTCGCCGATCGTTACATCGTGATAAATCGAGACATTACTTTTGATTCTACAATCCTTGCCAATCGTCGAACGAGCTCCAATAAAGGCGTTAGCGCCAATCTGGCTCCCATCAGCTATGGATACACCAGATTCGATGACAACATTAGGGCCAAGAGAAGTATTTGCACCTATCGCTGCATCATTAGCTANGACGGCAGAAGGATGCACTCCACTNGGGCTTATAATAGCCGTATCGAACCATTTTGAGAGCTTCGCGTAGCTCAGATAAGGATGGTTCGAGTAAACGCATATACCAGAAAAATTCTTGTCATAACCATGAGGCATTATCACGGCAGATGCTTTACATTTAGACAAGGATTTAGCATGACGAGGATTGGCAATGAACGAGATATCGCCGCAAATCGCGTTGTCAAGTGATGCAAGGCCAGTAATCACAACATCGAGGGGTTTCTCCACGTCAGCACCGAGAAAGTCGACAATATCCGAGAGATGATACTCGAAAGTCATAGGAATGCCCTACTCCTGAGGCGGAAGGGGATCAGTAAGCGATGTTCCTTTATTAATACGATCAACCACTTTAGCAGTAATATTAGCCTCAGGACTTGCATGCAAGACAGCCTTTGCATCTAACAAAAGTGTTATACCCTCCTCGTCAATGAGTTCAATTAATGCTGTTTGAAAAGCAGGATTAACCTTTTGCTGTATTCTTTGTTGCAAGAGTTTATTTTCCGTCTCCAGTTTTTTTTGAGCCGATTGCGCATCCTCTTGCAAATAAGCCATCTTTTTTTGGTGCTCAGCGACCTGCTCTGCAGACCATGTTAATCGTTTCTCTTCAAGTTCTTTTCCTAATGTCTGAAAATCCGACGCTGCACTTTCAAGTTTTGCTCTCAAACCCACGAACTCGGCACTCTCTTGCAGCGCCGTTATCTCGCTTTGCGCTAACGAAGAGCCCACTAAAGCAGCATTAATATTAATAACAGCTATCTTCTGGTCCGCCCATAACGGAAACGATATGGCGGCCATTATCACAATAATTAGCGCTTTAAATTTTTGCACAATTTTTCTCCTAACGATTTATTAAAACTGGTTGCCAAGACTAAATTGAAATATTTCAGTCTCATCATACTCGCTCTTATTAAATGGCTTAGCAATACTAAAAGTTATTGGACCAAAGCCACTCAGCCATGTAGCTCCTAACCCCACTGAATACCTCAATTCACCCAATTCTGGTTTATAACAATTCGCTTGGGTCGCTCCACAACTGGAATTGAAAATATTACCTGCATCAACAAATAAAGCCGGTTGCACTGATCGCTGATCTTTAATGAAGGGGAGTGGAAATATAATTTCGGCGCCAAATACGATCTGAATATTACCTCCAATGGGATCAGGGTCATCATAATAGTAGACTGTCCCCAGGGGTGGCGGTGTATCTTGTGGTCCTAACGTGTTTCTTTTGAATCCGCGAACAGAACCGAATCCACCGCCATAGAAATTTTTGAAAAACGGCAACTGACTAGTCCCCCCGTATGCATCCCCATAACCAAGGTCAGTGCGAAGTTTAAGAGTCAATGAACGAGTTAAACCCTTAAAATATTGCGCTGCATAATATAATTTATAATACTCAAGTCCAGAACCAGGAATTGAAATATCCAGACCCAACCGCTGAGATGTTCCCCGCGTTGCAAACATGCCACGATTGAGGGTTGATCTTACCCAATTAATATTAAAATTTACCGTATCGAAATCAGTTCCGTTCTGCGCCTCAAATTCTGCGATCTCGGCTGAAGCGTAACTGCCAGTTTTTAAGCTTAAATTTTCATAACCAAACCCAAATCCAATGCGCTCAATTTCAGATATAGGATATCCCCAATTTACCGCAGCACCATAACTATTGGTAGAAAAACTAGCTACATTAATCTCGTCATAATCAGTTTTTCTTCCAAAAAGCGAATATCCAACGCTAACGCCATCTACAGTATAGTAAGGTTCTGTATAGCTAAAATTAATAGCCGTTTGGTACCGGCTTCGATTAACCCCTACTCCAATCTGTTTTCCAGTCCCAAGAAAATTATTTTCTTGAAGATTTGCACCCAAAATAAGACCGGTGCCTTGTGCAAACCCCAAGCTCGCTCCCACAGAGCCAGAGGGCTGTTCCTCTACTGAATATATTACATCTATCTGGTCGTTAGTTCCCGCAACTGGAATATTTTCAACGTTTACCTCCTTAAAAAATCCTAATCGCTCTAATCTGATCTTTGAAAGTTCTATCAACGCATTATTGGCTGATCCTCCTTCCATTTGACGCATCTCGCGTCTTAAGACTGTATTTGCCGTTTTAGTATTACCTCGGAAGTCAATTCGTCTGACATATGCTCGCATTCCAGGTTTAACCAAATAGGTAATATTAGCTGTCTTTTCAGCTTCGTTTATATCAGGATAGCCCACCACTTCAGCAAAAGTATAACCCTCGTTCCCCAGTCTCTTGGTGATGTGTTCACTAGACGCAGTCATAAGCGCTTGTGAAAAAGTCATTCCTTCCCGCAAAACCACCAAAGATTTAACGTATTCCTCCTCTAATTTCAACTCGCCAGCAAAATCTATTTCTTTAACAGTGTAGGTTTCTCCTTCCGAGATATTTATGGTGATATAAACGGAATCTTTTTCTGGGCTTATAGAAACCTGTGTGCTATCGATCGCAAATGTCAAATATCCTCGATCAAGGTACCAAGATTCTAAGGCTTCAAGGTCACCAGATAACTTTTCTCGAGCATATTTGTCGTCACTTTGAAACCAAGATAACCAGCCAGTTTCTTGTTGCTCAAATTGATCCAACAAATCTTCTTCAGAGAATGCTTCATTACCGACAATATTAATGTGACGAATTTTAGCCACATCTCCTTCATCTATATCAATGTTTACCGCTACTCGATTTCTCGGCAATTGTTCGATTTCGGTTTTAACGACAGCTCCATACCGTCCTTGGGCTACGTATTGTCGCTGGAGTTCTTGTGACATTCCTTCTAAAATTACTCGACGAAATATTTGTCCCTCTGCCAAGCCGTTGTCCCTCAGGGCTGAGAGTAGTTGTTCTGTTTCAATCGCTTTGTTGCCCTCCAAATTTATCGCAGTTACAGCTGGCCTCTCCTCCAAACCCACTACTAAAATATCTTTATCTGCACCCAATATAATATTTGAAAAGTAGCCTGTCCTGAATAAGGCTCGAGTCGCATTCCGAACTTGCTCATCACTGATATTATCACCCACGCTTAGGGGTAAAGCTGCAAATACCGTTCCTGCCGATACGCGCTGCAAACCCTCAATCCGAATGTCACGAATTTTGAAATCATAATTAGCCATAGATGTTGAGGAGATAAATGACAGAGTTAGGAGCACAAGACTAAGACGCATACACAAACTCATCGTTTTTGACCAAATTTAAGTTTTTTCACATCAAAGCTCGTGTAAGATCATTTAATGTTGCGACCATCATAAACCCGAAAAGAATCACCACTCCAATTTTTAGTCCAATTACCTGCATTTCTTCAGAGACCGGCGAGCCTTTCACTATTTCAATCATGTAGAAGATCAAGTGTCCGCCATCAAGAACCGGAATAGGCAGCAAATTCATCACGCCAAGCATTATACTTAGAATTGCGGTAAAACGAATAAAATTGTCCAAACCAGCCCTACCAGAATCGCCCGCAGCCTTTGCAATTCCAATAGGACCGCTGAGACTCTTAGATGATAGCTCCCCAGTGAGCAGTTTTTTGACCGATTTGAAAATAAAATTTATGTAGTCGCNCGTCTCTGACAGGCTCCGAATTAGAGCACTCATAAAATCGTGTCTAATCGAATATATCATCGATTCAGGATACGTCCCTTGAGGAGCCAGTTGCACACCTATCTGACCATAAGGCACCTCATCCCTGATGAACGTATCCGGTACCACTTCAATTTTCATATCAACCCCGCGCCTAACAATATCAAGCGTGACTGCCTGATCATAATTAGATTCGATTTGGTCAATGAATATTTGGACTGAATCGACGTCCCAACCATTTATTTTTGTGACAACATCCCCTGTCAAGAGCCCTGCTATGTCTGCAGCACTTCCTTCCAATATTGCTCCAAGGATTAATTGCTTGAATATATATCTTGGAGTTAATCCAAGATCATAGACAGGATATGGCTCGACTTCATCTCGCAACCATTTCTCAACGGGGATATAGAGTTCGATTTTATCGTTCGAATTTACCATTTCTACTATAAATTTTAAACTACCAGTTGTTCCGATAGATGAAAAAAGCTCTTTTGAAACATCACTCCAACTCGGAGTTATTTGGTCGTTAACAGATAAAATCACCATTTCCGGAACAAACCCTGCGATCTCTGCAGGCGACTCGTCGCTAATGTTTCCGACGATTGGTTTTACCCCTGTTTCTCCATTTAGGAAAAGCACCCAAAAAGCGAAAACTGAGAGCAATAGATTGGCAAACGGACCGGCAATCGTAATAGCTATTCGCTTCCAAACGTTTTGGCAACTAAATTCTCTCTCACGTAAGCTTTCTGACACGTCACCATTCCTAGAATCCAGCATCTTGACGTAACCACCCAGAGGAAGTGCCGAAATAACAAATTGAGTTCCATGTCGGTCAGTCCACCCGATGAGCGATGGGCCAAAACCAAGTGAAAATCGCTCAACAAAAACGCCACATTTCCTAGCCACTATAAAATGGCCATATTCGTGAACCACGATAGCTATTCCAAGGGTCAAAAAGGTGTAAAGGATAGTTTCAAGAATGTGCATTTGTTACTTAGCTATTGCTTCAATGATTTGGGAGCTGACAGACCTAGCCCTGGAGTCGGATTCCTCCACCTCCTCTAAAGTTTCAAGGTTACTGATTACAGAATTAGTTAAAGTCTCACGAACTATCTCGGAAATCTGAGTGAATTTTATCCTAGAGCTAAGAAAAGCGCCAACTGCAGTCTCATTGGCTGCATTTAATATGGTCGTTGCATCACCACCATATGACAGAGCCTCATAAGCAATTTTTAAGCTCGGAAAATTTTCATGGTCAGGTGACGAAAACTGAAGATCGGACATGAGAGAGAGGTCAAGAGTTTTAACCCCAGATTTAATGCGCTTCGGCCAAGCCAACGCATGTGCTATTGGAACACGCATATCTGGAATTCCCATATGAGCCAAAGTCGATCCGTCCGCAAAATGCACGAACGCATGAATGACACTTTGAGGATGAATTACAACATCGATCAAATCAGCCGGAATATCAAAGAGAAAACTAGCCTCAATTACTTCTAACCCTTTATTCATAAGTGTGGCAGAGTCTACTGATATTTTTCGCCCCATTTTCCAGTTAGGATGCGCACACGCTTCCTTCGGAGTCACATCGGCCATTTTTTTTCTATTCCATCCCCGGAATGGCCCTCCTGATGCAGGCAGAGTCAATTTTATTTGGTTTTGTTTCAAACCAATCTCAAAATTATCCTGGAGACATTGAAAAATACCATTATGCTCACTGTCAATTGGTAGTAAGATGCATCCAGATCGTGCGACGGCTTGTTTGAACAAACGCCCGGCCATAACCAGTGATTCTTTATTTGCGAGTAATACTTTTTTTCCTGATTCCACTGCTGCCATAGTTGATCTCAGCCCGATGCTCCCAACAATTCCTGCTATAACTGCATCAACCGTCGGTTCTTGGGCGACTTTATTTAAGTCTTCAGCTCCACATAAAACCTCTGTACTCGAGCCATTGGATTGGAGTAGAGATTTTAATTTCTGAGCCGCTTTTGGTTCTATCATAACGGCAAAGCGCGGCTTATGTCTTAAACACTGATTCGCGAGCACCTCATATTGCACATTCGCGGTAAGCGCAAAAATCTTAAAATGATCAGGGTGTTGACTGACTACATCTAATGAATTGGTGCCAATACTCCCGGTAGAACCTAGAATTGTAATTAGCTGATGCATAACCTAGATCGGCCGAAAAAGAATTAGCAACCCAAAAAGAGGGAGTGCAGCCATATAGCCATCAAAACGATCAAGAAGCCCCCCGTGACCTGGCAAAAGATTACTGCTATCTTTGAATCCTGAATTTCGCTTGACCATACTCTCAAAAAGATCGCCGAGCACAGAGAATAAAGCAACAGGAATAACCAAAAAAATCAATGTCTCTAGCAATTGGCTGTGTGGAAAAAAATGTCCAAATACAACTGTTACTGGAATTTGACATATTAGCCCACAAGCAAAGCCCTCCCAAGTCTTCCCAGGACTGAGGGTGGGAGATAGTTGATGATGCCCAAACAATTTACCTCCGAAATAACCTCCTGCATCTGCCGCCACAACGATTAGAATACTTAAAACTAGCATGAGACGACCTTGCTGATGCCCTAGAATTACGACGATAGATACCCAAGTAAACACGATCATCAAAGCACCAATAAGGCTAAAAATATGCTGGTGCGACCACAGAGCAATTCGAGATGGATATTGCTTAATGAAGATCAAATTAAGTAGCCAAAGACATATAGCGAAAAGCAGAATCATCTTCCCTGAATCAAAATCTATGGTTCCAAAAAAGTTCAAAGCGCGTCCGGCCGCGCAAATCAGAACAAAGATAATAGTTAGATATCCAACTTGGAAATATGTCTTTTTTATCTGAGCCAAATTGCTCCATTCCCATGCCGCGATTAATAAAACCGGTACTAATAACGCTATGAAATACTCTTCAGGCAATGAATACAGCGCAGTCAAGAAGATGACCACAATAACCGCTGCAGTCCATAATCTATGTTTTAGCAATTTGAATCCCCACTCACTTTTTTTGGCCCACTCCAATATTTCGATGCCCAAAACGTCTCTTGCGAGAATAGTATTCCTCAATTGCCCTATCTAATAATTCAGGACCAAAATCAGGCCAAAAACAGTCGGTTACGTATAACTCCGTATAAGCAAGATGCCATAGGAGAAAATTGCTTATCCTTTCCTCGCCACCAGTTCTTATGCAGAGATCGGGATCAGGCAAATCGCCCAACTGCAACTTATGGGAGAACATTTGCTCAGAAATAGTTTCTGGGTCGAGGTCAGTTTTTTGAGCATCGATTGCTAATTGTCGAGCAGCTTCAATGATATCCCATCGCCCACCATAATCGACGCATAGCACAAGGGTAAACTGACCATTAGCGGTCTGTTCTTCTGCTGTCTTTATTAATTGACGAAGATCATCACTGAAATTATTTTTATTACCTATAATTTTTAGCCTTACACCGTCACTTCTAAGCGCATTTATTTCTTTTGACAAGTAGTTCGTAAACAATGCAATAAGTCCCGAAACTTCTCTAGCCGGTCTGCGCCAATTTTCACTACTGAATGCGAAAAGGGAGACAACCTCAATCCCATGAGAGCTAGCCGCAGACAGAATTCCACGAATTCTTTCAACACCCGCTCTATGACCTGAAATTCCGGCAAGACCTCGCAATGTTGCCCATCGATTATTGCCATCCATAATTATGGCTAAATGTCTAAGAGGATGATAATCGTCGCTTGAGACTATATCGATCATAATTTCCCAAGTACTTTTAGTTGTTATATATCCATTAGATCTTTTTCTTTTTCGGTCAACAAATCATCAACTCGAGATATGAATCTATCTGTAATTTTCTGCACTTCATCCTGAATTCTGCGCTCATCATCTTTACTAATACTTTTAGTTTTTTCAAGTGACTTCACGTTCGATAGAACGTCTCGTCTAACATTCCTTACCGATACACGAGCTTTTTCAGCTTCTTGTTTTGCCTGTCTACCAAAGGCTTTGCGGGACTCTTCTGTTAGTGCCGGCAACGGGACTCTTATGACCGTACCTGCAGTATTAGGATTGAGACCCAGATCAGATCGTAGGATAGATTTTTCAACCTCAGGCACTAAATTTTTTTCCCAAAGGGTCAATGCGAGTGTGCGAGCATCTTCAACTACGATCGAAGCTAACTGCGAAATAGGTGTATCTGCTCCATAATAATCTATCGAGAGACCGTCAAGTAAGCTCGGATGCGCCCGCCCTGTTCTAATTCTATTAAAAGCCTTTTTTAAAGCATCTAGAGACTTTTCCATCCGTTCATTCAATTGATGTGTGTATTCTTCAAGCATAAAAACTTACTCTGGTTGAATTAATGTTCCCTCAGGATGCCCCATAATCAATTTCAAAAGTGCCCCGGCTTTTGACATTTTAAAGACAGCAACCGGCATCTGATGTTCTCGACACAAACATATAGCTGTAAGATCCATGACCGAAAGTTTTTGTTCGATCACTTGATCATAAGTCAAAACCTGGTACAACTTAGCATTAGCGTCTTTCAAAGGATCCGCAGTATAAACACCATCAACTTTTGTGGCCTTCAATACAATATCGGCGCCAATTTCTATGCCTCGGAGACATGCTGCAGAATCAGTTGTGAACAATGGGTTACCAGTTCCACCTGCAAACAGAACAACCTCTCCTTGTTTTAAATATCTCATAGCCTTGCGCCTGTCATAGGATTCCACAACACTTGTCATTGAAATTGATGACATCAACTGGGTAGAGATGTTCTTTCTTTCTAACGCATCTCTTATAGCCATGGCATTCATGAGTGTAGCAAGCATACCCATGTGATCACCGGTTACTCGATCCATGCCGGCGGCACTCAAGGCAGAGCCTCTAAACAAATTACCACCACCCACAACGAGACCTATTTGCACGCCTATTCCGACTAATTGACCCATTTCAAGGGCAATATTGTCAAGAATTTTGGGGTCGATACCCAAATTTCTCTCGCCGAGAAGTTCTTCTCCACTCAATTTTAATAAAATACGCTTATACTTATTGCCGTTTTGCAGATTCGACATCATAAGTTCCTATTAGGTTGTGCTTTTCAACTGTTCAGCCACTTCTGCCGCGAAATCAACCTCATCAACCTGTATACCCTCGCCTACTTCAAAACGCTCAAAACATAGAATTTCTGAATTATTTTTCTTGACAAGATCTCCAACCGTGATGTCACCATCTTTAACAAATGGTTGGTCCATTAGGCTATTCTCTTTTAAAAATTTATTTATTCTGCCGGATACCATTTTTTCTATTATTTTCTCTGGCTTTCCGGTTTCATTGGCTTGAGCAGCATAAATTTTTTCTTCAGCGGCCAAAACTTCAGGTGGCATGTCCTTCGATTCAACCACCACAGGATTGACCGCTGCAATATGCATCGCGACATTTTGAGCAAGCTCAGGATCATCACCGCGCATGCCAACGAGCACACCAATCTTGTTATTACTGTGCAAGTAAGACCCTATCACTGGTGCTTCAATACTTGAAGCCCTGCGAGGCATAATATTTTCCCCAATTTTTTGAATTAATGCTTGCCTCTGTCCTTCCAGCTCTTCTTCCAAAAACAAGTTCTTAAAATCCGTATTTTTTTTGTCAAAAGCCGTTGATAAAACGATTTCTACAAAACTACTAAAATTTTCATCTCGAGCCACAAAATCAGTTTCACTGTTAATCTCACAAATCACACCATAATTATCAATAACCTTTAAAGCAATCACGCCATCCGCGGCCGTTCGGCCTGCTTTTTTTGCTGCTTTCAATCCACTAGTTTTTCGTAACTCGTCAATTGCTTGCTCGATATTCCCGTTTGCGTCGACCAAGGCCCGCTTACATTCCATCATTCCAAGACCCGTGCGCTCACGAAGCTCTCTCACGAGGCTTGTTGCTATTTTTGCCATATACCTACTCCCTTACAAATTATGTACATTAAAAAGGGGGCTATAGCCCCCAATTCTTCTCAATTAAGACCGTCGGATAGTAATTTTATTCTGCGCCGTCTTCACTCTTAGCTTCTTTTTTTGGCTGCGGATCCTTCGTATCAACGGTTTTATCTCCGTCGGTAGAGTCAGACACTTCAACAAATTCATCTTTGCTTACAGCGCCTTCCATTTTCGATTTTCCTTCCAAAATAGAATCCGCCACGGAGGCCGTATATAACTTAATCGCTCGAATTGAGTCATCATTACCAGGAATGACATGATCAATCCCATCTGGATCACTGTTGGTATCAACGATACCGATTACAGGTATCCCTAATTTATTTGCTTCTTTAATGGCAATACGCTCATGATCTACATCCACCACAAAAAGAACATCTGGCAGTCCATTCATGTCTTTGATGCCGCCAATAGCATTGTACAATTTGTCCTTGATTCTGGTTCTTAACAAAACTTCTTTTTTGGTCAGCTTATCAAAAGTGCCATCTTTCTCTTCTTCTTCCAATTTCCGAAAACGCTTAATTGATTCTCGAATAGTTTTATAGTTCGTTAACATCCCACCTAGCCAGCGATGACTCACATGCGGCATTGAACACCGCTCAGCTTGTTCTTTTATAATTTTTTGCGCAGCACGTTTAGTCCCGACAAATAGAATCTGATTTCCTCGAGACGCTTCGAGCGAAATTAGATCAAGGGCTTCATTAAATGCTGGTACAGTTAGCTCGAGATTAATGACATGTACTTTATTTCGTGATCCAAAAATATATTCACGCATTTTTGGATTCCAAAACCGGGTCTGGTGGCCAAAATGAACACCAGCTTGCAGCATATCTCGCATACTTACAGAAGACATAATTTTTTCCTATTTTGGGTTAAGCCTCCACAAACCCCAGCAATTAACTCGAAGCCTTCGTTTTATTGGCTTCATGTGAGCACCCCAATTGCTGTGACGGTATGTGTGAGTAGTATAAATTAACTTTAGTCTTGCTCAGTTACTTGCGGGACGCTTTATACCACATCTGCCATAACGTTTTAAAGAGCAAGCGCGATAAAAAATTGGTTCTAGAAACTTCCAACGCATTTAGCATGAATCTGTTTGCATTTTTATGAACAAATCGGAAACTTGGATATTATGAATATCAAAATATCGATGTACAATGAGTATCTTCATAGGTAGGACGGATAAACTATGTCTATCAACATAAGATCCAAATATGATCTTAACAAAATGCGTATAGCCGGAAAGTTGGCTGCCCAAGTGCTAGAGATGATTGAAGACTTCGTAGAACCAGGCGTCTCGACAGAGCAATTGGACATGATTTGCTTCGACTATATCACTAAAACGCAGAAGGCTATCCCGGCCTGCTTAGGTTACAGGGGTTTCCCTAAAACTATTTGTACATCTATTAATCAAGTTGTATGCCATGGAATTCCTTCAGAAAAAAAAATTCTGAAAAGTGGTGATATTATTAATATAGACGTGACCGTAATTAAAGATGGTTGGCACGGCGATACAAGCAAGATGTTTATCGTCGGCAAAGCTAAAAATCACGCGACACGTATTGTAAACATCTCGCAAGATTGCCTCTATAAAGCTATTGAATTAGTTAGACCAGGAGTAAAACTTGGCGATCTTGGGCACGTAATTCAGACTTATGCAGAATCAAAACATTATTCAATAGTGCGTGATTATTGTGGTCACGGAATAGGTAAGCAATTCCATGAGGAGCCTCAAATTCTGCATTATGGAACTCCAAACACAGGTCTAGCGCTGGAGGAAGGAATGACGTTTACCATTGAACCAATGATCAATGGGGGCAAACCTGGGACCAAGCTAAAACGAGATGGTTGGACCGTAGAAACAATTGATGGCCGACTATCAGCGCAGTGGGAGCACACCGTAGCAGTTACCGCCGACGGCTGTGAGGTATTTACCGCTCGAACTGATGAAAGTTTCTAATATTATTAATCATGTCCGCATTTGATTCTGGCCCAATTTTTTTTGATCAAAAGCGCTTTTCAAGTGATCTGAAAAGCCACGATCCTGTTCAAGTTTTTAAAAATGCCCTTAATGCGGCCAATCACCATTTTCATAATAGATTCAATGAAGGTGATGAAGCCCATAGATTAGTAAGAGAGAGAGCTGCATTTGTAGATCTCATGCTTCAATACGCATGGAAAAATTACGATTGGGACACCAGCATCTGTCTTATAGCTGTTGGTGGATACGGTAGAGGGCAACTCCACCCCTATTCGGATATCGATCTTCTCATCCTCGCCGGTAAAAATGAAGCTCATAAATATAAAAAAAGTATAGAACAATATCTAGCTTTTCTATGGGACGCTCGTCTGCAGATTAGTCATAGTGTTCGGTCCATTCGTCAATGTGTCGACGCGGCAAAAAAAGATATCACAATAGCCACCAATTTGATGGAAACACGCCTAATTTGTGGAAATATATCCAATCATAAAAAGCTCATTCAATCTACTGGGCCTCATCAAATCTGGAGTTCAGCCGAATTTTATGCAGGAAAACTCCATGAACAGAAAGAACGTCATAAAAAGCATGATGACACCGAGTACAACTTAGAACCAAATGTCAAAGATGCTCCCGGAGGTCTTCGGGATGTGCAGCTTATAGATTGGACCGCAAAACGGCATTTTAATGTGACTAGACGTTCCCAACTGGTCGAGAAAGGTTTCTTGCTTCAGCACGAATACTTAAAACTTTATTCAGATGAAGAATTTTTGTGGAAAGTACGATATGGCCTTCATCTAATAACTGACAGAGCGGAAGAAAGGCTTTTATTTGATCATCAACGAACATTGGCAAAAATGCTGGGTTATGAGGACGTGAAGGGGAAATTGGGCGTTGAAAAATTCATGCAAAAGTATTACCAGACAGTTCTGTCTATAAGAGGCTTAAATGATGTGCTTCATCAACATCTTGATGAAGCGATATATCGCGATAATAAAACAAAGCATAACTCACAAATTAGTGAGCATTTTTTCGTTCGGGATGGCTTGCTAGATACAATATCCCATGACACGTTTAGATTGTACCCTACCGGACTAATCGAAATATTTGTCATTCTCGGAGAGAATAACGAAATAGAAGGAATCAGGGCTTCGACGATACGTCAAATCAGGCATTCAACACATTTGATTGATGCAAAATTTAGGGCCGACGCAGAAAACAGAAAATTATTTATGCGCCTGTTAAATGCTCCCTACAGGCTTTCTTTTCAACTCAATCGTATGAATCGTTATGGTATTTTAGGAAAATATCTTCCTGAATTTGGAAAAATCGTCGGGCAAATGCAACATGATCTCTTTCATATCTATCCAGTCGATGTACACACTCTTGAAGTTATCAAAAATATCCGTAGATTGGCTAGGCCTGAAGTGGCAAAACAATTTCCAATACCCTCTCATATATTTAAAAATCTAGCCAAACCTGAGCTTTTAATAATTTCAGCGCTTTATCATGATATAGCTAAAGGGAGAGGTGGCGATCATTCATCCCTCGGAGCGGAAGACGTTGCTGATTTCTCTGAAAGGCATGAATTACAAGAAAACGAAACTAAATTGGTGAGATGGCTTGTTAAAAATCATTTAATAATGTCTTTTGTCTCGCAAAGAGAAGATATTTCAGATCCCCAAGTAATCCATAGATTTGCGGAGCAAGTCGGTGATCAAATGCATCTGGATTATCTCTATGTTTTAACAGTGGGGGATATAAATGCTACAAACCCAAATTTGTGGACCGAGTGGAAGGGGTCTCTTTTACAAAATCTTTATATGCAAACAAAAAAAGCATTAGAACGAGGACTAGGTATACCGATTGACAAATCAAGATGGTCCCAGAATGCCAAAAACGTAATATCCATGAAATTACTGGAGCATGGCATCGCCATTGAGCAAGCCGAAAAGATATGGGGAGACATAGGCGATGAGTTTTTCTTAAGAGAAACGGCAGATGATATAGCTAGGTATACAACGGCTATCGCGCAGTATAAAGAACAAACTAAAGCCTGGGAAGATCGCCGAATGCCGGTCGTTTTGTTGAAAGATGTTGGTGTAGAAATCTTAGTAGCGACTCAGATTTTTGTGTTTTCTCAAAAAGAATTTAATACGCTCTCCATAGCGGCCGCGATATTAGACAAACTCAACCTGAACATTCAAGACGCGAGACTACATACAAATAGTGATGATAATTCATTTGATGTGTTTTATGTTTTGGATGCAGACGGCGCTCCTGTTGGCGGAAATACATTTTTAAGCGACCAAATATGCTCTTCCCTTCGACAAGCCATTTTGAACCCAGATTCCGTTGATTTCGATATTAAAAGGCGAACTCCGAGGCAATTGAAAAGTTTTACAAAACAAACAACCGCGAAGTTTAAGATGGATGCCGAAAGCAATTCTAGTTGGTTGGAGGTTATCACACCGGATAGACCTGGTCTTCTAGCTCGTATAGCAAATATCTTTTTTCGATATAATCTGCGCGTTGTGACTGCAAAAATTTCAACCCTAGGAGAACGAGTGGAAGACGTTTTTCATTTAACTCATGCGTCACGAAAGCCTATCGCTGATCCTGCTCTAGCACGACGCGTTGAGGAAACAATATGCGAAGAGTTAAGTGATATGAGCGAAGCTTCCAGTTAGTATACAAATGTCTACACACAGAGAACAACATGCATCCTAATTTGCATAATCTTAAAGCATATCCATTTGAGCGTCTTAGAGATATTTTGGCAGATATTTCGCCACCGAGCGAATTGACTCACCTTTCTTTTTCCATCGGTGAACCGAAACATGGCTTGCCTGACTTTCTTAAACGAGTCCTAAACGATTCAATCAGCGGGCTTAATTATTATCCCTCAATAAAAGGAACAGATTGCTTCCGGCAATCTGCGGCAGATTGGTTGAAAACTAGGTATGGATTAAAGGCTAATGGTCTCGACATTAATTCTAATATTCTTCCAATTAACGGGTCACGAGAAGGTCTATTTGCGTTTACACAATTTCGAATTGATCCAACAAAGTCTCCACTGATCATCACGAGCAATCCTTTTTACCAAATTTATGAAGGTGCTGCGATAATAGCTGGCGCTGGAATAAAATTTCTGGATTCTTTAGCCGAAAATAATTTTACTCCCGATTTTGAGAGAATTACCGAAAAGGAATGGGAGCGGTGTCAGATTCTTCATTTGTGTTCGCCAAACAACCCTACCGGTGCCGTCATGACGGTCGAACAACTCGCCAAAGCAATTGAATTGGCCCATAAGTATCACTTCACGATTGTGAGCGACGAATGTTATTCCGAGATTTATCTAGATGAGGAATCACCACCTCCAGGCTTACTTGAGGTATGCGAAAAACTTGGAAATGATAGCTTTAAGCACTGCATAGTGTTCCACAGTTTGTCGAAAAGATCTAATGTTCCCGGATTGAGGTCCGGCATCGTGACAGGGGATCAACAATTAATCAAAAGGTTTTTACAGTATAGAACCTATCATGGTTCCTCAATGTCTCCAACTGTCCAATTGATTTCTGAAGCTCTTTGGCGAGATGAGAAACATGTAATAGCAAATCGAGCGTTATACAGAGAAAAATTTTCTGTTGTCACGAAAATTCTGAACCCAGTGATGTCTTTTCCGGAGCCAAAGGCTAGTTTTTATCTTTGGCCCAAAACTCCAATTGACGATGTCAATATGACGCGAGATCTTTATGCACAAAAAAACCTCACTGTCCTCCCTGGACAGTTCATGGCTCGCACTTCAGAGGGAAAAAATCCCGGAAAAAATCGGCTTCGATTGGCCTTGGTGCCGACAGTCTCGCAATGCGGTGAAGGCGCCATGCGGATAGCATCCTATATCCGGGGTCTGTGATGCTTAAATCAGAGAGAGCAGCTTATATTGATAAGAAATTAGGTCAACTTTATCCAAATCCACCTGTGCCGTTGATGCATGAAAGTCACTTTCAACTGCTAATAGCTGTATTATTAAGTGCTCAATGCACTGATGAAAGAGTCAACTTAGTTACAGCCAAGTTATTTGCCGTAGCACCCACTCCTGAAGAAATGAAGAAAATATCAGTAGACGAAATATACCGGATTATTCGTCCTTGCGGTCTTGCCCCGAAGAAATCAAAAGCCATATCGGACCTCTCTGACATACTCTTGGAAAATTTTGGCGGTGAGGTGCCTGATGATATTAGCACTTTAGAAACATTACCCGGCGTCGGACACAAAACTGCCAGCGTCGTTGTTGCCCAGGCTTTTGGTATACCCAGTTTTCCGGTAGACACCCATATTTTCAGGCTCTCGCAACGTTGGGGATTGACCCGCGGAAAAACTGTAAAAATCGCAGAAAGAGACTTAAAACTGGTCTTCCCCAAGGCAAGATGGAATGACCTGCATTTACAAATTATTTTTTATGGGAGAGAATTTTGCACCGCTCGCGGGTGTGATGGTCGTGTCTGTGAAATTTGTCGATATTGTTATCCGAACAGAAAAACACCATATACTGCATATAAAGCCTAGTACCTCTTGGATCACAAATGGATTGAAACAATAATGACAACTATTATCTATGGCATAAACAATTGTGACAGTGTTCAAAAGGCAAAACGCTGGCTAGTAGAAAATCAAATTGATTTTTCATTCCATGATTTTCGAAAGGATGGACTTGAGCATAAACTTGTCTTGCGCTGGGTTGGGAAGATTCAATGGGATTTGCTATTGAATCGCCGGGGAACTACTTGGCGTGGGATTGATCAGAAAATAAAAAATGATATTGACGGGGCTACTATCGTCAACTTTTTGTGCGACCATCCTACCGTTATTAAACGACCCGTATTGGAGCATGGCGATCTATTGCTGGTGGGCTTCAACGAAATTGACTACATGCAGTTGTTCAAGTAAGAATCCCTAATAAGACATCAACTAGAGATCAAATTATGGAGCCTATATATAGTTTAGCTTTTGGAATTGGTACTAAAAATAACAATCGTGAGTGGTTAGAGGTTCTCTTCCCGTCACCCATGATAAATTTAACACACGCGCAAAGTGAATCTGTCCGATTCCTTCTAGCTCCGGGCACGTTTGATCTCGAACTAACAGAATTCAAGCAAAAGGAATTGCTTTCAGGACTATGGCAAGCCGGGCTAGATGACATTGCTCAATCTTTAGAAAGACTAGCAGGACTGGGTAAATCTATCTTGGTAACTGTCTTAGCTGAAGACAAACCTCCTGAGTCAGTACCGCAAGCATATTTAAAACTGCAATTATTATCCCATCGACTTGTAAAGCCGAATGAAACCAACTTGCAGGGAGTATTTGGTCTGCTAAAAAACATAGCATGGACTAACGTTGGTCCGATCGATGTAATCGAACTCCCAACCAGAATGCTGGAGGCTAGGGCAAACGGAGAAGTAGTGACCGTTAATTCGGTTGATAAATTCCCTAAGATGGTTGACTACGTAGTACCCTCGGGCGTCAGAATCGCTGATACCTCAAGAGTCAGGTTGGGAGCTTACATTGGTCATGGGACAACCATCATGCACGAAGGTTTCGTTAACTTTAATGCTGGTACAGAAGGCATCGGCATGATCGAAGGACGAATCTCGGCCGGCGTTTTCTGTGGCGAAGGCTCGGATATAGGTGGAGGTGCATCAACCATGGGAACCTTATCGGGCGGTGGCGATGTCGTGATCAGTGTGGGCCGAAATTGTCTCCTTGGGGCCAATTCAGGGTTGGGCATACCCCTAGGTGACCGCTGCACCGTCGAGGCTGGTCTCTATCTCACTTCAGGAACAATCATAACTATGGTAAAAGACGATGGAAGCGATGATGGCAAGTGCAAGGCACGAGAATTAGCTCATAAAAGTGACCTGCTCTTTCGCCGAAATTCTATAAATGGACAGGTTGAATGCTTGAAAAATAAGAAAGCTATTGAACTAAATGAAGAGCTTCATAAAAGCAATTGAATTATGGAGGGTCAAGGCTAGATTATCGCACGCAGTTGATTAGAATCTGTTACACCGATGCAAGACATCTAGGAGATTTGATGCTCCGAAATGAGGTCTGCAAAACGCCCAAGCAGTTGGATTGGCAAATTATGGCCCATACCAGGAAAAACCACGAGACGAGAATTCCTAATATGCCTAGCCGTGTCGATACCCCCGCTTAGAGGAACTAAAAGGTCTTCTCGACCATGAATAATTAGAGCTGGGATTTTAATAGAGTTCAATAAATGCACTCGATTAGGTGCCGTATTAATTGCTGACATTTGACGAAAATAACCCGCAGGATTGCTTCCGCGCGCATACTCCAATTCAACCATGGCTCTCACAACAGAATCACTGACAGGATATTCAGGGCTTCCCAAAAACTGAAGGATTTCAACCGTATTATCAATTATGGATTGACCTTTGGATGGTTTTTTAAGCATTTGCATCGACGCTTTCCATGACGGCTTGCCCTTGCCAAAAGTTCCACTCGTAGACATTATAGAAGTAAGAGAAAGTGCTCTGTCAGGGTAACGCGCAGCGGCAATCTGACAGATCATACCACCCATCGACATACCTACAAAATGTGCCTTTTTCACACTCAGACCATCGAGGATACCGACGGTGTCAGCAGCCATATCATCAAGACTGTAGGGAACATCAACTGGCAAGCCGAATCGATATTTCAGCATCTGACGCACAAGACTTGGAGCCTTTGAACCGGTCATCCAATTGCTTAGGCCAATATCCCTGTTGTCAAAACGAATAACGAAAAAGTTTCGAGCAGCGAGGTCATGACAAAACTCGATAGGCCATCTAACCATCTGATTATATAAACCGGCGACCAAGATTATCGCTGGATTTGACTTGTTGCCAAATGTTCCATACGCAAATCTCAAGCCGTTTGAGCTAACGTAGCTTGTCTCTTCACCGCTGTAATTTTCTAAGTCCTTTGACCCATAGTCTATTTCAAACATTAAACTTCCCCGGTTGGAACCGTCCAAAAATCATGACAAAAATTAAAATTCGGATTTGCTCTTGCCATTCGGCTAAAGTTCAATTGTGAGCATCTCCAATTTTGAAGCCTAGGGCGTTACGATATTAAAATTTGTGTTCTGTTCACCAAACATACTAAAAAACTTGAGCAAAGCAACTATACTCCCCTCGAAAGATAAATCATCTGACAACATGGTCTCTTTAATACCAGCTTTACCAATCAGCATATCGATAAACAGTTGATGTGTTAGCACCAATGAGGCGTCAGCCGATTCACTCCCATCGATTTCACGAAAATGCAAAACAGAATTTCTGGTGAACAACAGAAAAGTCCTTCCCTTGTCTATGAAATCTACTTTTATCTTTATAGTCTTACCAGATGCCTTATCTGGATCGATGTTGACAGTCATTGATTGCAGAAAACTATCAAGCGGAATCTCCTTTATGAACTCTGCAGCGAGATCAATATCGTCACGACGATAATTATTACCTTGCCTCAATTCTTGAGCAGCAGAGAGAAATATATCTCTCCACACTCCCGACTGTGACTGGTAGCCCATCTGAGTATATGCATATGCCAAGAGATCCGATGCTTTTGAGGGTGCCGATGCAGAAAATATAAGATGATTTAATAGTTCTGCAGCCCAACGATATTCTCCATTTCTTACCGCTTCTTCTGCATGATCTAAAACCTCATCAGGACCTCCCATTAGAGACACATATCTTGGCGCGCTGTCGACGCTTGGAAGTTGATGAAGGTGCGCAGGATTGCCGTCATACCAACCAAAATAATATTGATAGACAGCTTTTGCATTGTGGCTGAGAGTCCCATAGTATCCCTGAACATGCGCTGCCCTCGCCAGATTGGGGGGTAGACTAAGTTCTTCAGCAATCTCTCGCGGCGTCAATCCCTTATTGGCAAGTCTAAGTGTCTGGTCGTGGATAAACCGATATAGATCTTGCTGCTCTTCAAGCTGTTGAACGATTTCATTGTGACCCCAGGTGGGCCAGTGATGACTAATGAAAAGAGTTTCAACATCGGGTAAACGCTCCCTAATGAAAGCAATATACTCACTCCATTTAAATGCATCTCGAACTTTTGCACCACGCAATGTTAGAACATTATGCATAGTGCGGGAAACGATTTCCGCACCACAAAACACACGCTTTTCGGGGAGATAGAAAGTCAGCTCTGCTGGTGCCTCGGATTCTGGCATATTAAAGAAAATAAAATTTATTCCATCAATAATTAACGCTTCTTCTGATTTACTAATCTCTATGTTTGGTTTTGCGATAGATGTGCTTCCCGTTATCACGCGCTTCCCCAATCCCGAATCAACATGCCCAAAAACAGATGTCTCTAGCTCTAAACCCATCATATATGCCGCCCTTCTTGTCATCGCAGGACCTGCCAATATGTTTTCGCTAGTAGCTTCATACAAAAAACCTGATGGGGTAATTATGGGAAGATCATGATCGTCGGATCGACCAATGACATCTTGTATGCCACCAAAATGGTCTATATGACTGTGTGAGATAATGATAGCTGTCGGAATAATAGTGCCAAGGTAAAGCTCGGCGAAGTCAAGAGCGGCCTTCGTTGACTCGATCGTCGTTAGCGGATCTAAGATGATCCAGCCATTTTCGCTTTTTATCAAAGTCATATTCGCTAAATCAAAACCCCGAATTTGAAAAATTCCTTCTTGAACCTCAAACAAACCTCGGTAAGAATTTAATCTCGCCTGTCGCCAGAGGCTTGGATTAACAGTATCGGGAGCCGCAGTTTTGGCGAATAAATTATCACTTTGATCCCAGATCGGCTTTCCATCGTGGCCAGGTGGCCCAATTTCGGGAGCTAGCGCTATCATGCCCCTTTGGGCGTTATTGAAGTCTTCATCTGAATCAAACAACCTATGATCAATAAAGGATGAATTAGCTAATAAGGTATGCTCACTCGGAAACCGCGAATAAATAAAATCCTCACCGGGTGGCGCAATCTCTCCGCCACAGCCACCTAAAAGAAAAAAAATAAATATCGGGGTATAGTTGCTAATCTTCATTGGCAATCTCGCGCAAATTTAGCAATTGGTAGGCTGGCTCATATAAAGCTCTCAATCAACATTATGATCTGCTGGTTGATTATAGGTTCGTGATGTTAGCACCTCAAACAACTCGAAGTACCATAATTACAAAATGTTCAGAGTTGAAGAAGTTATCAATTGTCTGCAAGACAAGCGTTCCGAGCGTGGATTATCTTAAGGGCCTAAACTCGGCTATTCAAGTAATGATTTTGGTAGAAATCTAGTGTATGACACCGGGAAAAGTCGGCTAATGACGTCAAGAAATCGTGCTCCTTTACCCACATGGATACGCGTTTTACCCTTCATAACACTGCTAAGAATCTCGCGTGCTGCCATACTTGGTTCTGTCCAAAACCAAGGCTCCAGTCGTTTTCTTTCCGTATCAGATGAGGTGTTACTTCCAATTGGAACAATGATCTTTGAGTTAGCGAGAATATTTGTCTTAATGCCGGATGGGAAAACGCACGATACATTGATTTGTTTGTCAGACAATCGCAAATCATGCCTTAATGAGTCACTAAAACCCCGAACGGCAAATTTCGAACTACTGTAAGCAGAAACTCGAGGGCCTGATAGGAGGCCGAGAACGCTGGAGATGTTCACAATATGTCCTCGCTCTGCACGCTGAAGTAAGGGAAGAAATAGCTGACATCCATAAACAACGCCCCAGAAATTGGTGTCGAAAAGATCCCGCATATCTTTAAGGTCGCAGTCTTGAAAAAGCGCACCGAGTCCTACCCCCGCGTTATTTATCAGAAAATCTAAGCGACCAAATTCAGCACCGACAAAAGAAGAGAAGGCTTGCATATTCTCATAGTCAGAAACATCTGCAGCAAATATTTTGATTGAACCCGTTTGAGGATTATCCAATTTTGCAAGGTCAGCTTGCAAAGCTTTTAGAGCACCGTGATCAATATCAGAGAGAACCACATGACTGCCCTGTTTGACAAGCGCATACGCTAGAGCTCTACCGATGCCAGAACCAGCTCCAGTAATTACTATCACTTTACCTAAAAAAAAATGCATGCCATTTTCCCTCCTTGGATCTTAAAAGCGCAGAGAGTGGCATTCAAGGACAACACAGTCAACATAAGCCCGTGCACGTACTCGTCCAACTACTGGTCAATGCTCACGCGACCTCAAACAATCCAGCAGCGCCCATTCCCCCACCAACACACATGGTCACTACAACATAGCGTTCGCCGCGGCGTTTGGCTTCCATAAGCCCATGGATGGCCATGCGCGTCCCGCTCATACCATACGGGTGCCCAATCGATATCGCTCCACCATTCACATTTAATCGCGCTGGATCTATTCCGAGCCTGTCGCGACAATAAATCACCTGAACTGCAAAGGCTTCATTTAACTCCCATATACCGATGTCATTAACCGTTAAACCGTTACGGTCCAATAATTTAGGGACGGCAAAAACAGGACCTATACCCATCTCATCGGGCTCACAGCCAACAACAGACATTCCACGATAGATTCCGAGTGGCTCCAAATTACGTTTCTCAGCCATTTTGCCATCCATAAGAACTACCGCCGCCGCTCCGTCGGATAACTGTGACGCATTACCGGCGGTTATCGTGCCTCCCTCTCTTACCACCTTGAGCGCAGAGAGCGATTCGATAGTCGTTCCCGGACGATTACCCTCATCTTTCGATAACGTAACCTTCTCTTCACTAACATCACCGGTTTCCTTATTTGTAACTAATTTGGTGGCAGTAACCGATATTAATTCATCGGAGAATTTTCCGGCTTCCTGCGCTGAAGCTGTCCTCGCCTGAGACTCGACGGCATATGCATCCTGTTTTTCGCGAGAAATGTCATACCTTTTGGCTACTACTTCTGCAGTATCAATCATCGGCATGTGAATAGATGGAGCGTTTTTCACAGCCATGGGATCCATTGCTCGATGAGCATTCATGTGCTGGTTTTGGACCAAACTTATTGACTCACAACCACCAGCCACGATCACTGAGAATCCATCAGTTGTTATCTGTTTCGCACCCGTTGCTATACTCATTAGACCAGAAGAACACTGCCTATCGACAGTCATACCCGCGACATTTACGGGCATACCTGACGCCATAGCGGCCTGCCGGCCAAGGTTTGCAGTTTGTGTTCCTTGTTGCAGGGCTGCACCAATAATACAATCCTCCACCTCAGCAGGATCTACGTTAGCCCGAGCTAAAGCGCCGTTAATCGCATGAGACGTCATGGAAGGCGCTTCAAGATTATTGAATGCTCCTCGATAAGCTTTACCTATGGGTGTTCTCGCTCCAGATACTATTACTGCTTCAGACATAATATATTTCCTTAAATAACAATTATAAAATATTGTTTTATATAGTATTAATAAGTTATATTTTGAGAGATTGCACGTAGGCCATTGCCTTCGTAACAAATTTTTCAGTTTCTTTTCCTGCCGATTCAAAAGGGACATTCTGCCCAGCATCTTTTATGGATGCTAGGCTAGCAAACACCTTCTCTGGATTCTGTTCTTCAGGCGAAAGAAAAATTCCATCTGTCTCAAACATCTTAACACTTGCGTAACCACCCGCTGCTGCCGCAAGAATCATTCTGTTGGGCGACTCGTCATGACATAAGACTAGCGCACCGGCTGTTACTGCTTCAGTTGTCATTAATTCTAGAACCGGTGCTGGCAAAAGATCCTCTGTCATTCTTGTACCCGCAGTAGGTGCTAAAGCGTTTACTCGAATATTGTATTTACTCCCCTCTAATACGAGCGTATTCATCAAGCCCACAACAGCCATTTTTGCCGCCCCGTAGTTAGTCTGGCCAAAATTTCCAAATAGTCCACTTGGGGAAGTGGTCATGACAATTCGACCATAATTTTGATCTCTCATAATTTCCCAAACTGCTTTACTGCAGTTAACAGATCCCATCAAATGCACATCAATAACTAATCTAAAGTCATCCAGGTCCATTTTGGCAAATGATTTATCTCGCAAGATACCCGCATTATTAATTAATATATCAACGCGGCCCCATTTATCCATGGTTTCCTTTACCATAGCATCAACTTCGGCATAGTTTGCCACATTTGCACCGCTTGCAATTGCGTCACCACCGTTCGCTAGAATAGTCGCTACCACCTTTTTTGCCGCCTCACTTGATGACCCGGTACCATTTCTATCACCGCCAACATCATTTACTACGACCCTTGCACCCCTCGCGGCCAGAGCTAGAGCATGCGACTTACCCAGCCCATTTCCTGATCCAGTTACTATCGCTACTTTCCCGTCAAAACCGACACTCATATCGAACCTCTATTTATGATAATGAACCATAATCAATTAATTTGAAAAAAAATGAAAGACTGAAAAAACTTTTCTATTTTAGTCTCATGCTACCATCTGGACAGTTAACCACTCCGCTACAAGAGCTGGTTTTTCCTCGCCCTTAATTTCGACGGTAACCTCCATTTTAAATTCAAACTGACCCGGCTTCTTTTCTTCTATAGAAAGCACTTTTCCAATGCCACGGATCTGACTACCTACCTTCACGGGCGCAACAAACCGTGCCCTATCTAAACCTTTGTTGACCCCCATATAGATGCCCTTCATTGCCAGGTTAAAACTCATAGAAAAATAAGAAATCATGGAAAGCGTAAGAAACCCATGCGCTACAGTTGTTTCAAAAGGCGTCTGAGCAGCCAATTCTGGGTTAACATGAATAAACTGACGGTCAAGCGTGCAATCTGCAAATTGGTTTATTTGGTCCTGAGTTACCTCAAACCACTCCGAAGGGTCTGTAACGTAACCGATATAATCATTTATTTCTTCT
>PCDB01000030.1 GCA_002591625.1 Porticoccaceae bacterium
TTATCGTCATCGACTTACAGAGTATAGGGAGTAATCAGTGGATATTGGTGTTCCTCTCAGAGATCTTGGTGATGTTGACAGCGTGGCTTTGAGAGAAGCTGTTTTGGCTGCTGATGACCAGAGTTGGTTGGATAATAGTCACCGCCAGAGTGCCTATGAGGTGCATCATCAGACCCAATCCCTGATGATGCTATTCGTTGATACCGAACGGTGGCCGGAGATAGAGATCACCAAGCAATCTGCCTGGGATCGGTTGTCCGACGCAGCCGTGCCAATAATGAAAGCAATTTTGAGAGACTTTTATCCTGAGGGTGGGGTCGTTGTTAGGGCGATGGCAGCAAAATTGGTCTCGGGAGGTATTATAATGCCTCATTTTGACAAACATCCTTCGTTTCATATAGGACATCGCATTCATGTGCCGATCACCACAAATTCCCGCGTACGCTTTATGATCGATGGCAAGCCATACAGGTTTGAGGTTGGTAAGGCCTATGAATTGAATAACCAGAAGCAACACAGCGTTATGAACAAAGGTAGTGAAGATCGCATTACTTTCATATTCGATTATATTCCCGCAGAAAAAATGCAATCCATAACCGCAACAGGTGACGGGCTAAACATGGGCTTCTAGCCATCGGCCGTCCAATTAGACACATATGAGTGCTTAGACTTTTTCATTTCGGCTCAGTAGTACCATTAGGCGGATTTCTAACCAAACGGCATTTAAAAATTATGAATTGTCAGTTTCGACGCTTGGTTGGATGAAAGTTTTTAATGCTTTCGCGCGTAAACCTCAGGGAAATTTCGCCCCAAAAGTTGCGACATAAATACCAAGATATAATTTAAGAAACAATCCTAGTTGGTAATGACAGCACCTGCCGACGCGACGATTAAAGCTGCTTGCTTGGAAGCAGCCCTGATTGACAATTCAGGTGAATTTCCCGCATGTCGTGATGCGATATAGCCGGCATTGAAACCATCGCCCGCTGCAGTGGTATCTATTATCGAAAGCGGCTTAACGGGAATGATTTGAAGTTGTTTTCCGTTCACGTTACCTGTTATGACTCCCGCTCCGTTAGTTAACACAATTTCATCAATTTGATATCGTAAAAGATTGTTCAGCACGTCATCTAAACTACTTGACTTCCATAAGAGCCGCTCATCTTGAATACTTGAGAGTAAAATATTGCATGATCGATATCCCCGTTTGATTTGTTCCATTGCATCTTCTTTTCGGTCCCATAAATGTGGTCGATAGTTGGGATCAAAAATCACTTTTTTCCCTTTTTCTGTAAACTGCTTGGCTGTCCAAAAAAGTTTTTCTCTACTGGACTGATCAATGATAGCGAGAGTAATTCCCGTGAAATAAAAGTAATCGGCGCTTTTTATGGCATGTTCGAATAAGTCTTCGTCGATCAAATGAAACATTTGTCTTGCAGCTGAATCGGAGCGCCAATAGGTGAAGTAACGTTCGCCCATTTGGTCATTCTCTATTGTATACAGGCCAATCGTTTTTTTTCTGGAACGAGCTATCAATGAAGTATCAATCCCTTCAATAGAAAAGAAATCATGCATTTTTTTGCTGATCGAGTCACTTCCAATGGCCGAAAGAAATTTAATATGCGAGTCGTTATAGAGACGTTTTAAATAGACTGAGAAATTGAGCGCGTCGCCTGCAAAACCAGATCGGTACAAGTTACTGTCTTGATTGCCGCCACAGGTGCTTCTCAACTCGATCATGCATTCGCCTGCACAAATTATGTTCAACGACACCTGGGGTTTCATCTCAAAATTCTCATAGCAGTTCTTCTGAGAGTGCGCGAATGGCCCCCCTTAGCTCGGCTAGACCCCTTAGGCGCCCTATCGCAGAATATCCTGGATTAACGATTTTACCGATGTCATCCATCATTTGATGCCCGTGATCAGGACGAAATAAAATCTCATGCTCATTGGTATCATGGTCATTAGAGCGTCTTCTCTCCTCTTGTAACAGGATTTTAAGAATCTGAATCATATTGACATCGCCTTCTAAATGGTTGGACTCATAGAACGATTTATTGTCGGCGCGATCTATCTTTACTGTTCTCAAATGAGCGAAGTAGATGCGGGTTGCGTAGGTTTTGGCAATCGAGGCAACATCGTTATCAAATCGACTTCCCAGAGATCCGACACATAAGGTAAGACCATTTGCGGGACTCGGCTCTCGAGAAAATATCGCATCAAGGTCATTTTTAGTGCTAGCTATTCTCGGCAATCCCAACAGGTTTCGAGGTGGATCATCTGGATGCAATGCTAGCTTAACGCCGGATTCTTCGGCGCTGGGAACCACTTGGCTCAGAAAATAGTGAAGATTTTCTCTTAGCTCAGCGTGGCTTATGTTTTGATAATTTGCCAGAGCTGACGAGAGGTTCTTTAAATCATAACTACCCGACATGCCACCAGGCAAACCGCATATAATATTTGAGGTTAGTCGGTCCCTATGAGCCTGAGACATGTTATTGAATATTATTTTGGCTTCTTTTATTTCTGAATCACTGTATTCCTCTTTCGCACCCGGTCTTTGCAGGATGTATAAATCGAAAGCAGAAAACTCTCTATGATCAAAACATAGTGCCAAAGACCCATTGGGAAGCTGGTATTTGAGATCAGTTCGAGTCCAGTCGATTACGGGCATAAAGTTATAACAAATTGTCTTAATGCCACATTTGGCAAGGTTTTCCATCGAAGTAATCCAATTGCCAATATAAGTCTGACAGTCCTTCCGACCTAACTTAATACTCTCATGCACTGGTATGCTCTCTACCAGCGACCAATGCAAGGACGACCTATGTCTCTCGATATTATTAACGACAGATTGATGCCTTTTGATCTCACTTATTGTCCAGATGTCTCCAATTGGGATATGGTGGAGGGCAGTGACTACGTTTTGGGCACCGGTTTGTCTGATATCATCAAGACTTACGGGATCATTTGACCCAAACCATCTCCAAGATTCCAGCATAGTTCAACTCCTTTAGTCGTAGGATCTTTGAGTCACGAGGTCAGTCAGAATTTGGTTAAGATCTGTCGTTTGAAGTTTTTGGTAGTAATCGATCACAGACTCCATAAACGCGTCTAACATGAAAAATCGAAAATGCTCAGCGCCTGCTATTTTCAAAAGATTATATATTTTTGCTTGATCATTTGTATCGGGAGCCTTCTTTTGAGAATAACCAACAAGCGCTGCAGAAAATTCAGTTTTCAATGGGTCA
The DNA here is from genome assembly GCA_002591625.1 of Porticoccaceae bacterium. Lineage (GTDB taxonomy): Bacteria > Pseudomonadota > Gammaproteobacteria > Pseudomonadales > Porticoccaceae > TMED48. The sequence continues at coordinate 3,252 of PCDB01000030.1, forward strand.
TTCAACTGCTCCTCATTTACCGCTTTCTCTATGTGCACAACCCAAGCAGCAATTAGAAGACTCATATATTTGGGGCCAATTTCCCTTTCTAATACTGCGTCGATCGTTGGGAACCAGCGTTGCTGAATCTTCTGGGAACTGTCGGTGTTTACTTGGTGAACTTTGTAGGGCAGAGCATTATTTTGAAACCGCTTGAGTACTTGTTTAATGTACTTTTCACCGCAGAAAGCAGCTGGTATTTTGGTTGTTGGAAGAACGACATTTAGCAATGTTTTACGAAGAAATTCAAAAATAGCTGGTTGTTGCAGTGCTTCATGAACGTGTTCTTTATTCATTAAATAGCCTAAAACCGCGACTATCGAGTGTCCTGCGTTCAAGAAGCGTAATTTCATTTGTTCATAGCCTGAAATGTCGTTGCTGAAGACTACTCCTACCAAATCCAGAGGTGGCCGTTCGGCGGCAAACTTGTTCTCTATCACCCATTGGCTGAATGGTTCAGCGGACACTGGCCACGCATCTTTTAGGTTTAGTTTAGAGGCGACAAGTTGCCTCAAATTCGAATCCGTCACTGGTGTAACTCGATCTACCATCGATGAGGCGAAACTTATATGCTCTCGTGACCAAGCGAGACTGTCGCGGTCATGAACATCCAATAGTGCTTCCACACCTGCACGTAAGCAATTACCGCCACTTTGAATGTTGTCACAACATACCACGCTCAATGGGCCTGAACCATGTTGCCGACGCTGTATCACGGACGCTGCAAGGAATCCGTAGATCGTGGAGGGCCTTGAGAGAGAGGTTATATCTGATATGACTTGGGGACTACTTTTGTTAAGTTGCCCATTAGATAAGTAATAACCTTTTTCTGTGATTGTCGTCGTTACCAACTTAATGCGAGGATCTGACACTTGCCTAACGACTTCGGATTGATTCTCTTGGGCAACCAGTATATCTAGAATGGATCTGATGATCTTTATTTCGGTAGTATGGCTTAGGGTAACTTCAGTATACAAATAATCTTGCGGTGCTAGCTTATCTTTGGCCTCACTGGATTGCATAGAGACTCCAATGATGCCCCATTGGAAATGATTTTGACTTAACAGATTGTCTACATACTTGGCCTGGTGACAACGATGAAAGTTACCCACTCCAAAATGCACGATGCCCGGTTGAAGGTTTTCACGCTTATAGCTCTCAATAACGATTCCAGGTGGGAGAGTTTCTATAGCCGAAATTTCTTTTTCTTTTAGTCGTTTCAAGGCTGTTATTTTTGAGACCTCACGAACCAATGTTAGAAAACACAGTACTTATCGCATGAATTCGCCAAGATTATTGGGGGGTTAATCAGATAAATGCATGCTAATGTCTGGAAGCCACTGAGGGTTCCCCCTCCGGAAGGTAGTTAAAAATTTTTGCGCAGAGCAAAAACACACTGGCCGACAAAAGTATGGCTATAAATCCTTTAAACACATCTAAGCTTGCTAATCCAAGGATGACCAAAAGATATCCAACAGCTGCCGCTAGAGGCAATGTGAGCAAGATTGTAATAAAGCGTAAATTAGTCTCGATGACGATGTAAAGGCAAGGGACCAAGACAAGCGTAATTGTTGAAGCAAATAAAATTCCAAAGCTCAGTGAGAGCGCCATCGGGATAACAAATTGGGCTTGAACGCTGGTTTCAAAAAGTAGCGGAAGCAGTCCGACGAAAGTGGTTACGGTTGTAAGAACGATAGCTCGAAAGCGCAGTTTGCCTGCACTAGTGATAGCATCTTCCGGAGATAGCCCTTGATTTCTTCCTCGATTAGTAAATTCGACGAGTATCAAACTGTCGTTCACGACAACTCCAGCCAACGCGATGATTCCAAAAACGGATAGCATATTGATAGTCGTGTCGAAAAGAACATGCCCAAGAACAGCGCCAATGAAACCAAAGGGGATAACTGACATGATTAAAAGTGGCTGAATGTAAGATCTGAGAGGCAAAGCGAGTAGTCCATAGATCATGAATAACGCGGCAGCTAAGCCGGTTGCCATAGTATAGTAGTACTCGTTTTGCTCTTGTGTGCTGCCTGAAAGACGGAAATCGACACTGGGATATTTTTCTATTAATTTAGGGATGAACGAGTTGCTCACATCACTTACGATTTCGTCGCTCTCGAGTTTTCCTTCCTCAACTTCAGCAGTGATGGTGACTGTTCGCTTTCTATCGAGCCGTTCTATGGCCGTAAGTCCAGTACCTAGCTGAATGTCTGCTACTTCTCCAATGGCGATGGCTTCGCCATTGGCAGTGCGGATATGCATATTTTCGAGTGTAGCCAAGGAGCGCCGATCGTTGTAAGGGTATCTTACCATGACTTTGACTGTTTCCGAGTCTCTCTGAATCCTTTGAGCTTCTTCTCCATAGAAGGCTTGCCGGACCTGCTTTGCAACATCAGAGAGCCGGATACCAATCTGAGTGGCATATGGTTTGAGTTGAATGAGCACCTCTTTGCTGCCCGAACCTTGGGAGTTGTAGATATCATAGACGCCGGGAAATTGGGTCAGATATTGCTGCAACTCGGCACTCGCAAAAGTCAATTCTTGGGAATCTGATCCAGACAAAGAAAGACTGATTTTGGGGCCATTAGGTCCGTCGGTTGCGGAGAAACGTTGTTTGCGCACGTTTGGTAGAAGCCCAACTTCCTCTCGCCATAATTTCGCTATCTCGACCGCGCTAGTATCCCGAAATTCTGTCTTTACTAGTTCGACAAGAAAGGCGAATGACACGTCGCTCTCAACCCAAAATACGACGTGTTTGACAAGGCCTGCTGTGTCTGGATCTTGACTAAGATATTCTTCATTTATTGTGTACGCCGCGCTCTCAATAATATCAATAGTTTCAGTCAAACTCGCCGGGGAGCTACCATCTTGCATAGTCACATTTACTTGGACTATATCGCCGGGGACACTCGGGAAAAATTCAAAACGGGCAAAACCGCTTGATGTGGCTCCAATAGTGAGCACCAGCAAACTCAAAAAGGCGGCTAAAGTAAGGTAACTATTACGCACAGCTATTCTAAGTGCGGGTAGATAAGTGTTATTTATAAAACCATCTAATTTTCCCGAAACGTAAGCACGAAACCGGTCTATATTTCCAGCAATGCCAGTTGATTTTTCCCCGATCTTTAGACCCACAAGGTGGGCAGGCAGTATCAACTTGGACTCAATGAGCGAAAATGCAAGACACAAAATTACAACTATTCCAAGTGCTCTAGTAATGCCATCAAAACTGCCGCCAGCAAAGACAACTGGCAAGAACGCTGCCATTGTTGTGAGAACTCCAATTGTCGATGGTATGGCTACTCGCTTTGTTCCGGTGACCACTGTGGCTGTGGATGCTGAGTATGTGTCAGCGTCTTTGAAACCTGAGGCTAATTTATTTTCGTAGTCATAAGTCGCCTCTCGATAGACGCTTTCGCCTATAACGATCGCGTCATCTACGACGATCCCAAGGACCATTATGAATGCAAATAGACTCATGACGTTTATCGTTACATCGAAGGATGGCATCAGCCAAAAGGCCCCTGCAAAACTGATCGGAATTCCAATGATTACCCAGCAGGCCACTGTTAAATTAAGAAAGAGCCCCAGTATGACTGCAACCAAGATTCCTCCTAGCAGAAGGTTTTCTGACATCATGGCCAGCCGCCCATTGAGGTAGTATGCCTCATCTGCAAATGTGCTTAAGCGGATTCCACCCCCAAGTTCAGCTTCTTTTCTGCTGGCATATGAGTGTACAGCTTCACTAATGTCCAAAACGTTTTGGCCTTCAAGGGATGAAACGCCCAGAGTGAATGCGGGCTGTCGGTCAAATCTATTGGTAAAAATACTCTCACGAAATCCGTCTCTTATCTCCGCCACGTCTGAGAGCAGAAGTTGGGTCCCATCGACCCGACTTCTGAGCACAATGTTAGAAAAATCATTTCCGTTATATGCTTTCCCTTCGGTTCGAACCAAAACATGACCGCTCTCGGATTTAATAATTCCTGCGGGCAGGTCAAGGGATGAATTCCTTACCGCAGATGCAACCTCACTGAGGGTAAGGTTAAATTCGCGCAGCCTTTTCTCCTCCACCTCAATCGATATTTCATATTCACCGGCCCCCCACAATTTGACATCTTTAATTTCCGGCAGTGCCATTAATTCGTCATATATCTCCTCGCCGAGGATTTTCTTTTTTCGTTCGGTCATTTCACCATATACAACTAGGCCCAGTGCCCACATGCTGTTTTTAGACCGTTTTATCTCAGGTCTTTCGATATCCTCCGGAAAATTGGTTATTCCGTCTACCCGGTTTTCGATTAAGGACATAATCTCATTTATGTCCTCATTGGGTTCTATCTCTAGATTTACAGTGGCTCGGTCTCTGAAAGCATCTGAGCTAATCGTTTTAATACCTTTAAGACCATCGAGCGCCGCTTCTATGGGCAGCACTACGCCCTTTTCGACTTCTACAGGCGCTGCACCTGGATAGGCAACAGTGACATTAATCCAGCGGCTCTCCGTTCGCGGGAACATCTCTTTGCTTATGTTGGATAATGAAATGGCACCTGCACAGAAAATAAANCACATGATCAAATTCGCTGCCACAGAATTTCTTGCAAACCAAGAGATGAGACCTTTGTTGTTTTCTGCTGATAGGTTGCTTGCAGTATTCATTCTATATTTTCCGTCAATAATGTATTTTTGACTTCAACTCTCAATCCCTCGATCGGTGTTCCAATTGCGCTGATTATGACTTCTTCACCATCGCTTAGTCCTTTGCTCACGTAGTGGTAAAGCTCATCTGCGAATAATATCTCTACTGGCTTTAGGGCAAGACGTTGCTGGGAATTGACTGTTGCAACTAGAGGGCCTTCAAGTACACCGCTCCTCGGAACTTTAAATACATTGTGAAGAATCCGACCTGGTATGATGGCACGAACAAAGGTTCCAACCAGCAGTGGAGGCGAGTTCTCTGGATCGTCTAACCGATATGGATCCGCTACACTCGCAACTGCATACTGGGATCTGTTGTCTTCATTTACTACGCCTTCTGATCTGACTAGTTCTGCAAACCAACGATTTGTTGAACCATTGATAGAACCTTCCAACACAATTTTATTGTAAGGAGTCTTAGTAAATTGTGAAAGATCATCCATCATGGACAAGTCTTTTTCGGTAAGAGGCAATCGGACTTCAACAACGTCAGTTGAAAACATTTCGCCAAGCTGAGTTCCCTGGGTAACATACTGGCCGACATCGGCCATTTTTTTGGATACCATACCGGAATAGGGGGCTTGAATTTTAGTTCTCTGCAATTTGAATTTGGCTCTTTTAAGCTCTGCCTCGGCTTCAAGTAGGCGGGCTTTAGCCTCTGATAAAAATGGGGTTCTAAGCGCCAGGGGCGGTGCCTCTTCCTCCGATTTGCCCGTCATTGCCCATTCTTTTTTTGCTTGGTATCNTCTTGCTTTTTCGAATTCTAATGCAGCTCTCCTACTCACCACTTGTGCTTCAGCCCTTTGAAGCGCGACATCATAATCGCTGGTGTCGATTTGCATAAGTGTTTCGCCTTTTCTAAAAATGCCTCCGCTCACAAATCTCTCGGACACCTCGCGTATGGTGCCTGATACTTCCGATGTGAGAAGCGTGCGTGTTCGAGCCATGACTGTACCTTGTGACTCTACACTCAGATGAGTGTCTGATCTTTGGAGGATTTTGGTCTTAACCGCGATCGCAGCTTCTGGTGTTTCTAACTTCTCTGGCACTGGTTTTAGTACATTCATGATAACGGCTAAAGCTAAGGAGATTGCTATTAGCCCCAGTGCGATAAATTTTTTAATCAATGAATGTCTCCCTTAGAACTAATATGCACAATTTTTTCTCGGATTCAGGGGTTCATACGAATGCATCGCTCTATGAATACATAATTTGCCAGCTGAAAAGTAATTGATCACGTTAGTATGAGACGTTTGGGTGTCCTCTTAATCAAGGCCTGTTGTGCGANAGGTCCGGCAGTCTTTACACCAGATCCTAGTATGATAACAAATATCTTGCGTGTTAAGTGATATTAATAATGAGCACAAATGAGCGGTTAGTCACGACTCTCTCAAAAGTCTAAGAATAGGTTCTTGCTCACTATTTGCTCAAAATTTTCAACGATTCGTCGCTCTTCCCCTAACAAGTTTGTTGGTATTCATCAAATCTCGAGCTGGAATAATTAAAAAAGGCCTTGAAAATGATAACGATAGTGATTATCGTTATCAGCTCTTACGCTCGATTTAGGAGTAGACGTCGCGATGTCGTTTTCAAAGAACNCNGAAGTGGATGACCTAGAACCGAAACCTCTTGTGAAGACACCATTTTGCGAGATTTGGAGTAGCTCGGAGGGAGATACTGCCCATCTGATTATGGGCGACTTATCTCTGCGGTTGGATTGGTCTCATTTGGCAGGTATTTCGAGCACAATTAATCTCGCAATGCACCGAAAGGGTTTAAATAAAAGGTATTGTAAGCAGCAAATCTCTCCATCTAGGGTCCTGAACTAGACTTTTTCTTATGATTAGCCAATCAAGCGGTGCTACCAGGGTAGGTTGCCTTTTGGATTCGATTACGAAAAATAAACACCAGATTCCTTGTAAGCCTCTGAGAGGCTCGTGCTCTAAAAATCAGTGGGTGGAGGGTTGGGCTAAACGTATCCATTGAAAAAATTTGGTGTTCCCACCGCTAGAAGAAGTAGGTGAGGGTGGTGCCCAATCTGAGGTCTTGATCAAATATTGTCAGTGGGGAGTCATTATTGGCATCAATGAATAGCAGGTGATAACCAATTTCTATTTGATCTGAGATGGCGAAATCGCTTCTTAGGGAGATGAGTATGGAATCTCCGTCCAGATCTCCCTGTAAAGTGCCAGAAAAGGTGATATTTTCTTCGAGTATGCGTTCGCTATAGCGCAGCAGCCATGTTCCTCGAGTGCCCTCCGTAACCAACTTTTGATTCGCCCTCAAGCCATCCCGTCCGTCTGCTACCGCTTCCATTTTGGCGCTTAAACTTAAATCTTGGGTTGAACTTATTCCATATTCAAAACCAAGTGAAATACCCAATTGATCTTTTTTTATTTCGGCTATATTTTCAGGTGTAGTGATAGATAGTAAAGATTTCTCTTGAAAGACCCCACGACTTAATGCGACATCTAAAGTNAGCAAAAGCCGATCCGATGCATAATTTGCGCTCAACCCAAGAAGATAAAAATCGTTTTTAATGCCCGGAGATTGCATCAGTTCGTTGGCCGACAGTTTGTACTGGAGTTGATTTTCCCAGAGGTAGGCCCCCATTATTGCGATATCACTTCTGTCATAGGATTTGCTCCAACGCGCTCCAGCTTCAAAAATTGGACTGGAATTACGGCGCGTGTCATCTAACTTGAGTGGCAAAGCAAAGTACAGCGGACTCCCTTCTTCAGGTGAGGGATTAAATTCAGGATATAAATTNAGGAAACTTGAGAACTGACTTTGTTTGTCGAAGACATCCCAAATCAGCATCCACTGATTCAAACGTGCATCCTCGATATCGATAATGCTAAAATCGCGAAAGTCGGTGTGATTTATGACATCAAGAACTGAGTTGCCGACGGTTCTTCCCCAAACTACGGTTTGGCGTCCAAGCTTTAGACTGTGACGACCTAAGCTTCTTTGTAGAAAGAGTTCATTAACACGATATTCGGCCTCAATACTTTTATTAGTCTCATATTCGTAGTCCTGATTCCAAAATAGTCTAGCTTGCCAACTCCCTTGCAGAAGCCAGTTCGGCGCGAATGCACTTGCATAACGGATATTTATCCCGGTTCGATTGTGCTCGATTCTGTTTGTCTTTTGATATCGCTGACCTGATGGTAATTCAATTGAATGGTTGTTCACCTGCCCGAAGAGTTGATGACTTATTTGCACTGTGANAGTCTTATCGGAGGGTTGGGTGTTCATCTCATCTTGGTACGCGAACATTTGATCAACCCAGCTGTCTTCAAAAACGGAGGGTTTATCAGAATCTATAACGTCCGTCGACTCTATATCTAAACTTTCCGTTCCGGGAGAAGTTTGGCAAAACAGGAAAAGAAAAATCAAGAGATATTTGGCAATCATTTGAGCTGTCCATGCACTACTTTATCTGAGATCTGAGTTGATTAAGCACATTCTCCCGGTAGGCACTGTCAACCAGTGATCGCTGAGTCAAGAAATCTTCATCAATATTTAGGCCTAAATGGCGGGTTACCGTTGCCATATTTGATAGGCGATTAGAAACCAAATTAAACATGGTCACTGATCTGGCCACCCAATGACCATTCATCATTTCAACTTTTGATGAAATTGACCGTTTGATATGNTTCCCATGTTTGTCGTACATTTCACTTCTCAGCGAAACATATCTCTCTGTGTCAATGTAGTGGATGATCCTAGAATATCGACTCTTCCTAGCTTTCTCTGAAACGGGCATTGCCTCAAGTTTCCATACACTTCGACCATTAAGTTCAGTTTGTGACAAGATATTAAATTGATAATCTTCGATTTTTCCGTAATTGATATCCTCGGTTGTGAACTCGGAACCAAAGATGGAGGCTGGCTCGCCATATTCATTGCTAGCGCCGGTTGCGATCCGCTTGATACGCCCAAGCGCCGATAGGTAGAGCCATGTCTGATTTTCTCGATCTGTTTGATGGTATGTGTAGTTCAACATGCCCACTCCGCGCTCTGAGGCCGGTTCAAGCGTAAAGCTGATGCTCTTGGTGTCCTTCATCTTGTCACCGAGATTAATGGCCACGGTCTCTAAAAGTTTGACGCGAGGTTTCTCGGCGCAGGTTATCCGATCGGCTTTTACCCCGAATTTGCAGCTGGATAATTTTACTCGGGCAAAGGAGGAATCGTTAGATGATCTGATCATTTTTTCGACAGCCGCCATGATTCCATGACCGGTCCTTTCCTCAGCGCTAGCAATCGACATTAAAAATGTTGTTACAATGGCGGCGAGAACATCTGCTTTTCGGTGCATTCCTATTTGCCTGCAACTTGAAATTTGAAGCTATTGTCGACGTTTTTAATGTCGAAGGTGGGTCTGAACAAGACGATCATTGTAGGGATTAAGAATAGGTCGCAAAGCAGTGCGACGAATATTGACAGCGCTCCCAAAAGGCCTATTTTTGCAAATCCGAGATAATCCGAGAAACTGAGAATTGCAAAGCCAAACCCGATAATCATTGTTGTGAACATTACAGCTTTTCCCACTTCTCGTAAGGCGCTTTCAAGCGCGATATTAATATTTTTTGACTTACTTAATTCCATTCGATAGTGAGTAATGAAGTGGATAGTATCATCGACCGCGATGCCCAGAATTACCGGTGCTATCAATAATGTGTCAGTATCCAATGGGATAGCAAATAAACCCATCATACCAAGCGCCAAAAGTGCTGGAATTGCGTTGGGAATCATGCCCATGAGCCCACCACTAATGGATCCCAGTGTGATTACCATTATCACGCTGATTATCAACCAAGCCATCGCGAAGCCATTATATTGTGATCGAGCAATTTCATCACCAATTACCATCAAGGTCGCCACGGTACCTGTGAGTACGACATTTAAATTTGGGTAGGTAGGCTTAAGATAGCCAAAAGTTGCCTCTATATCCATTTCAACCTCTGAGAACATCTTTTTGTAGTCATAAGAGCCCATATTGCGCAGGTTAATGCTTATTTGGGCTCGACTAAAGTCGTCGGACATGAGACTCCGACGATCCTCAGGATCGGCGGCACTATAAAGAATTAGAAGTTGAGATATGAGCTGGTCAGATTCGGGAATTTTATAAAAGGCGGGATCATCTTTATTCATTAGTTGATGGCTAGCTCTAACGATATTAACGATAGAATGAGTCCGCAGAATTGTTTCAGAATAATTATTTTCGAGACTAGTTTGCAGTGCTTCGATGGCCAAAAGGACATCGGAATCAAGAATCCCATCGGCCTTGTTCATGTCAATCATTACTTTCATGGTTTGCGAGCCGGCCATATTGCTATCAACTACTTCAATTGCCTTCATCAGTGGATGTCCTTCCTTAAACATGGTGGTGAGATTGGTGTCAATAAAAACCCTTGTTGAACCATAGAGGCAGATGCCTAGGATTAATGCAAAAAGGAGGATTATTTGCGTTGGAAAACGATAGATTATTACAAGGACGCCAGAAAAAATTTTTTCTGGGTGGGTAACGACCCAATAGACCATAAAAAATACTACGTTGAGATAGAGACCAATTTTCCAGCCAAATATCGCAAAAAGCGCAGAGCTCGCTGAAATTGTAATTACACTTCGACCCGCTATTGTTTGTTTAATCCATATTCCAATAAATTTTTTTCTATATCCCGATGTGTTAGCTGGGTTCCCAGGGTGCCATTGATGCAACAAAACAGGTAAAAGAGTAATCGTAAAGAGGAACGCAAGCACTACACCAAGAGCAGACATAAATGCGAACTCTCGGATTGGTTCAAGTTTGGATGTGGCAAGAACTGAAATGCCTACTGCGGTTGTCAAAGTCGTCAGAAGAATGGGAAGGCCCACTTTTCCATAAGACTTGGTGAGCGCCGCGGAGTGTTCAACCCCCTCATGTCTTAATGAAAAATATGCGCTCATTACATGCACACAGTCGGCGATGCCCACTGCAAATATCAATAGCACGGTAAGTCCTATCATCGATGTTATTTCCACACCTAAGGACACCGAAATGCCCCAACACCACACTATGCTGAGTGTGATCGTAACTAAAGGCCATACCAGGGCCGATGCAGATTTAAACAGCCCCCACAGTAGGGATGCGAAAATTAGCACCATCAAGTAGCCAAGTTTCTCCAGTTGCTCGAGCACGCCCCATAGTTCAACCATTAGGGGTGGTTCGCCTACTGCATAAAATTCAAACTGATCACTGTATTGGCCATAAATCGCCTCCAATGCCGTCTGAAACGCCAGATACTCCCGCGGGTCAAGATCTTCAAAATCTATTTCCTGAACTACTGCTTCTTCGTCATAAGATAGATCAAAACTATTGAAACTTTCATCTAGGATGGTAGATGGTGCATCGATGGCTGAAACATAATCCTCGGCGGGTACCAAACCAAAATCGGTATCAATGATAATGCCACCATAGGTTCCTGCCTTTGAATACAAGACTGATGCGTAATCAGTTTCTTTGAGAGCCAGCTGTTTAATCTCGGCAAGCTCCTCTTCATGGCTTGGAAGCATGCGCGGAACAATTCGCTCGGACATTAGAGTATTATCTTTGCTGTTTAAAGAGCGGATGTTTGCCAAGGAAATCACCCGGCGGACATGCCCAAGTTCTCTAAGATCCGCTTCCGGAAATTCAGATGGATCCAAATCTTGCCAATTTTCTAACTTTTGAGTGAGCTTCTGAATTGCATGAAGGGACTCTCGCGAAAATACATTCCCATCTTTTGGTTTGTAAATAATGAAAACTGAGCGATCGCTGCCAAATTGGCGCCTGAATTCTTCGAGCCCGCGGTGGGATGGGCTCTTTTCCTCCATAAAAGCTTCTGGAGATAGGTCAAAAACAGTGTCCGAGTATATTATATGAGCCATTTGTAGAGATGCTGTGAAGAAAAACAGCATAAGAGGCAGTTTTAGCCGTACCATCATGTTAGGCACACGTGAAAAAAGGGCACTTAAACCTAGAAGGAATCGTTCCATGTAATCGGCGCCTTGAGTTTAAGGAGGTAAACAGTCATTAGGGACTACCCGTCTCAAACATTCTATCGGGTTGGAAGTAATTTTGTAGGTTTTTAGTTACCTGAATTGGGTGAAAATCTTCTTCCGAGTTTTTAAAAGAGTCTCTAAGGAGTCATGATAGCCTATTCCGATTTATATTTTTTTCCATGAGCAAGTGCATAGAAAACCGGTATTGATAGGAGAGAGAGCAGTGAGGAGAGTGCTAAACCTCCCATTATGGTTACCGCCATTGATTGAAAGAAAATATCGGAAAGGAGTGGCGCCATTCCCGCAACTGTGGTAATTGCTGCCAGGCTGATAGGTCTTAGCCTTGAGACGCAGCTTGCGATAATGACTGACTCATCCAGGCCTTGCATTGCTACCCTCCGATCAATTTCTCCAATCAAAACAATTGCGTTCTTCAAGAGCATTCCGATGAGCCCGATAAGTCCTAACACAGAAGGGAAGTTGAACGGCAAATTAGTGACTAATAACGCACCCAGAACCCCAACTGGAATTAGAGGCAGACAAGTCCAGGCTACTATGGTTTGCCTGATGCGACCGAATATAATGAGTGTTGTAAGTACCATAACCAAAACGGCCGCCGGAAATTTTTTACCCAGTGACTCGTTGGCGAAGTTATTTGACTCATACTCACCACCCCACACTAGATCATATCCTGAAGGGAGTTTGATCTGCTCGACGGGCTCCCGAATTTTTGAAAAGGACTCTGCAGCCGTGGTTCCCTGGGGAGGATTTGCTTGCGCTATGATTGATCGGATCCGGTCACGGCGCATAATCATGGATTCCTCGGGGATCAATTCTAAGGGACTAATTACGTTGCGCAGGGGGATATACTTTTGTTGGGTTCTGCTCCATACATGGCCATCTAAAAAATTTCCGGTGGCATCATGGCTGCTGCTGCGTGCAATGATTGGTACCTGCTTATCTTTATCGCGAAACATGGCTACCTGAATGCCATTGGTCAAAAACGCTAATGAGTTAGATATGTCAGTGCGATCAATTCCGATGGCCTGTGCTCTTTGATTATTTATCTCAGGCACGAGTGCCATGCTTCGTTGGCGCCAGTTAGTTCGGGTATCGATTAATCCATGCTCACGAAAGATATCCAGAGATTGATTGGCAAGAATTCGGAGTGTGCTGGCGTCTTCTCCCAAGAAGCGAGCTTCGATTTTCCATGAGCCACCTGGAGTCATTTCAGCTCGCCGGACAATAAACTCTAGGTCAGTTTCCTGTTCAAGGTGGTCTCTAGTGAAGCTAACTAGCCTTTCGACTTCTCCTAAGCTAGATGTACGAATTGCCATTTGAGAATAGGCACTATTGGGCCTTTCAGGGATAGTTATCAAGGTGAATCGAGATGGTCCTCGACCAACCCATGTGCTGATACCAGAGATGCTAGGATCTAGAGATAAGACGCTCTCTATTTTGGAGACTCTATCGCTGGTTTGGAGAATGTCAGTGCCCTCTGGAAAATACAAGTCGATGTAAAAAATGGGTGTTGGCATATTTGGAAAGAACCCTTGCTTTAATGCACCGAAGCCTGCAAAACTGGCACCCACGATAATCAGGAATGTGAGGCATGTGATACGAGCATTTTTTAGGGATTTTTTCAGATAAGTGCGATAAATAATGTAGAGGCGCCCACTGTAAATGTTTGATTCAGATCTTGCGGATGTTTCGGGTCGCAGCAAGATAACGCCCAAAGACGGAATCAAGGTGATTGACAAAATCCAACTAAGTAATAGGGATCCGCCTGCCACAAAAAACAAAGAGTTTAAATACTGGCCTGTTGAATCAGTTGATAGACCAATTGGGGAAAATGCTGCCATGCCAACGATGGTTGCTCCGAGAAGCGGCATTCGCGTATGGGCAACTGTTTTAATTGCAGCATCCTGAGGAGATTCGCCTCGCTGCATTCCTGTGACCATCCCCTCGGCTATCACAATAGCATTGTCCACGAGCATACCCATAGAAATCATGATTGCTCCCAAGGAAATCCTATGCAGTTGGATTCCTGCAATGGTCATGAAGGCTAGAGTCCCCATAATCGTGACCAATAGGGTGGCACCTACCATTGCTCCGGCTCGCCACCCGGTAAAAATACAGAGCACCAAAATAACGGTCAGGATAGACAATGACAAATTGCCAAGAAAATCGCTTATTGATCTATCAACAACACGATGTTGCTCATAGATAGGGTTAACATTCATGCCTGCGGGAAGCATTGTTCTTAAAGAATCGATCTTGCGCTCAACTTGTTTCCCAACTTCAACGACGTTTTGGGTGGTGACCACAGAAACTCCTATGGTAAATACGCGTTCTTGATCATGCCGAATAATCAGTTGAGGTTGGAGCTTTTCCGACCGAGAAACTGAGGCGATTGTGTCGAGCCTAATCATTTCAGATGAACCGCCTTCTCCGATCAAGATCGATCTCAGATCATCTAGTGTCTGGTTGTAATCCTGCACATCCAAGCGAAGCCTGTATTCTCCGACTCGAAGGGAGGTTGAGCTATAAAGGTCTGTTTGTGCACGGATGTTATTTAGCACCGNNTCATAAGGAATGCCAAGTCGCAAAAGCTGAGTATTGTCGAAATCCAGAAAGATCTGCTCTTCAGGAAGCCCATCTATCTGTACCTTTCCAACATGCCGGATGTTTTGCAATCGTTTCTGTAAAAGATTCGCTGCGTCGCGGTATTCGGATATCGAATATCCTTCAGGCATTGTTACGGCATAAATAATCCCATAGACATCAGAAAAATCATCNTCTATCAGCGGAGTNCTGGCTCTAGGCGGTAAGCGCATCTCCGCCTCTGAAATTCTACGTCGCATTTCATCCCATATTTGGGGAGCCTGATTAACCGTTACCCATCGATGCAGTTCGATCTCAACCTCAGAGCGCCCCGCTACAGACCTGGACTCCAATCGATGTATCCAAGGCATCTCACGCACAGATTTCTCAATCTGTTCAGTGATTTCCTCTTCCACTTCTTCAGCAGATGCGCCGGGATATTCAGTAAAAACAAAGGCTTGTTTTAGTGGGTAGGGAGGATCTTCCAATCGTCCGATATTCTCTAAGCCAAACCACCCACCAACGATACAAAGTAGGGCGAGCAGCCAGACATAGAGCGGATTCTTAAGGGCAAACTCAGTCATCAATGAATATTTATTATTCGCTTATTGCGTCAATGGAGTAATTCTGTCATTTTCATTTAGCAAACTACCGCCAGTAGCGACCACTATTTCCCCAGGGCTCAGTCCGTCGGTTATTTCAATCAGGTCACCTTGGACTGTACCGATTTTTATAAAACGTTTCTTGACGAAAAAATCAGGGCCCGAGGTTACCCATAAGTAAAATGCTTCATCAGGGTCAGTATGCAACGCGCTCACCGGCACCACCAACCGATTGGAGGGTTGAGCTAAAGCGAGAGTGATTGAGGCTGTCATACCCTGTCGCAGAATCCAGTCAGGGATCTTATGCAATGCAAATCGTGTCCGATAGGTTTGTGTGGTTGTATTTGAGTCNCCTCGTTGTTCGACTATCGATAATTGCCAGCTTAATCGAGGGTTCGCTGCAAATCTTGCGGAGGCTGTCGCAATTCCTTGATTGCTTATTTGTGCGACCAAATCTTCTGGGAGGTCTGCTACTAGTTCAATTTTGTCAGAAGATGCGAAGCGAGCAATTNTTTCTCCGGCAACTATTGAATTGTGTGCCTCTTGCAATCTTTGTAAGACGATTCCATCAAAGGGCGCGGTTATTTTGCAATCTTTTAGTGCTTCTTCTGCCTGTGCAACCCTGATGCTGAGCATTTCTTCTCGGGTCCTTGCAGTATCAAGCTCAGATAAAGGAAGTGTTCCTAAATCGTATAGCTTGGTTAATCGGGACAGCTCTTGGATTGCTAACACGTGCTCAGCCTCGGCATAATCAAGCGCCAACTCATAGTCTGTGGCTTTGAGTTCAGCGATAGTTTCGCCTTTACTTAACTTTTGTCCTTCAAAGATTGGAATATTGGAGATTTCACCNGAGATCTCAAACTTTAGGTCAGCGGTGTCAGCGTTCTCGACATGAGCATGCAGATAGTGATTTTCTGGTTCGGTTCGTTTTTTTNCCGTATATAATTTAACAATTTGGAGCGATGGATCATCTTCTCTTATGTAATCCTCCTCTGTGCAGGCAGACATTGTAAAGATGAGCAAGTAAACTATGATTCTCATGCCAGTAGCTCCAACAGACGTTTTTTTAACTGAGATTTTTGGTTTTTATCGAATTGATATAACCCTATCGTTTCGAGCAACTGCATGCCTTGGAGGGCAAGCGCCACAGTGATAGTTAGCGTAGGATCATCCTTTTCATGACTGATGTGCTTGAAAAGTGTTTGGAAATAATCTCGGGCGGGTTCCAAAAGTGCGGGGTCTTCGGCTCCGGCTGCGAGTATGGACTGAGCAGTCGCGCGTTCTTCAGAGCTCAGAGCGAACTCGGTNTCAATCAAGGATCTGAGTTTTTTTCGGCTACTATGGTCTTTGTCGCTCTGGAAAAGAGCTCCTCTTTCTAGAAGCAGATCGTCTAGCATTCCCTCAAGAAGTTCTTTTTTTGTTCCATAATGATAGAGCAACCCACCTTTTGAGATTCCGGCCTCGCTAGCAACGGCTTCAATCGTTAGTTTGCCTGCGCCTTGCTCCGCAACGACTGCGCCAGCTGCTTTGCGAATACGTTTTTTTGTTTTGCCGGAGTTTGACATATAATCTTAACTTAACCGTCTGGACGGTAGAGTAAATGAAATGAGTCTCAGGGTAAAGATTAATTGAGGATCAGTGTTCGGATAGGCAGTATTGGCAGCCCCATGATTCGCTAAACTGATGCGACTGGATGATCCGTTGTTTTTTGATATAGTTTCGAGTCGCGAGAATGTGTTAGTCTCCTTTTCAGAAACAACTCCTCTCTATTGAGATTNGTTTAAAATAATAATAATAGACGTCAAATGATCAATCGAACCCCACCTAAATTGCCAAGAAAATTAGATGTAAGACCCGGAGAAGAGTCTGCTTATAATTTTATGCTCAACCGAATTGAGGGTGCTAAGCAGGCAAAGGTTGNATTGATTGGAGGTGAGCCCTACGCAGCTAATTATTTCATGGCTTTGGCAAATACACCGGTTTTAGCCGAAGGACTAGCTCGATTAGGTCAGGCTGCAATGGAGGTGCCTGGCGGCGAGCATACCTTTTCTCATGCGGATCACGAACTTATAGATGCCGTGATTGCTTTTGATTCCGGTTTTAATTGGCTGATGGCAGGACATGCGGCGCTTGCTCTGCAAGCAGGCGTGAGACTGGAAGCAATCGANGCCATTCGTGAAAAACGCGAGCCGATGGTGCGAGCAAACATATAAGCCTCTCGGCAGTGAAGACATCTTTACAGGCGTTGCCGCAAAAGGCCTAGGATGCCCTGAGNCAGGGATCCATACTATCCATAAGCCGGGTTACGTTAATCCAGTAAATCCACACAACCCAATGATGGACGATACGGGTAAAGATTTGCCGGACTTTTGCAAAAAATCTCCCGTAATTGCTAACAACTACCACCATCGGCAACTTGGATATTTCGATACATTGACCGAGGAAATTATTCCTGTTGATACCTGTTTCGGTACTCATCACCTGCAGTTTNNCAATAAGGATTTACTCTGGACAAGTGGCGACGCCAATGTTGTTGGTTGGCTTGATACCAAAACTTTTTCAGCAGATGACCCAAAATCTCTTGAGTCGTCGATGGGTTGGTCTGAGGGTAAAATAGATACCGACGGCGATGACATTGCCGATGAAACTGTTGTAGGCTTTCGCTATGGTGTTATCCCGAATCCANTAGATGGATCTGTCTGGTGGGGGATGCCTGCAGGGATTCACTTCTCCAAGCCAGGTCAGCCGGGCTTTATTCTGCGNTACGATCCAAGCCTGAATCAGCATGAGGCGTTTAGCCCGCCTTTCCCAGGCAATGGTCCTAGGGGCATAGACGTTGACACTCAAGGAATTATTTGGACGGCTCTCGGTGGGAGTGGCCACCTTGCGCGTTTTGATAGAAAACAGTGCAAACAAACTTGGGGGCGAGGAGATCAGTGTCCAGAGGGTTGGAAATTATGGAGAACACCCGGCCCTCAATTCAAGGCTGAGCGCGAGGTTATGGGGAGTGGCTCTAACGATATGCATTACTATATTTGGGTTGATCAGTTCGATACTCTAGGGATGGGTAGCGATACGGTGATTATTAATGGAACTGCTTCTGACTNACTGATCGCATTTAATCAAAAAGCAGAGACGTTTACGGTCATTCGGGTCCCATANCCTCTTACCACTTATACTCGGGGCGTAGATGGAAGGATAGATGATCCTAAATCCGGTTGGAAGGGCAGGGGTTTATGGTTTACCAATGGGCAGGCACCCATATTTCAGTCCGAAATTCCAAAATCCTATGCAGGTAAAATTCAGCTCAGGCCCAGCCCTCTGGCTCATTAGAACCGATCTGATGAGAGTATCATNTTTGACCTGAGTGTGTTGATGGATGGAGAATCCTTTTGCAGTCCATTACCCCTAAACTGCGTGCGATTGGGCAGATTTATTCGATCAGCCTGCCGNAAAAAACTGTTTTTAAATCCGATGCAGAATACAAAAATGTAGCTCTACTTAGCCTGAAATGCAAAACTTTTGTGGCAGAATTTCCAAAATATAGGCTACCGCGTTTTGGCGTTCACCATGGTATTCGGCGGCCTGACACATGCCAAAACGTGCCTGTTTCCCGAATAGTTTTCTCATTCATTAGCCTTATCAGCCCTTTAGCAGAATCCGAAGCGTTGATATCGCCGCTAAAACCTGTCATCTCGGTTTTCACGTATCCTGGATGCAATAGAATCACTGCGATTCCTCTTCCACGGAGGTCTTTGCTCAGGCTCTTTCCAGCCATGTTCAGGGCTGACTTGGACATCCGATATCCATAATAACTTCCGGAGGTGTTTTCGGTAATGGAGCCAAGCCGGCTGGTCAGGAGGCCAATTTTGGATGGTTGAGCCAGGTAGGGTAAAAATGTTTGTATGGTAAGGATTGGGCCTATGGCATTTACTGACATCTGCCGAATGAGTGACCTCTGCGTTAGCTGCGCCAAATTCTCGTTTCTGAGAATTCCCGCNACATGTATGAGCCAGTCAATTCGCTCATTACCAAGCTGTTTGATCTTTGCTCGCATGACCTCTGGGTCGGTTACNTTAAAATTTTCGATGATGGCGGCAGGCTTAAGTGCGCCCAGACCAGGGGAAGTCTCTCTGCAAAAGGCAAAAACACGTGTCTCTCTTGCAATCAAGTGACGCACGAGTTCAAGACCAATGCCCCGATTTGAACCTACGATAGCAACGTTTTTCCCTTTCAGGATCAGTCCTCCTTAATGAAAAGTTATTCTCCCGATGCGCTGATCTGACTGCCCTCACTCAAAGCGCTGACGAACAGTTTATTGCATCTTATTTAACGCGAACTCTTGCCGTCTGTCGACTAAGCGCAACAAGTTTTCCACGAGAGTCCCAATAGTAGCCATCTTCTTCAAGCAGACCTTCGGTAACAGCATGGGTTGCCAAGGTGCCGCGAATAGGCCCAGGACATGGTATGCCCCGNACCTGCACAGTTAACTCGACTGTGGGAACCCAGCCGGCTAGCCCGAAAACATTAAATGGTGGAGGCGGCAACGCATCTGCAAACATTATAAGAGATAAAATGTCTGGATCGGTACCATCTTTGTGTGCTAACCAACCATCGAATCTGGCATTCCCACTTGGATCACTGCCCTTGAGCACTCGGCCGCTTGAAGTGAGGCGGATATCGACTCGTTGTCGAAATTCCAGTTGAGTGTTACCGGCGTCTTCGCATTCATCCCAAGGTGGTATTTCAACTGGAGCTAGGTCGGTCCAGCTTGGCCCGATCACGTTATTAACATCAACATAAGCCGCCGTAATTTGCACTTTGACTTCGTCTTCTTGAAGCATCTTGACGACAGCATGGGTGGTACGCTTGCTTGAGCGAAGTGTCTCGACATGACAATAGATTGGGCCTAGGACGGTGGGACTTAGGTAGAAAGCGTTTATTACTTGAGGGTGAGGATGGGGGAGAGCTTCGCTCAGGGCTCTAGCTCCAATCGCCAAAACATAACCGCCGTTTGGAACGCGCCCTATCCGCCAGCCTCGATGCAAGTGTCCCCTCCACACGTAGTCGCTGACTCTCTCGACCGATGTTTCAATCTGAAACTCACTCATCTAAGTCCTCTCCATGCAATTACATCCGTTGTAACGTGCCAGCACCAGTCGATAGTCAGCTTTTATTCCATATGGAGTCAAAACTTTAGTCGCTCTAGAATTATCAACGCTGAAGTTGGCGCATTTAATACATGAATTGCGGGTCGACGCAATAATAAATGTAAACTTAACGTAAACGGTATTATTGGGCCGACCGCAAGGGGAGAAACTAGTGTCTCATTGGAGAATGTGGTCCATAGATGATTTNCTAAAATTCATATCGCAATTCAGCTTTGAACTCCCTTCCTGCAGAGAGAAAGAGGTCTTTTGCGGGGTCATCAGCCGACTTCCCATCTACGCTGATCCAATCCCAATACTTTCTGTCAGTAAGATTTTCCACGCCAACTTTAGCCGACAAATTCCTCGTGACCATATAATCGGCATAAAGGTTGAGGGTAGTATGACCAGAGACCTCAAGGCAATCGCCTCGCCCAGATCGGCCGCAGTTTGATTTGTTTCCGGGCCCATCGTCAATCATCGACGCTACTGCACGAATGGATAATCTGTCTTCTATCGGTTGCCAATCAAGCACAAGTAAAATCTCTGTCGGCGGTATGCTTGTCAGTTTTTCCCCGTTTTTCTCCCCGTAATTTCGGTTTACTCCGATGGTTGTCGAGAGATTCGAAGAAAACGATTGCTTCATTTCCAGTTCGAAACCTCTAATAGAAACTTCATCAAGATTGACGTATTGATAGATCGCTAGTCCTCGCGACGTTACCCCAGTTAAATCGGTTTCGATAAACTTTTCATAGTCTGTATCGTAGAAAGCCATTGACCAGTTGGTATCTTCGGTCCCGCCCCTCAGCCCAATTTCAAAGCCAGAGCTTTCCTCGGATTCTAGGTTTGGGTTGGGCGCCACACTATAGTAATACGCAAAGTTTACAAAAGATAAGTTAGCGCTCTCATAATCAGGGCTTCGAAATCCCTCAGCATACTGAGCGAATATCGAGAGATTATCAGTTAGATCATAAAGAATGCCAAATTTTCCTGAAAATGCACTATCGTCAATGAAAGCTAATTCATTGCGCGCTACATTCAAGACATTGAACAATGGATCTGGTTTTGGTTTGAGGTCATACTGATCATACCTCAAGCCTAACACAAGAGACATATGATCGTTTATTTCTATTCGATCACTAAAGTATGCTGCTGATCGCTCGGTAGTAGTATCGGGAAATGTTTTATTGGGATAAATGTCTCCACCGAAAATGCTCGATGTCGCGCCGGAAAGCACATCAGTAGAAGTCTTATACCTCGGTCGTTCAACTTCAATCTTTTCATATTCTAGGCCATAGACCATTTGATGTTTAATGCCTGAGCTCTGAAGTAAATCCTTCCCGAATTGAATAGACATGCCTTCAACCGATTGATTGAACTCAAAATTACTTGCTTCCGTCTGGAATTGTGTTGGACCAGCCATTGGTCCAAAACCGAAGATCTGTTTTACTTTATCTGTCTTCTGTTGCTGATCTGTCGACTGATGAAAAGCATTGACATTAGCGTAATCAAAGAGGGCTGTCTCTCCAGAGAACTCATAAGAGATGGTATATCTCTCGCGATCCGTCTTATCTGTGCCAAGTGACTCTGAAGTGTTTGTTATGGGCGATGGAAAAAAACTCATTCCGATATCTGTAGGCAGGTACCAGTCCGACTCAGAGCGCTCCATATCTACGGTAAAAGATATGGTTGACGTGTCGTTCAGCTNATACTTTAACTTAGCCAATATGCTGGTTTTATCGCCCTCCATTGGATTAGGATCCAAGGATGCGTCGTCATGTAACTTTGATTGTTCCATATCATGCCTGGTAGCTTGGAGTATCCATCCTAATTTGTCTTTGCTTGATGCAAGTGTCACTCCGGTTTTCACTCTGTCCGAGCTCGAGTCAAAACTTGTTTTTATTGAGGTATAGAGTTGCCCATTAACACCGAAGTCCTCAGGGTCTTTTGTAATGTATGAAATCACGCCAGCCAACCCATCAGAGCCATATAGGGCGGAGCTAGGACCTTTTAGAATCTCCACCCGTTTCAGTAATTCGGGATCCACAAGGTCACGACCATAGCCAGTATAAGTATCACCCACACGAACACCATCGATTAGAACATTTACTCTTTTTCCACCGAGTCCTCGGATCATTATCCCATCATTGTACATTCTGCTGTAAGCTTGTCGCTTGTCAACGGAAACTCCTACCTGTGTTGCGAANAATTGAGCCATGTCACTGACCATCCGAGAATCGATATCGGAACGATCGATTACGCCAACAGAGCCAATCACTTCGTCCATTGGAACAGGAACTCGAGACGAAATTACCACTATTTCATCGATTCCATCAGCTTGAGTTTCGATATCATATTTGTTCGCATGAGCTGAATTTGATAACCCTAGAATCAGAGCAATAACGAGTGCTGCTGGCAAGATGTGAATAACCCGAAAAATTTTTTGTTCATCAGAGAGGGAAGTACCGTTCATTTTTTTGCTCCCGAAGCAATTAGTCAATATAATCCATTCAGTTATGAATAAAATGAATGATAATCATTATCGTTCGTATTCGCAATATTTTTTTTCTATCCGGGGTTTAAAGCGAAATGATGAATAAACTAATCATGATTCTAGGTTCCTTTGCCTTGTCGTCCGTAGTGCTCGCATGTGAACCAGCGAGTGATCCTTCTCGGATTACTGTCGCCGGGGGTTCACTTACGGAAATTCTCTACTTGCTGGAGATGGAAGAAAACATCGTCGCAGTCGATACTACCTCAACGTATCCAGACGCCGCGAGGGCATTTCCCTCGATTGGTTATGTCAGAAATCTGTCAGCGGAGGGATTACTATCTCTTAGCCCAACACTAATTCTTGGTGAGAATGATATGGGACCACCTGAGACTATGGTTCAGCTCAAAAATTCCGGAATTGAGTATTTTATGATTGATGAAGTACACACCAGCCGGGGCATAATTGATAAGTTCATTTGCGTGGCGAGAATTATAGATCGTGAGGAAAAAGCTCAGGCAATGATTCGGGAAAACCTTTCGTTAAAAATAAAATTACTGGAGGAGCTTGTTGTCGAGACGGCTGGGCAGCGACCAAAAGTGATGTTTGTGCTGAGTATGCGCAGTGGTTCCCCAATTGTCGGCGGGAAGGGTGTCTCGGCAGATGGATTTATAAATATGTTTGGTGGCGTCAATAGCGTTAATTTTGAGGGCTGGAAACCTGTCGGACCAGAAGCGATAATTTCCGCTGATCCTGACATGATTATTATCACAAAGCGCGGTCTCAAGGGCTTTGGTACTCGCCGAGAACTCAAAAATCATCCTTACTTGCGATTGACCAAAGCCGCTAAAACCGACAACATCCTGACAATGGATGGTATGGAGATGTTAGGCTTTAGTCCTCGCACGCTCTCCGCAGCGGTTTTTGTAGCACAAGAAATGGTTAAATGAATGTTTCCTCAAAAAGATCAAGTAATAATCGTCAGGATTTCAGTATTTTTGATAATGCTTGGAGCAATTGTCGCTAGTGCTATCGGAAGTTTTTCAATCCCTGCGTTAGACTTGTTATCTGGGTCATTGACGGAATTGCAACAAACTGTTTTGATTGAGATACGTTTGCCCAGAGTAATTTTGTCGGGCTTAGTCGGCGCAAGTCTGGGGCTGTCAGGTGCAGCATTGCAGGGTCTGTTTAGAAATCCTCTTGCAGATCCCGGTCTCATCGGTGTCTCTGCCGGTGCTGCTTTGGGGGCGGCAGTGGTGATTGTACTCACTTCTGATCTCTACATTCCTCCCTCTTTGGAACTCTTTATGCTACCTCTCGCCGGAATTGTTGGGGCATCCATGGTAACTCTCCTTCTTTTTGTGTTTACCAAGGGGTTTGGCTATCAGGGGGTGACTTATCTCTTGTTGATAGGTATTGCGGTAAATGCAATTGCTAGTGTCGCCATTGGCATTTTAACCTACATCAGCACAGACTCTGAGCTTCGTTCTCTTACTTTTTGGACTATGGGCAGTTTTGGTGGAGTAACTTGGTCGGTGCTTATGCCCGCAATGGTTTTGATGATTTCATCTTTCTTTTTCATGTTACCTGCACGAAGAACCTTGGATATATTGCAGCTGGGCGAAATAGAGGCCTACCGTTTAGGGGTGGATGTCAAGAGGGTAAAGTATAGAGTCATCTTTGCGTCTGCTGCGGCAGTCGGCGCGAGTGTGGCTATATCGGGGATGATAGGGTTTGTTGGGCTTGTTATTCCGCATCTGGCCCGCTTGATAGGTGGAGTCAATCATAATTACCTGCTGCCTGCTTCAGCGGCTATGGGTTCTTTCATAATGATTTCTGCGGATGTCATAGCTAGGATGGTGATTCAGCCAGCTGAGTTGCCTATTGGACTGATTACGAGTGCAATAGGATCACCCTTCTTCCTGTGGCTGATTTTTAGGATGAAAAAACATGACTATTAGTGCAGTTTCAGTTGATGTTGTTGTCAATGATAAATTGCTCTTGGCAAAGGCCTCACTGGAAATCGTTCCTGGTCAAATTTTGGCGCTGGTCGGACCCAATGGCGCTGGAAAATCCACATTGTTGCGTGTTATTGCCGGGGATTTGAAACCCAGCGCCGGTAACGTTTTCTATGACTCTAGAAATTTAGAGCAACTTACGGTCAGGGAGCGCGCATTCCCGAGGAGTGTGATGTCTCAAACTCAAGCCATGATTTTTGATTTTACCGCACGTGAGGTTCTAGAGATGGGATGGTTGCATGCGGGTCATAACTACTTTAACAAATATTTTGGGGCTGCCGTTGATGCGTTGGCGAAAGCATGCGAAATTGAACACTTAATGCAACAGAAATTTAATACCCTGTCTGGAGGCGAGCAAAAATTTGTCCACTTTGCTCGATGTGTTCTACAGCTATGGACACCTGATGATTCAGAAGATAATCGTTACCTGCTTTTGGATGAACCTGTAGCTGGTTTGGATATGGGACGAGAGTTGCATATGTTTAACGTTATAAAAGAACTAGCTAAAAAGATGGGGATATTGATTGTTTTGCATGATTTAAACTTGGCTGCACGTTTCGCTGATAACGTTATCTTAATAAGAGAAGGAAAAATAGTGAAATCGGGAAGGCCGAATGTTGTATTTACTGAGGACATAATAAGCGATGTATACAAAGTGCCTGTTACCATAACGCGAGACCCGCTTACAATTAGATATTATTGAACATGACAAAGATGGCAGAATCATCAGACTTATCCCCCGTTAAATTATTCAGATCGAGTGATGAGGCGGTATTATCGACGATATCAAAAAGCACTCTAGACTACCCTTTCGGCAGCTTTATCACATTCGTTTCCAACACCAACAGGGATGTGATTATTTATGCCAGCGATATCGCTCAGCACACTGCCAATTTCACCCGCGACTCTCGCGCATGTATCACGATCTGTGGCGCAAATCTCAAGCAAGACAAACAAGACAGAGCAAGGCTGAGTCTGGTAGGTGATATTTCAAAAATTAGTGACGAAGACGCCGATAGTATTAGCTCGCGTTTTTTCAAATTATTTCCGAATAGCACCTCATACTCGCTCGTGCATGGGTTTCACTTCTATTTATTTAAATCTATACGGGCTAGATGGATCGGGGGTTTCGGTGAAATAGCTTGGCTAAACGAGCATCATTGGCAGGCGGTGGCGCCAAAGTGGGCAAAAAATGAAACTTCTATGATCAATCACATGAATGAGGATCACCGGAACGTAATCTGTTCAGCTTTGAATGCAAGATATGGTGTAAAGGATCCTCTTGCAGAGATGCTGGCGTTATGCATGGATGGTTACTATTCGCTATCATCTGGGGAAAGATATTTCATTGCGTTTGATCATCCTTGCTATACGGAAAAAGAGGTTAGAAACGCTTTAGTGCATCAGGCTAGAAGTTTTCGGCCGTTTGAAATTCATTGAGGTTCGAAATTTGTTGAGGTAGGTTTTTCGCTTATAAGTGTGAATTTCAGTGGCAATGCTGGTTCGGAATATTGCGCAAACATACTTGTAGGGAAAATCAAGATGCTAAAGCGTTATTGTTCATGGCATTTTGTTTTATTTTTCCTTGAAACGACTATTGCTGATTGTTAGATCTTGAACTTAGGTTCGATAATAATTATCATTCTCATCTGAAAAGCATGTGCTGTCCGTACCACTGGCGACCTTATGTGGCGCTATCGATGTTTCTGTAGTTAGATATTGTTTAACTAACAACCGTGAGTGTTTATGTATATAGCAATGAATCGATTCAAAATATGCTTGGGCCGAGAGTATGATTTTGAGGCTGTTTGGAGAGATCGGGAAACGAATCTTGGTTCGGTGCCCGGGTTTATGGCGTTCCATCTGCTNAGAGGTGAAAAAACGCATAACTATACCGAATACGCATCTCATAGCAGCTGGCGCTCCTACGCTGACTTTAAGAACTGGACTAAATCTGAGGCATTTCGCGAGTCACACAAGGACGCAGGGCAGNCAAAGGACATGTATCTCGGGCACCCGATTTTTGAGGGTTTTGAGGTTGTCTTATGATTAAGTGTGCCGGCTTTTATCTCAGAGCAAGCTGCCCACCCTACTTGTTTGTGTCGATCCTTTTTGCCTCTGTTCTCATTGCCGCCGAAGCTCAATCAAATTCCCCAAATGGTAACTCTGAAAATGATGTTGATCGTGAAAAAGAGGTATATACATTTTCTTGGAATCTTGCTGATCGCCCGCATCAGCTGCCAAGAGGAGGAACGACCTCTGGGACTCCCGTTAAACTGGATCGCAAGCCAAGCCCTAGATGGCGATNTCTGAATGATCCAGCGAAGACTGATTTTGAGCGCGATAGGGCAGCCATTTTGGCGATGGCAGGAGAGTATAGGGCCTCTTTTGAATTTCTTGAAACCATCGTTTTCGATCCTGCCATTGATAAAGCTAGACCCTATCAGTCATGGGGAACCGAATTTATCTTCGTTCTTGAAGATAGGGAAACATTCATCAGCCTTCAGCATATACTAGTCATGCGAATGCAAGGCGAGGATGGTAAAGATACTCAACCGATTACAATTAAGCATTGGCGCCAAGATTGGCAATATGAAGACGAGGCGCTCAATATCTATCTCGGTAATAATCGCTGGCGCTACATGTCTCTTGATCCTGGCCGCGCAGAGGGCATGTGGTCGCAATCAGTCTTTCAAGTCGATGACTCGCCCCGGTACGCATCGCTGGGCAGTTGGGTCCACTCTAATGGTATGTCGACATGGGAAAGTGGTGAGACATGGCGGCCCTTGCCTCGAAGAGAATTTAGCATACGAGATGATTATGATTTGCTGGTTGGAACGAACCGGCATTCGATAACACCCACTGGGTGGATTCAGGAAGAAGATAATCTAAAGGTCAAGTTATCCGCATCATCCAAACAGGGTCAGTTTGATGGGATAGAGGCTCACAGCGTTCTGGCAAGAGAGATTGGCTTGAACAGATATGAGAGGATTGAGGGCTTTGATTTTTCTCCAGCCAAAGAGTATTGGGGCAAGACGCAAGCTTTTTGGGACTCGGTTAAGGATAACTGGCAAGATATTCTTGCCTCCAAGATGCCCTATTCGATACAAAAACTTGAGGGTCGTAGTTTGTTAATGAGCTTGATGATGCGCGCTGAAAGTATAGCTGCTTCCGATGAAGATAATGCAAAGGCTCACAGCACGGACGTTGCGAGCATTTTGGATGATTTCATAATCATCGATAAATAGAATGATCATCGTGTGGGCAGAGTTAAGTTCGTCAAGCCTCAGAGTTGCGACAGAATCAAATTTACTGTTAACGCTATATTTTCGGCGGGGGTAGGCGTCTCGACAGGCAGAGGCCCCTGTAACCAATAGTCCTGCAGACTTAAAATTTCCGCGACCAGTCGTTCCCTTGATGTTTTTGGCAAGCGCCGCGCATGCTCTGCTGCAACTAACACGAATCCGAATGCGTCTTGGTATTCGCCAACATCGGTGAGCTTTCCGTCTCTAACACCAACTGAGTATTCTTCGACCGAAGTTTCCAGAAGAAACCTGATGATTTTAATTGGATCACCACCGGCTTTTTCTCTCATTCTGTCCAGATGCTTCTCGGCTTCTTCTAATAGGGGTAATAGAATTGCTGCAGATTCCTGAGTTTCGAGTGCTGCTGATACACTTTCAAAAATTTCTAGATTAAAGCCTATATCATTTAGTCCGATTCGTTCATCAGCAGGGGTTTCGGAAACCGGGTGCATTAGGTGTGAAGCGGCCATCTTCAACTCGCCGGCATGGTATAACGCGATGCCCGCGCTAACGTGTCCGGACATAAATGCGAGTCTAAGGGGTGTCGGAAGCACATCTTTTTGCTCAACACTCGAGTTTTTTGGTGCCTCGTTGTTAGCAAGTGTCTTGTTGTCCACGCCAATGGTTAAGGAGCAAGACGCAAGAGCCAGCACAAAGAGTATTTTGGGTAAAAGTGGTAGTGGTAGTGTCATAAATTCCTCACTGTCCGGTAATTGCTCTTTTCCCTAATTCTAAAACTTAAAAAGCTTTATTTAAAGTGCTACTTTTACATGTCGGTAAATAAACGGATAACGTGGTGGTCATGCGGTAATGTAATTGGCGACGTTGTTACGAGTAGAGATTGTGTTCGGAATGGAGCGACTTTGACAGTTCTCTCCCAAGCAAATGATGAACCGCTCTGGGCTGCTGGTTAGCTTGAGCGACCATTGCATGTGCGGCGCGCGAGACTATGCTCTCTGTTGCCAATGCAGTGGTCTCCGAAGCATAGTTCGTGTTTGTAATTCTACTGCGAGCATCTTCCGTATTTAGAGCGATATTGGCGAGGTTATCAAGGGCGAATTGCAAGCGATTTAGGGTGGCACCATAGCTGGCACGTTTGGAATCAACGTTTGAAAGGGCCTTGTCCAAAGAGCCGATCACCTTGCCAATATTCTCGGTAGCAGTGGATGATACATCTCTCACGTTTGAGCCATGATCATGTATACAAAGGGTTTGATGAGGAGCGTCGGGCGGCTGTCCCGTTGCTATAACAGCATGAGGCCAAGGTAGATGGTTGTTATAGTACACGTTTGTGT
>PCDB01000031.1 GCA_002591625.1 Porticoccaceae bacterium
GTAAATGAGGTTATTGCAAACCGAGCCAATGAAATTCTGGGTGCAGTGTTGGCAACATCCTCACCCAAAATTAGTATGGCATCGGCTGATTCCATTTGCCTGACGGATGGGACTTTGGCGCTCGTTGCCGAGAGAATCTTAACTAAGTCTTTCATCCTTGAGGCTTCGGAGCAAGAAAGACCTGAAGAAAAATTAGATGGCCCCAGCCATCGTTTCAAAAGAAAGTTCGATTCAAGCGACGCCCTTGGAGAGCCTATACCGACCACATGTTTATTATTCAGCCAACGAGCGAGGGTGGAGAGCGCATTTTCTTGGCGAATGGCCGAGAAACTTCCTTCCTTTTCTCGCAATCCAGCGAAGTCAATTCTTTCCGGATTATTGACGTAGCCGGCTCCGAATCGTCCACGATCACAGATAAAATATCCATTTATGTCATAATTATATCGGTTATGGATTCTCTTTAATTGGCCATATCTTTCCCCAGGGGCGGTGTTACATCCTACGCCGCATCCAAAACAGATAGATGGAGCGGACTGCAAATCCCATTTTCGACTATAGTGGGCCAAGAAAGGCTTGTCTGTGAAGACGCCTGTTGGGCAAACTTCGACCAGATTTCCTGAGAATTCGTTTTCGAGCACGCCATCTTTTTGACGACCGAAAAAGACCCTATCCCTCGAGGCCTGAGCGCCGAAGTCCTTGCCACCCGCATAATCTTTGTAAAATCGTTCGCATCGATAGCAGGTTATACAGCGGTTCATTTCATGATGAATCAGTGGGCCGAGATATTGGTTCCTATGCGTGTTCTTTTTGCCGGTATATCTTCTGTCTCTGTGTCCCACCATTACAGTCATATCTTGGAGGTGGCATTCACCACCCTCGGAGCATACCGGGCAGTCATGGGGATGATTAAGCATCAGGGATTCTATGATGGCTTCACGAAATTGCGCGGCATTTTCTGTGTCCAAGGAAAACCTGGCCCCATCCTTAACCTGCGTCATGCACCCCATTACGATCCGACCGGTTGTGTCTTCTTCGCTCTGATATTGGACTACTGCGCATTGTCGACATGAGCCGACAGAACCCATTGCTGGGTGCCAACAAAAGTAGGGAAGGTCGAGACCTGCATTGAGACAAGCCTCCAGCAGGTTTTCACCTTCGTTCACCTCTATCGATTGTCCGTCCACTAAAACTTTGGGCATATATTATCCCCTTGCCCCTATCAATTTGTGAGAGCCTGAACCTTCAATCAGTTTTTCAAAATCTGAGTAAAAGTACTTCAATGCACTCTGAAGTGGTTCCATGGCTCCTGGAGCAAGTGCGCAATGGGTATTGCCGATTCCGCCGATATATCTGACTTGATACGCCAACGTCTCGAGGTCTTCTTTTTGACCTCGGCCGTTATATATATCCTCCAGTACCTGACGAGTCCAAGGAAGCCCGTCTCGGCACGGTGTACAAAAGCCGCAGGATTCTTGAGCAAAAAATCGTATCAGGTTGAGAACCATACCAACCGGACAAGTCTGGTCATCTAGGATAATCATTGTTCCAGTTCCCATTCGGCTACCGGCGGCACCGATCACGTTATAATCCATGGCAAGGTCTAAGTGATCGTTGGTCAGAAAATCAGTTGAACCCCCACCGGGAAGGAAACCTTTGAGCTCCAATCCAGGTTGCATTCCCCCGGCGCAGTCTTCGATTATCTCGCGAACCGGCGTGCCCATGGGAAGTTCCCAGCATCCAGGATTATTAACTTTTCCGCTCACGCCAAACAGTTTGGTGCCGCTATCCTCTCCCCGACCTAGTGTTTGGAACCAATCAGCACCTCGATGAATAATGTGGGTAATGTTACACAGTGTTTCTACATTATTTACGATGGTGGGACGGCCCCAAAGTCCGCTAACCTGAGGGAATGGTGGTTTGGCCCTTGGGTTTGCTCGCTTCCCTTCCAATGCGTTAATCAGTGCCGTTTCCTCTCCGCAGATATAGCGACCGGCGCTGGGGTGGACATACATCTCGAGACTAAAGCCCGACCCCAGTATGTTTTTGCCCAGATAGTTCTTCTCATAGCATTCGACGATAGCGTTCCGAAGCCGCTGAATCGAGACGACATATTCGCCGCGAATAAAGATATAAGCTATGTCAGCACCAAGAGTGTATGCGGAGAGAATCATGCCTTCTATAAGTTGGTGTGGGTCGAATTCCATCAGCAGTCGGTCTTTGAACGTGCCGGGTTCCATCTCATCCGCATTGCAGACGAGGTATTTATGCCCCGGCGAACAGGCATCGCCTTTGGGCACAAAGCTCCATTTCATCCCGGTCGGAAAGCCTGCCCCACCGCGACCCCGAAGTTTGGAATCCTTGACGATAGACTCACAGTCTTCTGGGCTCAACTCGGCGATAGCTTTTTTCAGGCCTTGATACCCCTCGTTGGCCTCATATGCGATGATATTGATAGGCTTGGGATCATTTGCAATGTTTCGTGTAAGCACTCTTTCCATCAACAGTCCTCGCGTGAAGAGGCTCGATTGAATGTGGCTTCAATCTTTGCATCATCTAAGTTGGTTATGAGTTCGTCGCCGACCATCATAACCGGTGCTCGGTCACAGGCGCCGAGGCAAGGCACTGGCAGAAGTGTATATTTTTTGTCAGTTGTTGTTTCCCCGTAACCTATCTTTAAAACGTCGCTGACTTTTTCCTTGGCCTTTTCGCATCCACAAATCCAACAGCTGACACTATCACAGAATAGTATTACCCTCTCTCCCACCGGCCTTCGATAAATCAGGTTGTAAAAGGTAGCAATGCCTTCTAATTCGTCAATTGACATCTCGAGATGTCTTGCTATCGCTGCAAGACTTTCATCTGATATCCAGCCCCTCTGTGACTGGACGATTTTCAACGCGTCAATCGCAGCTCCGGACTTGTAAGGCACGTGTTCCAATTCGGCATCAATTGCTTGCAATTCTTCTTCCGACAGAAAGGAATCGATGTCGGTGAGTATGACTGACCCTTTCATCGATCTACGTCCGCCATAACGAAGTCGATGCTGGCAATAATCGCAATGAGATCAGGTATCATCAGCCCATTACTTATCAACGGAATCTGCTGCAGGTGAGGAAAAGATGGTGTGCGAATACGCGTGCGATAAGAGTTGGTTCCGCCGTCACTGATTAAATGGTAGCTGTTGATGCCTTTTGTTGCTTCGAGCATCACCGACGCTTCGCCCTGGGGAATTACTGGCCCCCAGGTTACGTTTAGAAAATGATGAATCAAGGTTTCGATATCTTGCATCGTCCTCTCTTTTGGCGGAGGAGTGGTTAGTGAATGTTCACTTTTATATGGACCATTTGGCATATTATCTATGCATTGCCGGATTATTTTCAGACTCTGTCTCATTTCTTCAATCCTTACAACAGCACGGTCATAGCAATCGCCATTGCTTGCGGTCGGAACCTCAAAATCAAACTGATCATATCCGCTGCTATATGGCCGAGTTTTTCTGAGATCCCAATCACTGCCGGTTGCGCGCAAACCTGGTCCAGTTATACCCCACTCAAGAGCCTCTGATTGAGTATAAACGCCCACCCCTACTGTGCGGTCCTTCAGGATTTTGTTCTGCATAGCCATTTTGTCGTAGTGGTCTAGTCTCGCGGGCATCGAATCTATGAAGTCTCGCATCAGTTTTTCCCATCCATTGGGAAGATCAGCGGTCACGCCTCCGATTCGAAACCAGGCTGGGTGCATCCTTCCTCCTGTGATTGCCTCTACGATCCCGAAAAGCCTTTCCCTGTCTGCAAACATGTAGAAGACAGGAGACATTTGCCCAACATCTTGAACAAATGTTCCATAGAAGACGAGATGGCTTGATATGCGAAAAAGCTCTGCGAGCATGATCCTTATGACCTTAGCCCGATCGGGAACCTTGATGCCAGCGAGTATTTCTACGGCCTGAACATAGGCTAAATTGTTCATAACCCCTGCCAGGTAATCAATTCGGTCCGTGTAAGGGATGTAAGTGTGCCAAGTCTGTCGCTCACCCATCTTCTCGGCACCTCGATGGTGATACCCGATGTCTGGCACCGAATCCTTAATAACCTCACCATCGAGTTGCAGAGCAATACGAAAAACGCCATGAACGCTTGGATGATTTGGTCCCAGATTTAAAAACATGTACTCATTGTCTTCATCCTTCGATTTCATGCCCCAGTCTTCAGGTCTGAAACGCAGAGCCTCTTGTTCACGAGCCACGCGTTCATCGCCCATTTCGAAAGGCCCCATTTCGGTGGCTCGCGCCGGATGATCCTTTCTGAGAGCATGGCCCTCCCAAGTGGGAGGGAGTAGGATACGAAAAAGTGTGGGGTGGCCCTCGAATACAATCCCAAACATATCCCAAGCTTCTCTCTCATACCAGTTAGCATTGGGCCAAGTTTTGATTATGGTAGGGATAGTTAAGTCTGATTCGTTTAACGCAACTTTAACGCGTAAGTCCTCATTGCGCCGGGTAGAAAGCAATTGATAAACAACTGTGAAGTCCGAGGCCGGTTGTCCTAATCGGTGGATTCTGGTCCGTTCATCGATCCCAAATAGGTCATAAAGCATGCAAAAATGGGATCGAAGAAACTTCATCACTGCTATTATCATGTCACGGCTAATCCATATCGTGACAACACCATCGGCGCACTCTTGCTCCATAAAAGAGTTTTCGCCAAATGCACTAATTAACTCTCTTATGGCAAACGTCGATTGATTGTCAACGAAGGATTGCTCTGCGAGTGGGGTATCCATTATTAAATGGCCTATATATCCTTGGGCTCTCTCAATTCGGTAGCCAATATTCGAGTTGGGGTTAATTCATCTCTCTTGCTAATTTTGTCGGGTTTTACAACCGTCTGATCTCCCGTGACCCAACTTAAAGGTCTGCGCTCCTTCCCAACTGATTTCTGTAGCATAATAAGGCCCTGCATAAACGCCTCTGGTCTCGGAGGACATCCCGGCACATAAACATCTACAGGGATGAACTTGTCAACTCCTTGAACTACCGAGTAGATGTCATACATTCCGCCAGAGTTGGCGCAAGAGCCCATTGAAATAATCCATCGTGGTTCCAATAGTTGGTCATAAAGCCTTTTGACTACTGGTGCCATCTTTAAAAAGCAGGTCCCTGAAATTACCATCAAGTCAGCTTGACGCGGCGTGGCTCGGATAACTTCAGCTCCGAATCGTGCAATATCATGTTTGCTCGTAAATGCAGTGGCCATCTCCACATAGCAGCAGGACAGTCCGAAATTGAATGGCCATAAGGAGTTAGATCGGCCCCAAGCTATAAGGTCTTCAAGTTTGGCGAAAGCAACATTTCTCTGAACTTGCTCTTCCACAAAATCATTTGACAAAGCATTATCATTTTCCTCGGGTCGCGTAAGGCTCCATCTCATGATTCTTGCCTCTCTCGCTCAAGCGCCTCTGCAAGACCAACTCGTTTTTTGTTACCCCAGTCAAGGCCCCCGCTGAGCCACCCATACAAAAGTGCTACTGCAAGAACCGCAACGAATATCATCATCGAGATGTATCCCATCCATCCCAATTCATAAAACGCCACGGCATATGCGAATATAAAGATAGCTTCCAAGTCGAAAATTACAAAGAAGATAGCTACAAGGTAGAATTCCACTGAAATCCTAAGTTGCGCTCCACCAACAGAAACGATACCCGATTCATAAGGGTCATTGGTTGCTGCAACTCTTCGACTCTGGCCAAGTAACCAGCCGACAAACAGCATAGCTACGATTAAAAATACAACCAAAGTACCAAATAGCATAAGCGGCCAAATCTCAGCGGTATGGTTAGAAGTCAATTGCCCATCCTGACTATAACATCGGCGTGCTAGGAAACTCAGCGCGTATTGCAGGCTGGCAGATCCCTTATCACACCTCAAGTGCCACTTCGAGTGGCTTACCTTCTGATTTGACTGTTTTGAAGGTCCCTTTTAAAAAATTGCTCATTCACGACATGTGCCGGTTTTAGCTATTTGTTTTTTACCGACTTTTGCTAATAGGTTTATACTCTGAAAAACTAGAGTAGCCATAAATGAACACGGCGGTACATTATCGAAAATTATGTTATTTGGCAAGTTCTAACCGGCAGTTTTTACTACAAAATCTATTCAAATATGAATAGTATCAATAACATAGGTTAGACTGCTGCAGGACTGGTCAGCTCGCTATAAATGTGATGCTGTAATGCAAAAAACTATATTAAAAAGGCTGAGGAAATGCTCTTCTACAAGCAAAAAAAGGGTCCTGCTTAGATAGAGATTTGGCCTATTTGTGAGAGACAATCGACGCGCTATTGCATCTTGAGCAAAGAACAATTGCTATTTTATTCCGCTGAACGCAGTCACAGTTCCCACCTGTGAGCTGTCCTCACTGCTATCGGCTCAAACTATCGCCGCCTTGTCTTCCCATTAGCTCAGTATTGTATCTCCTGAAAGCGGGACTCATCCTCGGTTCTTTCTCGGTAGGGTCTTCTCCCGCTATGTACAGGGGAATGTCGAGTTGAATAGCTGTAGAAATCGCCTCCTCCTTACTCATAACAGAAAAAGCGGTCGCCCATGCATCGGCATAAGCACATTCGTCCATTATTACGGTGACCGATTTAAGATTATGAATCAAAGGATAACCAGATCGCGGGTTAATAATGTGCGAATAACGCATGCCTTCTTTTTCAAAAAAATTTCTATAGCTTCCTGAGGTCGCAACTGCGCCTTGGTTCAACAAAATCAATCTGTCATAGGACCCAAATTTAGATGCTGATTCGATAGCAACTCGCCACTCCTGACCCTTTGGATTATGTCCTTTAACTTTGAGCTCACCGCCGATTTCTACTAAATAATTATTCAACGAAAGCGTCGCAAGGTAATCAGCTATTAAGTCAACCGCATAACCTTTTGCTACGGCCGATACGTCTAAGATCAGACTCCTAGATTTTTTAAGCAGATAAAAATCAGAGTCAGCTTTCATAATCAGGCCGTCAAAACCTGTTTTTGACGTTGCAAACTCAACTTCCTCATCTGTTGGGAAAATACTAACGCTATCTCGATCATCGAAGCCCCAAAGTTCGACTAGTGCTCCGACACTTGGATCAAAGGAGCCATGACTTTGATCCCATACCTCTTTACTTATGAGCAGAACTTGCCATAGCGTTTCAGAAATTTTCATTTCTGTATTTATTCCTGCGGCGTTAAACAAACTGATTTCAGAATCTTCCCTATAGGAAGATGTGGCTTCGTCAACGATAGACAAAAGGGATTCGATTCCCATAGATAATTCCGCCTTTGCCACCGTTCCGCCAACTACGGTAATGTTATATGTCGTGCCAAAAGTCGTGCCAGAAATTTTGATTACTCGATCTTGCGGCTGGCATGAACACAAAAATGAGCTAACAATGAGCACAGCAACGAGCTCAGAGTATCTCGATGATAATTTTCGCCAGAAAAGGGTATGAGCCATGATGAAGAGCGCCTTCAGAGTTTCTTCATGCTAACCAATTAAGCATGCATATAATCGCTGATCAACCATATACACTAATAGCTCTTTTGGGCGCAAAAAGTAGGTTTCTGTATACCAATCCCTGCCAGAATATTAGACCGGGAGTATGTTTTATAAAGAATCATTACAGCGCGTCTAGTTTATCTTGAAATGCGTTTAACAAACAATTAAACCGCTCGGGCGGAAAAGGCCTTTGCAGCAGCTGCTCATAGCTTCTTAAATTCTCTCGGCCAGCAATGATTGCATCATTGACCGGCATCCCGAATGGGCTTTCGATCTCCAACTGATATAAAAACATCTGTTCGATCTTCTCAGCCTGAATTTCCAGTTCTTTCACTTTATCCTTGAAGGATAGAATGGGAAGCTTTAAAGCAGACCTAAGCATTAGCTTTAAGTACCGTCTAACTTCACGGATTTGAATGACCACATTCTGGGTCCAATTTTCGGTCGAATTAATAATCGAAAAGATTTCTGTTTTTGAAAGTTGTTTGAAGTTAGATGCCAACCAAAGTAAATAAAGTATAATGTTAACGTTAGCCTTCGATGAATCTTGAATGGCTAACAAGCATTCGGACACGTGATCGTGGGCATAAAACTCGAGTGAAAATAACCATAAGGGCGTGTCATTAGGATCATTCATAATAGTACTCGGAAATTTTTCGACACTTGACTATAGCAAGTTGTCTCTTAAATTCGTAATAGATTAGCTGTTCTCGTGTCAAACTATTAGGGGGCCAAGAGAGCTATTTCCTTCTTCGCTACAGGAAAAATGATGCGAAATCGACAGAATCTGGCTGATTCGCCTCTTCTGGTGGTCTTGTTAGGAGCTATAATGGCAGTGGTCCCTTTTGCTGTCGACGCTTACCTGCCTGCTTTGTCGATAATGGCTGATTACTTCGGCGTGCCGCTTGTTCAGGTTAATCTGACGGTGAGCACCTATCTCATTGGCCATGCCTTGGGTACTTTTTTAGGCGGCGCGTTATCTGATCAGCTTGGTCGTAAGCCCCTAGGCAGTTTTGGCTTGCTCTTGTTCTCAGCATCAACCTTATCCATAGCGTTTGCCGAGACAATTCTTCAGGTGCAGGT
Organism: Porticoccaceae bacterium; assembly: GCA_002591625.1. Lineage (GTDB taxonomy): Bacteria > Pseudomonadota > Gammaproteobacteria > Pseudomonadales > Porticoccaceae > TMED48. Next base: position 8,628 of record PCDB01000031.1, read on the forward strand.
GTATCGAATCTTTCAAGCAGTAGGAGGCGGTTTTGCTGCCGTTGTTTGTATGGCTCAGGTGAGAGATTTTTATCCTACGGAAGAAATTCCCCAACGCATGGCTACAGTAATGTTGGTGATGTTAGTTGCCCCAATGATTGCGCCATTNGTTGGCNTTTTTCTTCTGCACTTCGGTTGGCAAACAATCTTCGCAGTACTGGCGATCTATAGCTTATTTCTGTGGTACGTCTTCATGTTTAGAATTCCGGAATCCGTAGATAATTTGCCAGAACGTTTTGAGGTGAGAACTCTTTTTTCTGATTATTGGGAGGTTCTTACCCATGAGAAGAGTGGACGTTTTATGGCCTCCCGCTACACCTTATTCAGNGCGCTTACATCGGGTGTATTTTTCGCATACCTGACTAACTCGATGGCAATCTTTACGCAATATTTTTCGTTAACCCAGTTTCAGTTCTGTTTGATTTTTGGGTTTGGTGGATTGTGCGCCATGTTTGGTACCGTGCTCTCGAAGCGGCTAATGCGCCGAATAGCGCCAATGAGGATNGCAAGCTATGGCAACTGGATTCANATCGCACTGTTGTTTGTCGTTTGGATATTTTCATTGTTTGATCAATTGGGGCTCGAAGGGGTGTTATTTGCACTGTTTGTTAGTGTGTCAATTGCCGGTGGCATTAGACCGACCGTTGCTGGTGTGTACATGACCTTGTTTGATCGCCTTAGCGGTGCCGCTGCGTCTCTCCATTCGACTGTAATTTTTTTGTTTGGTGGTCTAATAGGAGCATTGGCCGCAATGCTAGCTGAGGGCTCATTGATGCCCATCTTTGGCATCATGTTGTCAACGAGCATTGCAGCCCGAGTGGTGCTTTGGAACATGAATCTTGATAAATAACGCCATTATTTATTCCATGTTCGACTCGGAATGAACATTCCAGATATCTGAGCTAATGCCTTTAGCCTTAATGATGTCTCGATAGAGGTATGCACTGGGCCTCGGCACACGCTTAAAGTCATTCTCATATTCTGTCTCGATCAGACCGAAGCGGGCTGTGAAGCCTTCCGCCCATTCAAAGTTATCGATGAATGACCAGTGCATATAACCCCTAATGTCTGCGCCTGAGTGATTAATAGCGTTCCATATCTCGCGAATATGAGTCACAAGGAATTGTTGTCGTCTTTTGTCATTATCCTGTCCGTCGGCTAACCCATTTTCTAAAACATACATCGGCTTGCCATATCGTTCATGTGAGGCAACTAGGACTTTGAAGAATCCGTGCGGATAGATTGCCCAATTGAGATCACTCCGCATCTCATCGGGCAGCTTGGGGTCATAGAAATGGATTTCAGGATTAGTCAAGTCAAAAATATTTGATTCAACATAAAAGCGACCATAATAGTTTACACCTATGTAATCTTGCGTTCCTCTGAGATTGGGAATCTCTATTTCAATATCAGTATTTACCAATTTCATTACGCCGGTTTGAATGGCATCCAGAAAATCCCAGATAAAAGCCTGATCGACCGAAGAAGCGGACAATCTATCTAATAGCGCCCAGTTTCTAAGAGGCTCAAACGCACGTGTATGCTTGGCGATTCCTACCAAAACCTGTTTTGATCTTTTGAGAGCATCTGCATGCACTATTTCATAAGCACTTGCATGCGCTTCTAGTAGCTTTGCAACTACGGGAGCAGCGCCTAAGATGTCTCGTTGCTCAAGGGGAGGGAAAATACCTTCCATATATCCATTAAATACATAAGTCATGGGCTCGTTGAGCGTCGTCCAGATGCTGACATGATCTCCAAAGGCTTCTACCACGGCCCTCACAAAGGTTTCAAAATGACGAATTGCGTCATCTCGCTCCCAGCCCCTCAATCCCTCTTTTTCCTCCCAAAACCAGTCGGGAGTGGAAAAATGGAATAGAGATACCAGGGGTTGAATATTATGCGCTTTTAAAGATGCAAAGATTTCATCGTAGAAAGCGATCCCGTCCTTATCGGGATACTCCATTCCCTCTTTAGGAAAAAGTCTTGCCCAAGAAATCGAGAAACGGTGTGCGTTATGACCTAAGGCCTGGGCAATTGCAAAATCAGAGTCAAACATCTCGTCATAATTTGTTTTCTTTAGTCTAACTTGAGCGGAAAANTCATCTAGACTATTGATGTGGCCGGGTATTGCGTAGCCGGGTTTTGGATCCGTGCTAGTTCGACCCTCAGCAATCACATTTTGTTCGAACTTTGTCCAGTCGCTTGGTTGCTGATGCTCGATATGTTGGGCAGCCGAGGCGGCTCCCCAAAGAAAATCTTCCGCAAACTTGTAATTGCTTTGGCTTGGAAACTCGGATACCCATAGTTCAGTGCGGACCTTTCCGAAGATCGGTAAAAACGAGAGGAACGTGAAAATGGATAGAAAGCACAAAATTACTGTTTTTGGGATATTCACTAAAAGACTCCGCTGTGCTTGGGCTACGATTTTCTATTCAAGTATAGCGATATTCAACNTGTCTTCAATCGACCTTGACTAAATGTCAGTTGAAACAGGATTGGATGACTGGCTAAAAGGAATAGGTCTAACATAAAATGATGAGATAAAATTTTATACTAATGTGGGGAAAGATTACGGTCTTTTTAATTGCATGAAGACTTTTTGTCTATCAAGTGTTGTCAAAAAGAGATTTGTGAAATTACGTTTGGAGAAATCGAATGATTACTTTCATCGGTCTGAAACAGCCTTTACATAAATCTATTGGACTTGTTCTTGGGCCCTCTATTTTTGTCATTATGCTGCTTCTAGACGGACATCAACAGCTTATGGCCTCGGCCGCTTGGAGGACTGCCGCTGTTGGTTTATGGATGGCTGTTTGGTGGGCAACAGAAGCTGTGGATGTTGCTGTCACCGCGCTATTGCCACTTGTTACGTTCGATCTAATAGGCGTATCGCATATCAAAGAAGTAGCGGCCCCCTATGCGCACCCGATAATCTATCTTTTTTTGGGTGCTTTCATCCTTGCGCTTGCGGTCCAACGCTGGAATCTTCATCAAAGAATAGCTCTGCTTATTCTGACGCGTACAGGAACTGAAGCCTCTCGTCTGATGGCTGGCTTCATGGTTGTAGCTGGACTTCTATCCATGTGGATGACAAATACAAGCACCACTATGATGTTGATTCCTATCGCCTTATCGGTAGTCACAGTCATTCAGAACCATGTTCCAGATGTTTCTATAGAACAAGGACGAGATTTTGAAATTGCATTGCTTCTNGGGCTAGCTTTCTCTGCAACTATCGGTGGCATGGCGACCCTTATAGGGACTCCTCCCAATGCATTGTTGGTGGCTTTTTTGGAGGAAAATTATTCAATGAAAGTGGGATTTGTTGACTGGATGAAATTAGGCGTCCCAGTTAGTATGGTATTGATTCCGCTCACTTGGGTTATTTTAACCCGATGGGTATATCACATTAAGATACCGTCCAGCGAGGAAGCGCTTAGTCAATTGTCGGCTATGAAGAGCGATTTGGGCCCCATAAGGCCAGCTGAAAAACGAGTTGCACTCATATTTTTGTTGGTGGTTTTGGGATGGGTATTCCGGAATTCATTAGTTAATTTTTTCTCAATCGAGGGAATTTCAGATACAAGTATTGCAATAATGGGAGCAATTGTTCTATTTCTGCTGCCTAGCGGAAACAAACAACAATCTCAGTTACTAGTGTGGGACGATTTGAGGTCGTTGCCTTGGGGCGTACTTATCTTATTCGGAGGGGGTCTTAGTTTGGCGTCCGCAATTTCAAGCTCTGGATTAGCCCAGTGGTTGGGCGAGGGATTGTCCCCTTTGGCTGCTCTCGGAGTGGTAATAATGATTTTTGGTGCGACGACACTGGTTGTTTTCCTAACGGAAATGACGAGCAATCTCGCCACAACTGCAACTTTTCTGCCGGTTATTGGGGCAATGGCAGTTGAGTCTGGAATTGATCCTNTGCTGCTCTGTATCCCTATTACCCTAGCGGCGAGCTGCGCTTTTATGCTGCCAGTTGCGACAGCACCAAATGCGATTGTCTTCTCATCAGGGAAAATTACCGTTCCGCAAATGGCCCGTGTCGGGTTTCTTATAAATTGCTTCGGGATTCTATTGATTACAGCGGTGTCCCTCTGGTGGGCACCTACTATATTTCGTTAGTAAGTGGATTAACGAAGCAGATCAATAAGATCTAGTGAGCTTTGGCCGTAAAAAAGCTCATTGGCTAAAAGTTTTAGCTGGGTCAACTCTTGAGGGGTGCAGTTTTTGCCGAAGTCTCTTATCCAACTCTCAAGGGCCTCTCCCTCAGCCATTTTTCCGTCGGCAAGTTGAACATTTGCACGCGCATCGCCGACATCACACCCAGTAGGGACGGCACTCGCAGTTCGGCCCCTTCTGCTTGAGACCGAAGCTTCTAATCGTCTTATCTTCGTGTTTGCGTCTGCTAATTGCCTAGTAAGAATATCAATCGTCTGTTGCATTCGGGCCATTTCGCGTGGTTCATGTGCAGGGAGAGGACCGGAAAAAATNACNAGCGTCGCCACACAACCCATTGAAAGTAGCAATGTTTTACCGTGAAAAAAGCTGTTCACATGAACTTCCTTTAATTCAACTTTCTGGTCGCAGATTGCGACTCATCTACTTATCAATCGGATGTCCCCTCAANTACTTTAGCGAAGAAACACAGACAATTAAAGTCTATTTTGTCGTTGTAAGCATCGGTGTGCTAGCTTGTGGGCAGCTGGTCTAGGAGGAATTGCAACATATTTCCACCCATAACCTTCTCAATTTGATTCTCCGAAAGTCCCAAATCAAGAAGATTTTGGGTGATAAGCACCAGGCCACTCGCATCAAACGTGGTCACAATATTGCCATCAAAATCAGACCCCAGAGACACGGCGTCATCACCTAGGAGATCAATGCCNTATAGGATCGCCTCAGCAACTTTTTTTGGAGTATTTCCGCAAATAGCCCCTTCCCAGTAACCTACGGCTATGAGGCCGCCCTCTGCAGTAATCTCTTGCATTAATTGATCGCTTATATTGCGAGGTGATGGACAGTGCCCGTAGAAGCCAGTATGGCTTAGGACAACAGGTTTCTTGCTAACAGACAGAACGTCTCTGACGACTTCTTCCGACGAATGAGATACATCGACTATGATATTTAATCGTTGCATCTCGACAAGTGCTTGATGGCCAAAAAAAGTTAAGCCCGACCGACCGTTGCCATGCAGAGAGCTTCCCAATTGATTGTCAAAAAAATGATGCAGACTCATCATCCGAAAACCGAGATCAAAAAGATATCCGATATTACTAATCTGGCCTTCCAGCGCATGTGACCCTTCTGTTCCAATTAATCCACCCACCAGCCTACTATTTGATNGTCGTCTATGGAGAAATTCCCTCAGATCAACCTTTGAGGTAATCAGCATGAAATTTTCTTCATTAACGCGAGCGATGTCTTGTAATTTTTGTGCCTGATGGGCTGCTCTATCAGTCAGGTTTGTCCATGCCGCCTGAGGCCATCGTTGCGCTACAGCAAGTAACGTAATGTCATCTCGGAATTTTTTCCCATTATTAGTGTAACCGCTCCGGCTCGAGGCGCTCGTGACCGAGGTAAACATTTGAAGAGCAATATTTCCTTGTTGCATCCTCGGAATATCCAGATGCCCGCGCGAATGTCTTAACGACAGATCCCTGGACCATAGTGTGCTATCTGCGTGCCAGTCCCCTATAAAGAGCTTTTTATGCAGGATGATCGCTTGATCGGATATTTNAGCTTTTTCGCTGCTTAAGACACGGTTAGATTGCCAGTCTATATAGGGAGGGAGTATGCCGAAAAAGGCAATGATCAAAACTATAATGGCAGTGAGGCAGAAACGTAAGTAGTTCATTGTTTTTATATCGTTACTAGCGCACGGTTTTACCATCCGCAGCTAATTTTCGTAACATGATCCCATATCATTTAGTTGGTCGCGAGCAATATCATGGCAATGGATATATTTTATTACCTTATCATGAGCGATGAAATTGAACTGCAATCTTTTTAAAGTCTAGCGCCTACTATGATTTATCAAATAGACCCCATCTTTGAAAAATATGAGCTGGATGGACCCTGCTTTAGCTGTTTAGACTAGAGTGATCTCCAGTTTGCAAAAGAGAGTCAACTTGATAATCGTAATGCTCATTATCGTGAAGGAAATAGCAACCTTGATTAATCAAATTGAGTCGAACAATTACCTTTATTATCGGATAAGAGGTTATGCGAGATAAAGCTAGATCAAATTCTTGTATATTTATCCACTAGCTGAGCATCTCGTGCTTTTAAGCTCAGCGCAGGTCTAACTTTTCAATTCAACGAGGTTTTTAAAAAGTTTTAAAGCTTCTGGNTTTGCTAAGGCGTCAGTGTTGTCAACTGATTCATTATGAATTATCTTTCGAACCGCAAGTTCGACGATCTTTCCGCTTATAGTGCGCGGAATATCTTGAACGGCGATTATTTTTGCAGGAACATGCCTCGGTGTGGTCCCCCTTCTTATCGTATCCATGATGCTTGCTTTAAGTTCTTTGCTCAGTCGGCATTTTTGTTGCAATACAACGAACAGTATTACCCGAACATCGCCCTCCCAGTCTTGACCAACGCAAATACTCTCTATGACCTCATCGAGCTTCTCTACTTGCCTATAGATCTCCGCGGTACCAATTCGAACACCCCCTGGGTTAAGAACGGCGTCGGAGCGCCCATATATAACCAAGCCTTCGTGCTCGGTTATTTCTGCATAGTCTCCTTGGGCCCATATGCTAGGAAAAGTGTCAAAATAAGCACTCAAATACTTTTCATTTGTGTCATCATTCCAGAAATAGATGGGCGCACTTGGGAATGGTTTTGTACAAACTAGTTCTCCCTTTTGCATGGTCACAGAGGCCCCATTTTCATTCCATATCTCTACAGCCATTCCGAGCGCNTTGCATTGAATCTCTCCCTCCCATACCGGAAGGTGAGGATGGCCGAGAACAAATGCTGAGAGTATATCTGTGCCCCCTGAGATTGAAGCCAAAGCGACATCACTTTTAATCTCATCGTAGACATAACGAAAGCTGTCATCAGAGAGTGGTGACCCTGTTGAAAGAATGGTATGAAGTCCTCGTAGGTCATGGGTTTGGGTGAATCGTGCACCGCTCTTCTTGAGCGCAGCTATGTATTTGGCACTAACACCGAATATGCTAATTGCCTCCTGCTCTGCAATATCTATTAATGATTCTGGNTGAGGATGAAAAGGTGACCCGTCGTAAAGTACTAGGGTTGCTTTTGAGGCGAGGCCAGTCACCAACCAATTCCACATCATCCAACCGCAAGTCGTGAAGAAAAAGAGCACGTCCTCTGGCTTTAAATTGGTATGCAACTGATGCTCCTTGAGGTGCTGGATCAAGGAGCCACCAGCACTATGCACGATGCATTTTGGCACTCCTGTGGTTCCTGATGAGTACATGATGTAGAGAGGGTGATCAAATGGCAGTTGTTCGAAGCATAGCTCAGACACAAAATGGTTCGTCGAAAAATCATCGAATAAGGTAGAATTTGGAATCTCAGTCATTAAGATATTTTGATTGGTAACTGGAACTAACACTAGCTGCTCGATACTTTCAATCCGACCGCAGATTTCTTTCAGTTTGGGCAAAGAATTGAGTGTTTTTCCATTGTAGAAGTAACCATCACAGGCAAATAGCACTTTCGGAGTGATCTGCCCAAATCGGTCCATTACGCCATTGATTCCAAAATCTGGCGAGCAAGAAGACCAGACGGCACCTATCGAACTGGTTGCAAGCATTGCCACAATGGTTTCTGGGATGTTGGGCATAAAGCCAGCTANGCGGTCTCCGCGAGTCACACCCAGATTTCGAAGTCCTTCGGCGCACGCTGCCACTTTCTTATATAGTTCTGAATAACTAACGATTCGACGAGTGCCATTTTCTAGCCTGCTAACAATAGCTATTCTATCACTGCGATCGCGAAGCAGGTTTTCGGCAAAATTGAGTCTAGCCCCGGAGAACCATTTTGCGCCGGGAAACTGATCAGGATTCTGGAGCACTGTATCCCACTTTTTGGAGTNGCGGACCTCTCCAAATTCCCAGACTTGTGTCCAAAATTGTTCTGGATGNGTGATTGACCATTTATGCAATGTTTGGTACCGATCAAATTCAAGTCCCAGATCAGTCTTAAGTTTTTCTTGAAAGGCAGAGAGGTTGCTTTGCTGGATGGTGCACTCATCTGGCACCCAGAGGGGCTTTTTACCACTTTCTATATCCGGTCCCATAATACTCGCTCAAGAATTCTGGATGAATTATGCTTAGGCTTAATGTTATCATTTTTTTGGACTGACAATCATTTNAAGCATGTCGATCTTTTATTTACCTCCCACCCATTAATTCATAAACGATGACAAGGATGATGCTTCACTTTTTTGTATAATCGGAAATGGAGCNGCGACATTGTGTATTCAGTTATAACTTCAATCTAAAGCAGCTTCTATATGATATGTTTAGTTACATTGGTTCCGTGTTCTAACATTTGAGGAGATTAGATAGTGGCCGACAAGTTCGATTATGATCTGTTTATCGTTGGTGCGGGTTCAGGGGGAGTTCGTGCTGCACGCATGGCTGCAAGCAAAGGTGCCAGAGTNGGGGTAGCAGAGGACCGTGACCTGGGAGGGACATGCGTGAACGTTGGTTGTGTTCCTAAAAAGTTGTTCGTCTATGCTTCAAGATTTCCGGAAATATTTCATATTGGCAACAGTTATGGTTGGTCTTTTGATTCGGCGAGGTTCGACTGGCAAGCGCTAAGGGATAACAAAAACAGTGAAATTGCGCGACTCAATACTATCTATGCAAATTTGTTGAATAGCAGTGGAGCAGATCTGTTTTCTGAACGGGCATTCTTGAAAGGGCCAAACACAGTTATTATCGGTGGGAAGAGTTATTCTGCCCGATACATTTTGTTAGCGGTTGGGGGTTGGCCTCATATCCCTGAGTTTCCGGGAAGTCAGTATGCTTTATCATCAAATGAGATGTTTTTTCTTGAACGACTGCCTGAAACGGCTGTTGTTGTTGGGGGAGGTTACATAGCTCTTGAGTTTGCCGGAATTTTGAATGGTTTGGGAGTATCTACGAACTTGATCTATCGGGGACAACGGTTACTCAAGTCATTTGATTCGGAGATGACCGATAAGGTCGAGCTGGGGATGCGCTCCAAGGGGGTCAAAATTCATCTGAATACAAAAGTAGATAGCATAGAGTTTGTAAACGAATCACATGATGTTTTTTTGACTGATGGAAGATGCATATCCGCAGATCTAGTTCTTTATGCCACGGGTAGGCGAGCAAACACTNNTCATCTGGGCTTAGAGAATACTTCAGTAAAAACAAGACATGATGGATCAATCATTGTTGACAAAGACTTCAGAACACATGAGCCGTCAATTTTCGCGCTGGGTGATGTGATTGATCGTGTGCAATTGACGCCGGTAGCGATTCAGGAGGCTATGGTGTTGGTTGACCACCTTTTTGGGAAAGCTGAGCAAACGATTGATTATCGGAACATTCCCACGGCAGTATTTAGCCAGCCTGAGTTTGCGAGTGTTGGAATGACAGAAGATCAGGCAAAAGAAACATCTGCCGATGTATCTATTTTTGTGTCCGATTTTAGACCGATGTTTCAATCCCTCAGCGGAGGAGATGATCGGATCACCATGAAACTGGTAGTCGACCGTGCCAGTGATCTGGTATTGGGTTGTCANATGGTGGGCGAGCAGGCAGCTGAGATTATTCAGGGCATGGCAATAGCTGTAAATGCTGGCGTGACCAAGAAGCAATTTGATTCGACTATTGGCATACATCCTTCAGCGGCCGAAGAATTTGTAACTATGAGATCATCAGCACGCTAACCATTTAGACCATTACTTTTTGCTTTGTTCATGCCATGATGTTACCAATCATCTAAGATCGCTTAATTAAAAATCGGGGGCGAAGAAAAGGACAAAAAGCTTTTGCCTCGCGAGTTGTAAGCCGAAGTGGCAGTTGCTAACATTTTAACAACATACTTCCCGGATTTACTTTCAAATTATTTTGGTTGATTAGAATGATCTTTCATAAGGTGATTGAACTNNTAAAGCTTGCAGATAACANAGCTTGTGTTGCCGATTTAAATGGATATGAGATTTTGGTGGGGGTTACCAACCAAGGATATTTTGCTGTAGAAAATAACTGCCCCCACCAAAATAAGCCGCTTTGTGGTGGGCGTATNCGGCATGGGCACATTTCCTGTCCAATTCATGGGATGCGCTTTAACCTCGAAACCGGAGCACCGGCGGGCCGATTAACGAATAAATCAATAAAGGTGTATGAGGCTCGGGCAAATGGAGATTGGCTAGAAGTGGGTGAGTAGGGTAACTAGAGGAATAGAGAATGGAGTCAGATGCAGTGAAAAATGATAGGCCGGCCGAGATAGACCGACCGCAACTCAGAGGTGATCCGATTACTGCAAAGCGTTATATTAGTCGAGATTATTTTCAGCAAGAGTTAGATAACATGTGGCGTAAAACCTGGCATATCGCGGGTCTAGCCTACCAAGCGCCAGAATCAGGTGATTATCTTGTGGCAGAAGTGGGACCGGAGTCAGTCATCGTTGTTCGACGCGCTGATGGTTCATTTAGTGGCTATTTTAATGTTTGCCCGCATCGGGGAGCTCGCGTTTCTGAAGGACCTTATGGTTATGCAGAACGGTTTACCTGCCCTTACCATGGCTGGCAATTTGATCTTGACGGTCGCGTGGTTAATGTTCCGGGCGCTGATGATTTTATGCGTGGGAATCCTTGCGAGAAACTTGGCCTGCAATCAGTTGTTGTAGAGGTACTTTTCGGAATGGTTTGGTTTAATATGGACTCTGATTGTGACTCTCTGGCCCAATACCTTGGGGAAAATATAACGAATGAAATAGGAGCTTATCGTATTGAAGAAATGGTTCGTGTGCTTGACATGACAGCCTCCACCGATTGCAATTGGAAAGTATTGTCTGATAACTTCAACGAGGCTTACCATGTTCAGGTAGTGCATCCGGAATTGATGCCTTACATCGAGACCCAAGGAGATTTTTCCCAAATTGATTTGCTACCAAATGGACACAACCGCGGATGGTTTGCTTCATATCAGCCCTCGACTCTGCATGAGGGACCGATACAAGAACCCCTGCCAAGCCTTCTTGGTGAGTGGGATATTCCAGTTCCAGATGAGCCGACCCAAGAAAAACTGCGACAACTCAGGATGGACGTACAAAAGAAGAAGCGTGAGCAAGGCTCAGCGCGTGGCTTCAATCATTATGCACATCTCGAAGATTATCAGTTAACCGACTACATCATATACAATATTTTTCCTAATTCTGTCATCACAGTTGGCCCGGATGGAGTGCAATTGCTGCGTCCCCGGCCTCATCCGTCAGATCCGGCGAGGTGTCTATTTGATCATTGGTGGATGGTACCCAGGATAGATGGCCGGACTCACACGCCTTCGCCCGCCGGTGGTCCTCCACTCCCAGTAGAGGATGCTGAACATGAAGATTTTGTATACGGAGACAAATCACTTGGAATAACTGCGGATCAGGATCTCAGTATTGGGGCTATCCAGCAACAGGGCTTGGGCTCGGCCGGGTTCAGAGAGTTCTACCTTAGTGAAACAGAGATACGATTGCAAAACTTTCATGAGAGGCTCAATGATTATCTTAATGGCACAGTNTGATTTTCTGTTGAGAACTGCCTCTTTTGATGTTGAAAAAGCTTTATAAAGGAGTAGATTTGTGGAACGAGTAATAACTTTTATTTTTGCCACCCCTGCTAAAGCTATGCAGTTTGGTTTAAAGCGTCTAGCAATATTTAAAGTGTTGGGCGCACTTTTTGGAGTGATGATGTTGGTGGCCCTCGCTCACAGCAGCGAGATGGAAAGTCATCTTAGAGCGGACAAAAATGGTGGGCCAATCGCAGACAGACTAGCAATCCGTGAGCTTATAGAGTCATACAACGCTGCAGTGATAGAAAATGATGCAGAGGCTTGGGGAGCTAACTGGAGTGAAGATGGGCTCTGGAATTTAGGAGAAGGTCAGGAGATAGTGGGGCGGGAAGCTATAGTAAAGCATTGGCAAGAGGCAATGGAGGTCTTTAGTTTCGTAGGGATGTTTGCGCAGCCGAAATTCATTTCTATCGACAGAGACTCGGCATATGCGCATTGGCACACCAATGAGCTAGCAAAAAAGAGTAATGATGAAATGATGAGGTTTATCGGGCTTTACAAGGACGTTTACCGTCGAGAAGCAAATGGGTGGAAGATTCTCGAGCGCCGTTACGAGATTCTATTATTGGAAAAACCGGTTTACAAATCTAATGATACGAAAGAATGGAGATAGCTCATGACACGCCATGATTTTGAGAACTTAGNATTCTCGGAGACTGGGCAGTGAATATTGCGGCTGATCAGGTGANGAATGGAAGAGATCCCGCCATTTTGCGAGTTGATCCAATTACNGGCGATGGATATACCTGTTCCGATTTCGCCACGAAAGGGTGGGAACATCTCTGGAAAAAGATCTGGCATGTGGTAGGTCGGGAGAATGAGCTTCAGCAGACTGGTGGTTTTATACTCCACAATTTCATGGTTCATCCATCGGGATTTTGACGATGGAGGAGGTGTGNCAGATATCGAAGACTCAATTGTTTGCCAGGATATNATGCTTGCAAGGGCTTTGCAACAGGGCATGAATTCGGCTGGTTACAAAGACTCCAATTTTGCAGGACAGGAGACTAGGTTGCGATTTTTCCATGAGGCGCTCAATGATTACCTCAATGCTGGCGTCAAATGATAAAAGTGCTTTTATCAAGTTCTTTCGACTAAATCCCACAGAGGTTCGCAAGTGCGTCAGATGGCGTTCTTGACATCACTCAACTATCTCGGGGGCACGAGATATTTCAGATGGTAACTGGTGNCACATTGCGATCCTTAAATAAAACAATTGACTCAATTTTTAAGATAGTTTANCGTAAATTCCACGAGGTCAAGTGTTCTCATCACAGAAAAATAATAATAGAGTTCCAAGTTTAGTTGACTCCTTTTTGACTGTCCTGTGCCGACCCTCTGTATGGCNACCAGATCGCCTATTCGTGCTGATCGAAAGTTTTTGAAGGGGAGCTGAAATCATGAAATTATTAAAAACAAGCAGACTTGTGTTGGGTTTGTGTGCTATTAATCTCTTGGCCTCGTGTGCAGAGGATTTTAAAACCCCGTTGGACCCGAAGGTTAATCCGCCAAGCATCGATGCCGATTGCTCATTGAACGATCTCCCTTCAGCAGACGAATTGCACATTACTGGGCTGATTCATTTTAATATTAATGTAAGAGATTATCCACGTTCGAGAGATTTCTATCGTGCTGCCGGTTTTACGGATCAGATTGGTCCGTTTCCAGAAACTAATACCATAGAGGTATCGAATGGCGTGGGTATCGATAAACTTTACCGGATGCATGCTGAACTGATCCATCTTGGAAATCTTCCCGATGGACCGATGGATCTGACCGTTCCAACGGGGAGATTGATTGATCTTATCGATTGGAAAGATCCAGAGCGCTTGGAGCCGCCCTACTCTGCTATTAATCACCTGGGTATAACATATTTCTCTTTAAAGACCGAAGACATTGATGATCATATCAACCGATTAGTCCAAGCGGGAGCAACCATGGTTGCTGGGCCCGTCAATGAGACTTCGGGGGATCGCGTCGCAATGGTCCGAGATCCCGATGGAACATTTGTGAAATTGAGACAACCCTTGGATTCAATGGTTCAAGAAGCTGATAATAAAATTGATTACCTTAACATAAATGTCCGTAACTTTGAGTGTTCGCGACCTTTCTATGAAATGCTCGGTCTAGAGATTTTAGATCATTCACAATCGAAAGATGGCGGGGAATTGTCAGAAGCCATGGGCATAGGAATCGAAACAGAAAAGCTAGGACGAATGATGCAACATAGGGTCGATGGCTTCAGAGTTAAGTTGAATCAATGGGTCAAACCATCTGCTATTGGAGAACCATACCCCCCGCCATTGACCCACCTTGGGATTCACAGAATTAACTGGGCGAGCTCNGACCTTGAAAGCGATATAGAGACCCTCAAACGTCATGGAGTGAAGTTTGTATCGCCTNTAGCTCCTTGCTGTGAGGGAGATGCGTCAACTTTTGGATTTATTATTTTTGAGGATCCAGACGGAATTTATAACCAAATGTTGGGAGTAATAACTCCGCCAAACCAATCAAAGGGTAACGTGAATTAGACCAAATCATTGACGTTTGATGGAATTTATAAGGGCAATACACTATGGCAGTGACAAAAGATACTAAGCTTTGGATGTATAAAACTATGGTTCTAAGCCGTCGGTTCGAAGAGNTGATCGAGAAAATATATCTCGAAGGGAAGACCCCGGCTTTTAATATGGCCAATGGCCCGATACCGGGAGAAATGCATTTGTCTAATGGACAGGAACCTGTGGCTGTTGGGGTTTGTGCGCATCTTAATTCGGAAGATGTGGTTACCGCTACGCATAGACCACATCACCAAGCGATAGCAAAGGGTGTTGATCTGAAGCGGATGGCCGCGGAGATTTTCGGCAAATCAACTGGCTTGAGCGGAGGACGCGGTGGCCACATGCATCTGTTTGATGCAGATGTAAACTTTGGATGTTCAGGAATCATTGCTCAAGGTATGGGGCCGGCATGCGGTGCCGCATTATCGCGCAAGATGCAAAACAAGCCCGGAGTGGGCGTTTCGTTCATAGGTGAAGGTGCGGTGAATCAAGGTAATTTTCACGAAAGCTTGAATCTGGCATCTATTTGGTGCCTGCCGGTTATTTTCGTGGTAGAGGATAATGCATGGGGCATCTCTGTAGCTAAAGAGGATTCAACAGCGGTTGCAAGAAATGATGTGCGTGCTGCTGCATATGATATGCCGGGGTATTTTGTTGAGAACAACGATCCTCTGGCGATCTATGAGGTGGCTGGAGAGGCAATAGTCCGAGCTCGTGAAGGAAAGGGACCGTCTTTGATAGAAATAGAAACCTACCGATTGGCAGGACATTTTATGGGTGATGCGGAGGCCTACCGCCCTGAAGGAGAGAAAGCTGCTTTGGAAGCAAGGGATCCTCTTCCAGCTTTTAGACGGGTGTTGGAATCCGATGGAATAAAGGGCGAAATACTGGACAACCTGGAAGAATCTGCGGCGACGGAGGTCGCTGATGCGATTGAATTTGCGCGATCTAGTGATTTTGCAGCGCCTGAGGAAGCATTGAAACACGTTTTCGCCTGAGGAGATCAAAATGAATGACAATCAATCGAGACGGCTTACTATTGCTAGGTCTATGGCAGAAGCAATTCAACAAGAAATGCGAAGAGATCCTATGGTCTTTTTGATGGGTGAAGATATAGGCGCGCTGGGCGGTGTTTTTGGGAATACTAGAGGACTGCTTGAAGAATTCGGAAGAGATAGGGTAAGGGATACCCCGATCTCAGAGACTGCCTTCATAGGTGCTGGCGTAGGCGCGGCTCAAGATGGCATGAGACCTATAGTTGAATTGATGTTCGTAGATTTCTTTGGCGTATGCTTTGANGCTATTTACAATAATATGGCAAAAAATAATTATTTCTCAGGTGGTTCTGTTCGCGTTCCCATGGTGCTGATGACGTCTACCGGCGGAGGATATTCCGACGCCGGCCAGCACTCTCAATGTCTATATGGGACATTTGCTCATTTACCCGGTATGAAGGTCATTTCGCCTTCCAATGCCTATGATGCCAAAGGTCTGATGATTGCTGCAATACGTGATAATAGTCCAGTTGTTTTTATGTATCACAAGGGCCTTCAAGGCATGGGTTGGTTGGGCACGGAGCCGGGAGCGACTGTTATAACTCCTGAGGAGCAGTATGAAGTTGAGATTGGGAAAGCGAATATTGTTCGCGTGGGAAATGACGTCACTATCGTTGGTCTGGCGATGGGTGTTCATAACGCGTTGAAGGCGGCAGACGAACTTGCCAAGTCAGGTATAAGTGCAGAGGTTCTAGATTTAAGGTCACTGGTGCCGTTAGACCGAGACACCCTGATTGACTCGGTCAAAAAAACAGGGCGCTTGATTGTGGTAGACGAGGATTACCAAAGCTTTGGCGTCTCCGGTGAAATAATTGCATCCGTGGTTGAAGAAGACTATGGAATCTTGAAGGCGGCGCCCAAAAGAGTAGCCTATCCAGACGTTCCAATTCCCTTTGCGCGACCTATGGAGCAGTTTTGCCTGCCAAACCCCAAAAAAATAGTGGCTGCTTTCGAATCGATGTAGCTTATTCGCCCATTGGTTAGAAACTCCTTTTTCGCGTTTTTTGGCAGCGATATATGGTTTTCGCTCTGGTTTTCTATAATTAGATTGACAATGACGCTTTTACCATTTTACTAAACTCTAAAAGGAGGAATGTTATGTCAGATGCTGTGCACTGGACGCTGGAAGTGTCCATCAATGACGGGCAACTTTCGACTTTCAAAGAGCTATTGAATGAGATGGTTTCGTCGACCAGAAGCGAATATGATACGTTAATTTATGAATGGTACTTTAGTGACGATGAATCAATTTGCATTATTAACGAAAGATATCGAGACTCAAGAGCTGCAATGATGCATCTGCAAGCTTTCGTTAGTTTTGCCGAACGATTCACGGCAGCGGTTACTCCCACTAGATTCATTGTGCTTGGCAACCCCAGTGCTGAAGTTCGTGAGGGGCTTTCAGGTTTNAATCCAAGATATTTGAAGTTGGAATCAGGGTTTTCTCGATGAAATCATGTTAGATATTATACAGCGGTCTAATTTCATGATAGGTTGGTCCCGATACCAGCCGTTAAAGATAATTGCTATACAACTGAGACACCTCCCTCGTCGCCACGATATTCCATGATTTGTCGTCGGTGTCGTTTCTCTTTGTAGTTTTTATTTTTCACTGTGTCGACGAAGTGCCAGCTTGCTTTGACAGCCTCGTGTGTGAATCGAAGCGTCATTAAACCTCGGTCAGAGGCATTAACGTAACGGAGGTCATTAATCAGCCTGACTATATTGGCCTCGGTCGGCGATATATCCTGTGCGCTAAAGTCGAGATANTTTTCCAGTCCGGGAGAAGATACTGACGGCGTGGCAAACTCTACCCCAACCAGATTACCAGCCTTGTCCCTAAGGTTATTGCACCACGCATTGTGAGTGTCGCCGGAAAGCACCACAAGGTTTTTGTTTAATTGTTTTGCTGCCACTAATATTTTCTCTCTCTCCTCNGAGTATCCGTCCCAAGCATCAAGGTTATATGGAACATTTGGAAGTTTTAACAATGCCTCAATTTCTGGAGACAGAAGGTGCTTGTTGTTTTCATAGTACGTTTTGTCTGTTTCAGCTAGGGTCAAATCATTCTTTGTCAAGCGTTTCGCTATCTCGGCAAGTTTAGCGAGATTCTTGAATTCTTCTAACGTCAATTGCTGAGTTGTAATTGCAGCAGGGAGATTCATTCGCCCCATCAACACTTGCTGTCCCAAAACTTGCCATTTGCTCGTAGAGGTTTTTAGATTTTTTTGCAGCCATTCGAGTTGTCTCGAGCCAAGCAAAGTTCGATCGGAGTCTGTTAAATCGGAAGAAAATAGGTTTGTATCAAACATACCTGTCTCAGGGTCAATGTAGTCAGCATAATTCATTTGTTGATCCCGCCCGATGTTTCTTGTATCTAACATATGTAGCTCAAGGAGTTCGCCAAACTTAAAGCTTCGGTTAATCATTTGGTTTGCTGCGTCTGCCGACTCACGGATAGGCATCCACTCGAGGTAAGCTCTCATGGCTGCAGCTTTTCGCTTGAGATAACTGCCTTCATTAGCTTGATGATTTTCTGCGCCATCTTTATAGGCGTCATTCGAGACTTCATGGTCATCCCAGACGGCTATGAGAGGTGCGGAATGACAAAGTTTCTGCAAATTCATGTCAGTACGATATTGAGCATATCGAGTGCGGTAATCTTGAAGTGAAATGAGTTCATGTTCGGGAAGTACTTCCCTACCGAGTTCCTCAGCCTGCTCACTAGCGTAGCCATCTCGACCATATTCATAGATAAAATCACCCAAATGGAGTATTGCATCTACATCCTTTTGTTGCGAAGCTAGACAATAGGCATTGAAGTGCCCAGCGGGATAATTTGAGCATGAGACAACAGATAGTTTTACTGACTGCGCACTGTCGCTTGGTAACGTCTTTGTTAAGGCGATTGGTGAAGAAACCCCATTGCACAAAAAACGAAAGAAGTAATGAGTTTGGGAAGTCAAATTTTGCACATCTACTTTTACCGTAAAGTCACTTTCGATTGAAGTGAGCTTGATGCCGCTAGCTATCATCGTATCAAAGTTAGATTCTTTTGATACTTCCCAAACTACTGGGACCATCAGGCCATCTTCCTCGAGATCAGGGGTGATTCGTGTCCAAAGAATCACCGAATCAGACGAGGGGTCGCCACTGGCGACGCCATGGATAAATTTGACGACGGCGTTATCGTCCATCACTCGATTTCCGTCAGCTGTGTCCGTTGAATTACGTGTTTTGCTGGCGCAACCTGAAACTGACGCAGACAAAACCGCAATACCAAGGCCTTCTGTTGACAATTTAAAGAAATCGCGTCTAGTCAAAGAGTTTTTTCCAAAAGTTTTTTTAAGGAGTACACTTAAATGCTATTTTGAAGGTTTTTTTAAGCTAAAGCTTTTGAATCGTCAATTTTATCACCGATGAACGTTTTAACTAGCAAAAATAATATTTATCCTTAAAGGACTTATTNCGAGTTTAGACTAGAGATTGTACAACCGATGACAGAACGCACGGAATTTCTACAATTTATCGCTTGTGCTGNACATGCTCTGACCAATGAAAAAGATGCGCTGGCTCGCGTNGTTTCTGGAGAGACAGACAAAGAATTAAGCATTTGGAGTACAAGTAATAGCATCGTGGTACCTCGTCGTTTGANGCGAATTGATAACTTCGAGCATGCAAAACGACGATCGGACGAAAAAGGTTGGCCAGTTTATTTGCGCGAGAGTGGAGGTGGCGCTACTCCTCAAGGTGCTGGAATTATCAATGTTACATACGCATACGTTTGCCCTGAGCATCCAAGCATTCAGGAAAGTTATGAGAAATTATGCAACCCAATCATAGACATTGTGAAGGATTTTTCTCTTCCTGTTGGGACAGGTTCAGTGAACGGATCGTTTTGTGATGGTGAATATAATGTGGTTATAGCCGATCGGAAGTTCGCCGGTACTGCGCAGAGAAGATCATGGCGAAGACAACGGGACAGGCAAGCAGTGTTATTCGCCCACGCCCTTCTTTTGGTTGATGCGGATATTCAGGGAAGTGTGGCCGCAATAAATCAATTTTATGAAGATTGTCAGCAGCCTAAGCTAATTGTTCCTGAGGCGCATATCAACTTGTCTGATTTGTCAAATGGAGATCGGATAATCACGCCTGAAAAATGTGCCGAATTGCTTCATAAACTTTATTCTGACATGCTCGATGAGGGTGTCTCGCCCATTTGCTAGATGTCAGATCCATTTATGCTATTTTTAGGAGTACAAAATGTCATTAACCCAGCGAATCGTTTCTGCCATGGTGTTAGGACTTTTGATCGGTGGTTCCATGAATTTACTTCTTGCAGGAGAAATACTTGCACAAGGATTAGAGGCTTGGATTACAAAGTATTTGATTGACGGGTTCTTTGATACTGTTGGGCAGATTTTTGTGAATTCTCTGAAGCTNATGGTGGTCCCCTTAGTTTTTGTTTCATTGCTGTGCGGTATGGCCTCTCTGGGAGGCGGATCGAGAATGGGTCTTTTGGCTGGAAAGACACTTTGCCTGTACCTCTTAACTACCGCAGTCGCAATATCGTTGGCACTATCTTTCGCTCTTATTTTAGGCCCTGGGAATGATATTAATTTAGCTGAGGCTTCTGAGTTCGCGGCCAAGGAGGCACCGCCATTAAAAACTACTTTAATTAACATTTTTCCCAGTAACCCCGTGGCCGCCATGGCGGAGGGNCAAGTATTGCAGGTGATTGTTTTTGCACTATTGATTGGCTTGGCAAGCTCAAAAAGTGGAGACGCTGGTCGCCGATTGCTGAATTTCTTTGATGACTTAAATAAGGTGATTATGGAAACCGTGATGCTTCTTATGGTTCTCGCGCCCTATGGAATCTTTTGTTTGCTAGTAAAATTATTTGCCAGTCTAGGTTTTGGAGTGATAGTCAGTTTGGCCAGTTACTTTTTTACCGTGCTACTTGCGTTGGCGGCGCACGGTGTAGGCACATATTCGTTATTGTTATTGTCGACCGGCCTCAGTCCCTGGCGATTCTTTGTTAAAATGAGAGGGCCAATGGCATTTGCATTTAGCACCTCGTCCAGCGGAGCTACGATGCCGGTAACCCTCAAGACTGTGAATGAAGATTTGGGAGTAGATAATCGTGTCGCATCTTTCACTGTTCCGTTGGGAGCCACTATTAATATGGATGGGACAGCAATAATGCAAGGAGTAGCTACGGTATTTATAGCACAAGCATATAATATTACTCTTGGTATTGAAGCCTACCTCACAGTCATTCTGACCGCGACATTGGCTTCCATTGGGACNGCAGCTGTCCCCGGCGTTGGTTTAGTGATGTTGGTGATGGTGCTTAATCAGGTTGGTCTGCCGGTAGAGGGTATAGGTCTGATCATAGGCGTTGATCGGCTGTTAGATATGTGTCGCACGGCCGTTAATGTTGCTGGGGACGGAACGGTCAGCACTTTGGTTGCTCACAGTGAGGGGTTCCATGATCGAGAGAAATTTAATGCGACTAACCTTTAGAGAGGTTGGAAAAGTCCGATATAAAAGTAAATATGTAATTTAACAATAATTTGGTTGGAGGATGGTTTGAAATTTTTTTTGCTAACTATTTTGGTCCTGTCTTCTTGGGAAATTCTTTCGCAAGAGATCAGACCACCCTCTTCTAAAGAGATTGGGCCTTGGATCATGTACGGAGTGGTGGCAAACCGTCTTTATGATGAGCTTTACGTTAATCGCAGAAACTATGTATATATGGATAGACCTTATATGGAATATGCTGGTGCGCAAAGTGAGTTGCAAAAAGGCAAAAGCTGTGTTGTCGACAAACGCGTTTATGTTCTTACCGACCGAACAATTGTTCAGTATGTTGATCAGTGTGACGGCACTGTAATCAAAGAGGTGAGCAATGCAAGATAGGTCTTAAATTCTGTCATTTTCGTCCTCGGTATCCACCGTATTCCAATACCTGCTCTTATATGCTTCACCGCCACCATGAATTTGAGCGTGATGTATACTTTTAAGCAACAGTTTTTTAGGTAGTTTCCAGTTTTCATAGCCCTCTCTGATTGTCCTGAGATATTTTTCGGACGGGCTTCCGAAACCATAACCAGGCTTCATCACATAAAACATCGACGTTATTTGAGACCTTTTAAGCTGTATTGGGATGTGCTTTTTGATGTAAAGATTGGGGTAGCTCTCATAGTGATCCAGAGCAGTCTCGCATTCGGTAGTAATAGCGTAGATGCCCAAATTAACCTGAGCATCAGAGCACGGTACAATATCTGCTACGCCTCGGAAAACGAGTTTCCAGCCATTTAAAACGGCCGTGCTTATTGGTTTTGCCATTGGACAACGGCCATACATCTGTTGCTTGTTTAAATTAGATCCGTAGGCAGCATAATAGATTATTTCATTCACAGATCCTCCTTGAGACCTTTTGACTCACTTATAAGGTGCACTCGCGTGAAAAAGCGGCAACATAACTCAGTGACTATTCTCTTATTTTGAGTGCCAAGACACAATTCACGACTCGGTAAATTTCTAACTGGTGGGACCAGTAATAATTGCGTTAACATGGGGTTCTTTGCCGTTATCAAAAGGCTTGTAATTTTTAGTAGAGTGATTTCGAGGGTTTTTGCGTATGGCCGATATGTCCGAAAAAATTAAGCTCGACGAGTATATGTCTGCAAATGGCATGACTAAAGAGGAAGTCTTTCAAGCGATCTCAAGGAAGGAGATTTCGGGTAACTTCATTGGCGGTGATTGGTATATATCAGATGATAGAAAGTTGCTTGATGAGGCAGCAGAAACCGTTGACGCTGAAGGTGAATCTGATCCGAAAACAGATGCGAAGATGACTCGAGAGAAAGAAGAGGCGCTCAAGCAGATAGCAATGGCACAGACAATGGCCAAAACAGCCCAAACCAAGGCGCGGAAGAGGATTAAAACTGGGACTAAGGCAGCAGCGAAGAAGACAACTTCTGGCGATAAATCTAAGAAGGAGGAAAAAGCTGCAGCCAAATCCGAGAAAGCAAGCGCGGCCACGAAACCAGCTGGCCAGAGAAAGTTGTCGTCAGAGGACTCAGGAATGGCCGATTCAATTTTGGCTGAGGTCAGAGAATTGGCGTTAGGTCCGGATGGTGCAGCTAAGTCCGCGCCCGCGTCTAAAACTACTGTCGCCTCAGGAGAGAAAAATCCTTTGGCTATGGGCAAGTTATCTATTAAGGACTCTGGGATAGCTGAATCAATTTTGGCAGAAGCTCGGGAGCTAGCGCTAGGGCCTCAAGCAAAAGAGGACATCTTGCCTGAAGCTGAGAAGGCGAGCAGCTTGGCGGCGAGTATCTTAGAGGAAGCCAGAGACCTTGCAAGGCTTCAGGAAAGCATTGCAAACACAAAATTTGATCCTCCTATAGGCGATCCCGTAACTAAACCTGAAAAACCTGCTACAACTCCAAAGTTGATTGCGAAGCAGTTTGATGATCAGTTGTTAGGTGAAGACGCTGAAGAAGAAGAGCGTTGGAAGACTAAGCTAGATCAATATGTGTTTGAAAAAGGCATCACCCTAGATGATGCTTATAAGATGATCACTACTAAACAGATCGATGGTCAGTTTATTGGTGGCGAATGGTACGTCATTGACAGTGACGAGGAACATGAGGAGAGAAAGAAGGAAGCGGCAGCGACTGCTGCACTAGCAGAGCAACGGGAGCGAGCAGAAGTAGCAAGGAAAGAGGCCTTACGGAGAGAGGAAGCGCGCCGAAAAATGAAAATCGGCGAGTACATGTTTGATAAAGGTCTAACTAAGGAAGAGGTTTTTAGGCTAATCCAAGACAAGACAGTTGAGGGGCATTTCTCGGACGGTGAATGGTATGTGCTAGAGAGTGTTGAAGATCTGCTGGCCCGCGAACAATCAATCCAGCTTGAAGAAGAGGCAAGAGCTAGAGAAGAAAAGGAAAAAGAGGAAGCATATAAGGAGCGCAGGCANGAGGCGGGGCTGCAAGATGGTCTAAACGAGGAGGAGCGGTCACGGGCTCTNAACATGCCTTATATTACGGACGCTAAATTTGCAGATCGAACAACACTCAAAACGATAGGAGTTGCTCAGGGTAGCACAGTNCGCTCGAAGANCCTTCCTCCAGAATTGGCCAAGGAGGGTGNAACGATGCCGGGGGCTGAGCTCGTGGCTTTTACTGCTGAGCTCGCGGAGGCTCGAGCCCAAGCAATTGATCGGATGAGGATTGATGCCTTTCTGAAGGGGGCAAATGCTGTCGTATCAACGCAGTNCAGTACATCAATGATTGATATTGGGGCTATCGAAATAATGGTNTATGGCACTGCCGTCTTGGTGTCTATGTCTCAATAGTTAAACGNTAANAAGAGCNTAATNTCCCNNNNTAGCNCGCNTCTTNAGATNATCTCGNTAATCAAACTNGGCCATTGATGATAGGNTGTTNTGGCACATCTNTTAGCTTCATACCGCTTCAAAATTTTGTGATATTTCTATTGAGACCGGACATGCTTCGCGTAGAATACGNGCNTTAACGCAAAAGANATTTGNCATTAGCGAGGTAACAATGAANNACACTGCCTACATATACGACGCNATTCGCACACCCAGAAGCAAGGGAAAAANAGATGGATCTTTGCACGAAGTCAAACCGATAGATCTCGGCGCTGGCTTGTTAAATGCNTTGCAAGAGAGGAATGAATTAGATACCTCTTATGTGGATGATGTGATAATGGGATGTGTCACTCCCATCGGCGAGCAGGGAAGTGATGTGGCGAAAATGATCGTTCAAAATGCCGGTTGGGATGAGTCTGTCGCAGGTGTTCAGTTGAATAGGTTTTGTGCTTCNGGNCTCGAGGCTGTCAANACTGGCGCGCAAAAAGTAGCTTCTGGCTGGGAAAATATGGTTGTAGCTGGAGGAGTCGAATGCATGTCTCGAGTTCCGATGGGTAGCGANGGGGGCGCATGGTTCCAAGATGCTGCTTTTGCNATTGACACTAGTGTTGTNCCTCAGGGTATAGGAGCGGATACAATTGCAACACTGGATGGTTATTCTAGGGAAGATGTCGATGCCTTCGCACTTGAGTCACAACGCCGAGCCAGCCAGGCGAGAGACANGGGTTACTTTGATCGCTCGGTGGTNCCAGTAAAAGANGTNAATGGGCTTACCATTTTGGAGCNGGATGATTTTATNAAGCCTGAAACTACAATGGAGGGCCTAAGAAATTTNCNTGCCTCTTTCGAACAGATGGGAAGCATGGGTTATGANGATATTGTGGTGAAAAAGTATAATACCCTTGATCGCATTGATCATGTTCATACTGCNGGGAATTCATCCGGCATAGTGGATGGGGCTAGTGCTGTGTTAATTGGCAATGAGACAGCAGGGAAGGACCTCGGGCTAACCCCCCGAGCTAGAATTGTGGCCGGATCAATTCTAGCTAGAGACCCTATAATTATGTTGGCGGCACCAGGGCCCTCTGCAAGAAAATGCCTGAGGACCGCGGGTCTTGCTGCGCGTGACATCGACTTATGGGAGATAAATGAAGCGTTTGCCTCTGTGGCCATGCGCTACATGCGCGATCTGGACATAGACCCTGCGATAACCAATGTCAATGGTGGCGCCATAGCGATGGGGCATCCATTAGGGGCTACAGGTGCAATGCTTTTGAGTACTATGTTAGACGAGCTTGAAAGAAGAAACTTAAAGCGAGGTATGCTGTCTTTATGCGTAGGTGGCGGCATGGGTATCTCCTGCATTATTGAGCGCAGTTGAGAAAATGTCGCTTCTAAACAGTAATTAAATCGTTTTTGAGGGCAAATAATGAGTGTATTTGGCTACCATAAAGATGAAGACGGGATAGTAACGATTACCATGGACATGACTGGGCCTGTAAACGCCCATAACGACGAATATAAGGTTGCAATGCATGAGACCCTTAACCATTTAGAGAGTGAAAAAGATTTAAATGGAGTCATCCTAGCATCGGCTAAGAAGGTGTTTTTTGCCGGGGCCGATTTGAACGAACTAATTCTTGCCAACTCCGATAAAGCGGAAGTTATTTATCAAGACCTTTTGGACATTAAAGCAGACATGCGGCGTTTAGAGTTGCTTCCGGTGCCTGTTGTAGCGGCCATCAATGGATCAGCATTGGGAGGTGGATATGAACTCTGTTTGGCTTGCAACCACAGAGTAGCGTTCGACGATCCATCTGTGAAGATAGGATTTCCAGAGTGCAATCTTGGGCTATTTCCGGCTGGCGGTGGGGTGGTTCGATTAACCAATTTGATTGGCGTGCAGCCAGCAATGGATATTATTCTCCAGAGCAAGCAGATGACTTCTCGAAAAGCATTGGCCAGTGAATTGATAGACCAGTTGGTTGATGACATAGATGAGCTAGTGCCTGTGGCGAAAAAATGGATTCGAGACAATAAGACAGATTACAACGCGAAAACCCAGCCTTGGGATCGAAAAGGTTTTAAGGTGCCGGGCGGTCCCATAAATGCCCCCAAAAATATTCAGTATGCAGTGATGGCTCCGACAATTTTGCATCAGAAGACCCGAGATCTCATCCCCGGTATGAAAGCAGCAATGGATATCTCCTTCCAGGCTAGCACTCTGAGTTTTGATGTTGCGCTCAATATAGAAAGCCGTGCTTTTGTCAGTGTAGTGACTGGCCCTGTGGCTAAAAATATGATCAATACCTTTTTTTTCCAATTAAATAAAATAAAGTCCGGTGCAAGCCGGCCCAAAGACATCCCGAAGAACATTACGTCCAAGTTGGGCATCATTGGCGCCGGGATGATGGGTCAGGGCATAGCTTATGTATCAGCTAAAGCCGGGATATCTGTGGTGCTCAAGGACATGACTTTAGATCTTGCCCAGAAAGGAAAAGCATACAGTGAGCGCCTGCTGAAGAAGCAAGTGAGTTCCACTCGTTTGACTGAGGAGAAGTCCGCAGAAATCCTTCAACTGATAACCCCTACTGCTTATGACAGTGACCTTAGTGGATGCGATTTGATCATAGAGGCGGTTTTCGAAAATATCGAACTGAAAAATGAAATAGTAAAAACTAATGAGAAATTTGTTGCAGAACATGGTTTCTGGGGTTCAAACACCTCCACCTTACCTATCACAATGTTATCTGAGGCGAGTGAAAAACCGGAAAGATTTGTGGGGATTCATTTTTTCTCACCTGTGGATAAGATGCCTTTGATCGAAATTATTACGGGCGAGAAAACTAGCGACGAGGCACTGGCCAAGGCCTTCGATTTTGCCCAGCAAATTGGTAAGACACCTATAGTAGTGAATGATTCTTTGGGCTTCTTTACATCTCGCACCTTTTCAACTTATTGTGACGAGGGCGCCCGATTATTGGTCGAAGGTATCCACCCGATCAAGATAGAAAACTTGGGTAAGGCTATTGGAATGCCGGTAGGACCATTGCAGGTTCAGGATGAGGTCAGCTTGGAGCTGAGTCGAAAGGTCTCCGAGACATGGGAAGCAATGGGCTTTGCTGACAAATGGGGTTGCGGGAATACACAGCGAAGGGTGGTTAAAGACTTAATTACCGACAATGGCCGAGGCGGGAGACACCACGGTGGAGGCTATTATGAATACAATCAAGATGGCACAAAAAACATTTGGCCAGGCCTTTATGAACTTTACTATGATGAACATGCAGAGATTTGGGATGACGATATTAAAGATCGATTAATGTTTCGTCAGGTCATTGAAACGCTGAAGTGTTATGAGACAGGCGTCTTAACAAGTGTGGCTGACGGAAACATTGGCTCCATAATGGGAATTGGAGCGCCAGTTCACACTGGCGGTTTTCTGCAATTTGTAAATACCTATGGTTTGAAGTCCTTCATCGGTCGTTGTGGAGAGTTAGCAGCTGAATATGGCAACCGTTTCATGTGTCCAGAGGTAGTCAAACAGAAAGTTATTTCTGGAGAGCATTTTATCTGATCGCAGGGAGTGTTGTTCCATTTTGTAATTGGTACTCTTTTTTGAAGCGCTTTTGACCATAAGCTCAGCTTGTCGCCCCAACAACAAGGATCTAAAGATGACTATGGCTCGACTAGCGAGGATTTTATATTAATCAGATTGACGACCTCATGGATCCAAGCGTTCAGAGATGTCCTTATGGTTTATAAGAGCGGCTAAGAGATTCGGCCCCTGTCTGTAAACTGCCCTATCATGATATCTATCTTGTTACATCGTTTAAACGTTTTCAAGTTATGCAAAGTCCAGAATTGTTCGCGAGCCGTGTATCGCCGATGGCAATAAAGCCCGGAGGTCTTCCTGATCAAGTCATAAATATATACTCACGAAAAGGTTGGCTGCCGACCGCATCTTGTTCGACGTCCGATCCGCCCAGACATATATGGATTGGGGCGTTGCTCAAGAAATTCTTCCCCCACTTCAAAAGTCAAGGCAATGATTCCCTATATCAAGAGGACAGCCGAAACATTGGTGGCTGATTTCTCCGGCGATGGGAAATGTGAGTTTGTGCAAGACTTTGCGCACCCTTTACCTATGATGGTAATAGCTGATCAACTTGGCGTGCCAAGCGAAATGCTCTCCCTCATTTAAGCGGTGGTCGGATGCGATTGTTGAACCTTTTAGTATGATGATAACGCCTGAACGAGAAATTGAATGTGCCAGACTTGTGGTCGAGATGCAGCATTTCTTTAAAAATCAGCTCCATCAAAGAAAAGGTCAATCCGGTAAAGACTTGCTTTCAATCTGCGCCAATGCCTCTGACGACCGAGGCAATCCTATCGGTTTGAATGAGCTAATTTCTATTGTAACCATTGATCTGCTGGCATCTGGCAATGAAACTGCAACGGCAGCGATTGCTTCTGGCATGTTAAAACTTGCAGAAAACCCGGTATTAGTGAAGAAACTTCGATAAAATCCCGGCTATTTACGTGCTTTTGTTGAGAAGGTCTTGCGGCTAGAATCGCCTTAGCAAGGCATGTTCCGACGAGTACCGCGCAGAACCAAACTCGGTGGCATAGAGCTCGATAATGGAGCTATCTTAAGTCTGCGCTTCGGTTCTGCCAGCCGAGATAAAAGTGCTTTCCCCAATGCAGCAGAGGTCAGTCTGAAGCGAAAGGCATTAGCCGGCCATTTGGCATTCGGTCGTGGACGTCATTTTTGTATCGGGGCGTCGCTAGCTAGGCAGGAAATGATGATTAGTTTTGAAGTGCTCTTGGAAAGATTAGACAACTTTGCTTTGGCGAGAAACTGCGACTCGCCGGAATACACTCCTAGCTTCTTTGGACGGAATCTTAAAGCGCTGTCACTGAAATTTGATCGGATACATTAATGAGGTAAAAGGTAGCTAGTTTTTTCAGGGGGCAGTGACACAAAGAGTTATTCCAAGATTGCATGGCTGCTTGGTTATCATTGCTGTTTTTAAAGTGAAAATGTTGGGTCCGGCTATTCTCTTTTTCATCCGTCATCAAAGGCCCGTTTACATCGCTCTAACGCACCTTCCATCATTATTACGTTGGTCTTGTCCCGGTTATCCATTGCGCTCCTATACTCTGTGACCTCTGAAAGTATGTCTTTATATGTAGGTCGGTTTATTTCTCTGGCGATTAGGTCTTCCTTAGCTTTATATTCTCGCATAAGAACGTCCAAAATCTCATTGGGCACTTTTTTCCCTATCGCTTTCAGACCGCATCGCCAATAGACATTTATCATCTCCGGGTCAGACATTGAGATTGATTTCTTTTTGAGATCCTGAACGCCATTGATTCCGCCCAAACGATGAAACAAGTAGAGTTTTTTGCTGTCGAGACCTGAGGGGATGTCTGGTGCTGATGATGACCCTGCACCTCCACCACAAGCGGTGATGGTTAGCAAAACAACGGCGGAAAGGTGTTTACGCATATGTTTCTCCTATATTTATTTGGTCTGACGGAAGCTGCATCAACTAATTGTTAAACTCATCAAGACACAGATGAAGTAATTAGTCAAGAATCGTCAACGGGCATGAGAAAGATTTAAAATCACAGTTTTGAACAAAATATGACCTATCAACATAAACGCCAATAGCAAACAGAGACTTGCGAAAACCTGGCTCGTAGAACCACTAATTTGCTATAGTTAGTGGTTAAATCGATCAGGTAGCCGAGACTCTTGAACAGGTATTTTAAAGTTTTAATTTTCAATGCGAAGCATTTTTTTGGCAAGGTCGGCAGCGGTCGTGCGGAATTTGCTTTGATGCTTTTGGTTGGCATTGCAACAGTTTTTTTTACGTTCGATTTGGCCGGTTACTTAGTCAACCTGCTTTCGGTTGAGATATGGTTATACATATACAATCTGCTGGACGCGGCTTTCAGTGGTTGGTCCGTTATAAAAAAAGTTTTTTACCCGCCTACTGAAAATGTACAAATGTTTTTCCGGACGATTTTGGCGTTGGCAATGTGCTTTCCTTTTCTTTCCACTTATCTTTTTTTGCGGAATAAAGTCGTTGACGAGAATGAGTATTTTAACAACTTCAATTGCTTTGAGGATGTTCACCGGTTTCAGAGTGGTGACATAAAAGTTTTTTCGTTGACACATGAACCCGTTGTAACAGATCGACTTAATGGAAACTTGGTTTGTATCCTAGATCGTTTTTTTCTACTGATTCCTGATTCAGATAACATTACTTGGTTTCTTGGTAATATTGATCTCGATGTGAAGAAGGCGGAGCCGACTGTAACTATTTTTTGTAGGCTGGCTGACGCAATTACATCGTGTCGCTTAATAATCGTTGAGGATCGAAGTGACCCAATGCGTGTCAAATACCTTGGCGGTGGTAACTTAATGGATATTAAAAGTATTATCCGCTCTAATGTCTCAAAACTGCAAGGAGTTAAAGAGTGCTTTCTCCGCTCATCCCAACTCATGACAGTCAACAAGCGTCATCAACTGGCATACGAAGCGATGTTGCTCATGGAGGATGGAGACTATAGCGTTTTGGGTAGTTACTTAACTTTGAATAAAAAGTCTTACGAGTTACTTCTCTTAACGCCCCCAGAAGAGCTTAGAGAAGATCTGAAATTGGAGATGGTCCAGGTCATTAATAATATAAAGGTTAAAGGCTTTGGATCGTTAAACGAATTCGAGGTATTCAGTTAGCCAGCTATTTTTTGGCGTGCTTTTCAGTAATTCTGGGTATAATGACCTTGGGGTCACGGTTTTACAGAGAGTCGCGCATTGGTCAGTATTCAAAAGAGAAGGTTTTCTTACCTTTTGCTAATGCTATTCATGGTTGGCTGTGAAAAAGAGGTCTGGAATAATCCGCATGCGCCTGCCGATGATGGGCAAAAAATAATGTACAGGGAGTTCACATCTCCGCCAAAGCATCTCGATCCTATTCGCTCCTATAATCGCGATGAGGCAACGCTCATTGACCAAATCTATGAGCCTCCTCTTGAGTACCATTATCTCAAGCGACCATATGAACTGAAGCCGCTGGCATTAAAGAGCCTTCCTGAAGTGGAGTACCTTGATGAGGCTGGAACGCGATTAGCTGACAGAGACCAGCAGCCTGCATTCTCTAGATACACCTTCAGAATTAAAAGAGGTGTGAACTATCAGCCGCATCCAGCATTTGCCAAAAAAGATGATGGCGAAGCATTTTATGATTTCGTCAGTGCGGACTCGGCTGCCCAGTATAAAAAGTTGACTGACTTTAAAAGAGTCGATACCAAAGAGCTGGTAGCAGATGATTATATTTATCAAATTAAGCGTATGGCAGACCCCAGCCTGCAGTTCCCGATTTGGGATATAGTCTCAGAATATATTTTGGGCCTAAAAGAAATGCGGAAAGCAGTCAAGATTTATCGTAAGGACAACCCTCAAACATGGCTTAATTTTAATAATTTAGAACTGTCGGGTGTGCAAAAAATTGATCGATACACCTTTAGTATTACCCTCAATGGAAGTTACCCGCAGTTCAAATATTGGCTCGCGTTTCATTTTTTTGCGCCGGTCCCGATGGAGGTCGACCGTTTCTATCATCTCCCCGGTCAGCAGGAAAAGAACATCACATTGGACCTTCATCCGGTAGGAACTGGAGCTTTCATGATGACCAAACATGATGCGAGTAGCGAGATCGTGCTAGAAAAAAATCCAAATTACCGTGAAGAGTTCTATCCAAGTCAGGGCGAATCTTTTGATCTCGAGAACGGTCTTTTGGATGATTCGGGGAAGAAGCTGCCATTTATAGACAAAGTTGTGTTCCGTTTGGAGAAAGAGGCTATACCACTTTGGACAAAATTTTTGCAGGGCTATTATGATCGAGCAGCCATTGATAGCGACAGCTTTGATCAATCTGTAAATGTGAGCGTTGATGGCATAGCTCTCAGTGACGAGATGGAAAGTAAAGGAGTAAGCTTAATTACAGCCATCGAGCCGGCGACCTATTATGTGGGATTCAATATGTTGGACCCTGTAGTTGGAGGTTATTCTGAACGCAATCGTAAATTACGACAAGCTATATCTATAGTTTATGACGAGGAAGAATTTATTTCCATTTTTCGTAATGGAAGGGGTGATGTCGCCATGAGTCCAATTCCACCGGGGATTTTTGGTTACCAAAAGGGAGAGAAAGGAGTGAATCCGGAGGTGTTTGTTTGGAAGGATGGTCTTCCTCGAAAGAAAACCCTTGGGTATGCCAGACAGCTTATGCGGGATGCTGGGTATCCCGATGGTCGAGATGCGTCAACGGGAGAACCATTGGTGCTCAACTTCGACACTACTATAAGTATGGGTGATGATAGTGCGCTGCAAAACTGGAGGATCCAGCAATTTTCTAAGTTGGGCATTCAGCTTAATATCCGGGCCACTGACTATAATCGCTTTCAAGACAAGATGGAAAGTGGCCGTGCGCAGATCTTTTCCTGGGGTTGGTTTGCAGACTATCCTGATCCGGAAAATTTTTTGTTTCTGCATTATGGGCCAAATGGGCGTGTGGGTAGCGGTGGTTCGGGAGCTAACTCGAGTAACTATGATAACCCTTCATATAATGAACTTTTTAACAAGATGAAAGTAATGCCGGACTCGCCTGAGCGACTTGCCATAATCGAAAGGATGCTAGAAATATACAGATATGATGCTCCATGGGCATCAAGCTTTCATCCAGTCACGTTTACCTTGAGTAACGAATGGGTGAGGAACTATAAGCCTCATGGTATGTCGCAGGTGACTTTAAAGTACCAAGATATTGATACTAAACTCAGAGAGAGCAAGCAAAGAGTTTGGAATAAACCCGAAGTTTGGCCATTAGCTCTACTCTTGGTCTTATTTCTTCTGATTCTCATACCGGGTTATAGGGCATATCGTCGTCGTCAGAGACGGAGGATCAGATAAATATGTGGGCATATATAGCACGCAGAATCATTTATGCCGTTCCTATCCTAATTGGGGTGAACATCATTACTTTCGCTCTGTTTTTTTTAATAAATTCACCTGATCAAATGGCGCAGGCACAGCTGGGGATAAAACATATTACCCCCGACGCGGTGCGACAATGGAAGGAGCAACGCGGCTATCATCTCCCGCTTTTTGTGAACGAAGAGTCGACAGGGTTTGATGTAATAACCGAGACTATATTTTTCCAGAAATCAGCAAAGTTGTTTACCTTTGACTTTGGTAAGAGTGACGAAGGACGTCTTATAGGAGAAGAAATTAATAAGCGTATGTGGCCAAGTTTAGCTGTTGCATTACCAGTCTTCACAATTGGTTTAGCGGTTAACATAAGCCTAGCATTATTAGTGGTGATGTTTCGTGCGAGTATGTTTGAGTTGGTTGCCATGATATTTTGTGTCGGGATGTTTTCAATTTCCTCAATGTTTTACATTATTGGGGGCCAGTTTCTGGCGGGCAAGCTTTGGCATCTTGTGCCTGTTTCGGGTTACCTGCCCGGCGTTTCGGCTTTGAAATTTCTCCTCTTACCTATCGCTATCGGGGTGATCACCGGAATTGGTGGCGGGGTTAGAATTTACCGAATTATCTTTCTTGAGGAGGCTAACCGAGATTATATCAGGACCGCACGGGCGAAGGGTGTGTCGGAGTTTGCGATCCTTTTCAAGCATATGCTCCCCAACGGGCTGATCCCAATACTAACTGGAATTGTTGTGTTGATTCCAGTGCTCTTTCTGGGTAGCTTAGTCACCGAATCGTTTTTTGGTATTCCCGGGCTGGGGAGTTTTACAATTGATGGAATTCGAGCGCAGGACTTTTCAATTGTTCGTACAATGGTTTTCTTGAGCTCAGTGCTTTACATAATCGGGCTGCTGCTGACCGACGTTTCATATACCCTCGTTGACCCGCGCGTGAGGCTTCAGTGATGATACGACCAGTAATTTTGTGGAGCGATGGTCTGATTTTCTTGCTGGTTTTGGGGATTTTAGCAATGTTTAGGTTCGTTAAAACCAGCCCTCAGACAAGAGCTAATTGGCGACAAGTCTTCAGCACTAAAATTGGTTGTTCCACTTTCATGGTGATGTCGCTCTATGTGCTAATCGCATTGCTCGATTCGCTGCATTTTCAGAAATCTTTGCCAACGACCTCTGCAGATGAAAAAGTTTATTTCAGTGGCGAGGTTCTAAGTGTATTGGATTGGATCCACGAGGATATGAGAGTCAAGCAAGAGAAGACTTACTCGGCGCCCTTCGCTCTATATTCTTTTTCCAAAGAAAATATGCGAAACGCTTCAGGGCAACTTTATCGCGATCACCCTCGACTGCTTCACGGAGGCACGCATCTAGTTGATACGAATGATCGTTGGCTGGATATAGTTAAGCTCAGCTTTGTGGCCTTTTCTAAGGGCGGTTTTTTTTCGTTGGCTATTATTCTGATTACAGCCCAATTTTTGCGCCGCGCATCAATCGAAACATATCTACCAACTGGCACGATCTACACTGTAATCTTTCTTACTTCCGTGGTTTATGCTTGGGTATTAGAGCTTGGTGCAGTTTACCATATTATGGGCACCGACAAGGTTGGAGCTGATGTTCTCTATCAGAGTATAAAATCCATAAGAACTGGTGTGCTGATAGGCGCTTTCGCTACTCTGCTGTCCCTTCCGTTTGCCATTGGACTTGGGATTTCGGCAGGTTACTTTAAGGGTTACATTGACGACTTGGTTCAGTACATTTATACGACTCTCAGTTCAATCCCCGATATCCTGTTGATAGCGGCTGCGGTTCTGGTCATTGATGTGTACATAGAAAATCATGCTCAGGACTTTAATTTATTGTTTAGCAGAGCAGATTTTAAGTTTTTAGCACTTTGCGCGATCTTCGGCCTAACTAGTTGGACAGGCCTCTGCAGGCTNCTTAGNGCAGAAACTTTGAAGGTNAGTCAGTTAAATTANGTNAATGCGGCNAGGGCATTTGGCGTGAGCCATCTCGGTATCATTACTCGCCATATACTGCCCAANGTAATGCACCTCGTAATTATTTCACTTGTACTTAACTTTAGNGTCTTTGTGATGGCTGAGGCTGTATTGGCTTANATAGGTGTCGGTGTTGATTCCTCGATCAATAGTTGGGGCAACATGATCAACTCTGCTAGACAAGAGTTGTCTCGTGACCCAGCTGTCTGGTGGTCTATATCTGCAGCTTTTATTTTCATGTTTTCTCTAGTCCTTTCTGCCAACTTATTCTCTGATCAGGTTCGCGACGCATTTGATCCNAGGACTAATGATAGACGAGCGCCAACCTAATGGNAGAAACCGTTNNNGNCATACAAAACCTTAAAATCTGTCACNCCTCAAGTGGCAAAGTGTTGGTCGATGACGTCTCTCTTGAACTAANGCTAGGCGAGACACTTGCAGTTGTGGGNGAGTCAGGATCTGGCAAATCAGTCACTGCCNTAGCTGNCATGCGTTTGCTGCCAAATGCCCTTGAAATTACTGATGGATCAGTAANCTTGGGTGCGGAAAATATTTTTGAGCTAACCGAGAATGAAATGAATGAAGTTCGCGGANGCCGTGTGNCNATGATTTTTCAAGAGCCTCAAACCTCGCTTAATCCNGTTCAGACTGTAGGAGAGCAGTTANCTGAGGCCATTTCGCTGCATCGCAGTCTTCCGAGGTCCGAAATAACTAAATCTACTGTNGATTTACTTGCTGAGGTAGGNATCCCGNANCCAGAAGTGCGAGTTGATTGGTANCCNCATCAACTGTCCGGTGGGCAGGTGCAGCGGATAANGATCGCCATCGCGNTAGCTTGTNATCCTGATGTGCTCATTGCCGACGAGCCNACTACTGCCCTAGATGTTACGATCCAAAAACAGGTGCTAGAGTTATTGGCAAAACTCAAGAGGGAACGGAACCTCTCNATCTTGTTCATTACNCATGATATGGGNGTAGTCANTGCGATTTCTGACCGCGTCGCAGTCATGCGCAATGGAGAAGTTGTTGAAACTGCTGAATGCAGCAATTTTTTTGCCGATCCGCAACATGAATACAGCCAANANTTGATTAAATCTTTGCCNAATACGGAGGATTTCCTTTGGANTGAATCTTCAAAAACATTGCTTAGGGTAAATAATCTTCACATTTGGTTTCCGATAAAGGCGGGATTTTTCCAGAGGACAGTAGCACAGACCAAGGCGGTTGATGGTATCACCTTCAAAATAGATGAAGGGGAAACACTCGCATTGGTTGGGGAATCAGGTTGCGGAAAAACCACCACTGGGCGTGCCATTCTCAGATTGTGCGAGATAACTCGAGGACAAATAAGTTTTGGCACAAAGTTAATCCATGATATTCCAGAGAGAAGTTACTTGCATTTTAGAAAGAAAATACAAGTTNTTTTTCAGGACCCCTTNTCNTCCATGAACCCTCGGATGACGGTAGGTGATATTATTCAGGAAGGCGTGGTGACATTGGCAAGTGAAATNCCTCCAAAGTTNCGCGATCAGCANCTTCGNCGCGTTTTGGATCGAGTCGGTTTGCATATNAATCAGCTGTCGCGATACCCGCACGANTTCTCTGGTGGACAGCGACAGCGAATTGCTATCGCCCGAGCNCTTGCAGTCAGGCCTAANTTAGTTATATGCGATGAGCCTACNAGCGCACTTGACGTATCNCTTCGGGCCGAGGTGCTTGGNCTGCTGCNAGATTTTCAGGAAGAAGAAGGCATCGCCTATCTCTTCATCACACATGATTTGTCTCTGATTCCCTCTTTTGCTCATCGAGTNGCGGTAATGAAGGAAGGAAGAATTGTTGAGCAGGGTGCCGCCAAAAANATTNTGTTAAANGCCGAACATCCNTACAGTAGAGANCTCATAGCCGCANCNCCAGTTNCAAGCTTATCGAGTAGGTTAGNAGGAAATGCTTNATTTGAGGTTTTTGCGCAAAGAAACCGGTTTNTCAGTATTAATCTTGTCGNTAATACTGTGTTTNGTTNTTTCGGCTTGCAACAAGGCACAACCAANTNCGANACCTTCACCGCCTTGTCTAGATGCTGAANTAGCGAATGCATCCATCAAGATTGAGGGCGGGCANTTTCAATTTGGNGAGACGCGTTATTACCCAGAAGAGGCTCCTGTNGAACAGNTTTTAGTGGATAGTTTTGAGATTGATGNGACGGAAGTCACTAATGGACAGTTTGAGAAATTTGTNAAGGCGACGGGTTATGTGACGGAAGCCGAAAAAGGTTTATCAGCAGAACTTTATCCTAACATTCCTTCAGAGTTTCGAGCACCAGGTTCTGCTGTCTTTGTTGCACCCACTCAAAATTCGGATGGCNCTGCCGATGTTTGGTGGCAGTTCGTTGCAGGAGCTNCTTGGAAAACCCCTAGTGGCCCTGNTAGTTCGATAAAAGGACGAAAGCACTATCCGGTAGTTCATGTTACNTACTCAGATGCTTCNGCATACGCAAACTGGTTAGGACGAAGATTGCCCACTGAGCAAGAGTGGGAGTATGCGGCNAGAGGAGGTATTTCAGGTGCTAAGTTTTCATGGGGCGATGACTCACCGCATACCGTCAAGCCAAAGGCAAATATCTGGCAAGGAACCTTTCCTCATAACAACGATGGAATTGATGGATTCCAAGGGGTCGCCCCTGTCGGATGCTTTAGTCCAAACAATTATGGCTTNTATGACATNACGGGTAACCTNTGGGAATGGACTGAGACGGCNTATCATGCAGATCGACAAATGGATTATCGCAGCGAGGGCTANGATCCAAGACAACCNGGGGTAACCTTAAAGACTATCAAAGGCGGCTCTTTTCTNTGTTCNGACAACTATTGCCAGCGATNTAGGCCAGCTGCTCGGCAGGGCCAGGACATCACNTTGGCTACTTCCCANATCGGATTTCGAACTGTGGCTGANATAGNTNTGNNTAACCACTAAAGATTCATGANATNGATCNGTGGGCAGGGATAAACCANATNATATGNAATNAATGTCCAACCNTTTTGTNNAAGATATAGCNTTANCGGAGACCACATGCCCTTAAATCAATCGATAGAACTTCCATGCGGCATACAAATTAAGAATCGTATTGCAAAGTCAGCAATGACTGAGGGACTTGCNAGCTTTGAAGGCATCCCGACGGATTCCCTCGCAAGGCTTTACGGAATCTGGGGTTCTGGCGGAGCTGGATTACTACTGTCAGGTAATATTATGGTTGATAAGAGTCATCTCGAGCGACCAGGGAATGTTATCTTTGATGGACCAGTCAGTCACACTACTAATTCTGCGATCTTGGCTTGGACCGATGCTGGTCAATGTCAGGGTGCTCAAGTTTGGGCCCAGATTAGTCATTCGGGAAGACAGACACTGAAAATNGTGAATGCAAAACCTAAAGCNCCTTCCGCTGTGCCNCTGAAATTGCCGGGGGGAGACTTTGGTCGACCAATAGAANTCTCGATACATGAAATTGATNAAATCATTGAAAAGTTCGTAAGTTGTGCGATAACTGCGAAAAAAGGTGGTTTTACGGGGGTTCAGATACATGCAGCGCATGGTTATTTGCTCTCCCAATTTCTTAGTCCAAGGNCCAATCTTCGGACCGACAAATATGGGGGACCCCTAATCAATCGGGCGCGAGNCCTNATNGAGGTGGTAGTCCGAAACGAGGCGNGCANTAGGTAGGGATTTTCCAGTTTCGGTGAAACTAAATAGTAGTGANTTTCAGAGAGGTGGTTTCTCGTTTGAGGAGTGCTTGCAGGTTGTTTCNTGGCTAGAATCNGAAGGAATCGATTTGATCGAAATTTCNGGNGGCAATTACGAGCAACCTAAGCTTTTAGGAATAGCAGGCATGGAGAGTGAAATTGAANCTTATGTNCCGCCTATTCAGCGCATCAAGGANGCNTATTTTGCAGATTTTGCTNTGGCTGTTCGTGAAAAAACGTCTNTNCCGTTGATGGTNACGGGCGGATTTAGGCGAAGANAGATGATGTGTGAGGCTATAAAGATCGGCAGTGTTGATATCATNGGACTGGCGAGACCNATGTGTGTGATGACGGATGCGCCAAACAGGNTGCTAGAGGGTCTTGAGGAGTTACCNCGNTTTGAGGATACGCTCTCATTGCTNCCCTCNTGGCTGCAGATCTTGAAGCACATCAAGCTATNTAGAGCAATTAATGGGTTTGCCGTTCAATATTGGTATTATGCTCAACTTGAGGCATTGGGNNANACAGGCAAGATAGATCCNGAAATAAGTGTTTANAAGGCAATGANACATGTNCAAAGGGAGCAAAAGATTTTTGCNCGAAAAATCGAGCGGCGANTCAGACGCTAGTTTAGTCCACACCAAATAGATCTCTGGTGTAGACTTTCTCGGCAACGTCGATTAATTCGACATGCTGTCTGTTGGCCATGATAACGCTGCTTCTAGCTTTAAAGGCGCCAAGGTTTAGGACCAGCTCGTGGCCTTGGAACTGCCTCGCCTTAAGGGCAGGCTCATATATTATTATAGGGATGTTTTGGGCTTTTATGCGCTCCATAATTCCCTGAACAGCGGATGTGCGGAAGTTATCAGAATCTGCCTTCATTGTTAGTCGATAGATACCCACCACCTGTGGTTTCATATCGATAATGGTAGTTGCTATAAAGTCCTTGCGGGTATCATTGGAATCTACAATCGCTTTTATAAGGTTGTTTGGCACATGATTATAATTTGCAAGCAGTTGTTTGGTATCTTTCGGGAGGCAATAGCCTCCATAACCGAATGACGGATTATTGTAGAAATTACCAATTCTTGGGTCATGCCCCACGCCTCTGATTATTTCCATTGAGTCCATATTGTTTGCCTGCGCAAACGAGTCTAGCTCATTAAAATATGCAATACGCATTGCGAGATAAGTGTTTGAAAAGAGCTTGATGGCTTCCGCCTCTGCACTGTCGGTCAAAAGGATGGGTACATCATTACTTTCTGCTGCTCTGCTTAACAGCTGTGAGATCATTGTTCCTTTTTCGCTTTTATCGCCAACGATTATGCGGGAAGGATTAAGATTGTCATGCAGCGCCTTACCTTCTCTAAGAAATTCAGGAGAGAAGATAATCCGATCCGTTTTATGTCGTGTTCGAAGCTCACTAGTCAAGCCAACGGGGATAGTTGATTTAATGACCATCAAACATTCAGAGTTACATGCTGTAACCAAACCGATGACCTGCTCAACTGAGTCAGTATCAAAGCAGTGAGTTTTTGCGTCATAGTCTGTAGGGGTTGCGATGATTACGATTTCTGCATCCCGAAAAGCTGCCTCATTATCGTCAGTAGCGCACAGGTCCAGTTGGTCTGAGGATAACGCGTCGCTAATTTCGTCATCAGCTACTGTGGACTTTCTCAAATTGACTTGGCGGACTCGTGACTCATCAATGTCATAGGCTGTTACTTCATGCTGCCGAGCCAGCAAAACTGCTAGAGAAAGCCCTACATAACCAGTTCCTGCTACAGTTATTTTCATAGCTCGATTTGCTCCAGAATTGATGCTTCTCCAAGCTTGGATAAATATATCACCACTGCTTCGCAATAGATATTTAGTCCCGCTAATCTGTCTTTTTAATTGAAAGCCACGGAATTATTATATCTGAAAAACTTGAGTGCGAAGATATGAGCGCTAACGTCTAATATGTCTAGATTCGACTAATTGAAGGTGCTATTTTAATTATTTTCAAGAAATAGCATTGCTAACCTTGGTTAGATCATATAATGTGCCAAGGCTCGGTTTGATAAGAAATTTTGCAAACCTGAGCAGTCTAAAGCACGAGAATATGCTTCGTTAATTTTTAGAAAAAATTGAGTTTCGGGGGGGGAATTATGAGGAAATCGCAATTAATTAGAAGGTGCCACGTAGCCATCATGGCGGTGGCGTGGCTCGTTGCTGGAAGTTACGTTTCAGCGGCCGACTTAACGCTTGAAGAGGTCATCGTTACAGGTACCAAGCGAGATACTGCACAACAAGACTTAGCCATCGCTGTTACTGCACTTACAGAGAACCAGATTAAAAACACGTTCACTAGTGATGTCACTGCGCTCAGTGCTTTGGCGCCAAATGTCAGGCTTAATAGAATCAACGGTTTTAATGCTGTAAAAGGCGGGATTAGAGGGACTGCGGGCGGTAACATTATTAAAACAAATGACCAGCCTGTTGGATTAGCGGTTGATGATTTTGCAATTAATCATATGCAAACACAGTTTGTAAAACTTTTTGACATAGAGCAGATTGAAATTTTCCGTGGGCCGCAAGGAACGCTGTTTGGAAAGAATACATCTGCTGGAGCTATCGCGATTACGACCAAGAAGCCAGTATTGGGCGAGTTTTTTGGTACTGTAGAGGCATCCATGGGCGAGTACAGCAGCAACCAATCCAAAGCAACTGAGATAAATCTGGGTATTAACGTTCCCCTGTCCGATACGATAGCTATGAGATTGGCGTTGATTAAGGATGACACAGACGGCTGGGTATCAGATTCAAAACCGAGTCTGGTTCAACCAGGAACAGGGGCTCTCACCCCGCAGCCCTATTTCGGGGGATTTGCTCCCGCCGATCAACGGAACTTTGTGAATCCTCCCACGGGTCGACCTATCGGTGGCTTCGATGTTTTGGCGGGCAAGCTTAAGTTCTTGTTCAAGCCGAGCGATTTTTATGATGCGTTGTTGATGTTTGAGTATGTGGAGGATAACTCTGCAACTCCGGCCTCCACCAACGTTACCCCTGATGGCGAGGGTTATGTGTGGCCGCTATTTGGATTTCTTGGCAATGAGTCTAGGGGATGGAATGACCCTTGGAAATCAGCACAATCGGATACCCAAGATTCGGTGGTAGACTTTGATCAAGGGCATAAAGTTGAAGTAGAGGGCGTGTATTTAACCCAAAACTTTAATTTTGATAACTTTACCATCAAATCCATTACCGGCATGCGCAACTCAGAAGAAATTTTGGCTAGTTGCTACACCGCTGAGAAAATGACAGCCTTATATGATGCGAGTCGCAATACTGATCAGGAAATGCTTCAGCAGGAACTTCGCTTCATTTCCAACTATGATGGTCCGTTAAATTTTGTAGCTGGTGCCGCCTATTATGAGGATGATTTTGATTTCTATGCGTTTGCACACCTAGGTTTTCGCGAGTATTTCTTTGGCTATTCCGGACTTAACTATGTTTATGATATCCAACATGCAGCTCAACAGCGAGAGAGTACTGCTTTTTATGTTGATGGGACCTATGATCTCAATGATAAGACATCGATAACTGCTGGGTTTCGACGAACACAAGACAAGAAAAGCTTTCGTCGGCTCCAATTTGGTAAAAATGCTGGGGACGATTTCTTCAANGAAGACATGTATTGTGGGCCTTTCTGCCTTCCTGTGCCCGAGTCCAACTTTGCAACTAATGTGACAGCGTCAGACAAGTGGTCTGCGAATACTTGGAGATTTGTTGTAAATCATAGACTTAGTGATGATGTGATGATTTATGGTAGTGCGTCAAAGGGCTTTATTGCAGGAGGTTTCACTGAAACTTGCGGTACAAACCCAGGCTGTGCCGGTGGGTATGATCCGGAGGAATCTCAGAGTTTCGAAATTGGGTTAAAGGGTGACTTCTTAGATGGGACACTTCGTTTCAACGCCGCAGCCTTCAATGTGGTTTATGAAGACCTGCTGCGGACTCAAGTAGTAACGGTGCAAACGCCTCAAGGCGAGACCTTTCAGGAGACCAAGGTGGTAAACAATGGTGAATCAGAGGCTAGCGGGCTTGAGTTAGAAGTTACCTGGGTCCCGACCGACGAATTCAGGGTAGATTTTAATCTGGGTACGTTAGATCATGAGTTTAATGAGTACAAATTGATCGGTGCCGGCGCTCAAGCGTTATATGGAACAATGGGAGTTGGAGCAGATTACGCTGCTGCAAATCCAACATTGGACTTATCCGGATTGGAGCCTACTCGTTCTCCAGAGTTAAATTGGGGCCTAAGCGCGACCTATGACTTTGAATTGGACGGGGGTGGTAACCTCACTACTAACGTGAATATGGCTTACAGCGACGAAGCACAATCACAGCCTTTTCCAGCAAACGCTCAGGGATTAGACGCTAACGGCCAAGCTATTATCAAGCAAAAGGGCAACACTCAGATGGATTCCTACACGGTGATGAATGCATCTATAAAGTACACAACTCCGGACGGAAAGGTTGGAGTTACGCTATTCGGCAAGAACCTAACCGAGGAAGTGTATCAAGTGGATGCCGCGGCAGTTGCTACCCTTTGGGTATGGTCTAACTATGGTGCCCCTCGATTCCTCGGATTGAAAGTTGACTATAACTTCTGAAACTTACCTGTCCGGTTTGAAGGCGAACCGAGGAATTTGAAAAAAGATGTGTTACAACAAAAGCTAGGCTTTACCCTGGCTTTTGTTGCTATTTGCTTCGCGTTTCCAAAAAAAATTTAAATAACTCAAAAGTAGGATTTTTAATTTTGCAAAAGGGGTATCAGGCTATCATCCAGTTCTGCTGAGTGGTGATTAGCTACTCAACACTCAACACTCAACACTCAACACTCAAACCGATACGCGACGAGGATGCTTAAATTCG
This sequence comes from Porticoccaceae bacterium, assembly GCA_002591625.1. Taxonomy (GTDB): domain Bacteria; phylum Pseudomonadota; class Gammaproteobacteria; order Pseudomonadales; family Porticoccaceae; genus TMED48. The sequence continues at coordinate 52,157 of PCDB01000031.1, forward strand.
TTAAATCTGCAGTGCTTATTGCGCTTTCCTTATCGATTGCCGCCTGCGGAGGAGGTGGGGGTGGTTCATCAGCACAATCAATAAATCAGGCCCCTCAGGTGCAAGCTGGCGCAGATCAGCAGGCGCCTGCTGGAACCCGAGTGACCCTGTCCGGAAGTGCAAGCGATAGTGATGGGGCTGTTGTAAGTTATAGTTGGGCGCAAGACTCGGGCGATTCAGTGGCACTTGAGGGAGCGGATACCCTCACTGCTCAATTTGATATGCCAGAGAGACCAATTTCATCGTCGTTTTTGTTCACGTTAACCGTTACCGATAATAGGGGACTGAGTGCCTCTGATTCGGTCGCTATCGAACATGAGAATGCCCCTCCGGTTGCCAGTGCTGGAAAAGACGAGGCATATACCGCAGGATCAATCGTGACACTGACTGGAACTTCTGAGGATCCCGATGGGACTATAGACGTCTATTCTTGGGTGCAGAATTCAGGTGACTCAGTTAATATTTCTGGCTCGGAAAGCGCTGTCGCAAACTTTACCATGCCGTCACAACCGACGACTGACACTTTTGAGTTTATGTTTACCGTCAGAGATAACCGAGGTGCAGAGAGCTCAGATACTGTCACTATTTTTTATATCAATAACCCGCCTCTAGTGAACGCAGGTCCTGACCAGGACATTCCGGCAGGTCAGGATGTCTTCCTGTCTGGGAGCGCGAGCGATATTGATGGGACAATCGTGTCCTATAGTTGGACTCAGGAGTCAGGTGACGAGGTCAATTTGACCGATGCTGAAACGGCCGCAGCGCATTTTCAGATGCCGCAAAGACCAGTATCAACGACACTGGTTTTCCGATTTACTGTGACCGACGATGGGGGATTGACTGCTTACGATACAATTACCATCAATCATGAGAATACTGCGCCAACCGTTACCGTGCAAAGTGGCCCTATTGGTGCAGCAGGTTCGTCAGTGTATCTAATTGCTGATGCCAGTGATGTAGACGGTGATATTGTCAGCTATCAATGGACCCAGACTGGGGGGCTGGCTGTTGAGCTCAATGATGCAGACACAGCCAACCCTAATTTCCTCGTGCCAACCGATGCAGAAACTGAGATCTTGCTCTTTAGTTTGTCGGTCACGGACAATCGGGGAGCAAGCGCGTCCGCCTCTATAACTATCGCTTTATCCTCAATGGTAACTGGCAGGGTTACTTTTGATCTAGTACCTCTTGATACAATCAGCAGTGGGCTCGATTATGAGGGTACGCGGGTTGTGCCTGCTCGAGGAGTTTTAGTGGAGTTGGTGGATTCTAAAAACAAGGTTGTTGCATCAACTACGACCGATTCTAAGGGCAATTACTCGGTGCCCGCAGAACTTAGCAGCGAACTGCGAGTGCGAGTATCCTCTCGAATGCGAAGAGGCAATATTTGGGACGTCAAGGTGACTGATAATACTAACGGCGGGACGCTTTATGCAGGTCAAGGGGAGCTTTTCAATCCTGAAACTGATGATCTGGTTCGAGACCTTCACTTTGAGTCCGGCTGGACCGGTGACCGTTACGGAGCGGTTCGATCAGCAGCACCATTTGCGATATTAGACGCAGTATATGATGCAAAAGAAACGTTCGTTTCTGTTGATCCAGTGCTGCGTTTCCCACCGCTAGAAATTTTTTGGAGTGAGAAAAATAGTACGGCTGATGGCTCTATCGAGGAGGGAGATATTGGCACCTCTTTTTATCAAGGAGGTAACATTTATATTCTCGGTAAATCTGATGGTGATACTGATGAGTACGATCGTCATGTGGTCATCCATGAGTGGGGTCACTATTTTGAGCATAAACTGTCACGCTCAGATTCGATTGGGGGGCCCCATGGTTCCGGGGAAAAACTCGATCTGCGAGTTGCATTTTCAGAGGGGTGGGGTAATGCAATATCAGCAATTGTTACAGATGATCAGTATTACCGAGATAGTTCGGGAAAAAACCAAGCGCTGGGATTCTCGATTGATGTTGAGAGCAATGATGTTAGAAATCCTGGTTGGTTTAGTGAAGGGTCGATACAATCAATTCTTTTTGATCTCTATGATGAGCAGAACGAAGGCATGGATAACACCAATCTGGGTTTTGATTCCATTTATTCGGTGTTGGTATCGGAAAATTTTAAAGCAAACCCTTTCTTTTCAAGTATCTTCACGTTTATCGACGAGTTGACAGATCAGCAGAACGAGGCGATTTCGAATATAACCGGTCTAGTTGAGGGTCAGAGTATCACTGGCACCGGCTCAGACGGGGCAGGGGAAACAAACGACGGAGGTATTCCTTCTGCACTTCCGGTCTACAGATACATTGATGTGAACGGGGCGAAGCTCGATAAACTTTGTACTGTGGCTGGCGTAGGAGCACAAAATAAGTTGGGTAACTCGGTTTTCATCTCATTTGACGTTGAATTGGCTGGAGAGCATGCCTTCAATGCAACTAGCGTGAGCGGTGCCTTATTGGCGGATGTCGATTTTATAATCTACAAATCGGGAGTTGTTATCGCTACTGCCGAGGGTACTCAGGCAGGGCAAGAGCAACTGAATTTGGAGCTCGATGAAGGTCGTTATGCAATGGCGCTCTATGGTTACGAGATATCAGAAGACACTTGCTTTGACTTATCGATTACTCGCTAAAACAAGGAAATGGCAAATGTTAGGTGCTTTGCGTATGGAAGGTAGGGCTTTAATTTTTTTAATCACCGGAGTTTTCGCTCTGACTTGCCAGGCGAGTGATCAGGTCTACTTTGGAAGATCAGGCTTCTTTGCCGAGTTGAACAATGATATATCCGTGCACTCTCAAGAAAGGTTTGATCAGGCGAGGAGCAGAAAGACGGGTGCGGCGGTTAATTTTTCGCACGACTATTTTGGAGTGCTCGATGTAGGCGAGCAGAGACTGGTTAGTTTGAAATTTGTTGAACACTATGCCAGCGGCAAAATGCTAGTTAATCTGTCGCCGCAAAATGGCTTGTTACTAGAGCCAGGCACTCGAAGCTATGAATTTCCGATTGATTCAACCGACGACATTAATCTGGATGTGGTTCTCAGTAGCGAAACGGAAGGAAAATATTACCTCAATATTTTTGTGTCGGTGATTGGCAAAGCGAGTACACCTATTTCGAGAGTTTTTGCACTAGCCGTATATGTTGGAGATGTTACTACGGATAAAAAGTCCAATCGCACCAAAATAGAAGCCGACGGCGGAATTATTCTAGTGCCAGTAACTGAAAAAACTCGTTCGTAGATGATCAATAATTTGAACAATTTTGATCAACTTGAATGCTCCATATTTTGTATGGAGAGCAATTAAACCTTGCCTAATCGAGGTTCGAACGATAGGTGTAGTTCTTTCAATCCTCTAAGGATAAAACCAGAGTGGTGTGTAAAATCATTTTGTTTTGGTGTGAGTTGCAGACCTGACAGTCGGTTGATTAGGTGCTCATAAGCAATGTTTAATTCCATTCTAGCGAGGGACGACCCAGGACAACCGTGCTCGCCGCGACTAAACGCGAGATGGCGAGAGCAATTTGCGCGATTCAGATCAAGTTTTTCTGGGCAGGAAAATACTTCTTCGTCACGGTTAGCGGCTCCAAAACGGATATGAATAGTAGATCCTTTAGGAATAGGCGTGCCGCGAATTTCAGTGTCTATGACCGCGGTTCTGTAAAGGCCTTGCGTGGGGGATTCCAATCTGAGCACTTCGTTTGTAAAGTTTTGAATCTTTGACTTATCCTTTTTTAGAGCTTGGTAGATACTTGGATCTTTCAACATGAGCCACATTCCCGATGTGAGTGTGAAAGTAGTTGTTTCATTTCCACCAATGTACATATTATCCACTATGGATGCGATCTCGTGATCGGTGAGTGGGCGCTTTTCATCAAATTTGGCTTGCACCAGATGAGTGATGACATCATCTTTAGGCCGCTTGCGGCGCTCATTAGCGATATCTCTAATGTAGTTCTGAAAATCTACACCCTGACGAGCGACCTCCATTTCTTGTGCCAAGCTTAATCCCCGCGCAAAGGGAAGCGTCCAAGTTGTGGACCATATCTTGAGTTGTGGTATGTCTTCGAGTGGGAAACCGATCATTGCCGTGATTATTTTAACTGGCAGAGGGATGGCAAACTCCTTGACAAATTCTATAGACCCTGAAGTTTCAAACTCATCGATCAGTTCGGTAATTGTTTCCTCAATAAACGGTTGAGTGCGACGGAGCACCTGCCGATCCATTAGGTGCCGATCGATGAGCTTTCGATATTTTCCGTGGTCAGGCGGATCCATGCCCAGAAGCGGCCATCGAGTTCGTCCTGTTTCTTTGCCCAAACCGTGATCGATATAGTATTGTCGAGCCTCGGGGTGAACAATTAATGGTTCACCACCATATTTCTCGGGTTCGTTTGAAAAGGTTTTTGGGTCACCGACAATGGTCAGGATGTCTTCATATTTGGTGATTACGAAGGTTGTCGATTCGGGTATCCTGTATACAGGAGCCTCGTCGAGAAGCGTCTTGTAGGCTGGGAACCAGTTTTCTTGGATATCTGGGTCAAAAAGATCAATTGAATCCATATTCATTTTAACCACCAGAGAAGCAGAGCATATCGATACGTTCGTGTTGACTCATACCAGACCAGTTTCCTAGACCATTTTAACCAGAGAGACCGAATAAAAACAAATGCATTTCGGTGGAGTTATAAAAAGAATCTTCGATCAACAAGTATCAGAAACCGAGATCCTCTTGTGTAACCACTAAATTTATTTGATGTAAGTCAACTTCGCAGCGAATGAGTATTGGGTGACAGCAAACCGAACAGTCCTCTGTATAGGTTTGAGATTCCGTTGGATCGACTAAAATCTCTATTAATTCCCAACAAAAGGGACAGGTAATAGTTTCCTCTTTTAATTGTGTTATCACATCATAGGCCTGTTATGTTTATATTGACCCTCTGATCACCCGTGACCTGATTGAATGACACCTTTAAACTAGATCGGACAGAGGGTGCTTCTCCGCTGACCATGGGCTCTCAAAAAAGGGTTCGACCATTTCTGCCGTTACTTGATCAATCCTGCTGGGATTCCATTGTGGTTTTAGATCTTTGTCGATAACCAGTGCTCGGATTCCCTCCACCGTTTCACTGGTGACTCCAGAACGACCAAGATGTTCAGTGTAGAAGCAGTTATGTACTAAGACTCTTTCCATTCGAAGGTCATCCGCTAGGCTCATGGTTCTTGCGCGTCGAATTTGGGCTAACGTCACATGCAGCATGAGCGGTGAGCGCTGCATCAAAACTGATAACACCTCGGCAGGCCAGCCTTCACCCATGTTTGAAAGGCTATCAACCATTTCTTGAATCGAATTCATTGCAAACACGTTATTTATCCGGCCGTCCCACCATTTCGGCCAGCTCTCAACAGGAGATTGGTTTTCAAGCTGAGACTTGAGATGGGATAGCCTGTCATCCACGCCACGGATAGATGAATCGCTCAGATTTTTCCATAATTGGTCAAGGCTCTCACTATCTACAACATGGTCGGCGAGGCCAGCGAATAGGGAATCGTTTCCAATAAGTAATTGGCCAGTGAGACCCAGGTATTCCCCGAGATTACCGGGGCACCTACTTAAAAAAAACCCCCCCCCTACATCGGGAAAAAATCCAATATTTGTCTCTGGCATTGCCATTTTGGTGCGCTCGGTGACGATGCGCAGGGAGGCGCCTTGAGAAATGCCCATTCCGCCGCCCATTACGATGCCATCAAGAAATGCAATGTATGGTTTTGGGTAGGTGAATATTAGGTGGTTAAGGCGATATTCTGCTGTGAAAAACTCGTCCAGTTGATTGTCACCACTGCAACCGGCCATATGAAAAAAGCGAATGTCACCTCCAGCACAGAAGTTACCGAACGGTCCTTTTTTTGTGGAACCGCGGATGGCGACGGCTTGAACAGATGAATTTGCTTTCCAGATGGAGAGTAGGCGACCTAATTCATTCACCATTTCGAGTGACAGTGCATTGAGAGCTTCGTGTCTATTGAGTGTAATGAAGCCCACCCCGGATCGGATTTCGGATAATATATGTTTCAAGTTAATGGTCCCTATATATTTCGAGAATCTAAATTGATTGCCCAGCGGAATCAGTCAAAAAAGTAAAAGATAACGGTAAACCTGTTCTTTGCATCACTCTCTATGTGTGTATCCTTTGCCGACTCAAGGTATAGTTGAACTAGCCCCTTGGTTCCAGCTTTGCTTGGCTCAGGGCATCGAGATTTGCACTACCCGTTAAAAACATTGCACGCCGGAGTTGTTCGTTTATGATATTTATTTTTTCGATTACATCTTCTGAGGAACGGATAGCTGGCTCCAGAAAAGGTTGTGCCATAGCAACCATGCTGGCACCCAACCTGATGCTACGAGCCACATCGAGCCCATGTCGAATCCCACCGGAACCAATCACTTGAAGATCTATGGCTTCATCGATGCCACTGATGTCACTTAAGGGTGGCAGGAGATCAAAAGTTCGCATGCCCCAGGTGAGAAATGGTTGCATTATCTCTCGCTCTCGCGAAGAGGGATTACGGGCTAGCTCGATGCTCGCCCAATTCGTTCCACCGCAGCCTGCGGTTTCAATATATCTGACACCTGCATCTATCAGACTCCGAGCTGCAGTTGGTCCAATACCGGCGCCAACCTCTTTAACGATTATGGGCACATCTAGTTTGAGGCAACAGATTTCGATGGCGCGCAAAACTCCAGTCCAATTATGGTCACCTGATGGTTGCGCTAATTCTTGAAGCGGATTCAGATGAATTATCAAAGCATTTGCTGAGATTGTTTCGATAGCTGATTGCGCCAGTGTTAGGCCACCTTTTGCTAATTGAGTTGCTCCCAAGTTGCCCAACAATATAGCGTTGGGCGCCCACCGTCGTGCGTTTTGCTGGAGATTAAGCTCAATAGCGGCTCTTTGGGAACCCAGAGCCATAGGGATCATGCAATATTCGGCTGCTTCGGCTAAGTGACGATTTATAGCTTCTCCCTCATCACAACCTCCCGTCATCGCGCCAATAATGACAGGAGATTTACAATACTGACCGAGAAAAGTACACGTCATATCGATGGATTGGAGATCCAGCTCCGGGAGGGCGATGTGTTCAAAACGAACGTGTTCAAACTCTGAATCCATAGACATTTGATGACTTGGTTGGCGAGCAAGGTCAATATGGTCTTGTTTTCTTCTTCGGATATCAGTCATTTTGCCGATCAATCATGTCAACGAGGATCATATGGGGTACCGTAAGCGAGGCTAATCCAATAAATGTCAATTGTATCAGCAGAGAATCGAAATCTATGCCACCAGCTGTATGCAGCCAGGCCATCAAAAGCAAGGCAATGATCCAAGCCGTCGTGGTATAGGCTGCAGCTTCCAAAAAGCATCTCCTCTGATCATTGGGCGCTAGGCTTCTCCATATTCTTAGGCTATGTTGGGGGCTGTGAACGAAGCAAAAATAGATCGCAAAGCTAACTAATGGATCTAACCAGAAGAACATCATCAATAAAATTCCCAGAAGAACGGCGCTTCGCCACCATTCTTTTACGAGGGAAGCATAGACTAGGTAAACAATGACGACCAGTAACCACGGTACTATGAGGTAGCCAATGCCGCCAAGAATTTCAAGTGCATTAGTTTCCCCAACTAGGATATTGAATAGCGGGAGAACCAGTTCGGGATGTAATCCGGGAATTGCGATGCATACAAGACCGCTATGCGCGGTTAAAGGAAGAAAGCATTGCCATTGCCATGGTTTGGTAACAGAACGTATATCACTGCTGCCAAAGTGGATTGCCGAAATAAACAGAAAAAGCGCTAGGATAATTCCAGGGGCAGACAACCATGCAACAGCTACTAATGCGGCCAAGAGGACGTACGATGCGTGAAATGCCAGCGTGCTTCGCTTCAGAATAGCCCATCCTGTCCTTCGAGCCACTGCTCCGTCAAATCCGCCGTGTGGAACGCCAGCGATCAAGATACCGGCGATTGCAATGTAATCCCAGCTAGACACTCCACATATGCCTCAAGAAAGGCGTTTTGGGCATGGATAAGATGACTCTGCCCCACTCACTGAATGATGCTGTGCCGGTCATAAATCGAGCAAACTGCTCTCCATTTAGTGCGCCAGCCATTTGCATAAAGAGTTTTACTGACAATTCTGGGTGTTTTATTAATACCCTATTAAACAGTCTATCCATAAAAACAAGCTTAGCAGAAATTGGTGTAGGCACCTCATAACAACCCCGACTAATGCGTCCTGCGAGCTGCTTGGTTTGTTGTTGAATATAGTTGAAGGAATATCCAGACGATTGTCTGATGGTTCCGCTGGCAGCACCTATAGCCGAGGTTCTTGAATCTTGAGGTTGACAATTGTCCATTGGAATGACGCCCGACTCATATCCTATATCGCTTTCGACACTGATACCACGTTCGTTTAACCAATTATCAATAGTTTCAAGATACCATTGCTGTGGCTCTTTTGATTGAGAGATCATGGTTGATTCGATCAGTAGATGGGTGTCCGAAAATGGGAGCGCATAGATGAAGTGCAGCCCACGGGACTGATCGACACGAAAATCCATCAGGGTTACCGTATCGGATTCTGTTATCGGTTCCTTAGTGCGGATTTCGCGGCCCAAAAAATGTTGCATCATTCCGCCCGATTTTTTTTCAGGAGGCCGGCTATCGAATACATGGGCTGCGGTATATGTGATGTCTCCAGCCGAGAGAAATGCAACATTATTTTTGTAGTCTATTTTTTTCACGGCATTCCGAACTAACTGGATTGTTGGGCTCAAGTTAGCCTTACAAAGCTTTAGATAATCAGATGCGCTGAGAGTGATGTAGTTTTGGGCAACACTTTCATGTACTACTTTTTTTTCGTGGTCAATTAATTGCCATCGTTTCCAAGTGCCTTTGCAAGCAGGTTTTAAAGCCTCCACATGCCGGCCTGAACCCCAAAAACTCCAGTGGCAATCACGCTCTTCTTCGGTTTTAGGTTCAAATACTCGCACCTCAGCATGGGGGGCGAGATCGGCCAGATTGGCTGCTAGGCTCATACCTGCGCTGCCTCCCCCGATAATAGCTATATCAATCTGTGATGACACCTGCTAGCCCTCGCAAAGGTGCGTGAAGTTTTGAATAGTGTGGGGGCACCTTCCTTGGGAGAAAGGCCCTTAGGCTTATAACAGAGAGAGCCAATTTATGAGTTTTGGACACCACGACTCGACCTTTCCACCATGCGAAATCACGCCATTTTAGAGTGTGCCCAATAGCTCTATATATGCGCAATGCAATAAGAATGGAAAAACGACATTTGAATGGCAAAAGGTGAATGCCTAATTTTGCGCTATCATAATACCTTTCGGCAAGGTGAAGCAGTTTCTTAACCGCCATAGCTATGTTTTCTTTTACCTCGGGTGATGCATCTTTCAAACTTTCGGGAGATAATTCTGTCTCGCTAAGACTCGTCCACTCGCTTGGTATATACCGTCGCCCCATTTTCGCATCTTCAAGAACATCGCGGGCGATATTTGTAAGCTGCATAGCAATCCCAAGATCGATCGCAAAGCTATCCGCACGTGCGTGTTTGCAATTTAGAATCCTGCACATCATGAGACCAACAGTCCCAGCAACGGCATGGCTGTATCGTAGTAGCTCTGTCGTGTTGCGAAATCTAGCGGGCGTCTGATCGGCGAGCATTCCATCAATGAGTTCTCTTGCAGCGACCATAGGTATATTATTTTCTTTCGCCAATTGAATAAATTTGTCTACTTCTAAATCGCCGCTCTTTTTTCCAATCTCAAGAGTTTTTCTAATGATTGTCAACTCTCGGGCTTTCTCTTGCGTGTTGCCATCAGCGAGGTCATCAACAAACCGGCAGAATTGGTATAGTTTAGCAGCTCTCAACGCCAACTTTTTGCCCAAAAAGAAACTGGCCCAATAAAAAGATTTACCGTGCTTTGCGAGGATCGCTTTTGCCGGCTCGTCATTCATTATTCATCCGCCAGAGCCCACCTCAGAGCCAGTAAGAAGTTCTTCCACTACTTTTGCTGAGCTTATAACTCCCGGTAAACCTGCTCCAGGATGAGTTCCAGCTCCAGCATAGTAGAGGTTGTTGATTGAGCGATCGCGGTTATGATAACGAAAATAGGCTGACTGAGTCAGCCTGGGAGCAATAGAAAAACCTGCTCCATGTAATGAACGATAGTCTTTTTTGAAATCTTCAGGGGTCATCCAAAACATTTGATCGATCACCGATGGCAACTCGGGTAGTATCGAGTTGTCTAATGCGGTCACTATTTTGTCTGCCAACTCTGGCCCCATGGCATCCCAGTCAACTTGGCCCTCTAAATTTGGAACTGGGCAAAGCACATAAAATGATTCGCAATTTTGAGGGGCGAAGCTTTTATCCGTCGCTGTGGGTCGATGCAGGTATAGTGAGAAATCGTCAGCAAGATGTTTTCTGTTAAAAATATCGGCCAAATGCTCTTNAAATCGAGGACCCATCCAAATTGTGTGATGCGCAACATCTGGATAGAGCTTCTTCGTTCCAAAATAAAGCACATATAAACCCATAGAATAATGTTTCCTCATTCCGGGTATTAAGCTGGTCAATCTCGGAGGAGGTCGGTCAAGCAGTTGTTCGTGGCAAATAGCGGGATCGCCTGCGAAGACAACTAAGTCCGAATTAATCTTGACACCGTCAGTCAGAAGAACACCGCNGGCGAGATTCTTGTCGAGGATTATTTTTTGTGCATCCGCGCCATTACGAATTTCAATGCCGTGACGAAGCATCAGTTGTCTAAGCTCTTCAACAAGCTTTCCTGTCCCGCCCATGCAAAAGAAGATNCCCCATCGGCGTTCAAGATAATGAATTAAAGAGTATATGGATGTTGTGTTAAATGGATTTCCTCCAACCAGCAAAGGATGAATAGAGAATGCTTGTCTCATCAGCGGATGTGAGAGATAAGAGTTTACCATTTCAGCTACAGTTCGGTAGCACTTCAGATATATGAGCGCCGGAACCTGTTTTATCATATCCCATATCCGGGTAAACGGTCGGTGCACCAGTTTTTTGAATCCTACGTCATAGATTCTTTTTGATTGTGCGAGCAGTTTTATATAGCCATCGGCGTCGCGCGAACTAAAGCGTTGTATTTCGGTAAGTGTGTCGTCAATCGAGGCCCTGTAGTCGAATTGGCTCCCATCGGAAAAGTGAAAGCGATAAAATGGATCTAAAGGCACAAATTCTAAATGATCGCTGAGATTCTCTCCGAAAAGTTCAAATAGTTCTTCAAACAGGAAAGGAGCGGTTATAACGGTAGGTCCAGCATCATGCCGATAACCGCCTCGCTCAAAAACCTGGGCCCTGCCGCCAATTTTTTCAAGGCGTTCCAATAAAGTTACCTCGAAACCGAGTGCACGCAATCTGAGCGCGGTCGCAATACCGGCAAAGCCTGCTCCGATAATTACTGCGTGACGAGTGTCGGTAGGAATCTTTTCTTGGGTCAAGCAATTTGCCTTTGACGTTTGACTACAATATTTTGTTTAACGGAGGAAACGAGTTGTGTTGAAATGCCACACAAAGGATAGGGAGTTGTTTGAATTAACGCGGAAGCTTCCTCAAGCCAAAGGTCAATTAGCTCATTCGTTCGGCATATCGCTTCGCTAGCCGCTATGCGAGTTTGCCAGTGTTTCACACGCGAAATATCATTTGAGCCGAACCAGTTAATGAAACCGTCATTTTGCATGCATTTGTCAATGAAAAGTGTAACGACTAAGTTGGGCTTGCGTCCATGCAAGTCGTTTGAGCGATGGTCTGAAAAGGTGAGATCATCAATATCATTCCTTGCTTGATAAACCAGTCCACATAGAGTTATTAATCGTTCCAGAGACGCTAAATCCTCGTTTAAATCGGCGGCAATCGTGGCTCCTTTTATTGGTGCTATCAACAAGGGCGCAGTTTTTCCGGCGGCAATGCGTTTCCAGGTTCGAATTGGCGCGTGCGTTCGTTGGGTTAGATCGGATGTCTGACCATGACAAGTATCTTGCATTGATTTAGCCAAAAGGGCTACTAGCTTAGCACTATGCTGACGGTTCCGAGCACTGAGTTCGAAGGATTTTGCCACCATCCAGTCACCTAAGCATAAGGCTACATCGGAGCCAAAGTACTGGTTGATGCTTTGCTGGCCTCTTCTGTGGGTACTACAATCGCTGATGTCATCGTGAATAAGTGAAGCATTATGCAGAAGTTCACATGCTGCAGCCCAATGAAGACTGTCTTCGTCTGGTAACTCAAGTGCTTTTCCGCTCGAGAATGCTAGCTGAGCTCTAAATGCTTTTCCCGAGGTTCGAAAGTGATAACTGGCGGCCTGGGCTAGACCACTATCAAGACGCGGCAACTCTCTTTGAAAGAGCGTATAAAGCTTTTTTAAAAGATCTGCGTTACTGTTTTTTTTTATTGGGGACATTATCAGTAACCTTCATCCTGGCTTTTTGCGAAGACCATTTAAATATAATATGGCTATCACGCATTATTTAAAGAAGCCTAGACAAAAAGAGCCAGCACGGGGGCTGGCTCTTTCGCTAATACCTAGGCGTTTAATTTATGCTTCTGACGAATCAGCAACTGCCGCGGCCCAGATAAACATGCCGAAGCCAATCTTATTGACCAAATCTGCCAGGTTGTATACCAGATTGAGGCTGTCTGCACTTACTGCGCCATTTAAATAGCCCAAGAAGTAGCCGAGAGGATAGATAGCCCATCCCACCGATACGATTAACTTCATACCATTGTAGGCGCTTTGGCAGCTCTCATTGGCACTAGCTGCATTGATTTGCCCTGCTTCACCGGAGAAGACTTCATATAGAATGTATCCCCAACCTGCCAGCCCTATAACAAAGCAAATAGTCGCGTCTGCTAAACCAGCTTCGCCCATAAAACCAGCGATAAGCATGACCAGCGTGCCGATTAACAGTCGCCAGAACACACCAGCGGCAACCACGGTGATTGCAGCCAAAATTAGATAGAACTCGATCATCTGCAACGGAACGGTAAGCAACCAATCTATGTATCTATAGACAGTCGGCGTTTCGCCAGTTTCGACCCATACACCACGCATATAAAAGTAGTGAACTGCAGCTATTAATTGAATAAGACCAGCCACTGTTAGTGAGGTTTTCCACTTTCCTGCGACGCGATCGCGCTCTATAAAGAAGAAGACTGCCGCGGCCACCATTGCCATCGAAATCAACCAGAAAGTAATACCAACGGTATCCGTCGTTTGTAAATTACTCATAACTTTATTCCCATTTTCAAGAATTTATTATTTGCAAGGCAACCGAAACTAGCAGAACTAATCGGCGCCTCAGACCCAAGCTAGCCTCTAAACAATTGGGAAGAGACCTTCAGCATTTCTTAATTTAGCCTGTATTTGAAAAAAGTGCAAATAACTTTATCAATTTTTCGCTTGGTTAAGAAAATTTAACTTCACTTACACCTATTATGGAAATGATGTCTTTGCTTGCATTTTAATGTGACATAGTCTGAAGGGAGGTTTTCCAATTCACCGAAAAAAGCATGGGTAAACATCACTAGTATTTGCATCTCTTAAGAAAGGATTTGGCGATGAGTGCTACACGCTCTAAGATAGCGGGCTAAGAAGTGAGCGGAAGGAATTGGAGTGATGCATTTTTTTTATTTCATACCATTATTTTTCTCCTATGCTTGTTGGGGGGATTCTAATGGCTCGACTAATCTCGATATTTTTCCGAAGGACGATTGGGCTGTCAGGACTCCTTCAGAGTTAGACATTGATGGAACTAAACTTACTAAATTGTTTGAACTTTCGTTTGAAGATCCCGCAACTCAGGCTGTTGTGCTCATTAAGGATGGTTATTTGATTGGCGAGCGTTATGCAGAAGGTTTTGATGAGCAGAGTTTTGGGACGAGCTGGTCTATGGCCAAGAGTATTTACGCGACCTTAATTGGAATATCCATAGATCGAGGAGAAATAAGTAGCTTGGATGATCCTGTCGCGAAATATGTCAATGCCTTTGCAGACGCACGGAGGGATATCACTATTCGTGATTTGCTTGACATGACGAGCGGGCTCGATTTTCCAGAGCATGAGCACGAAACAATGTTTTTTCAGAATGATCATCTACAGTATGCTTTGGAAGTGGATATCTCGAAAGAACCAGGCCTGGTTTTTGAGTACAACAATGTCAACTCAATGCTAATAGGTGAGATACTTTTGCAGGCAACTGGGAAAGGAGCTGATGAATTACTTGAGGACAGAATATTTAAGAAACTAAACATTGATAAATATTCTATTTGGCGAGACTCAGTAGGCAATGTTATGTCTTACTGTTGTATCGACATGTCTGCCAGAGACTTCTCGCGATTTGGTTTGCTTTTCGCCCGCGATGGTAGTTGGGAAAACGAACAGATCGTGTCTAAAGCTTTTGTTGATGAAACATTCACGCAAATCTGGAGCGAGATCCCTAGTAACACGATCAACCAACAGCGCGGTTATGGGATGCATTGGTGGATATCAAGAAACAATAAAGAAGCCGTTATTTTTAATGCAAGCGGAAAATTCGGGCAATACATTTTCGTTGATCGCGAGCGCGATATTGTATTTACCCGTATTACAAGATATTACGCTACAGGAGCTAATGTGCAGGATTGGGGGAGGTTGAAGCTTATTTCCTGGATTGAAGACGTTACCCTGTTTAGAAAAATTGCTGAGTTTCTGGCGAAAACTGGGCTGGTAAATGCCAATACCGATATCGCTACCCCTATTACATTTGAAGACGGGGTTTCGAATGAGTTCTTTTTGAATTATGAATTGATTGTTGATGCTCTTATTGAGGTTGATTCTTAGTCTTAGCGCAAAGCCAGTGGGTTCTGTAATTGGCTTTTAACGTAACATTTTAGGGGCAGAAGGTGTGTTAAGTAGTCTCTTTGCGTGCTCATATCTCAGCGATTCAGCGTTTCAACCCTTTGGAGTATCTTAATGAGTTCCATTGATTCATCCCATCATGCGCCTAGTAATCAGGCCCCTAATGATTTGAATCCCGTTTATGTGGTTCTTGGATATCTGGGGCTCTTACCATTTCTTTGGTGCCTATTGGTTGTTTTTTCTGAAAAGTATAAATTTGTTGACCTCCCCAATAATACTTTCGGCGTCGATCCCCAGCTTTTTTTTGTGACTTACAGCTTAGCTATTTTGAGCTTTTTGGCTGGTACACTATGGCAGCAACAATTTTTTTCCCCACAAGGTAGTTCACAAAATCTGGTTCTGAGTAATGTAGTTGTGGTTGTGGCATGGGTAGGCTTAATTGCAGCGCTTGAGAGCAAGACCTGGATTGAAATCACTCTAGCGAGCAATTTGTTGGGTTTCCTTTTGCTAATGGCATGTGAACGAAAAACGATGGTTTTTGATCAGCGTTACAGAAAGATGCGCTATCGTCTGACATGTTTCGTGTCTTTGATACATTTTTTACTGCTCATGCTTCTCATGTAGAGTTTCTGAACAGGTTTCGTTCGGGTATGACCTTGGATCACTGTTCGAATAATTTGCACTCCCAATAATGCAACTTTCGTATGCCAATTGTCGTGTGGGGGAGCGTTCTTTTTTTGTCGAAGGAACGAACAGAATTTTATGTTAGGTCCAGTTTAAATTTGTAACAGTAAATATAGTCAATAATCTTAGTAAGAGGTCAGTGATATAGACATGGGAAGGCTTTACAAAAATTGCGCACTTGTTGTTGGAGCCAGTGGAGGCATAGGGAGTGCGCTGGTATCTGCTTTCTTATCCGATGGTGAGATCGGACATGTGTTCGCTGCCAGTGCCAATGACGTTGCACAAGGCAATAACACGAACACCAAATTGACATGGTTGCCATACCAGTACAATGAACCTAGCATAATTAGCGTCGTTGATCAGCTTAGTGAGTTGAAAGTCCAAGTAAGCCATATTTGCATTTGCAGCGGGATCTTGCATGGAGAAAACTTGCGCCCTGAAAAACGTCTAGAGGATTTGAATAGTGAATCTTTACAGATTCTTTTTCATGCTAATTCTATCGTACCAATTTTGTGGATTAAGGCTCTGAGAGGTCTTTGCAACAGCGATCAGAAGTGTTGTATTGCTGTATTATCAGCTAGGGTCGGTAGTATATCGGATAATCGATTGGGAGGATGGTATGGTTACAGGTCCTCTAAGGCAGCGCTTAACATGTTGCTCAAGAGCGCGTCGGTAGAATACGCAAGGCGGAACAAAAACGTTAAACTGATTTCGTTCCATCCAGGGACGACCGACACAGAGCTTTCAAAACCTTTTCAGTCAGCAGTCAGGGCTGAAAAACTTTTTACGCCTGATTTCGTTGCATCAAAATTACTTGAGTTGATGAACTCTTCAGATATCGATGGAGAATTGTCCTTTTTAGATTGGCAAGGCGAGACCGTGGAGTGGTGACTTGATTTTGTCTGGTTCCTGTGCGAGGCAAAATAAAGGCCTCAAAAGAAGACGGTATATAATGCCTTGCTTGATATAGAATGTCACAAGTCTGTATCAAACCTTTTAGCATATGACACTTAATGGCATGGATATAAAACCAATGTTTAGAAACCAACCTTCTTTAAAAATACAAGATGTAGAAATTTTTGAAGTGATCTCCGCAGAGAATCGTCGGCAGGAGCAACATATCGAATTAATTGCCTCCGAAAACTACGCCAGCCCGGCGGTCATGGCAGTGCAGGGTGGACAATTGACGAATAAGTATGCAGAGGGGTATCCCCAAAAGCGTTACTATGGGGGTTGCGAGTTTGTCGATCAAACTGAGCAGTTAGCAATTGATCGGGTCAAAACGTTATTTGGTGCTAAATATGCTAATGTTCAGCCGCATTCAGGTTCGCAGGCAAATAGCGCTGTAATGCTGGCACTCCTTGAAGCAGGCGACACATTGCTTGGTATGAGCTTGGCGGATGGGGGACATTTAACTCATGGAGCTAAGCCCAACTTCTCGGGGAAGCTATACAATGCCGTGCAATATGGCTTGGATTCCAAATCGGGTTTAATCGATTATGATCAAATTGAGGATCTAGCAAAAAAGCATCGGCCGAAGATTTTGGTAGCTGGATTTTCCGCATATTCGGGTATATTAAATTGGGAAAACTTCAGAGCGATAGCTGATCAGGTGGGTGCTTACCTGTTGGTTGATATGGCACATGTGGCGGGTTTGATTGCAGCTGGAGTTTATCCTAACCCAATTCCTCATGCGCATGTGGTCACATCCACGACTCATAAGACCTTGCGAGGTCCAAGAGGCGGTATCATCCTAACGGATCATGAGGATATAGCTAAGAGATGCAATTCAGCTATCTTTCCTGGAATTCAAGGCGGCCCCTTGTGTCATGTGATCGCAGCTAAAGCCGTAGCATTTAAAGAGGCTGCGACTGAAGAATTTGTAACATACCAAAAACAGGTGGTTAAAAACGCGAAAGTGATGGCGGAAACGTTTTTGGGTCGCGGTATTGAAGTGGTTTCGGGCGGCACAGATAATCATCTGATGCTAGTGAGTCTTATCGGGAAAAAATTCACTGGTAAAGATGCAGATGAAGCGCTTGGACAGGCTAACATAACGGTTAACAAGAATTCTGTGCCCAATGACCCGCGTTCTCCATTTATAACTTCTGGGTTGCGTTTAGGAACGCCAGCGGTTACCACAAGAGGTTTTGGAGACAGCGAGGTACGCACCTTAACCCACTGGATTTGTGATGTGCTCGAGAGTCTTCAGAATGATACTGCCGACAATATAATTCCAGAAGTGAAAAGTAAAGTGCTCGATGTCTGTGCTCGCTTTCCTGTATACAGCTAGCTTTGTTTAGCGCCTAAAAGTTTTTAACGCGACTATGGGTGCTATTGTTGAGAGCTGCTTTCCGACCACACCAAATTTGGGTAGCAGAGCAGAGCTCATTAACACAGTCTGGTTATTGTAATTTTTTGGTTGTGATAGACTTGAGTGCTCGATATAGGCTGACAATTCCCTATGTATTGCCCATTTTGTACTGCATATGACACGCGCGTGATAGATTCACGATTGGTTGCTGACGGTGGTCAGGTTAGACGGCGTCGAGAATGTGCAAATTGCTGTGAGCGTTTTACAACTTATGAGTTGGCGGAACTAGTCATGCCTCGGGTAATTAAAAGTGATGGAACGCGTGAACCTTTTAATGAAGAAAAATTACGAGCTGGTTTGGCGCGCGCGCTTGAAAAGAGACCTGTGGCTATTGAAAGAATAGAGGGTGCAGTGACTCAGATCCAAAATTTTTTGAGAAGCAATGGTGAGCGTGAGGTGCAATCCAGACAGATTGGAGAAGCTGTTATGAAGCAACTGAGAGATTTGGATGAGGTGGCTTACGTTCGGTTTGCTTCCGTTTACCGTAGTTTCCAAGATATTAGCGAGTTTCAGGAAGAACTTAATCGTTTGACAGGTGATGAACCGGTGTCTGGTTAATGGGAAAAGTTATGAATGAACGTCAACGGATCATGCTGAGAGCAATAGAGCTTGCAAGAAATGGAACGTTCACCACCAGTCCTAATCCCTTAGTGGGGTGCGTGATTGTTGCTGGCAACAGAATCGTCGGGGAAGGCTGGCACTTGAGGGCTGGGGACGATCACGCTGAAATTGCGGCTTTGCGTCAGGCTGGAGATGAGGCAACAGGTGCATGCGCTTACGTTACTCTAGAACCCTGCGTCCATCAAGGCAGAACAGGACCATGTGTTGATGAGATTATTAAATCAGGAATAACTCACGTAATTGTGGCTTGCAAAGATCCGAATCCTAAAGTGGCTGGTGCTGGCATAACCGCCCTGCGAGAAGCAGGGATCGAGGTTACGGAAGGTGTACTGGAACAGCAGGCCCGAGACTTAAATCGGGGCTTTGTTAAGCGACATGAATGCGGAATGCCATGGGTTACAATAAAGTCTGCCATAAGCTTAGATGGCAGAAGTGCCATGTCCAGTGGGGAGAGTAAGTGGATAACCTCACCTTTAGCGAGGGCCGATGTACAGAAGATGAGGGCTAAGAATTGCGCCGTGATTACTGGTATTGGAACCCAACAACTAGATAACCCATCATTCGACGTCCGATTGGATTATGGAGAATTGGGCATGACTGGTGTTTCGCTTGATTTGCCAACAAGGCAACCATTGCGTGTGGTGATTGACAGCAAGTGTCAAATTTCAAGCAGCGCAAGAATGTTCGAGCGGCCTGGTGAGACTTTAATTGCGACCACTGATGGTGNNCATCAGAGAATGCGTGCCGATGACTTNCGATCATCTCGGGTTGAAATACACTTTTTCCCTGCCAAAAACGAACGAGTTGATTTGGAGTGCTTGTTGAGATANTTGGCAGATCGCGGTTGTAACAATGTTATGGTCGAAGCTGGAGCCATTCTAGCCGGCGCATTTGTGNGTCAAGGTTTNTTGGATGAGATTGTATGNTATTGTGCGCCAAAATTNTTTGGAAGTAACGCTCGCCCGATGTTTGACCTNCCNATAGAAACAATAGACGCGCATCTTGCGTTAACGGTAGTGGATATNTGNAAGATTGGAGAAGATATCCGTGTCACCNTCCGGCCAGATCAAGATTATTAATTGACAGAGAAGNAGCTNACGNTNTNATTAACNTAGCNNCACTNTNCANGGNGATTGANGATGTTTACGGGAATTGTAAGATCGATTGGTCANGTGAGTTNACTTGAACCATGTGATGGTGATNTAAGGCTCACTATTANCTGCGACGATCTANNNTTAGATGATGTAGANCTTGGCGACAGCATCGCATGCAGCGGAGCATGTCTAACCGTTATTCAAAAGACTAAAAACACTTTNTCAGTTGATGTGTCTCTTGAGACNCTNGGGCTAACGACTGTTGGGATTTGGAAAGAAGGCGATCGTGTAAACTTGGAAAAAGCAATGATGGCAACTGATCGTTTTGGAGGNCACATTGTTTCAGGGCATATCGANGGCATTGGAGAGGTGACTGAGAGAAAGAGTAATGCTCGGTCTGAANTTTTTAAAATCCATGCNCCANCAAGCTTGTTGAAGTANATCTCCGTTAAAGGGTCCATTACTGTCGATGGCACCAGCCTTACAATAAACNGCGTGANTGGAAGCGAATTTGAGCTTAATATAATACCNCAGACCCTCAGNCATACAGTAATCAGNGATTACAGGGTTGGCACAAAAGTTAATCTAGANGTTGATCTAATAGCTCGTTACCTAGAAAAGTTAGTCTCANCTGAAAAAATTAAAGATTCNGAAAATTAAGAAGAGTNTATGAAATTTGACAATATAGAGGCTCTCGTTGGCGATATTCGACAGGGNAAGATGGTTGTTNTTNTNGATGATGAGAATCGTGAAAATGAAGGTGATTTAATCATGGCGGCGCCCATGGTNAGGCNTGAGGANATNAATTTTATGGCTACNCANGCCAGGGGTTTGATTTGTCTTACTATCACTGAAGATCGCTGCAGACANCTTGATTTAGGGATGATGGTTGAACGTAATGGTGCNNNGCATGAAACGCCTTTTACGCTCTCTATCGAGGCTGCTAGAGGAGTTACAACGGGCATTTCGGCNGCAGACCGGGCACACACAATTAAAGTTGCTGTAAGNAGCAATGCTCGGCCTANAGATCTNGTNCAACCCGGACATATTTTTCCNTTAAAAGCTCAACCGGGAGGAGTGCTNAGNAGAGCTGGACACACTGAGGCAGGTTGTGATCTTGCNCGATTGGCTGGNNTAGAACCCGCTGCCGTCATTGTGGAAATTATGAATTCTGATGGAACNATGGCTCGTCGCGATGATCTTGAAAAGTTTGCTCGGCAGCANAAGTTGAAAATTGGAACNATNGCCGATCTCATTCACTATCGACTTGTNACGGAGAAGACGACATTCTGTATAAGTGAAAGAGCAGTTGACACTCGTTATGGCAGTTTTCTTTTGAAAACCTACTTGGACAATGCGCGTCATGAAAAACATTTNGCACTNATTATGGGTGATGTTGAAAGCGGANCTCCTCCANTAGTNAGAGTNCATATNAACAGATCNGNGCGAGATCTNTTGGCAATAGAAAGCCCGGGCGATCTAAANTCATGGTCATTTCATCGNTCAATGGANCGAATTTCTGCNGAGGGAAGAGGAGTTCTTGTGCTNNTATATAANTCGGANACTGCTGATGATGTTGATGCNGCAATCGANAAATTGTTAAAGCCTCTGGATANNGGNATTCAANCCGNNGGGGANGTNGTTTACCGAGAGCTTGGAACTGGATCCCAGATATTGAGAGATCTTGGCATTCACAGGATGCGNTTGATGAGTCCTGCATTTAAGTTCACAGGGATTTCTGGCTTTGATCTNGAAGTTACTGANTACGTTACTTATGATTCTTGAGGTACTTGCATGTGAGCGGATATAGGCCAACGTTTAGCTTTGACACCTTAGAGACGANAAANTTTTCTGTAGTNGCGGCCCGNTGGAANAGTCANATTATGGAGCGTTTAGTNGGTGGGGCGNTCAGTGCATTNGANCANCACGGNGTTNGCCGCTCCTCAATAAGTGTTTTCAGGGTGCCNGGAGCCTTCGAATTGGGNCTGGCCTGTCAAGAAGTTGCGAGGACNNAGAAATTTGATGCNGTTATNGCATTGGGTTGTGTNATCAGAGGAGATACNCCGCATTTTGATTACATATGTGCTGAGACNNCGAGAAGTCTCGGTCANGTAGCCCTTCAAGAAGCTATTCCTGTGGCATTNGGAGTACTNACAGTGGATAACCTCGATCAGGCGCTGGAACGNTCAGATGAAAACTCCCAGAATAAAGGACNGGAGGCGGTATTGACCGTGATCGAAACACTCCAAACGNTGGAAAAAATCAGGGATGTNAGGTAAGTGAAATCTTTACGAGCACGGCAAAAAGCGCGACGTCTGCTTGTTCAGGCNCTCTACTCATGGGAGGTTGGAGGTATTGACGTTACAGCTATAGAATCACATTTTCNCGCGACAAATGANATGGAAAAAGTTGATACNGATTTATTTCANGATGTTCTTTTCGGCGTGGCTACCAATTGGANAGAGATTGACCAAACATTTGAACCTTATTTGGACCGAGCCNATGAGCAGCTTGATCCGGTCTCTCGGGCAGTCTTGAGGTTGTCCACTTTTGAGATGCTATACAGTATTCAGGTGCCTTATAGGGTAGTGATAAATGAAGCGGTNAATTTGGCNAAAACTTTTGGTCCTGAGGATGCNTTTAAATTTATTAATGGCGTGCTCGATAAAGTNGCAGTCAATAGTCGCTCATTAGAGGTGGCTGATTGATAGTGAAGTGATAGACTCCGANTNAAAATCNTCATCTNCCATTGGAGAGTTTGANCTCATACAAAGGTATTTTTGTGGCCTNACTTCTCAGCACGGAGTGGAGTTGGGGATNGGTGATGATGCCGCAGTTNTATCACTTGAAGAGCTATCACTGGGCAGGTTGGTAGTGTCCATGGATAGCTTGGTCGGTGATNTTCACTTTCCGCTTCATTCATCNGGNTATGATATAGCTCGTCGGGCTCTTTGCGTGAACCTGAGCGATATGGCAGCCATGGGNGCGACTNCCCGATGGTTTACCTTGGCACTAAACTTNCCTGAGCATATGGCGGTGGATGAATGGCTTGCCGATTTCAGTAAAGGTTTAGGTGAAATTGCTAATCCCCACAATTGTGCGTTGATCGGTGGTGATGTTTCTAGGGGCAATTTAGCCTTAACCATAACAATTATTGGTGAAGTTCCAGCGGATCAAGTGCTTACTCGAAAAGGTGCTAGNCCAGGCGATTATATATATGTGACTGGCACATTGGGAGATGGCGCCGCTGCCTTNCGGCTTGTTTCTNGCGCATCGGGGGATCTTATGGATCGANGACTATACGAACATTTCTATGCCCCCAAGCCTCGTATNGANGAAGGTTTGATACTGCGTGGNATTGCNAGCGCGTGCATTGATATATCAGACGGACTGCTGTCCGATCTGTCACACATNTGCGCAAACAGTGAAGTTGGNGCAGACATTAACNTGTCCTGNCTACCGGTCCANTCTGGTCTGAAAACTAATTACTCCAATTCTTTTTTGGAATGGGCGCTGTCTGGGGGAGACGATTATGAGCTTTGCTTNACAGTGCCCAGNGAACGTGTGNCTCAGATTGACAGCCTAGTGCGGCAAGGGCGGATTGATGCAACGTTCATAGGAGAAATTATTGCAGGTAAAGACATCNCTTTGATCAGTNAGGCGGGAAGAAAATTGCTCGATANGCGCGNNGGCNANTATCGAGGATATAATCATTTTGTCTAGGGACCCCCAATTNAAACAATTGTTGNTNTCTCCANCTTT
Organism: Porticoccaceae bacterium; assembly: GCA_002591625.1. GTDB lineage: Bacteria > Pseudomonadota > Gammaproteobacteria > Pseudomonadales > Porticoccaceae > TMED48. The sequence continues at coordinate 75,674 of PCDB01000031.1, forward strand.
GCTACTCGCNTTCGGTTTTGGNAGCGGGCTNGTANANAAAGCGCCNGGCACATTTGGTACGTTGGCGGCTATTCCTATCTGGTACATGATGAGCAACCTGAANCTACTCTCTTATGTGGTCNTTNTTTATGTGGCAANCGTNATNGGCATTATTGTCTGCGAAAAGGCNTCNACCAAGCTTGGANTGCATGACCANGGAGGAATTGTTTGGGACGAGTTTGTTGGCTTTTNGATTGCAATGTGTCCTGTGTCACCCAGCATCACCAATCTTCTAGTTGGCTTTNTCCTTTTCAGAGTGCTTGATATTTTTAAACCATGGCCTATCAGTTGGTTTGACAACAATATTCGCGGTGGGTTTGGNATCATGATTGATGATATTGTTGCNGGCNNAGTCACCGCATNATTGATGGCAATANTNAGGAATTTNGGGTTTCTATGAAANGGGGANCTNNGGATCGTCAATCTTTCNTCNAAAAAATTTATNNTCACTGAAAAACTTTGTTTTGGCGGCTACAATAGTGGTGTCAGCTNAGCTTTTAATTTGGAGCAGATTTGTGGTCCTTCGTTATATAGAGTCTTCGCGTTTACCTACCCGCTGGGGCACCTTTGACATTCATGGATTCGAGGACCCTTTTAAGGGGAAGGAACATATAGTGTTGAGTTTTGGCGCTTACAAGGAGGGCCAACCATTTTTAGTGCGAATCCATTCTGAGTGTTTGACTGGTGACGCTTTAGGGAGTTTACGTTGTGATTGTGGTGAGCAGTTGCAAACTGCAATAAAGACAATATCAGAGGCAGGTCGGGGTGCAATTCTATACTTAAGACAAGAAGGTCGTGGTATTGGGCTTGTGAATAAGATAAAGGCGTATAATCTCCAAGATCAAGGTGCAGATACTGTGGAAGCAAACGAAAGGCTTGGATTTGGTGCTGATGAAAGAGATTATTCGATGTGTGCACCGATGCTGCAACATCTAGGGGTCAGGCGAATAGATGTTATGACAAATAATCCCCGAAAGATTCAAGCGCTGGTAGACATGGGTTTCGAGGTGGCAAATAGAGTGCCTATTAGCACCGACAGTAATCCTCATAATGCAGCATATCTGAAAGCGAAAGCATGCAAATTGGGGCACCTCTTGGGAGATTGATTGTGGCTGAAATAGCCTTTAGTAACTCAGCCGGTGATTTGGCTAAACGCATAATCCCTTGTTTAGATGTTGATAAGGGCCGAGTGGTGAAAGGAGTTAAGTTTATTGATATACGAGACGCCGGTGATCCAGTCGAAGTTGCGCGAAGATACAATGAAGAAGGGGCCGATGAGATTACTTTTCTTGATATTACGGCGAGCCATGAGGGACGCGAAACAACTTTATCAACTGTTGAACGTATGGCGGGAGAGGTTTTTATTCCCTTGACCGTAGGTGGAGGGGTTAGGAAGCTCAGTGATATCAGGAATCTTCTAAATGCGGGTGCAGACAAAGTTGCTATAAACTCTGCGGCGGTAATTGATCCGGAATTTGTGTGTTTGGCAGCTCAGCGATTTGGATCTCAGTGCATTGTAGTGGCAATTGACGCAAAAAAAACGCCAGGGCAGACGCCGGCTTGGGAAGTTTTTACACATGGAGGAAGGAAGTCTACAGGCATGAATGCAGTATCTTGGGCGGCAAAAATGGCGGAGTTTGGGGCAGGAGAATTGCTTATCACCAGCATGGACCGTGACGGGACTAAATGTGGTTTCGACTTGGATCTGACCGCGGAGATCAGTCGGTCGGTTGTCGTTCCCGTGATAGCCTCTGGCGGAGTGGGAACTTTACAACATTTGGCAGATGGCATAACGCGCGGATGCGCTGATGCCGTGTTGGCGGCGAGTATTTTTCATTACGGNAGTTACTCGATTAGGGATGCGAAGCAATTCATGCTAGAACAGGGAATTTCGGTACGTATTTAATTTCCCGAACTTATCTTGGATGAATTTGAAGCCACCTATTCATTATGAATCCGAATGGACCAGTCAACTTGATTGGCGCAGACTGGGCAGACAAACATATGCACTCGCCATTTTGGGCTCCAATGGGCTGATGTGGTTGCCCAGGCTCTCTAAGTATGAAGTCGCCTTCTCTGTACACGGATCTCTCATCTGAAAAACTGCCTTTAAGCACAACTGTATACTCTAGGCCTTGGTGATCATGCACTGGCGCTTTGCCACCCGCGCAGATCTTATGCAAACTTACCTCAAACTTGTCTTGACCTGTCTCCAACCGCGCTGTGTCAACCGAACTTGACAGCCTTTTCCAACTGAGGCTTTGNGGGTTAAACTTCATCAATCTGTCCACTACGGGAGCAAAATGGAATTCAGAGGAAGCACCGACTTCCATTGGAGGTTCGCCCAAAGATTCAATCTTGTTCATTACATCGTCGAATGAATTTTCTAATTCACACTCGTCAGACTCGGATTCAGCCAGAAGTTTCGATCCTAATTGATCCAACTGAAGTAGCGTCTCGCGGCATTTGCTGCAAAAATGCAGGTGCGCTGACACGCAGATCGACTCCGCGGGACCTAAGACACCAGCCGAAAATTCAACGAGCATCTCCGTGTCGGGGCAAAAACCTTCTTTCCTACTCATACGCTAAATTATCCTGTCTATCGAACGGCACAAATATTTGCATTTTTTGCAAAGCCAATCGAACTCGCGATTTNACAGTTCCCAATGGAACCCCAAGTTCTTGAGAAGTTTCGGAATGAGATTTTCCCTCTATGTACACTTTTCTCAAAATTTCCTTCTGTTCACTTGGCAGACGCTCCATAGCCGCATGCAAGCGATCTTCGCTTCGTTTCTGTTGAAGAAGAGTGGATGGAGTATTTTCGTCGGTTTCCTGCCAGTAATCTTCATTCTCAAGAGGCAGATGTTGGGTGTTACTCTTACGACGAAGCATATCGATCCTACAATTACGCGCCACGGTGTAAATCCAAGTGGTAGCCGATGCTTTGTTGGGATCGAATTTGTTCGCCTTCTGCCAAATTTTTATCATAACNTCTTGTACGAGGTCCTCGTGCAATCCGGGAAACCAACCTTCATGTTGGCTTGCTTGTGAGAAGCTTCTTATGAGCGGTGAGAAATGCTTAAATAACTCTTCGAAAGCGNCCTTATCCTTCTNGCCGACCGCAGCCAAAAGGACGCTGAACTTGTCGGTCCGCCTTGAAGACGCTTTGGTGGNCGCCCCGTTTCCGCCTGAACTCATTCCGTTCGCTCTGTTTACTTTTGTGAATGACATTTTTGNGGAACTCTAATNACTTNTANAAGGNTTACGACGTAATCCTTTGCTCAGATCTTTATTTTTTCTATTATTGTCTCTCTGCATAATATTCTCAACAAAATACAGCAAGTTTGAATTAGATCAAGCTCTCTAAAATCAATTTTATACCTATCAACCCTAATATGGTGTAGGACATGGAATAAAAAATATGATTCGATATCCGGCGATGCAGGAAGACACCCAGGAGTACGCCAATGGGCGCTACTGGGAGGAGAATAAGGGAAACTTTCAAGTTTTCAAAGTGCAACTGTCCAAGCAACGCATAAGGAATTAACTTTAATGCATTTACTATTGCGAAAAAGAGAGCGGATGTGCCCACGACTATCGATTTGTCCAGTCGAAGTGGAAGTAAATAAATTGAAAGGGGCGGGCCGCCAGCGTGAGCGACAAAACTGCTGAAGCCGCTAGCTGCTCCCCATATCCGGCCCGCAAGTTTTGATGCTGATGGCACCAAATCGTTGTTTGCAAGTGCTGAGTTCGAAAGTTGCTGCACCGCAACGTAAATAGAGAAAGTTCCAATTATAAATCGAATATGATCAGCGCTTAGGTAGCGAAAACTNAGTGTCCCAAGGGCTATGCCTCCTGCGGCGGCGGGAACTATCACTTTGACAATCTTAAGATCCCACTGACCTCGGAAAGCCCTCAAGGTCACTAGATCCATGCAACACAATATGGGAAGCATAATTGCAGCTGCCACTCGCGGATCTACTAGCAATGCCAGCGCCGGCACAGCCATCGTTCCCATCCCCCTCGCGAAACCACCTTTATCCATGCCGGTTAGCAGGATGACGATTGTGGCCAAAAAATAGAAGACAGGAGTAAAGTCCATTTGACGCTCTGTATGTCCGGTTTGAAGTTAGACTATTTTAATCTCAGAATTATTCGCTTGACTATTGCAAGAACTCTCACCAACCACAATTGTCTGCGGATTTTAATCTCCTTGACCATAGCTCGATTTTTTCTTGGGGCACGCATTTTTAAAAGCCGATGACCTTATAAAAATATTTGCGAACGTTAATGAAATTGATTATTGTTTGACCTTCTAACTAATAATCATTATCATTTGATCGCCATTTGTGAACGGGATTGTCTTTGAGGCTCGGTTTTGATCAGTCTAAAGGACATTTGGTTTGGAGGTTTGGCGATGATTGCGGTTGTAGGCCGTTACTCATTTTGTTAATGAAATTTTGAAAAGGTGCTGAATGATGTTAGACATAAAATTTAAAAAGTTTTTGTTGCCGTTATTTGTAGTAGCTATGACTGGCTGCGGAGGCGGCCCTGATGCTCCGCCCGATAGCGACAAAGATGGAGTGTATGATGCATTGGATGCGTTCCCACAAGATGCTAGCGAGAGCGCNGACGCTGATGGTGATGGGGTTGGTGATAACGCTGACGTATTCCCAAATGACGCAGCCGAGACCGCAGATGCGGATGGTGACGGTGTGGGTGATAATGGCGACAACTGCTCAGCTACAGCTAATGCTGACCAGCTCGACACAGATGCTGATGGCACTGGAAATGTGTGTGATTCTGACATGGACGGCGACACTATCGCAAATGATGCCGATAACTGCCCGCTTGCTTCCAATCTAGATCAGGCAGATGCTGACGTGAATGGTTCTGGAGATGCGTGTGATGCCATGCCCACTACTTACGCATACACCAATACGTTTTTCACTGCCGACGCCTCAAACTCAGTGTCGTACACAGGCCAGACAGCGCGACAGATTCTAATCGCTGACATGGCATACTTCATGACACAGTTNAAAGATGATGCAGCTAACACTCAAGAATCGGTCAGAGCTAGCCTCGATTTTTTCATAAGAGGGAAAGACGCTGACGTTACAGACATCTTGATGCCAACTTGGATCAAAGGCGCACCGGTCGATCTTAAAAATGCAGTCGCNTACGGTGACATCAGCTCTGGTAAAAATCTTCACAAAAAGATCGCTGGTGGAGATGAAACTGGAAGCGGAGAAGTTTCAAAATTAATAGGTGGCGAGTTTTTTGGATGGAGTGAAGGAAGTCCTACAAAGCCAATAGATCTAGTCGATATGTGGGTTGAAAAGCAAGCCATTATGGCGTCAGATGGCGTNTCAGTTCAGATAACAGACGCCACTGGAGCCACGTCAGCAGTCAACGTGAATACCGATGCGATGGGACGTAACTACCGACAGCTTATGCAGAAGTTCCTGATGGGAGCAGTTAGTTTTTCGCAAGGTACCAATGACTATTTCATGACTGACTTCGATGGAACCAAAGACGGTGCGCACGTGCTAGCTTACCAAGATGGCACTAAGGGTTATTCTTATGCCGAGCATAAGTTTGACGAGGGATTCGGCTATTACGGAGCGGCAAGAGATATACTGCATTACACCGACCTGGAAGCGAGAGCCAAGAGTGGTAGGGACGGCTGGAAAAATGGCTATCATGATACCGATGGTGATGGGCTAATCGATCCTCGGAGTGAATACGTCTTCGGTCATGCGCAAAATTGCGCTAAGCGTGATGTAGGCTCCTCATCTGGCGACGATCCTACTGACTTTTCGTCAGAGGCAGCGACCGCAATGATTGCGGCGCGTCAAATCTTAAGCAATGGCGCTAACAAGCTTGAGCCTGATCTGACCGATGAGGAAAATGCGAAGTTAAAAGAGCACATTAAGCATGCGTCACTCGCTTGGGAGAAGTGTATTGCTGCTACTGCAGTGCACTATGTCAACGACGTGCTCACTGATATGGGCGGATTCTCCAACGGATACTCCGAGAGCTTGGATAATTTTGAAACCCTCGCAAAGCATTGGTCTGAACTCAAGGGATTCGCGTTGAGTTTGCAGTTTAGCCCTCACTCTCCGTTCAGAGATCCGTCTGTTACTGCGGTAGATTTGGATGATCTGAAAACAGCCTTGTCCTTGCTGGGTGATGGCCCTGTGCTTGCAGATGGCAGTCAAATGGGAGTTGCTCCGACTGGCAGTGCGCAAGAAGCCATAGATGCATACATGGCCGATCTGAAGACAGTTCGGACGACTTTGCAAAACGCCTATGGATTCTCAGAAGGTAATACAACTAGCTGGTAAAATCTGAAACTGCGTAAAGAGCAAGCCTTCAAAATGGTGGGCCGGCATGAGCCGGCCCATTGTTGAAGCTCCAACGCGAAGTTCTAAAAAAAATGTAGACCAAAGGAACATAGTGTCCGTAGGATTTTAATGAAATTTACTATCACCCAATTTAAATTGTTGACGGATGTCCGAGCCGCCACGATTNCCGCATTTCTGGCGGTTTGCTTGCTTTGTTTACCAGCATTTGGTGAAACTGTTAACATTTATGTTAGAAACAACTCAGATCCTTTTCAGGCCCCTTACTATATTTTTTCGTCAACATCTGGCGGGCCATCGGAAACCTTCACTCTTGAAAAGGGTTCAACATATAAGTTTATTTCCACTAACACAGCTGGACATCCATTTAATGTGGGCGCCGGATGGAGGGTCGCTGATTCTGAATTGGAGACCTCAAGCGATTCTTCCTCAAGCGTTGTGTCGGGGGTTGGTTCGATATCGACTGGTCAGACTCTTACTGTAACTATCCCCGCCACCTTTTCGAAGACCACAGTTACTTATTATTGCTCTGCGCATAGCTCGATGGTCAGCACACTTGCCGTTGTGGAGGGTGATTCACAAGCCCCAGTCATTACGCTGCAGGGCGATAACCCGCAAGAGGTCGAGTTGGGATCGCCGTACGTGGAAGCGGGGGCTATAACCGACACTGGGGAAACAGTAGTTATCGACTCCTCTGAAGTGGATACTAGTGCTGTTGGTAGTTATTCAGTTACTTATGACGCTACAGATTCGGCAGGCAATGTAGCTACCACCGTCACAAGAACCGTGAATGTTGTAAGGCCAGCAAGTAGTGATGTTACAGCGCCGGTCATAACGTTACTGGGCGACAACCCGCTGACGGTTGAGGCGGGAACTTCTTACGTGGAGGCCGGCGCCACAGCTGACACCGGCGAGACTGTGGTCATTGATTCCTCGGCGGTTGACACGGGTACGGTTGGGAGTTACACAGTAACTTATACCGCAACTGACGCAGCTGGCAATAGCGCAGTTCCCGTTTTGAGAACGGTGAACGTCATCAACTCCTCTTTCATTGATTCCGACGACGATGGGTATTCCGATTCTGACGAGGTTGAGTGGGGTTCAGATCCATTGGATCAAAGCGATGCGCCAATTGAAGCCCTTAACTGGTCGCTTTTCGCTAACATTGGAAAAACCTCATCAGTTGACAGCTCGGCACCTGTAATCACTCTCATTGGGGCTAATCCACAGACTGTTCAACTGGGATCGACTTACATAGAACTCGGCGCAACGACCGATACGGGCGAAACTGTGGTTATCGACGCGTCTAATGTGGACACTTCCACGCTAGGTAGTTACACCGTGACGTATAACTCATCGGACGCCGCAGGTAACAAGTCTGCGACTTTGACGCGCACTGTTAACGTAGTCGCTGGGGAAGATACGGTGGCGCCGGTAATTACATTGAATGGTTCTAACCCTCAGACGGTTCAACTAGGTTCGCAATATATAGAAGCTGGAGCGACTACTGACACCGGCGAATCAGTCACTATTGATGCGTCTGGTGTGAATACTTCAGTCGCTGGATCCTATTCAGTTACCTACAACGCAACAGACGCTGCCGGCAACGCTGCAGCAACGGTTACTCGCACTGTCAACGTTATTGATTCAGGTGGAGGCATTGATACTACTGCGCCTGTGATCACCCTGAACGGGCCGAACCCGCAGACAGTTCAAATCAACACCGCATACGTAGAAGCGGGGGCAACTGCTGATTCGGGCGAAACAGTTGAAATTGATTCTTCGCAGGTCAACACCTCTGCAGTGGGAAGTTACGTCGTGACTTACACCGCGAAGGACGCTGCCGGAAATTCCGCCACACCGGTGACGAGAACCGTAAACGTCATAGATTCTTCCTCGGTCAATTCAAAAGTCTCGGCTCTAACAACAATAGTTGATAACATCATACTGCCAAATGTGGAGTCCTTAGCCAGTTTAGCCTCTGAATTTGCTGAAGAAGGCGGGGTGTTGCAGAACTATGGAGCCTCACTAGTCCCGGCTAATACTGGGGGTGGTTACTACAAAACCGAAGCCGACAGCCTCCTGGCCGCTCGCAATGGATGGAAACAACTGATGCAGGTGGTGCAGGCCAATGACATGCATATTTTAGGGCCTGCTGCCAAGAACAAGCAGGACTTACGTAATCGCATACACGGGTACTACCTGGGAGGCCCCAGCCTGGATTCGTTTGATGAGTTCTCGAGCTGCGGTACTGATGTGTTGGTCGTAAAGGCCAATGACGGCTCTCGCGAGGTTGCTGACTCCAACATAAACACGCGAGGTATGATTGCTTTGGAATACCTCCTTTTTAACGAAGACTTGTCGCACTCATGCGGAAGTGGCGTGTCTGCCGTGGCTGGGTGGAATGGGCTTTCCGACGCTGCTCGAAAGAGTCAAAGGTATGACCTCGCACTCAAAATAGCTCAGGACATTGCCCTGAATGCCGCAAAGATTCAGGATGAATGGTCGGGTTATCGGGCTGAGTTTATTGATCCCGATGAGTCGGGAACCAATTTCCAGCTTTTAACGGACAGCATGTTCTATTTTGAAAAGTACACCAAGTCAGCTAAATTAGCTGCAGTCATCGGTCAGGATCGTCTCTGCGTAGAGGACTTATGCCCTAAGTTTATCGAGTCCCAATATAGCGAGACGTCTCTTAGCAACATCAAAGCCAATGCAGAGCAATTTCTCGCGGTATTTGACAGCGGTCTTGACAACCTCGCTGACGAGAGCGACAGCGAGTTTTCATCCCTTTTCAAAGGACTTATTACAGACGTGGTGACTAAAATAGAAGAGCTCGAAGCCTCGGCGGGCCCAACGTCCCTCAAGGCGCATGTGTCATCGATAGAGGCAAATGGAGCAATCAACGCTTGCGGAAACGCTTTTGCAAATCCCGATAGCGAGGGAGATCCTCAGATTTGCACGCTGGCGGGCAAGATGAAAAAAGTTACAGATAAGTTAAAAATTGAATTCGTTACTTATCTGGGCGTTTCGCTGCCTGAAGCAGCTCAGGGCGATACAGACTAATGGTTCAAATTGTTAAATTTAAAAGCTAGGTTAGTTGGATGAAAAAAGGTGGAGATACTGTGATGAAAAAGATTGTTTTGGGATTGGTGTTTGGCATACTGGCTTGCGGTCAGACCTTAGCAGATATAGCGTATGTAGATGATGCTAAGATCGACCAAATTTTGCTGTCCAGCGGGTCAGGGACAGACAATTATGGCGGTTGTATGGTCAAACTTAAGAGTGCTGGCCCCAAGTTCCAAACCCCTAGGGCTTTGTTACCAAGTTGCCCCACCAATAATTTCTTAACTTTTAGCTGCAGTGGCGTTTATGCAACTAAAGCAGATGCGAGGTTGCTCTTGCAGAATGCGCAAATGGCGTTTGCGCTGGATAAAAAGGTTCAGATTAAAGTTGACGATAGTAAGAAACACAACGGCTATTGTTTTTCTGATTATTTGGTGGTGTTCAAAGACTGAGTAGCATAGCACCTCATGCCTTCACAACTGAAGGAAGCGATCAAAGATGGCGATGACTCTTCGGTTCAAGTACGTCGAGGTATAGCTGGGTCTTGTCGAAACGTTTGAAAGCGCTCAAGGCCTTGTTGCGGCGTTCGTGGGAAAACAACACTTGCATGGAAAGTTATCAGGGTTCAGGACACTCGTTGCAATGGTTCAGCCATGATCGAATGTATGAGGTAAGTGTCAAAATGTTTAAAGGTTTGTTTGTTGCTTTTGTCTGCCTAACCTCAACAAGTTTAATGGCCTCGCAAGGTGACAGTCCTGACATCCGAGAAGTTCTTGTTTTTGGAACTAAAGAACAAAAAGAAAAATTGCCAGGATCCGGCACGCAGATCGGGCCCTCACAATTAGCAAAACAAGATTATAGCGATCTCAACGAAATTTTAAGTTCTGCACCTGGAGTGTATGTCCGCGAAGAAGACGCATTCGGGTTGCGGCCCAACATCGGCATAAGAGGAGCCACTTCTGACCGTAGTCAAAAAATTACCCTGATGGAGGATGGTGTCTTAATAACTCCAGCACCTTATTCAGCACCTGCGGCATACTATATCACGAACCCTTCCAGACTTTTCTCCGTGGAGGTGCTTAAGGGACCATCGGCTATTCAGGCTGGCCCGCACACTGTTGGAGGAGCGGTAAACTTAATTACACGCCCGGTGCCGACCAAAAATATTAATGAGGTCGAGTTGACAACGGGCACAGATTCTTTCCACAAAGTAGTCGGTTCTGTGGGACGCGTGCACGATAACTTCGGATATCTTTTAAGCGCGTTGAGTTATGGCAGCGACGGCTTCAAACAGCTAGATGGGGGAGGTGATACCGGATTCATTCGGAATGATATTAACGCGAAGTTTCGCTGGGAGCCTGACACGGAGGTGGATCAAGCAATCACACTTAAGCTCGGATTTGCCGAGGAAGATGCGGACGAAAGCTATCTCGGACTCACAGACGCTGATTCACACCAATCCCCAGAGAGACGCTATCCGGCGTCCAAGCTGGATCGCTTTGTGTCAAAACACAGACAGGTGCACCTCAATTACTCTGCCGACTTCGATTCTGGTTTCGGGCTTGACACGAAGGCTTATTTTAATGAGTTTCATCGTTCATGGAACAAGTTCGCAGGTTTTATTGATGGGCCGAGTCCTCAAAACGTTTTGCGTGATCCCTCAAGCTATGTGAGTGCTTACGAAACACTGACAGGAGAGAGGGATTCAAAGGTTGGGTATTTTACGGATCTCACTATCGATGTAACGGACAATAACCGAAAGTATTCCTCCCGAGGCATACAGGTGGATCTGACGAAAGATTTTCTCTTCTCAACAATAGACTACAGAGTCAAACTTGGGATGCGTTATCACGAAGACGACGTTCGTCGTCATCACAAACAAAGAAGTTACTTGATGGCGTCAGGTGAAATGGTCTCGGATGGTATTGCTCGGCCCTACAAGACGATTAATCATGCTCAAACCGATGCAATAGCCGTATTTTTCTCGAATGAGTTGAATTGGTTGGACTGGACCCTAAATCTGGGCATTAGATATGAAGATATCCAAGGTAGCGTGGATAACAAACTTTCCGCTGCAGTGTCGACTAACGATCAAAGTATCACAGCGCCGGGGCTAGGTATTCATAAACAACTTACGCCCTCTTTAGGTATATTGGCAGGAATCTATAAGGGATTCTCGCCTTCTGGTCCCGGTAAATCGGGTGTTGAATCTGAGGAGAGTACAAACATAGAGTATGGTTTTCGCTACACCTCCGAAATCTTTTCTGGGGAGCTTATCTGGTTCCGAAGCGACTACGACAACCTGCTTGGCCGATGTCGCGCTTCAGATTCTGATTGTGACATTGGGCAAGAGTTTAGTGGCGGCGATGTCAAGGTTAGGGGGCTAGAGCTCGTCAGCGAATCTCAAATATATGTGAGTGATGCGTATCTGGTCACCGGAAGATTAAACTATACATACTCTGAGTCGGAATTTAAGACAACGTTTTTTTCTCAGTTTTCACAATGGGGACTGGTTCGCAAGGGCGATGAGTTGCCCTACATCCCAAGGCATGTGGGTCGCGCGCAATTAGGTGTTGAGACTGAGCATTGGTCCCTAGATATCTCGGTAAAGCATCAACATGAGATGCGGGAGGAGCCTGGGTCTGGCGGCATCTCAGAGGGTCTCAAGACAGATACTTTGACACAGTTGGATCTTTCGATGACTTGGTTTTTTAATGACGCAACTGATTTGAGCCTATTGATCAGAAATGTTACTGATACTTCAACCATTGTCTCACATAGGCCATACGGCGCGAGGCCTAATCTGCCCCGTACAATTCTAGGGCGAGTGAAATACAGGTTTTAATTGGATACTTACATATGTTCTTTGAGCTATTAGCCACCCCCGCTCAGTTTATTGTGGATCCCTCCAAACGAGTATATTGGGTGTACCTGCTTAGCGCTTTGGTTGTCGCGTCCGCCGCTGTTTCCTGGCAAGAAGGCCGTTTCAGACCGATCAAACAGCTCAAAAGTCTTTTGGATGCCAGTTACTGGTTTTCTCGTTCCAGTTTGCTCGATTTTGCTTTGATGTTTTTCAACTCCATCATGCGACTTTCGTTACTAATCCCAACTTTTGGTAGCCACTTAGCGGTCACTGTATTGGTTGGAGGGTTTTTGCAAACGCATCTCGGTGACGCGCCGCATGTTAATTTATCTTGGTGGTGGATCGCTATCCTTTTTAGCACTGGGTTGCTACTCGCTGATGATCTTAGTCGTTTCGTGCTGCATTTCTGTATGCATCGGTTCGATTTCCTATGGTCATTTCACAAGACTCATCACAGCGCCACTGTTTTAACGCCATTTACAGTTTTCCGAGTGCATCCTGTCGAGAGTATGCTTTATTTTTTTAGAAGCTTGTTCGTATTTGGCTTGGTGACAGGAATTTTTGTCTGGCTATTCTCACAGCAGTTGACTGGCTTAAAGATTTTGGGTGTAGATATGTTTGGCTTCTTATTTAATTTTGCGGCAGCAAATTTAAGACACTCTCCCGTTTGGCTGTCTTTTGGGCGTTTGGAACGCATTTTCATAAGCCCTGCACAGCATCAACTGCATCACAGTGTGGATCATCCAAACGTAAATTTTGGCAGTGTTCTTTCTGTATGGGATGCCATTATAGGCACACGATTTTTTGCCTCGGAAAAGGTGAAACTCCGATTTGGGATCATCGAAAGGCCAGATGAAAATCATTGCCAAACCAAAAATAGACCTTTCGCGATATAGTTCCGCAATACATAGCTAAGTAGTGAGTTTGTAAAAAGACCTATAGATAATCCTTGGCGTTTGATGAAACGCATGACCTCCCAACGGGCATGTCCGGCAAGCATGCTTCTGAAAAGATCAGGGGTCGTATAGTATAAAATGACTCTTCCAACTGGTGATTAACCGAAGGCTACGATCTATGACAAGTAAAAAATCTAAAATCGGCATTGGTATAGATTTCGGAACCAGTAACAGCGTAGCCGCTATCTATGATGGTGAGCGAACTACTTTGGTACCTCTTGATAATTCTAATGCGGTAATGCCGACGGCTAGCTATGTNATGCGAGATTTTACTATTTCAGTAGGTCAAACAGCTATCGATGACTTTATTCTCGGTAATCAAGGAAGACGAGTCGAACTCAGTGCAGAATTATTGGGTGAAGAAAGAACTTCCGCGGGCGGATTGGAAGGCCCACCCGCTGAAAATGAAACTTCCAAGGTCTTTGGTCAAGCGATTAATGATATGGCTTTGCCAGGACGGCTATTTCGGGGCACTAAGCGGTTGCTCGGGGATTCATCGAACGAACGAATCACGATATTCCAACGGAACTTCCGTTTGGTTGCTTTGGTCACGCCTATCTTGATTCGCATATGCGACTCGCTCAAAAATATTTCTGTAACGGGAAGTCATGCATGCATAGGACATCCTGTGGAATTTGAAGGAGTTGATGAAAACCGCAATGAATTGGGTCTTCAGCGTCTGCAAGAGGCATATAATTATGCGGGTATATCGCAACAATGTCTCTGCCCGGAGCCTGTTGCGGCAGCGATTAGTTATCTGAACCAAAATATAGTCGAAGAGACATCTTTAATTTTAACCTTGGACTTTGGTGGAGGCACGCTTGATTTGAGTATCCTCAAAAGTGACTCACAATCTTGGGAAGTTGAGGCAACTCATGGGTTGGCCTTAGGCGGGGACAAGATTGATCAGACTATCTTTCGCAAGCTAATTTTCCCTTTGTTGGGTAAAGGAGAACGGTGGTCGCGAGTAGTTGACGGAGAGGACGTTGATACATTATTTCCCTTCGGTGAATTTGAAGAGTTGTTACTGAATTGGCCGGTGAGCTATATGCTGAATCAAAATAAATTTACCGCTCCAGTAACGCATCGCATGATGCAATCTGACCCAGCCGCCAAAAAATTTAGAAGACTTTATGATCTAATCAATCAGAACTACAGTTATCATGTTTTCGAAGCTATCAAGTGCCTTAAGGTGAAATTGTCTTCAGAAACCGAGGCCCAACTTGATATACCGGAGGCCGATATCGAGGTTAGCGTAACTCGTGATGAGTTTGAGACCATGATTGCGGGAATACTCCGTCAACTAGAGCAAGCTATCGCGAAGGTTCTGACCATGGCAGGAAAAACTTTGCCAGACATCGACCTTGTGATTAGAACCGGTGGTTCGTCACAAATTCCAGCAGTTAAGGCAATTCTCGAGAATATGTTTCCTGATAAAGTTGTGGAGCACGACCCTTTTACCAGCGTAGCTAGTGGGCTAGCGATGCAAGACTACTTTAATTCCGGAAAACGGCATTAGAGAAAGTTTACCCATCGAGCCTGAAGACAAACGTTCTAAGTGACTGGGAAATCTTAAGAGCGGCTGCTTTTTACTCAAGCCTAAGGGTGTAGAAGTTGCCATCATCGTCGTAGCCTTCGAATTCACCATTACCTATCCAATCACCAACAAAAAAAAATTCGTTGCCCGCTTCATCGGTTAAGTAGCCCTCCACTTGCGCGTCATCGAGGTTGCCTTCTAATTCCCCATAAACGAATGTATCGAGCTCATTATAACCTTCAACATAGTAAATCAGTTCTTGGGCAAAGACGGTTGTGGTGGCGGTAAGCACAAAAAATAAAAGCAGTTTTGTCATTATCAGCACATCAATTTTAAGATTGGACGACGTTATCGTTTGCTTTCTAACCCGTAATTCTCTGTATTAAAACATTTTTTTGCGATAGAAGTATATATGCCTATGTTTTGGAAATAGGCTGCTATTTTTGCTAACTTGTTCTGAATGAGAATTAAAAAGAAAAGAACGACGAATACCCCGTTCAGTTAGGTTAGGTTTGGAGTGTGTATTTACGAAAACTGGGGTTATTATGCTTGCCTAGCAATGGGATCAGAGCGACTTCTTGCTAAGATAGATGCCGTTAAGTCAAATTTTTTGACGGTGTTAGTTGGCCATGATGCATCGCATTGGGGGGAGTGTTCAATTAAAAAGAAAGCGGGTACAAAAGATGGATAGGAACGAACGCATAGTCAATGATTTTTATAAGTCAATCATAGAGGGTGATATGGATCTATACAGTTCACTGATTCATGAGAACATTGAACTGTCTTTGCCAATTAAAAAAGGAGTCCTTACCGGGACTTATTTTGGGAAAACGCGATTAGTCGAAGAAATATTTCCACTAGTGATTTCATGCCTTGATTTGGATAATTTTACCTTTTGTAAAAGGTTTAAAATAATGAGTGCAAATGAGCACTGCGTGGCGGCGATCTGTGAAGCCGGCGGCCTAGCTTCTTCTGGTGAGCCATATGATCAGATTTATGCGCATTTCTTTAAATTTGAGGATGAGAAGATTATCAAGCTTATCGAATTTCAAGACAGCAGTTTGGCGGATCGAGCATTATGGAAGGGTGTAGCCTATCTCGAGCCAGATTCGCAATTTAGCTACTAATCATGAAATTTTAGGCCCTAATTACTTTGGATCGTCATCAGTTCGGCGTGCTTCTCGATGATAAGCTCTTTGGTCGTTGCTTGTATGCGGAGTCAAGATCTTCTTATGTCACCTTACCCTAATTTATTGACAGACTAGACAACAAACCAAAAAGTGTTGTAATTAGAGGTCAAGGGGGTATTAGCAACCCTAAATATTTTCTGTGCGATCATGGAACTAAAACATCCTAAATGGTGACACTTATGAAATTGAAACAGGACTACGAGCATGGAGCTAAAGTTAATGAAGAGCCCTTAGTTTGGGTTTTTGAAAATTTTTTGACCTCCGTGGAAGCAGAACATTTACTCGATGCGGCTGGCTCAAGAATGCAAAGAGCATTGGTGAGTTCCGCAGCATCCGGTGTGGAAAGTGCCGGTCGGTCAGGTCGCAATTGTTGGTTGAAACATAATCATAGTGATACAACAGAACAGATCTTATCTCGTGTGGCGCACTTAATAGATTTGCCTCGGCAGAATGCTGAATCTTTTCAGGTGGTTCATTATGGTGAAAATCAAGAATATGCGCCGCATTTTGACGCATGGGATGCCGCTACCGAACGCGGCATGAGATGCATGGAAAAAGGAGGACAGCGTTTGTTGACTTGCCTCTTTTATTTGAATGATGTGTCTGAGGGCGGCGGTACTTGCTTTCCCAAACTTGACTTAGAGGTGCAAGCGAAGAAGGGTAGGATGCTGCTTTTTTACAACTGTCATAGTGAAGGCACAATTCGTCATCCATATAGTCTTCACGCAGGTCTGCCCGTGTCCAAAGGAGAAAAATGGGCTTGCAATCTTTGGTTTAGGGAAAGAACTTACCAGATGGCACCTGGTAGCAAAGCACCGACCCGTTTGCGGCGAGTTATTTGAATAAAGATTTAAAGTTTTGTTCATTAGGTTGGTTTAAACGCGCGCTAACCATTCTGGGAGGGAGTTCTATCTCTGCAAGTGGGAGGATGTTTTAGGATATGGCTCGGTTACTGGTAAAAGATTTTGAGACTGAAATGAAGTGGCATGTAGACACCTCGAAAAGATGCTCATATCTATCAATCAGCTTGGTAACCGGATTTTTGCGTAGGAATCCGATTGTAAAATTTTACGTATCTAGTTTGTGTTGTCTCTATCAGAGAGAAAGCTACCTTGGACATATTTTTGCCGGTCTGCGCCCTTAACTTGCTCACGGTCAAAAAGTCAATCCCAATCAATTTAGGCACGATTGTTGTGTTCGATAAACGGGTGTCGGGTTGTTCAAACCAAGGTATAAATATGATTTGAGAGTTATATAAACTGAATGGAACAAACGTTGATTAATTTATTGAAGCACTCAATATTCTTGCTTGTGGTATTGGCGAACGCCTCAATTCAGGCAGAAAATGCGTTGTCCACCAAACATCTTGAAAAGATTGTTATAGGAGCGGGTTGTTTTTGGGGAGTGGAGAAGGCTTATGAGCAGATACCCGGAGTTATAGATGTGGTGTCTGGATATGCTGGTGGAGAGGGAGTGGATGCCTCATATAAAGCAATAACAGCGCTCGCAAATCGCATGAACCCGAAGAATCATGCCGAAGTGGTAGAAGTGACTTTCAATAGTAATGAGGTTGGGCTTGAGTGGTTGCTTAGATTCTTTTTTGAATTGCATGATCCAACACAATTAAATCGACAAGGGAATGATGTGGGGACACAATATAGGTCAGTTATTTTTGTAAGAGACAATGATCAAAAAACAATTGCTCAGCGAGTTCTCGATGATTACCAGCTGTTGTTGACAAGATCGGGTTACGGAAGTGTAAAGACAATTATTGAGGANTATAAATCCTTCGTCGAAGCNGAGTCTTACCATCAAGATTATCTCGCCAAAAATCCCGATGGCTATTGTCCNGATCACTCAACAGGNGTTAAGTTTAGCAAACNGGCGGCTTCTGAGATCACAAATGATGCTNTGCTGACAGGCTTGCATATTNTGGTTGTTGAAGCGCAGGGATATTGCCCATATTGCGAGAAGTTTCGATCCGATGTCACTGAGAAATATTTAGGATCGATACCTATTTCGTACAGAACATCCTCACAACTCGGGGGATTAACTATTACAACGCCAACTTGGGCTACACCGACAGTAATATTCCTGCGCGACGGTCGAGAGGAATTGGGTTTCAAGGGGTATATGTCGCCAAAAGAATTTTATAATGCGCTTGGCATGGTTAAATTGGGCAACAGTGATGCATTTAAAGTTGCATTTCGGGATGGGACAGACCCTCGCTTTTGCAGGGAGTATGAAGTATTCAAGAATACGCCAGATGGAACTTTCGTTGATAAGTTAAGTGGAGTTCCATTGTTTGACACGCGTGATCGCTTCAATTCAAAGACTGGTTGGCTGTCATTCACAAAGGCAATTGACGGAGCTGTCTATCGCAGATTAGATNACCGNTTTGGGATNAAGCGCATTGAAATCCGCTCCGTTAGCTCCGACATACATCTGGGTCATGTTTTCCCNGACGGACCCAACGGCATGCCTCGNTATTGCATTAATGCCTCAGTTCTNGACTTTGTTCCANCAGAGANTTAGAACGCAGGNTCTATAATTTATTGTCACNGAGTGAAATCAATGACGAGTTTTCCAAAGTGGTCNCCTGNANATATAGCATTTANGGCCGNGTTTGNTTCATCGNAAGAATAAAACCTTGAGATTGACGGTTTTATTTTGTGTTCTNCCATGAAGGCAAGCATTTGTTCAAAGTTTTCGCGATTGCCGGTGGCAATACCATGTAGATTTGCACATTTTATTATNAGCGGAAANACTGTCACATNGAGCTGAATTCCGGCCATATANCCAATTACTGCAATATGACCGCCATGACGAATGGCACTTAACGATTGCTCCATGGTGCCCGAACCACCAATTTCTATTACAGCATCAACTCCATGCCCAGCGAACTCAAATGCTTCGCTACCCCAATCTGGTTGTTTNATATAGTTGATGCAAAGATCGGCCCCCATGCTTTTGGCACGGGCAAGTTTNTCATCNCTTGAGGATATGATAACCACTTTTGCCCCNANAGCCTTGCTGAGTTGAAGGGCAGCGATTGCAACTCCACCGGTGCCCTGAACAAGCACCGTANTAGCCGATTGTATGTTTGCCACGGGAACCANTGNGGTCCAGGCAGTGAGTCCAGCGCATGGCAAGCAGGCCGCTTCGCATGCGGNAAGNTAGCCAGGAATCTTAATCACGGNGTTTTGGTTATACACACCAAATTTTCGCAATACCCCGTCAGTCTCCAGACCGCTAGANATTTTACGTTCATCATNTAACGCTTCACCCCTTCTCCAGTTAGGAAAAAATAGCGGCGTGACTCTGTCCCCCAGTTCAAGTTCGGTNACATCGTCACCCTTAGCAACNACGANTCCAGCGCCGTCGGAAAGCGGTGTNAGAGGAAAATTTACATTTTGTGTGAAGAGGCCTTCGATGATNTGATAGTCACGTGGATTTACTGATGCAGCTTCAAATTGTATCAGCACATCGTCNGCCCCTGGTTCGCCNTGAGTAATCTGTGCAGGCTTTAAATTTTTTAGCCCGAANCCATTAAGTTGCCATGCTGTCATTACAAGCCTTGCTCCTTATTTTTGATGTTTCAATTTTTAAGATTGAAGTATAAATGTATTGGAGTATTTGCACCAACCTGCGATATCCGATCACTNAGAGCTGATCTTCGAACCAATTTTTCACNGAGNCCATCGCTGNAGTTCGAGTNAATAAAATGCTTCATTTCTCTATNTGAATTTCAATGACTTGTCCGTCTCCAGAGGTTCGTTAAACATCCTCTTGTCTTTCCGAAAGTCTTGCGAGTTTAACCAAGGTTCCATAAATGCTTGTTTTGGGAAAAGGTGCATAACCCGCTTAATATAACTGGNAGGGAAATCAGCAATCCAAGGCTGGAATTCCATCTNCTCAAACTCGGCTGGCATGAAAGGCACGACAGAGGNAGTATTTGTGCGTGCCATATGATTTAACACTTTACAGACCCATTTCGCCGTAATGTCAGAACGCAATGTCCAAGANGCATTGACGTAACCGAACGTTGAGACCATGTTAGGCACACCTGNGATCATTANTGCTTTGTAGCTCCATGCTTGGGATATGTCCACCGGGTTGCGATCAATTGAGAATTTTACCCCACCAAGAACGATTAATTTGAGACCCGTGGCAGTGATCACTATGTCGGCATCTAAATGTGTACCCGATTCGAGNAGGATACCAGTAGCTGTGAATCGTNCGATATTGTCGGTAACAACACTGGCTTTTCTCGATNTTAATGCCGAGAAAAAATCATTATCCGGAACCAAGCAGAGTCTCTGATCCCAGGGGTTATAGTCTGGAGTAAAGTGCTTTTCGATATCGAACTCCGAACCCAACGTCNTGCGCACNCGACCGATTAGACGATTTTTAATTAGGGTCGGTGCAACACGAGTNAATTTATAAAGCAGNTCTTGAAAAAGTATNTAGCGCAGTCGGGTCAATGAGTGAGCCCACTTGCGGGGTAATATCATTTTNAGAATTGACGCAAATCGATCTTTAGATGGCCAAGAAAGAAAATAACTNGGGGATCGTTGAAGCATNGTCACATGCTGGGCTGTTTCGGCCATCGAAGGAACAATAGTAACAGCGGTGGCACCCGACCCGATAACGACTACTCTTTTACCCAAATAATCCAACTTCTCTGGCCAGAACTGAGGGTTAACCAAGATCCCTTTAAATTGTCTCAAATTCGGAAGGTCTGGTTTATAAGCCGTCTCATAGTCGTAGTATCCNGAGCACATATGCAAGAAGTTAGTATATAGTTTNATGNTTTTATTGTTTAANGTGTCCTCNATNTCTAGAGTCCANCANGAATTTTCACTGGACCAATCTGCAGTCTTGAGTTTTTGGTTATANCGAACGTTATTCTCGACCCTGTATTCNTGGGCCGTTTCCAAAAGGTAATTAAGAATNGATGAGCCATCTGTNATGGTTTTTGAACCNTCCCATGGTCTAAANCCANAACCCAAGGTATGCATNTCNCTATCAGACCGGACACCGGGGTATCGGAATAAATCCCANGTGCCTCCCATGGACGCCCTAGCTTCTAGAATGATGTATTTGTGATTGGGGCACTCCTTGAGAAGNTGACATGCTGAGCCAATACCCGACAAACCGGCGCCAACGATTACCACATCAAAATATTCAGTGTCTGTTTTCATTTACTTNAAACATNNAAAAATTTANATAATATTGANCNATGCTTGGTTAATTATTACGGTCTATTGTTCTCCGATTNGGTTGTCACTGGGTTCAGCATNACTTGAACTTTNGGATCGATCCGATGTTACGATAGCTTGAGAAACAGATCGAATAGCATTTCCCNANACTGAGTCGTATCCGTAAANNGAATTATAGAAGTAATACAGACAAAAGACAGAAAATGTTAAGCCTTCGTAATTTGGCTCAAGTGTGACGATAAAAANTACAAAGGCCANTNTTTTAATCGCTTTAATTCCTTTCGTGCTTCAATTAATTATTCGCATGCTCAGAGTGTCCTTCTTATATTATTTTATCATGCTACTCTTGGTAATATTGATAGCAATAATTTAAGACCANGACGAGANAATCCCCAATGGCACAAAAAGACATAGGCAACAAAATACCGTTGCACACACTCAATTCGACTGATCAAGTTAGGCAATTCTATGATGAATGGGCTGAGNATGAAAANTATGACAGAGATATGGTNGATTGGAACTANACTGGTCCTTCAGAGGCTGTTAGAACAATCATCAGATATGCAAAGAGAAGAGATATTTTGATATTTGATGCTGGTTGCGGCACNGGCCTTGTTGGGAAAGAGCTCCACAAGGCTCANTATTGTAATATTGANGGCGCAGATTTGTCACAGAACTCGTTAGATAGTNTTTCTGAAGGCATCTATCGAAAACTATGGAGAGTTGATCTTAATGAAANNATNCCTATTACAGACAACTTTTATGATGCGGTTATNTGTGTTGGGACGTTTACTTACGGGCACTTAAAACCCATTGTTNTAGANGAATTTGTGAGAATTACTAANANAAAGGGTTGGATTTGCTTTACNGTAAATGAGGGCATATACGAGAGTCATGGCTTTGACAAAAAGATTAAAGAGTTAGCTTCAAAGNCCAGTTGGAAAACGATTGAATTTTTTAAATCAGATTACCTAGCCAGTAAGGATGTTAATGCCTGGTTAGGACTTTTNCAGGTAGTTTGACCCCCAATGGCAGATGATTCAAAAAAAGCCNGATCTCCCGNAAGNCTTTTTACTGGGAGAGACACTGCAACTATTTTCGAGAGAACGNTGNATACAGATAGCAGAACTTTATAAATTTAAAAATCCATNTGATCTATATCGGCGCCTAACAGATCTTTACAGTNTATATGCTATGTATATCAGTGCAGATAGAGGTGNAACCAACAGCAATGTTAAGCAGCGTCTGCTTGAGNTGACCGNGGCAGCGGAGGGTTTATCTAGGAAGTTAAGGCTCCTTCCGAGTNTTGNGGCCACCGTCTTCNTNTCTCGGTTGGGCACAGGGAAAGCGTCNTTTATTTCGAAGCTTGAGCNGATGGCNGAGCAAGCAGGGTATCTCTNCAAGGCGATCGAGTCAGATGATGGAAAAAAAAGACTNNGCNNGGAGAATNTATTNNTGCTTGATCTGATTAAATTATTTGAGCNGGGGACTGGCGTCTTGGCAACCAATATCCATTGTGATGCAGAAGGTAACNACNCCAAAACNATCAAGGAACCGGCATTAGAATTTGTTCGGGCTTGTCTGACAGAAGCNGNGATTTGGAAAAGNNAGAATTNAATCGCTGACTTGATACAGGAATAAGAGTATTCANATTGGTTATTTATTTGGCAAAATCTGACCAATAAGGTCGTCTCAACTGCNATATNTGAGAATTTCTGACNNACAGNGGNTTATGCAAGTAANATGAAAAGANTNTTATTTTGGCTACCAACGTTTNGTTAGCTCATATTTNAGTAGATGGATAGCAACNGAGGNTTGCTGATTTGCCGGAGAAACAANCGNAATGGCTGTTTCAGTGANANTCTGTTTANTTGCTAGCTNNGTAGTGTGGAATGCGAAATCTGTATCAAGAATTTGANTTCGTGCTCGCAAATTANCTTTTTTCTTGTTCATGCTAGCTTTAGATTAAAGCGAAAAAGCTGCAACTCCAAATAGCAAAAATTGTCGTTNGNGTGACAGCATAGATCGCCNNATTTTCNNNCANAAAGNNAGCCAAAGTAAGGGGGATNNNNTNATTGTTTTTNAGGATTAATGAAATNTCAGCCGGGAATCCATTCAGTGTAATNGGACTNGGNGCCAATAAGCTTATTTNNATCATTAATTTTTTGTGTGACACACGAATAGTTTCTATNNTGTGGCTTCGGTAGCCTGCTTAAGATANNTTCCATACTCNCAATTCCAGCTATGCTCTGGGCATTTCGGTGTCGAGAGNAAANCTTTTATTTTNANTAAGGCGGGCTCTATCCAGGANGTGTCAGTNAGGTATGANAGAAGCGTTGTCTCAAATTTCATTGTTGCTAGAGATGTGTCGTCGTCAATCATGCCGTTATAGCCTACATGCAGGCCATCAACATAAACAAANTAGGNCGTATCNCTCACGGCGAATCCTTTTCTCCTCAAGACCCATGTGTACATATCTGCTTGACGTTTGTAACCCTCTTTCCACTTGCCNTCTAGGGAAACTCTGGTTGGATTTTTAGATAGATTGGCNGTTGATTTGTAGTCGACAACATGAAGTTCTCCAGTNTCCTTGTTCTGGTAGATATCATCGATCCCTCCTCCAAACAAGATGTTTGTCTCTTTGTGAAGAGTGTTGAAGCGGCCAGGNAAACCAAAGTGCATCGATTGTGTCCACAACTCTATGTTGTCATGATCAAATGGAATTAAGTGTCCCAACCCGTTGTTTATCAAAAATGGATGGGATTCTTCTCCCCTAACAGAATCAAAGTCTCTTTTAAGGAGCGTATCGGTATTNGTGTTTATATTAAATCCTGGAANTGCTGGGCGCTTGACTCCNCTCACTTTTTCAAGCCAGAAGCATGCTTTACATTTGATAAAGTCTTCAATTTTACTCCGTGAAAGCTCGAAAGGAATNTCTGCCTTATCCGGCTTATATGTGCCTTGATGTCTTGCCATTCTTNTCACCGTACAGTGTTAGTAAGTAAGCTGCTTCTGTNCATTANCTTGATTCATTTATAATGGTACTTTGCATCAACCTTGGCAATATTATCCATNATAAATTGGTTNTNTCTTTGCGCGGTTTGTCGTTTTGATTTATCTGACAATTTGTTATTTGGTCAAGGAGCATGGTNTCCATTACATTACACNAGTTTNATNGATTNATTGCCNAATTNNGCACAATCAGTTTTTTAAATATAGCTGCNGTGCGGCTTAAAACGCATCTTAAAATNAAGGTTNCTTGGGATANGGCTGANAATTCTGGTTAAGCNATATGCANAATCATAAATATAAATTGGCNCATGAATCTAGTAACATCAGGTTTTAATCAATCAATGATCAAGAAAGAGTNAATGAATGATNCAAAAAAAATTGCTCTNGTCACTGGNGCNGCTGGAACTATAGGCCAGGCCATTTGCCGGCGTTTANTAAAAGATGGTATCGAACTCATTGGCATTGACGTNGATACGAGAGNGCTNAGCGACCTTGAAAATCNNNTAGATATC
Organism: Porticoccaceae bacterium; assembly: GCA_002591625.1. Taxonomy (GTDB): domain Bacteria; phylum Pseudomonadota; class Gammaproteobacteria; order Pseudomonadales; family Porticoccaceae; genus TMED48. Next base: position 100,436 of record PCDB01000031.1, read on the forward strand.
AAGACGATCTGCNTGGACCTTGAAAATCTAGATGTNTTACCGTCANTGCTTGATGNAATAGGTGCCGTCGACATTGTNGTCAACAATGCAGGCATNCTTCAGGGAGAAAAAATCATCGATCAATCTGTGTCCGACTGGGATNGAATCTTTCGTGTCAATCTTGATTCGGCNCTNATAATTTTGAAGGCGTTTTTACCTGGCATGGTTGACCGTAAGTGGGGGCGAGTNATCAACATGTCCTCCTATGCAGCAAAATGTGGNGGCCTTACTGCAGGCGTCGCATATACGACTTCGAAATCTGCGATGATNGGGCTAACATTTTCTGTCGCTCGGGATTTTGCAGNACATGGTGTAACTGCAAATGCAATTGCTCCTGCTTATGTTATGTCGCCGATGGTCACCGANCAACTGTCACNCGAGGAGCGGAATAACCAGCTTAAAGCCATTCCAGTAGGTCGTTTTTGCCGACCGGAGGAGGTGGCGCATACGGTTGCATTTCTNGCGTCACCCTTAGCAGGTTTTATCACNGGGGAGGTAATAGATATGAATGGCGGGCTTCAATTTGACTAAANCTATTGTAGGAAGATATGTCATTACATCGCAGAAGCATTNCGAGATCTAGTGTGCTNGCNATAGATAGTCATCATCANATNTGGGATCCTTCAGTNGGGGACTTCTCCTGGATGACNGCGGCTCATAAGCCGATAGACAGNGAGTTTACACTNGATGATTTGAAGCCGCTTCTTCTTGAAGCACGGATTAGTCATACCATTTTAGTTCAAACTTGGAGTAGTCTTGAAGAAACGGAAAAATTCTTNTCTTTGGCNGGCCAAACAGAGTTTATAGCAGGCGTGATCGGTTGGGTTAATTTTAAAGAAAATGTCGTACCACANATTGANAGGCTTATGGCGCATCCTCATGCGACCTATCTAAAAGGTTTACGTCATCAAGTACACGACGAACCAGANNAAAATTGGCTAATTAACTCGCAGGTGCTNAGAGGGTTGGCNNCNCTTCGAGAATACGGNCTNACTTATGATTTGCTNATNCGACCGCGTGAAATTCCCGCGGCCGTTTCTTGNATAGAGNGGCTGCCGGGTCAAACTTTCGTAATCGACCATATNGCGAANCCGAAGATTTCTCAGGGTTGGGATNTTGATTGGGAAGATGCNATCTCTCGTTTAGCTGACTTTCGAGATCGTGTATGGATTAAATTATCTGGANTAGTGACGGAGGCNGACTGGAAAAACTGGTCCCATGCAGACATTGCNCCTTACGTCNGTCGTGTTATTGAACTCTTNGGGCCTGGGAGAGTTATGGCAGGATCAGATTGGCCTGTTTGCAATTTAGCTTCAGATTACAGCGGAGCGATTGATCTTATTAGAACATGTATCTCAGAATATAACGGCCACGATCAGGAATGCATTATGAGAAATTCTGCGGTTTCGGCATATAGTCTAGACCTGTCATAGAGTTTTCAATTCAAGAAACGGTCATCAGGATTCCGGTAATATTGTCTTTACCTCCTCTTTCCAACGCCTGACAGGTTATTTTTTTTAGAATTTTCTCTGGCCGATTGCCTTGCAGCATATTCTGAACTTCATCAAAAGCAAATTCTCGATATAGCCCGTCGCTGCTGATGAGATATCGATCGCCAGATTTTATGACTGCGCTTTGCATCTCTATCCTGAGATTCTGATGGATACCAATTGCACGAGTCAACACGTTTGCGGAAGGAAGCAATTGAGCCTCGTCCCGAGAGATCTCGCCACGACGAAATCGCTCCTGCGCTAAACAGTGGTCTTCGGTCATCAGATCCAAAACTCCACCGCGTAAGCGATAGATTCGGCTATCGCCAGCCCATAGAAAAATAGCCAGTGACCGATAAGCAAACAAGGCAGCGACCGTGCTGCCCACAACTTTTTTACCATACATGTTTCGACAAGTATTATTAGCTAGAAGAAAGCGAGTCTCTAAGTCCTTTACACTTTCAGTCAGCGTTTCGAGCGGTGCAAAACTTCGGATACTGTCTATAACAGAAGCACTTGCCTTGTCTCCGCGCAAGTGGCCACCCATGCCGTCTGCGACTAACCATAAGCCTTTCTTCTCATCCACATAGAGAGCGTCCTCATTGGTGGTTCGAACAAGACCGATATTGCTGTCGGAGCACGTATGAAAGACGAAAGACAAATCAGATTGAGACTTTGCCAAGTCAGCTTCGATATCCTCTAGGTGACGAGGATTTATTTGTGGCAAAGAACAGCTCCCAACAATAATAATTTACATTCAAAGAAATCCATCTAGTTGCTCATTCTAAGTTAGGGCTCCCGGAAACCCAATTTTCCTTGAGAATGCGAACAATCTCGCCAGCGGATGCCGGGCGATTATGCGGCTCTTTCTGCAGGCACCGCATCGCCAGATCAGCAAGCACATTAGGTACGGATGGACCACCTACCGATTTCGCATCTTTCGGAATATCTGAACGTATTTGATCCATTAAAACCCTCACGATCTCGCCTTGAAAGGGGGTAGACCCCGTTAAAACCTCATACAAAACGGCTCCTAAACTATAAATATCTGCTTGAAAACTAATCGCTGGATCGCGATCAATTTGCTCAGGCGACATGTACATTACTGTGCCCTGAAGTTTGGCTTCCCCTGTCATACCGACTTCGTTATCAATTTCAGTTTGCTCAAAGTTATCCTCGGCCCGAAGGGGATCTTTATGCCAAACTTTAGCTAATCCCCAGTCGAGCAATAACACTTCGCCGTAAGGTCCAATCAAGATATTTTCGGGCTTAACATCACGGTGCAAAACTCCGACAGAGTGTGCATAGCCAAGCGCGTTTCCTAATTGAATTATTACATCCATCAATTGTGTCAAATCATAGCGCTCGCGATAATTCATTACCTCCCGCAAAGTATAACCATGGACCAATTTCATTGTGAAATAGTAGTTGCCGCGATTGTCGCGCCCTATTTCATGTGCTGGTATTGTATTGGGATGCTGCAGCATGGCACAAATGCGAGCCTCTCTAAGCAGGCGCTTATTTTCAATTGGGTCTTTTTGATACTTCTTTTTTAATGTCTTGTAGCAAACAGTTCGACGCAGATGCAGATCGCGACACGATTGGATTAGCGACTTGCCTCCAGTCGCAAGCGTGGAAAAAAATGCATAACGTGTTTTTGGATTAAGGACTTCGGGTAAAGGTGCGTCTGTCTCCTCTAAGTAAAGACGATTATCAGTCTTCTTTTGTTGCGGAAAGTCAAGCATTGTTTAGTTTTACCCTCGAATCACTGCCGGATCCATTTGCATAGCTGACACTCTTTTCGGTTATCTCTTGCAATCCTGCCCATAATCAACGGTCTAAATCTGTTGACAAGACACTTTTCTCACTGGTTTGTTAGGCACTCCTAATGTTTTAAATTTTGCCATATTAAAGATCTTATCTCATCTTGCTACTCAAACAATTAGTTTTCTTATCTATCCAATCAAAAACTTTACTCAAATAGTTTAAATTAGGGGTTGGGGTTATTGTAGAAAACTTTATTGACTCTGGATTGATAGCGGCGGAGAAAAATTTTTCGAGTTCTCTGTGGCCAATCAGAAAACAGGAGACTCAATACAATTCGTTTTTCCCCCTTCGAGCATCGGCCGGACAAGATGCCTAACATGATTACCTTGAAACAACACCAGAGAGTTTACAATATTTGATTTTGGTAGAGTGGTAGTAACCAAATTTGGCTGGAGTTCTAACTTAGCAAAGTTTTCTTTTGTGTTCTCAACAAGGACCAGTATGCCTGCCCAACGCTGGCCCAAATAGATACTTCCATCCACGTGCCAGTCGATACCATCACCGCCGTTGCTACCTTCATAGAGCAATACGCTTGAGCGATTTGTATTCTCAGCAGGCACATATTCAAGAGACTTCAACCCCGTTGCTTCTCGAACTTTGGCAATGAACCTGCGGGATTGCAGGTATTCAAGCCAATGCCCAGAACATGTTTTTCTGAGCTCATGTCCTCCAATTGCAGAGCCTCGACGCCAAGGCGTATTGCTTATTACCCACTCATTCTTGAGCTGCTCGAGATCACTAAGTGCCTCTTGATAAGTGTGATCAGGTAATGCATTTTGCACAACATAAAATTTTTGGGCGTCACAATCAAAGACACCGTGCTTATTGAGTTTGTTATGTTTATGCAGTGCCCACTTTGCAGATAGTGTTTTTAATATTGATTAAATCATTTTTCTAAGAGAATTTGTTTCAAAATGCAAAGGAATTAGACATGACTGATAGCGAGGAGATTGAGACCAGCAACTCTCCATCTGAAACCGTAATAAATTTCTTCAATCTGTTCAACGAAGCGGATGCGTGCACCTAAGACCCCATGTTTGATGCGTCCTGTGTGCTCATAATTGATCATAAAATCAGTTTATTCGAACAATACAGTGACGCCATCGATTTTGAAGCCCTGCGCAAGACAGGATGGGAAAAGTAAAACACCAATTCATTAGAACCGTTTTGGAGGATGCAACGACTTCAATGGTTAGATTCAAATGTTCAAGATTAGATGGGAGTGACTGCGAGATTTCTAACACGGATGCGACCCATTTATTAGTGAAAGTAGGTAGCGAATGGAAAATTAAAGCAGTTTTTATTCATGGTAATCTAGTGGTGCAATAGCTTTTAGTGGGAGCATTTATAGAATAATATGTTGTCATCGATGGAGTTAAAGCTGTCTCGGGTCATAAATATGCGCCAACCGTTATAACTGCTGACTTTAAAACAGAACTCAAAGATGGAGGAGCAGATTGGGAGTAACAAAGAAAATCCTCGTGACAGGAGCAAACAAAGGTATAGGCTTGGCTGTTTGCGAGGCCTTGCTAGAGTCATACTCAGAGACATTTGTTTTTCTCGGTTGTCGAAACACAGATCTAGGAAACAGAGCCATTAAGACAATTCTCGAGAAAAATCCCGAGTGTGAGAACCGCATTGCTCTCATTGAAATTGATGTTACTGATGATACTTCTGTGCAGGTGGCGGCAGACAGAATCAGGAAATACAATGCTTCGAGTGGGCCAAATCTTTTTGGAATCGTTAATAATGCAGGCATAGCCCGATCGGACAGCGGTCCAGACGAAGTTTTGGAAGTCAACACCATGGGACCAAAGCGAGTGATTGATCATTTTTTCGAGATTTTACAACCAGATGACGGTCGCGTAGTTAACGTTACGTCAGCATCTGGACCTAACTACTTATCTAGATGTGACAGAATGACCCGCGAGATCTTGACCAGTGAGAGTGTAAGTTGGAATCAAATCAGAGAGATATGTAGCGACTATGTCAGAAAATATAACAATGCGCCGGCTCGAGTAAAAACTCAATTGATCGACGATGTTTATGGATTTTCGAAAGCTTGTACTAATGCTCTGACCATGGTTCAAGCGAGACTCTATCCAAATCTAAAAATTAACGCTTGCACGCCGGGGTTTATTGAGACCGATATGACAAGACCTATGGCGGCCCGACATGGGCGAACACCAGCTGAGATGGGGATGAAATCAGCAAATGAGGGGACATACTCGAGCATCTTTCTTTTAACGGAAAAAAGCGTTGGGTCGGGCTTTTACTTCGGCAGCGATTGTCTGAGAAGTCCAATGGACAGGTACAGATCACCGGGGGACCCTGAATACAAGGGACAATAAATTTTTTAATTACTAGATTATTGATAACTCATTAAGAGCTTTTGCCGGAATAGTGAGCTCCTACGTTTTCATATGCCAGAAGAGAGTTGTCGGGACGCCCGTAAAATTTTAGTTGCCACCTCGTGATAAGAAATTGGACTGGGTCCATGTTTATTTGGCTCAGCCTTAACCGAGAAAAAATTTGGTTAATAGGTTTTTTTTCATCCCTAATCTCTGGCTATTGGCAAAGTTCAAATCTTCGCTCAAAAACTCAGATTGTGAGTTTTCTGCAATTCGGCAAACAACTACTTGGATCCGATAGAAAACTTATTCCGTACGTCTACAGCAAAAAATAAAAAAAGGGGAATGGACTATGTTGCGTACTATCACATTCGTTTTCGCTGTCGGATCAATGCTGTGGTTGAGCGGATGCGGAAGGTCGGGTTCGACTTATATTGAAGACGCCCCACCTTCGCTCGCGATTGATGTGGACGAAAATTTAGTTGTTGAGGAGAACCTTACAACCGTGGCGGACATTAAACTAGTCAACGGAGATCTGCAAGACGCTGAACTTCAGATTACGGGTCCAGATAATGAACACTTTGAGTTGGTTGCGGGTTCACAACTGAGCTTTGTTAGTGCGCCTGATTTTGAAAATCCAGCTAGTGACGATAGTGATAATACCTATGAGATTACTATCGAAGCGTCAAGCGGCACGTCATCCGCGTCCAAGGCACTGGCAGTGACCGTAATAGATGTTCAAGAGCTTCATCTAGGTCCATACTTCCCAATTACAGAGAACGAACGTGATTATCTAAATTATGATCAGGTAGATTCGAATATGATCGTAGAGGAACTGCATTCAGAAGACACAAAATTTTGGGGCGGGAAATTCTTGGATGATGATCACTTCTTAGCAACGCGCCAAGACGGCTTTTTTGTCCTCTATGATTTGGTGGATCAAGAGGTACATCGTTTTGACGTAAACGAAACCATAGATCTCTTCAAGCAGGGACAGGGGGGGCTTTACAATTTTGATTTTAGAACAGGAAGTGATAACAATTTTGAAATAATTTTTGCAGCCGCGGTAATGAACGATGATCGAACAGCCGAGTTGGCGGTATATTCCTCCACCATTTCGATTACTGATGGCCTAACAGTGAGTGCACCATATCGGCAATACAAAACCGAGGTAAATTCAAACAGCGAGTACCATTTTGGAGGGGACGTACAGATTGTAGGGGAGCAGGTATTTGTCTCCTCTGGCGACAGGCATTGCCGGCCTTGCGCTCAAGACGAAGGCGATCAACGGGGCAAAATCCTAAGATTCGATATACAGGACGACGGCAAACTAGTGGCGAGCCTTGATAACCCCTTCAAGCAGTTAGGCAGACCTGAAGTTTTTTCCAAGGGGCATAGAAATCCCCAGGGAATTGACGTGGCCGTCGAGTTTGATACTGTCTTAGCTGCCGAGCATGGCCCACAAGGAGGTGATGAAATTAACGTCCTCACTGCGGGGCTCAATTATGGGTGGCCATTAGCAACCTTCGGGGAAGAATACGGAGGGGGGATTATTGGTGTCGAGAGAATCGATGAATATAAGGATTCAGTTCTTTACTATTTGCCTTCTATCGCCCCTCGAGAGTTAAAGTACGTGGAACAGAACGAACTTTTTCCAGAGCTTGACAATAGTATTGTGATAGCTTCTTTGAAATTTGAAATGCTCGTGGTGCTAAAGTTAAATCAAGCGCGCCCTCAACAGAAAGTGATTGACTTGGCTGGTTACGGAAGGATTTCTTCCTTCGACATTAACTCGAAGGGAGAAATATTTTTTGTCACACACAGCACACCTGGGAAGCTATTTCGAATTAGATAGAACTGGACCGATTGACCGCTATTTAGGGTGATGTACTATTGAAAAGCAGACCTTGGAGTAATAAAAGATTTAAGAAGGGAATTGACACCCACCGCAAATCGGTTGGTTGGTGGCTACGGCTGGACTTTAAGCTCTTATAAAATCAATAACTTTAAGACCTTTTTGAGCTGTACCTACCTACCATAAACAAAACCAGGTTGTTTTTTGGCTGATAAAACGCCTCTGAGTAACAATTTATCCCACATGGGACAAACACCTGTGTTCACATTTATGTACCTCAAAAGATATAACAGCAATCGACATGGATCGACTAGGGTGTCGGTTGTTCTTGATTAGCAGTATTGCTAGCAACTTTTTCATGCAGCCACAACCCAGATGATTTCATTAGGAAGCCAAATACACCGCCGACCACCAGTGAACTGCATAGGACTAGCCAATCCCCATCAGATGCAAACATTGCACAACAGCCTATGAAAGTACCCGGGATATAGGATAGGAAAGCGAGGCGCGCCTGAATGCACATTGCGAAAACTACAAAAGCGATAACAACATAACTGATAATCTCAATGGCAAAATACTGAGACAGCTTGATGATGATTGTAGCCCAAAATACTCCTGATAAGTTCGAAATACTGCTGTAGAAAAGTCCTTTCGGCCCCTCAGTGGGAGATGCGAAATAGCTGGTGCAGCCTAAAAAGCCGGCCCAAGTTATTAACCCGAGAGAAACAGACAGCCAACCCCATAGTCCGGAGAGAACTCCCGTCGTTAGTGAAATTGCTAACAATACGCTCATTTTATTATTCGAATGGATGACCGTCTACATCAATAAAATTTTTGTTTAATTATCGGACAATGCAATAAAGTGCGAAATCCGTGTATTGCCTCTATAGTATGGCAACTGGAAACTAAATTTGCAATCGAATGTCACTAAGACGCTTTTTTAAGACTGTGAACCAAATGATTTTTTGGAGATGGCACATCAATATACTGGATACGTTTACACAATATATAGTGTCACGTCACCAGCACTAAGTGCGCATAGGTGCAAAAAACAGGCTTTAATAGGCCTATGTGACCGAAGCTTCAGTCATGAGCAAGGACCTTAGTAGATACAAAAAAGTCTGTGCAGTTTTTTTATAATCCGCACAAGCTCTCGTCGAAGACCCAGGCGGGGACTTTTTGAATCTTTGCAATCAATGTTTTTTAGATATATATTCAATCAATATTATGCATTTGAGTAATGTTTGCATAAACCCGACAATAGCGCCCGTTTAAATTAATTCACTTGTCCGAAGGGGACGAACATGGAAATAACAACTGGCGCAATGATCTTTACGTGTGTATTGCTAACCGCAATCTTTTTATCCGAGTTTTGGCTAACGGACGAGTAGAAAATGATCAATTTTAAAT
>PCDB01000032.1 GCA_002591625.1 Porticoccaceae bacterium
TGGCAGAACTCGAGAGTCACTTAATCGCTGGCGAGCAAGCAGAACTGGCTCTTTCGGATCTCGAAACTTTTTATCAGAAAGCAAAAAGACACTTCGACGATGATCCCGAATTTGCCGATCATGCGCGCGCTTTAGTGGTGCGACTTCAATCGGGGGACCCGCAATCAAGAGCACTTTGGAAACAATTCATAGATATATCTGTCGCCCATAATCTCGAAATCTACAAACAATTGAATGTTAGCCTGACGAAGGAAGATGTCAAACCGGAAAGTGCTTACAACGACCAACTTGAACCGCTGCTGGAAGAACTAGTGCAAATGAATCTAGTACAAGATGATCAAGGGGCAAAAGTGATCTTTATCGACGAGCTCGCAAATAAAAAGGGGGAGCCTTCCGTCATGATCATCCGCAAATCAGATGGTGGCTTTCTATACGCAACCACGGACTTAGCTGCCCTTCAGTATCGTTCAAAGGAATTAAAAGCCGACCGGATATTGTATTTCATAGATGCCCGTCAATCTCTTCATATGAAACAAGTGTTTTGCGCGGGACGCTTGGCCAATCTTGTGCCACCAAATGTGAGTTTGGAACACCACCCTTTTGGAACGATGATGGGTAAAGATGGGAAACCGTTTAAAACCCGAACTGGAGGAACTGTTAAACTAGCCCACTTGATTGATGAGGCCAGAGAGCGAGCAGAACAGCTGGTCAAATCCAAAAATCCAAATCTTTCAGAAAGAGACGCAAAAGATATTGCAAGAAAAGTCGCTATTGGTGCAATCAAGTATGCCGATCTTAGCAAAACGCGCACGCATGACTACATCTTCGATTGGGACGAAATGATTTCGTTTGAGGGAAACACCGCGCCCTACCTGCAATACGCGAATACCCGTATTAACAGCATTTTTAAACGGGCGCAGATCGATCCCGACAGTCATTCGGCGACTATCATTATTACTGAAAACACGGAAAAAATCCTTGCTCTAAAGCTTTTACAGTTCGAAGAAATAATAGAGCAGGTAAGCCTAGATTGTTACCCGCACGTTTTGTGTAATTACCTCTACGAATTGGCTAGCGCCTTCATGGGGTTCTACGAGAAATGTCCAATACTAAGACAGGGCATTTCGAAAGAGAAAAAAGATAGTCGTCTAGAGCTTGCAAAATTAGCAGCAAAAAAACTCTCTTGCGGCCTTGATCTGTTAGGCATAGAGGTCATGCCCACAATGTAGGTTAGAAGGCTTTACGGATCGCATACGTTAATCGCAAGATTCTGCGAGGATTCTTTAGCAACTGCTCCACTATTAGCACTTATCAAATCCACAAAGTCATAAAGTTTTGGATCTGCTAGCTGCGAGGGTGCTACATTCTTGATTGCACTAAAAATTGTCTCTATACGCCCAGGGTGCTGTTTATCCCATGACTGCAGCATTTCCCTAACAACTTGACGTTTTAAACCCTCTTGAGACCCACAAAGATTACATGGAATAATCGGATATTTCCTCAAATCAGACAAAGCTTGCAGATCCGCTTCACGACAGTAGGCAAGTGGCCTAATCACAACGTTGCAGCCATCATCAGAGCGTAATTTAGGCGGCATGGCTTTCAACTTTCCTTAATAAAACATATTCAAAAAAAGTGTTTCCACAATGTCATCACGATGATGACCCAGAGCTATTTTATCCGCGCCAATTTGTTTCGCAAAACCATATAGAGTGCCTCGGCGCAGGCGCGAGCAAAGCCCACAATATGTTTTGTTCTCGGCGATTTTGTCTGTGACAACACTATAAGTATTTTTTTCTATAATATGAAGTTCTCCTCCCAATTGCCGTAAATAGCGAGGCAAAACATCCTTCGGAAATCCGGGTTGCTTCTGATCCAAGTTCACTACAACTAGTTCAAAATTAGCTGGAGCCTGTCGCTGAAGTCCCATTAGTATATCTAACATCCCGTACGAATCTTTTTCTCCAGACAAACAAACCATTACTCTATCGCCCGGATCGATCATTCTGTAATCAGCAATCGACTTGCCCACATTGTGGCGAAGCCTCTTCTGCAATTTGTTTTTTTCTTACTGTGTTTGTCTAGCGTCCATCTACAGGCCCATTTAGATTCTCTAGCCAAGTGCAAATCTACCGCTAATGGAAACCCAACCAATAGTCATTGACGCATCTTTTCTTTGCATATAACAGTCAAAAATCCCACGATTCAAAGTATAGAGATTTTGGCGACACCAGCCCCTATTTCGCAAACCTGTTGGCAAGTTGCCGTAGTTAATTGAGCCGTTAAAAATTACAGTTGCCCGCCAATAGTATATGCCTCGAGAAGCCATTTGGTATCGGATAGATGGCTATTGCAGTAAGCCTTCATTCGGCGAAAATAAAGTGATCATATTTAAGAAAAAGGTCGGATGTTTTAAGTAACGACCAAATTTTATGCACAACCCGCTTGATTTTTCAGTTTCCGAGAAGAAAATGATCCATTGTGAAAACATGAATGGAGTAGGGATTTTGGAAGAAGCAACTATCATAGGAGAATGGTTGCCTATCAACATTAAGTACAGTTGTTTTTGGAGATCATTGAGTGCAATTCGCTTTGTTTAAACGCATAAACCCATAGATAAAACGCAGGTTTAAAAAGTAATTGTCAAATCTGTCAAATGAGTCAGGCCACTTAGGAAATTAGTTAATCTGAATTCACTTTTCACACACACAAAGTAGCCCTGTACTGCATGATTGAATTCATCTAATCCTCCTGAAATTTTGACCTTTGAAATTCAATACGGTTATTGGGCTTCACAAAAATGAAATGCGCATCGCTCAAAACCCTTTCCATAAACCCTCCGGCGCTGTAACACAGGTAGTAATCCCACATTCTAATAAACTCATCTGCATAGCCTAACGACTTAACTTCTTCCAGACGGCTGAAAAAACTTTGTTTCCATTGCATTAAAGTCTTCGCATAATGGGGGCCAATATCCTCCAGATCAAATAACCGCATATCGCTAACTCTCTTTGCGCTTTCCACTATCGCAGTGACACTTGGAATAAAGCCGCCAGGAAATATATATTTTTGTATGAAGTCGACAGAACTAAGCGCGCGATCATAACGTTGGTCCTGCATCGTGATGGCTTGAAGCAGCATGATCCCATCTGATTTGAGAAGCCCACTACATTTCTTCAAATAAGTATCTAAAAATTGCGGACCAACTGCTTCGATCATTTCTACCGACACTAGTTTGTCAAACTCACCCTCCAGATGTCTGTAATCTTTTTTAAGTAAAGTAATATTATCGGCAAGTTCTTCCTTGGCAATAAGTTTTGACACATGAACATACTGTTCATCTGAAATCGTGGTCGTGGTCACATGACAACCATAATTTTTAGCTGCATATATGGCAAAGCCGCCCCAACCGGTCCCTATTTCAACGATGCGATCCTTCCTGCTGAGCTGTAACTTTGAGCAAATGATTCTTAATTTTGCCTGTTGCGCTTTCGCTAGAGTTGAGCTCTCATCCTCAAAGAAACCGCAAGAATAGGTCATCGATTCATCGAGAAAAAGCCTGAAAAACTCATTACCTAAATCATAATGTGCCCTGATGTTTCTTCGACTGCGCGATGTCGTATTACGGTTGAGCCAATGCAAGAAACGCCTGCGCCATATCGCAAAGGCAGAGACCTTATCTTCCAATGAATCCAGAACATCGCGGTTGCTAATCATCAACCGAACCAATCTGACTAAATCGTCACATTGCCATTGTCCGAGCATAAACGCCTCTCCTGCTCCCAAGCTTCCGCCAAACGCGACTGTGGGGTAAAATTCCACATCATTCACATATAAGGTGGCACTCAAATCCTCCCTGTCTTCAACTGGGCGACCAAAGATCTTCGTTTCATCCCCATCAATGAGAGTCAAACGACCACCCTGAATCTTTTCGAGACGCCGGTGAATAGCGTTCTTGACTCGCAAATGAAACCAGTTTTGTCGGTGAGATCGGTTATCGCGGGCAGTCATCGTCATAAAAAAATCCGTCAGCTTTTGTTAAGTTTGTTGGGATGGGGATAGAATGAGACTCTCTTTATCCAAAGCTTTAGAGCTTGCCAATAAATCGCCATGGTTACCTTCATGGTGAGGAACGGATAAATCATCAGGCTCTTAGCAAGGGATGCTGACGAGATTGGCTCGGACTTCAAACTAAGTGCGACATCGAGAAATCGCTCTCCATTACAAAAACTTTGAATACGCACTGCCAAACTGTTACCTGGCGTCGAAATCCGCCATTGATATGACATATCCATGGGCATGAATGGTGAAACATGAAAGTCCTTACCGACCGTGTGTACAAATTTGTCTTGTTCGCCCGGTTCTTCCTTCAGATCGAGCACATAATAATATCGTTCATCCCATGGTGTATTGGTAACCTCAGCAACAATTGTCTCAAGTGTAATTCCATCGTTGTTAAATACGTAATAAAAGCTAACAGGGTTGGATCTATAAAAAAAATATCTCAGATTGGTTAATAATCGAATCGGGCCCTCAGGCCTTTTTCCAGTGCGAGATTCAACCAAATCTCTAACAGATGCATCGAGAGACGATTGAGTATCGCCAAGGTAATCTGCCCGCCTAAACCAAGCCAAATTCATTTTATCAGCGGACCAGAAGATAAAATTGTCAAAAAGATGTTTAAGCTCATCAAGGTCTAGATAGACCATAAAAATCCGGTACTGAAATATATTTTCGGCTGGCACACTCCGGCTGTGGCGCACTGACCCTGAATAAAGACGACTGCTTAATGAACTTTTTAAATTAACCCGCACTAACTTCCTCTAAGGTATGTCTGAATCAGGGATCGAACGATTATTGAAACAGTTAATTGCGTTTAGTGCACTCAGTACTCCGTCCTCATGAAAGCCATATCCCCAATAAGCGCCAGCATAAAACGTACGTCTTTTTCCGTTCAATTCGTTGATCCTACTTTGCGCGTACAGCGCTTCCGAAGTAAATTCGGGATGACTGTATTCCATCTCTTTTATAATGAGATTTGTATTAATTGCATTCTCATTGTTTAAGGTTACGCAATACTGCGTTTTGCCCTTCAAGCCTTGCAGAATATTCATATTATAGGTTAGAGAGACAGGTCCCTCATCCAACATGTGGTAGTTCCATGCAGCCCACGCTCGTTTTCTGTTTGGCATCAAACGAGAATCTGTATGGAGTGTAGCTTTGTTCTTTCTATACTTTATAGAACCTAAAATGCTTTTTTCGGCAGCGGATGGGTCTTTGAGCAACGCTAACGCATCATCGCTGTGACAAGCCATGAAGACATAGTCAAATTCCTCTTTTCCAACAGTACTTTCGATAAAAACGTTGGACAAATTGCGCTCTATTTTGACAACTTCAGTCGATAACTTTATCCGGTTTTTAAAAGGTTTTGTCAGCGCCTCCACATAAGTTTTAGAACCACCTTGGATGACATACCAGGTGGGTCTGTTACGAATATTTAACAAGCCATGATTACTCAGGAATTTGAATAATGACCGAGCAGGGAAATCGAGTATTCTTCTATGATTTGCGGACCAAACGGATGCTGCCATAGGGATCAGATATAAACGCTGAAAGTCATTGCTAAATTTTTCTTTATCTAGAAAGTGACGCAAAGTGTCAAAATTCTCCTCCCTTTTTAGTGTGGATTTTGCACACGAGTTAAATCTGTTTATCTCTAACAGCAATTTCCAAAATGATGGACGTATCAAATTTCTGCGCTGCGAAAATAGCGTGTTCAAGTTAGAACCCATATATTCAAAATTCGTTGCTTTACAACTGACACTGAAACTCATGATGGACTTTTGCACTTCAACACCGAGTTCAGAGAGTAATTTGGTAAAATTAGGGTAAGTTTGGTAATTAAACACAATAAAACCGGAGTCAATATACTGGGGGCCACTCGGAGTTTGGACCAAATGAGTGTGACTGTGTCCGCCAACATGACCATTACGCTCGAATACGGTTATGTCATGCCGAGCGCAGAGCTTTGATGCAATCACATTCCCGGATATACCACTTCCAATAACCGCGATTTTCATTTCACTCTTTTAACTCTGCTTTTTGATGACAGACTGCTGTTCATGCTGGTTATTTTTCATGGGGAAATTGATGAATCTGATCTATTGAATAACCCATGCTTTCCACCAAAATTAAAACTTCATCCCAAACTCGCTGCTCGATTGCTGGGTCTCTGGACATGATCCACAAATAATCTCGCTTGTTCCGACCAATGACCGTGTGCGCATATTGTTTATCAAGGTAAATGATTCGATAGTCTGCTTTAAAGGGCCAGATGAATTGCATTCCCCATACCGCATTCGACTGCGTGTCAACAACAAATCCTTTCGGATGATAGCTCTTCTGGGCGCCGTCAAAACTTTTTTCATTGAAGCTAAACGTTGTTCTGATCACCCCATCATCACCCATTTCATAAACTTCAGTTGGGTTGTGAGCGCCTTTTTCCAAAAAAGTTGGAATTGCCCCTATTACATACCATCGGCCCATAAATCGTTGCAAGTCTACGTAATCGACGGTCGCGAGTGGCGTGACTTGCGTGCAACCGACCAAGGAAAAGATGATAACGAAAGCAGAAAAATTGAAGAATCTGTAATTCATAGTGGTGTTGACCGCAAATATTTGATGGGGACTATCGATTTGACCTTCGACTCTAACGTTAACCAATTTCCTCTATGATCATACTTCAAAATTATTGGCTGCTTTTGGGTTTTTAAAGTCACTGCAATTCCATCTTCGACACTTTTTTTGTCGAAGGTTACCGGCAAATGCCGCCCAGTATCTGGATTCAATAAAAAGTCTGCCTGGAGCAAATCAGGCTTCCAGTAAGCAAAGGTTCTGGTGCATGCCGGAAGCAATCGTGACGAGCCATTTTGCTTCACGACAAAACCACCGTTAGTGAGAGTCCCTTCAATGGTGGTTTTTTTCTTTCCCGACTTAGTCTCACTATTAAGACTTTGAAGACACCCATTGGACCACCTCTCGTTCGATTGATGCGCATAATCAACGCGTTTAAAAACAAAGATCCTACCCCGAAGTTGCGTTTTCGATTCCACTTCCATGTGCCCTTGGGACTCAGAAACTTTATAGGAATGCCATCCCATCAATTTTCCATTTAGAAACACATCAAAATTCAATTCAAATTGATTTTCTGAGGCTCTGACCGAAAATGCGTTCATTAACAAAAATATTCCGACCCCGATGCCCACTTTCGTCAAAGGGACCATCTGTAACTCAAGATGAGTAGGCCTTTGAATATGTTTTTTTATTAGTAATTTTTTCACAGCAATCTGTCCACTGACCCTGCCAATATACCTAACCTTTGTTGACGAATATGTAATGTGCCACCCACCACTCTTGACCATTCCTGAAACCAAATAACTCTGCGCACGCCATAAAAAAAATGCGCCAACGATGCCACCATATAAGCCCTAGTTCCTCGCCATAAACCTCTTTAAAAAGGGGAATGAGTTCCAAACGATGTCTGTCCATTTTATCTAGCCAGGCATTGCTCGTTTTAGAGTAATGCATCCCATCCCATACCTGCCGATCCAGGAAATGCAAGTGCGATTGGTGCATCAAGGGCAAATCAAAACTCGGCATCATTCCACCAGAAAAAAAGTATTTGCTCATCCAATCATTTCCTCCTTCGATCTTAAAAAGATAAGGAACCTGCCGGTGAACAAAAATATGTTTAAAGAAAATTCCGTCATGAACTAACCAATCACTAATTTTTTCATACAATCTAGTGTAGTTCCTCATATGCTCAAACATTTCAACCGACACCACACGATCAAAATACCCCAACTGCGCTTCGAATTCATTCATGTCTTGAGTTACAACGGTAATGTTGGTCAGCCCCAATTCTAGGATTCTCTGATTAATAAATTTCGCCTGGCTGAAGGAATTTGATACCGCCAAAATCGAACTTTCAGGGTATTTTTCGGCCATCCAGAGCGACAGAGAACCCCACCCGCAGCCCAGTTCAAGAATTTTTTGTCCATTATGGAGCTGCGCAAATTTGCAAGTATCCTGCAATGCTGCTATCTCCGCATCATCAAGAGTCGCTTGATCAGACCGCCAAAGTGCACAGCTGTATTTTAGCTTCGAACCCAAAACTTTTTCAAAGAACGCAATCGGAACCTCATAGTGCTGTTCATTAGCTTTCTCTGCTTGAACGGCGATCGGGGACAGCAACATATCTGCAGCAAATTCTGACAGATTTTTTGAAACGCTTTCGACCGAGTGACTACGAATATCCTGCAAACGCCTTTTCAGCAGGCGCCTTATTCCAAAACGAACCAGACTATCTGGAATCGCACCGCGTTCGGCAGCGGAAAGTGCCAGTTCAATCAACTCAACGCTCCTATTTGCAAAATCAACTCAATATCCATCTTTAATAATCAGGAAAAGGTACGGACTAGCCAGANTAGCGACCACCGTTAGTTTTAGTTTTTAGACTTCCTCAATTTTTCTATAGTCGTTTGTCGCGCTTCTTCGCTCTTTTTTAGTAGCACGTACGTGGCCCCAAGACCACCATGGAGCTTGTTCGCACTGTGAAAAGCTAACACTTCTGGAAATTGGCGAAGCCAATGATTTACGCAACTTTTCAATACTGCCGGATTAGGGCGCCGCTCGCCTTTCCCATGTGTTATCAACGCAGATCTAACCCCGGACTGACGACAATCAGCAATAAACCGTTTAATAATCTGCCGAGCGCTTTCTACAGTTTCTCCATGCAGGTCAAGAGTTGACTGAATAGGATATTTACCCAACCGAAGATTTTTAAATACCCCATGCTGGACTCCCGGACGNACATAAGCCAAATGATCCAAAGGATTCATGGGCTTTACAAGTGAGCCCGAATCCAATGTATTAATCTCTANCGTGTTTTCGCGCTGTGCCGCTTGCCTCCGGAATATCAATCCTGGCGATTGGTTAACGCCAGCAGACTTTCGATGAAACCCATTACCTTTTAAGGGTTTGACTTGCTCACCAAATAGTGCGGCAAAATCTTCCTCTTCCTTAGGTGGACCCTTGGAGTTATTCATTTCGCAAAATTTGGTAACGTCATCTTGACTCGTCATCTTCAATCGCCTTACTTGGTCTCCCAATCAAAATCTTAACCATTATAGTTGATTTATATAAATCCCAAAAAATGTCACTTAGGATCGATAGTCACTGGCGGCTTGACTGGCCTTATCGATTATCTACTTCACTAAAAAAGATCTTAAAAGTCAGACTCTGGCATGGCCATGAGTGTCGATGCCGGAGCCAATAACTGACGAGCATGTGCGTCTGCAGCAGGCAATAACCGAGAAAAATAAAAGTCTGAACTATAAATCTTTGCCTTCATGAATCCCAGATCTCCCTGTTCGCCTAATAATTTTATATGCGCCACATACTTCATTTTAGCCCACATGAATGCCATGAAGACATAGCCTGAAAACATAAGAAAATCGTTGGAAGCTGCACCGATACAGTCAGGATTTTTTTTCGCTCTAACTCCTATCCTTAGGGCCAAGTATCGCCATTTAAAAGCCAATCTGATGAGCGTAAAACAATTTTTCCACATGTCGCGAGTAAAGCGATTCTTTTTCCAAGGCGCGAATTGGTAGCAAAATTTATAAATATCTCTCGTAAACAATTTTAATTGCGCAAAATCGTCTAGCAAAACTTTGCGTCCAATCAGATCTAAGGCTTGGATTCCAGTGGTCCCTTCGTATAATGTTGAGATTCTGCTATCCCGAAGGATCTGTTCAACACCCCAGTCTTTCACATATCCATGGCCGCCAAAAACTTGTACGCCCAAATTAGCGCTCATAACCCCCATTTCGGTCAAAAAACCTTTCATGATAGGCGTGCAAAAACCTAATCTCGCCTCGCAAGTGGAACGAGCCAACTCACATGTTCCGCCTCTGTATACATCGGCGAATCCGCTTGCGTATGTCACCATTGCCCGCCCGCCTTGAGCAATAACTCGCTGAGTCAATAACATTCGCCGTACATCTGGATGCACAATAATCGGATCAGCCGGCCCCATTGGGTTCTTAACCCCNGACAGTGACCGCATTGCGAGACGATCTTTAGCATATGCAGCGGCTGTTTGGTAAGATAACTCTGCAGCGGCAACGCCTTGTGCTGCCGTTCCAATTCTAGCCACATTCATGTAAGTGAACATCGCCTTCATGCCATCATGCGGCTCACCGATTAGAAAAGCTTTGGCATTTTCAAAATGCAACACACAGGTGGCGCTGCCATGAATTCCCATTTTTTTCTCTATCGAACCNCACAAAACGCCGTTTCGTTGTCCAATAGATCCGTCTTCCATTGGCAAAAACTTCGGAACGATAAAAAGCGATATCCCTTTTGTCCCGGAAGGCGCATCTGGCAGCTTCGCAAGCACTATGTGAACTATGTTTTCGGTAAGATCATGCTCGCCGGCTGAAATATATATTTTTGTTCCATTAAGCCGATAACTGCCATCACCATCGGCCACCGCACTTGACTTCATCTGAGCCAAATCCGTCCCGCAATGAGCTTCGGTCAAGCACATTGTGCCACTCCAATGCCCACTGATCAGTTTGTTCAGATAACAAGACTTCTGTTCGTCTGTTCCATGAGCCTCGAGCGTGGCTATAGCACCTTCACTAAGCCCGGGATACATTGACCAAGCCCAATTGGCCGTGGCTAGCATCTCACTAATTGCAATCGAAACGGAAGCAGGAAGTCCTTGCCCGCCATAACCAGTAGCCCCACTAATGGACGTCCAACCTCCTTCAACAAAACTTTTATANGCCTCTTTGAAGCCCTGCGGCGTGGTTACAGCTCCATTATCCCAATGGCAACCCTTGTCTCCATTTCGGTAGAGCGGCGCTAGCTCTGATTCGCAAAACTTACCAGCCTCCATAAAAATTGCCGATAAAACGTCGGGGGTTGCCAATTCTCCACCCTCGAGACGCTCGAAGTTGGCCTGCATATCCATTACGTCGTTAAACAGAAACATCAGGTCATCAACCGGAGCAGAAAAACTATTTGTCATAAAGTGTCCTCAACGCTGTCAGTTAAAGCTTATTTTNACTGATATCCCATNGGAATCGAGCCTTAAAATTACCGTTAAAGTTTTCGGAATTACTGC
The DNA here is from genome assembly GCA_002591625.1 of Porticoccaceae bacterium. Lineage (GTDB taxonomy): Bacteria > Pseudomonadota > Gammaproteobacteria > Pseudomonadales > Porticoccaceae > TMED48. The sequence goes on from PCDB01000032.1 coordinate 11,195, forward strand.
AAGGTGAACCAGCTTTTTTAAAACTTTTCTTCGCTTTATTTTTGTCCGATGTAGAGATGTCATAGAATACCATACGTATAGAAGGTGATACGACACAAATACAACAGTTGTATCAATTCAAAAATGCCCAGCTTAGGAGAACCCAAAAAAGATGTCTCTATCAATCCATCCCGCTTTTGAACTCACACGAAAACATTCCATTGATTCATTGAATCTTACGTTTGAAGAGTATCATCATGTAGCGACAGGGGCGAAGCATATCCATCTTCAAGCGGATAATAAAGAAAATGTATTTATGGTAGCTCTGAGAACCGTCCCAGAGGATTCCACAGGGGTGGCGCACATACTCGAGCATACCGCGCTGTGCGGGAGCGAAAAGTTCCCAGTACGTGATCCATTTTTTATGATGACCAGGCGGTCCCTAAATACTTTCATGAACGCTATGACAAGCTCGGATTGGACTGCATATCCTTTTGCCAGCCAGAATTTCAAAGATTTTCAAAATTTATTGGAGGTCTATTTGGATTCAGTTTTTTTTGCTCAACTGGACCCGCTTGATTTTGCGCAAGAAGGCCACCGTTTGGAATTCTCAGATCCGCTCGATTGCGAATCAGAGCTNGTATTCAAGGGAGTGGTTTTCAATGAGATGAAAGGAGCGATGAGTTCCACTAATTCAATACTCTGGCAAACCCTCACAAAATTTCTCTACCCTACCAGCACCTACCACTATAACAGTGGCGGTGATCCAGCTCACATACCTGACCTGACCTATCAAAAATTCATGGATTTCTACNCCAGCCACTATCACCCAAGCAATGCCATCTTTATGACTTATGGCAATATTCCTGCGTTAGATCATCAGGAAAGATTTCAAGAATTAGCATTACGCAGATTCAAGCGTTCCCACTGTAACATCGCTGTTCAGAATGAAAAACGATACGAAACGCCGCAATACTTCAGAGAAACATATGCTGTCGACAAATCCGAACCTTGTGAGAAGAAAACCCATGTTATAGTGGCCTGGCTACTTGGAGACTCAACGGATTTAGAATCGACTATGGAAGCCCGACTCCTGGCAAGTGTGCTCCTCGATAATAGTGGATCGCCGCTCATGAATGTCCTTGAGAGTACAAACCTGGGCTCCGCTCCGTCCCCAATGTGTGGACTGGAAGATTCTCAAAAGCAGCTATGCTTTGCTTGCGGGATTGAGGGGTCAGAAGAGGCTGATGCCGATGAGGTTGAAGCCATGATTCTGGCAGTCGTGCAGTCAATAGCCCATGATGGAATCTCTTTTGCACAGGTNNCATCAAGTCTTCATCAAATTGAATTGCAGCAACGAGAGGTTTCCAGCGGAGGCTATCCGTACGGCTTGGGTCTAATGCTTACGGCACTGACTGGAGCAACGCATCGAGGCGATTCTGCAGCACTATTAGATCTNGATCCTGTCCTTCTAAATTTGCAAGAAAGAATTAAGGATCCGGAGTATATAAAGTCGTTGGCGAAAACTTTGCTGCTCGAGAATACCCATAGGATAAGACTAGTTATGCCGCCGGATACGGAGCTAGGCCTTCATCGCGAGCAATTAGAGAAAGACCGATTAAAGAAATTGCAATCAACCCTCAGCGAGTCTGATAAAAAAACTATCGTAGATCGCAGCAAAGCGCTAAAAATTCGGCAAGAAACTGCAGAAGACTTAGATATTCTTCCCAAAGTAACTTTAGCTGACGTCCCCGCAGANATCTCCTACCCAGAAAAGATTTGCCTGCCCATAAGCAAACTGTCACTGGCAGCATATGGTGCAGGAACTAACGGATTGGTCTATCAACAGATCATCATACCCTTCCCCAAGCTAGATGACGATCAAATGGAAATCCTGCCGCTTTANACTCAATGTGTTTCTCAACTTGGTGTTGGTGANCTTACCTACAANGAAACGCAGTTATGGCAAGCAAGCATTGTTGGAAGCTATTCTGTGTCCGCTTCAGTGCGTGCCGACCAAGAAAACCTCAACATGCTGAGAGGANACATATGCTTCTCCGTGAAGGGACTAGCTAGAAACCAAAAATCCATGACCCAGTTCCTCTACAAGTCTCTCCATCAGGTGAAGTTCAACGAACTTTCAAGAATAAGAGAGCTAATAGCTCAGATAAGAGCGGGAAAGGAGGCGTCCTTGACAGGAAATGGCCATGTCTTAGCTATGGCAGCGGCTGCGAGTGGCTTTTCTCCGAGCGCGCATCTCAATCATCAGTGGAATGGGCTGCCGTCAATTTCCCGTATCAAATGCCTAGATAATGACGTAAAAGATGACAGACAACTTCAAGATCTAGCTAGGAAACTTGAAACAATTCACAACTTGGTTTTGGAACAAAAACAACAACACCTGTTGGTCGCCGAATCACAGAAAGTTGATTCCTATGTTAAAACGATCGAAAGTGTTTTTCATGGGGATGATCCTGTCATTCAGTCCAAGACAAAGAGCAGTGAAATATCATATAAACCCCAACTAGCCTCCACTGATCAATGCTGGACAACAAACACCCAAATCAGCTTTTGTGCTAAAGCCTATCCAACAGTTCCCTCAATGCATCCAGACTCGGCGCCGCTCACCGTTCTTGGTGGAGTTCTTCGCAATGGATATCTGCACACCAAAATCAGAGAACAGGGAGGAGCCTATGGCGGTGGCGCTTCTCAAGATAATCAGAATGGTACCTTCAGATTTTTTTCTTACCGCGATCCCCGGATTGCAGGCACCCTAAAAGACTTCAACGAATCGATCGATTGGCTTTTGAAGAATCCGATATCCAGAGAGCAAATTGATGAAGCGATATTGGGGGTTATAAGCAACTTGGACAAACCTGGATCACCAGCGGGTGANGCTATTTCTGCTTTCCATGGAGAACTTAATGGACGAAGTAAGGGAGCACTTAAAACCTTCAGGAACCGTGTCTTATCGGTCACTGATGATGACCTGCGGCGCGTCGCCAAAACTTACCTCAAAAATCAAAGGGGCAGCTGCTCAGTTATCACCAATTCCTCCAAGTCCAGTGAAACCGAAATGACCATAATAAATGTTTGAGCTTCAGTGCAATGCAAGGTTCTTAAAGTGATCAAAAACTCCCGAGACAAGCTCTTCGCTGATGCTCGTGAAAAAATTGAAAAATTCGAATTTGACGAAAATGTAGCTTCTGTTTTTCCGGATATGATCGGCCGATCGGTACCGGGCTATAAAACCATTGTGGAATATGGTGGCCAATTGGCAGCCCATTTTGCCCAANCCAATTCCAATTGTTATGACTTGGGTTGCTCTCTTGGCGCCACCACAAAAGCGCTCCATCATAGTATTTCAGAGNGAGGGGTCCGAATTTTTGCGATAGATAACTCCAGCGCTATGATTGAGCGTTGCAAAGAAGAACTAAAGGCTTACAGTGAGGACGATACTATAATTATCAAACAGTCTGACATCTGTGACATAAATATTGAGAATGCATCAGTTGTGATAATGAACTTTACGCTGCAATTTGTTTTACCACAGCGCCGTGATGGCCTTATTGCAAAGATCTTCAACGGACTAAATGAGGGCGGATGCCTCATAATATCGGAAAAAGTGCTGTTTAACTCACCAGGCCTGAATGACCTAATGGTAAAGTTGCATCATCAGTTCAAACGGGTCCAAGGATACAGTGATCTTGAAGTAAGTCAAAAACGAGAAGCAATAGAGAATGTGTTAATTCCTGAATCGTTGGANAAGCACTTTGCAAGGCTTCGAGAAGTTGGATTCCAGCCTGTCACCACCTGGTTTCAGAGCTTCAATTTCTATTCGATCCTTGCGATAAAGCCGAAAAAATAACATTTCATGTAAAAAATTTGATCGCACTCTTAATCATGCCATGTATCCGAGGTGTGTAGGGGGGCCTGAGAAGAGCCGCAGCTCCTAGTTTATCCTCTAAAACGCTCCGTTGATGGGAAAATGCTTCAAACCCCCAACGACCACCAGTCTTCCCCAGACCGCTATTATTTACGCCGCCGAATGGTAAATTAGGGTGCATAAAATGNATCGCTATTTGATTTATGCAGCTATCACCGGCACTCGTTCGTTGAATCACTTTTTCCTGGGTGACTTGCTCGTTGCTAAAAACGTATAGAGCAAGCGGCTTAGGTTTAGAATTAATCTCATTCAAAATCTGATCGATGTCGGTGAAAGCTATCAGTGGCAATATTGGTCCAAAAATTTCTTCTTGCATGATCATCGAAGATTCCGACATGCCTTCAATAACTGTTGGCTCGATCAGCTTTGTCTCTGAGTCACTCTTCCCCCCTATAATAACAGTTCCGCCCTGCTCAAGAGCATCATCCAGGAGTCTTGTCAAACGCCCGAAATGAAGATCATTTACTATCCTACAATAGTCTGAATTTGTNGCTATTAAATCAAATGGACCATATTGTTGTGCAATGCTTTTTTTAACCTCTTCGATAAAAGTTGCTTTTACAGCTTCCTCAACATAAATATAATCGGGTGCTATGCAGGTCTGGCCATTGTTCATAAACTTTCCGAAAACAATATCCCCTGCTGCCTTTTTAAGATTAGCCGTACGATCTATTATCACTGGACTTTTGCCACCCAATTCTAAAGTTACAGATGTAAGGTTGTTTGCCGCTGCAGCCATGACTCGGCGACCAACTGCGGGACTCCCCGTGAAAAAGATGTGATCAACCGGAAGACTAGTGAGATATGATGCTGTTTTCGCATCGCCTTGAAAGGCAGCAACCTCTTCTGGCGCGAAGGCTTTGGCGATAATGTCGCAAATAACTTGAGACATGTTTGGAGTTAGTTCAGACGGTTTTATTATAACGGTATTGCCAGCTGCGATCGCTAATATCATCGGACAAAACGTTAAGTTGAAGGGATAGTTCCAAGGTGAAACAACGAGGCAAACCCCTCTAGGTTCAAAGATAGTTTTTGCCGAGGTCCCAAACATTGTAATGGCAGAAGCCGCTTTTCTTGATTTCATCCAAGATTTTAAGCTCTTGCGAATGTGTTTAAGCTCGGTGAGGACAGTAAATATCTCTGTAAAATCGACCTCCGCTTCAGATTTCGAAAAATCAGCCGAAGCAGCGCGGTGCATTTCGGCATAAGATGCTCTAAATACCTTTTCAAAGCGGTCCAAAACCGCCAACCGTTGCCTATAATCTGAATTTCTCAATGAAAGCGCATGGATGCGTTGTATTCTTAAAACATNNTCAATTTCAACTGCTTGAGAAATTTTCTGTGATTNTTCCATCTGAGCCCTCTCAATAGTGCGGTGGCTTTTGGTTCAATATCTCGCCCTGTAAGTCCTCNGCATGCAGCAATCTATCCAACTTCTCTTGAAGAAGACCATTTAATCGTTTCAATGATTCAATCTCTCCTTGCTGCGCAAAGACTTCTTTCTCTAACTGAGCATTGGAATGCTCCACAAATGCCAATTTCTCTTCAATCTCTTGAAGTCTTTTACTATTCATTTTCACCTGACGGATTCCATGAAAGACCTGATCATTAAAAAATTATTCTATACTACGGACTATGAATAATAAAACATCGATCTTTCCATGAGAGACTATCAATCGTTATTTGATGCGCTTAAGGGAACAACGCTGGATTCTTTGACTAAGAGCCTCCCTCAAATTGTAACTAAACAGTTGGCTTCTTCCAGGTGGGGCGATTTGCCTAGCTGGCTTGATTGTTTGGATTCGCTACCAATAATTAATGCCAAACCGATTGAACTTCGGGAAGGGGTTCGGATCGGGACCAGCGACCAATTAACCATATCGCATGATCAGCTATTTGAGCTGCTTATGAAACTCCACCCATGGCGCAAAGGACCTTTTAGACTGTTTGATCTTGAAATTAATAGCGAGTGGCGATCAGATTTTAAATGGGATCGCGTAAAACCACATATCCAACCATTGACAGGACGCTTAGTATTGGACGTCGGATGCGGCAATGGCTACCACTGCTGGAGAATGTTAGGGGCAGGGGCAGAGAGAGTGATCGGTATCGATCCCTCAGTAAAATTTGTATGTCAATTTTATGCCCTCAAAAAATTTGCGGGCTCAGGGCTCCCAGTGGACGTCTTCCCTCTAAGAATTCAGCAGATGCCCAACAGTCTTAAAGCTTTCGATACAGTATTCTCCATGGGCGTGTTGTACCATCGCAAATCGCCGATGAACCATCTGATTCAACTGCGAGACATTCTGCGACCCGGAGGTCAACTAGTGCTCGAAACACTGATTGTCGANGGTCCAGAGGGCTTTGCTCTCGTGCCCGAGGATCGCTATGCACAGATGGGTAATGTCTGGTTTCTTCCAAGCCCTGCAACATTAAGCAGTTGGATGCGCAAATTAGGTTTTGTTGATATAAAGTTGGTTGACATCTCTGTCACCTCCATACATGAGCAAAGATCAACGGAATGGATGACATATCACTCCTTGAAGGATTTTCTCCATCCAGATGGAAGCGGACGAACCATTGAAGGACATCCTCCACCCATGAGGGCCACTATAATCGCCGAAACTTCCTACTAACATCAGTTGTCGAGCTCAAGGATATGTTGACTAACGATGTCGCGTAACCTATAGTTTTTGGTCACTTAAAATCCTACGCACTCGTAGCTCAGCTGGATAGAGTACTCGGCTACGAACCGAGCGGTCGCAGGTTCGAATCCTGCCGAGTGCGCCACTAACTTACTGATTTAATTGAATAAAAAAATAAATTAAATTTTTTCGACTTTTTGTTCGGCAATTTGTGCGGCAACTGAAAAAACCTAGTGAAATAACATACTTAAGCTTTTTGTCGAAGAGCCGGCTCTATTGAATTAAAGAAAGCTTCATTGCGTTCTGCATTTTCAAAGAATTGCTCAGTCGCTTTTCTTGATCCCTCGCCGGCCGGCCGGCACATCAAATCCTGCACTCGTCATACTGGCGAGGGACTGGCCCTTACTGCCAACCAGGTCCAATGTGGTCCCGGTAGTATCAAGGGAAAGCATGTGAGCACCAGGCTTCATTTTTTTCTCTAATTAAACGCAGATGAGACCTGGGTTTTATTGAAGCCAAGGCCATCTCGAATGTGGTTCCAATGCTCTTTGTAGGGATCTGATCAAAACACCCACTCAATCGGGACATCATCCACCGAGAGTTCCGACATGGTCTTGCTGCTAAGGGCCGGCCAGGCAGGGTCAGTGTTATGACTATTCCATTTCTGGTATTGCTCTGTCAGTTGTCTGATCTTTTTCGGGTGACTCCCGGCAAGGTTGTTTTTCTCACCGATATCTTTGGACAAGTCGTACAGCCAATAGCGGTCTGCCGCAAAGGTTAGCTTCCAGTTACCTGAACGCACTGCCCAGTTGGGACCCTGACGCCAGAACAAACTTTCATGGGGCGGTGTGCCTGCCGATTCCTTCAGGTAGGGCAGCAAATCTACACCCTCCAGCTTTCGGTCTTGGGCCAACTCAGCACCTGCTGCCGCCAGAGTTGTTGGAAATACATCCAATGTACTGACGGGATGACTATAGAAGAGACCTGGAGGGATATTCTCTGGCCACTTCACGACGAAGGGTACTCGGTTGCCTCCCTCAAACAATGAATGTTTCCCCAACCGAAGCGGAGCGTTGCTGACACCATCAGCACCCGCGCCATTATCACTGATGAAAAACACCAAAGTTCTATCCTCAAGGCCGTTTGCCTCCAGGGCGTTCAACACCAAGACAATACCATCATCTAGCGAGGCAGTCATAGCGGTTAGTATCCTAATTTTCTCATCCTCGATATCTGCAAACTGATCATAGTATTCCCTCGGTACCTGCAGGGGATAGTGAACGGCGGTATAGGGCAAATACAGAAAGAAAGGTTCATCTCGGTGCCTGCTGATAAAGTCGACAGCTTCGCGTGAAAATGCATGAGTCAAGTAACTATCCTCCTGAACGTAATTCGTTCCTCGCATCAGCAGCGGTGCACCTGGTTCAAAGAAGAACGCTTTAATGACACTCCAGAATGACAACGTGAGATCATCAGGAGAATAGCTCAATAGAGGCAGCTCCATCCCCCAAAGAGTTTGTATAACCATATCCTCTCGAGCGTGATCGGCGTAGCTGGTTGCCGCACCCAGCAAACCAAAGAACTCGTCGAACCCTCTGTTAAGAGGATGAAACTGCTCGTTGTGTCCTAGGTGCCACTTGCCCACCATACCTGTAACGTAGCCAGCTTCTTTCAGCGCATCGGCCAACGTGACCTCTCCAACCGGCAGGCCGCCGTTACCGTCTACCGCTCCCTCAGGCAAATAATCATGTCCAAAACGCTGCTGGCCCCGACCGGTCAGCATGCCTGCCCTTGACGGCGAACACACCGGACTGGTGACATAGCCGTCGGTGAACCGTGCACCTTCATCAGCCAGCTTCTGGATATTCGGTGTCGGTGCCTCACATCCGTAGAGCCCACTGGCGCAATAACCTAGATCATCGACAAAGATGAGTACAACGTTCGGAGGGTTCTGGTCTTCACCGAATGCGTGCATCGCAAAGGTGAAAAACAGCATCGCTCTGACCCCTACCCCGATGGCTACCCTATGCACAATTACTCACTTTTCCATCTACCTAATCTCATATCGTCAGACACTACCATACCCATACAAACGTAACAGCAAGTTCCGCTCGCGGCGGTATATTTTCTTCCCCTCAGAAGGCATTGAATCCAGCACTGCTTGTAGCTTAGCTCTTGGCTTTTCACCACCCTCTGTAATCGGATTTTCTTCGAGTGTATCGTTAGGGATGTCATATAAGCGACCGTCATTGTATAGTTTCCAACGCTGATCTCTGGCAAAGATGACCGCGTCAGGCTCCAGGCCAGGGATGGCATCATTGTAGGAATAGATCCAGTCTCTCGGCGTGCCTTGCTTACCGCGTAGCTGAGGCGCAAAACTAACACCATCGAGAATATCACCTCTGGGCAGTGCGGCCCCCGTCATGGCAGCCATGGTTGGCATCACGTCGCTAAAGTCGACTATATCATCCGTCACTTCGCCCGCTGGTACGGTGCCAGGCATATTAGCTACCAGTGCAACCCGTGTCCCGGCATCCGTCGTTTTACCTTTACCACCCTCAATACTTACGCCGTTCAGCTCAGATACCGCACCGCCCTTACTCCCCCCGGGAGAACCGTTATCACCCGTAAACAGAATCAATGTATTCTCACGAACACCCAAATCTTCCAGCTTATCCACGATCTGACCCACCAGAGTGTCCATATAGGTCACCATGTCTTCGAACTTCTGCTGCTCAGGAATGAATGCCTCATCGAGCCACCTCATCGCGGGATGGAATATAAAATCGGTGCAGATTTTTGGACCAGAGGTCTCTCTGCTCTCTGGCGTGGTAACAAAAGGCACATGGGTCAGCATCATCGGGTAGTAGGCAAAGAAGGGTTTGTCCCGATTCTTCTCGATAAAATCGCAGATAAAATCGGTGCAGATTTTTGGACCAAATGCATCCTCATCATCAAAGGAGGTCATCTTGCCATTGACCCTGAACTGCGGCTGCCAGTAGCGCTCACCTCCCTCTTTCACCCGCCACAAACAATGTTCATCAAAGCCTGCATCCAGCGGAAGCGTTCCTTTCCCCGCAAGCTCGGGCGCGAATGTTCCCTCTCCGTAAAGCTGCCACTTACCGGCGACACAGGTGGCGTAACCCGCATCTTTCATCATGTGACCAAAGGTTTTTTCTTCCGGGTCAAGCACATCCCAGTAAACATAATTTCGAACGTTGGATTTACCGGTCATTATTTTGACTCGACTGGGGCAACAAAGTGGCTGGGAGTAACAGTGATTGAATCGCAGGCCTGTTTCTGCTAACTCGTCAATACGTGGTGTCTTGTATTGTTCTGATCCGTAACAGCCAAAGGTCTCGTAGCCTGTGTCATCTGACATAATCAGTATGATATTGGTGTGTTTACCTCTAGCTGCCTGAGTCAGGTCAAGAGGAACCAGCGGAGCGGCGGCTCCAGCGCCCAAAATCTTAATAAAACTACGTCGGTTGATCATGGATTATCCACAAAGTTACACTGTTCGCTACCCTCATATCACCCTCACCTCTGTCCTTTAGAAGCATACAATCATGCGTGCTCAACCGGTCAGTTCTCAAACAATATCGAGAAAGGAGCGCCGACGATGACTTCTCCCCGTGTTGTTGCTAGTAATACATCGACTAACGCGGGTAGTTCGAACAAATCGGCAAGCAAGTCGGTCAGTTTCTTCTGTTCTTTAGCCGCAAGGAGCTGCTCTGCTATAGCAGGCTGTACAATGGCTAAAAATAATATGAGGCGTTTCATTTACGAAACTCGGAGCTCTTCAACCAATCTGGCGGGAACCGGTCGGTTATTTCCCGCATGGCCCCAGAGGATCTGGGATATTGTCCCTTATCATCCGTGTCAGCAATCCAATACAGTAATGCTTTGCGCATCTTAGTTAACTGTTTTTGATAGGCAGGATCTGCAGCAAGATTGTTCACTTCATCCGGATCACTCTTCAGATCATAAAGCTCCTCTGCAACCCTCCCGCTATAGGGTGCCATCTGAGCCCCTTGAAGCTTCCCTCCATCTGCCATGCGGCGCATAGCCATCAGGCTGGTGGTCGTTCCGTCCGGGTCTCGCATTTTAGCGACCATTTCATATGCCCCCCAATTGAACAGCGGTCGGTCCAACTTAAAGTTTCTGATATAGTGGAACTGTTCACCCATGACAGAACGGGCCCTGTCGATCACGTTGCCCCAGCGGTCTGAAGATGAATAGATGTAATCCCGGTGATAGTCCTTGCCAAAGATATCTTTGGCATCCATGAATTCGGGGATCTCGATCCCGGCAAGCCCTAACGTGGTTGCTGCAAGATCCATCAGGTTGACCAGATCACTTCTTCTTCCCGACTCAATGATATCCATGCCGGGTGCTGCGATGATAAATGGAATATGCAAACCTTCTTTATAAACGTATCCCTTACTTCTGGGCAGATCCGAGCCATGGTCGCTGTAGAGAATAAACACGGTGTTTCCCCACAGTCCTTCATCTTTAAACTGCTGTACTAATTCCCCAACCTTATGGTCAGTGCGCTGGACGGAATTGTAGTGATCGACAATGTGTTGCCGAACCTGAGGGATGTCCGGATACTGTGCCGGTACCCTGACGTCTGCGGGATCCACCGGCTCCAAACCGAACGAGCGAAGCTGCTCGTTTATCTTGTCGACACTCTTACCCCCGGGAATGGACAGCTGTCCGAAGAATGGGCCTTCTTTGACGTCACGCCAAGACCCGGTGCCACGCAACCCTTTGTAGTTGACTGCAGTCGTACCTTTGTCCTTATCAAGCTCTGCCAACATTTCAGCTGCTTTCTCGGCGGTGAAACCCATTTCCATGAGTTGTTTCTTGCTCACCTCTTTGTTACCCCCTTTTTTGCCGTCACTTTTCCTTGCCTCGTCGTCACGGCTACCCGGTGAATAAGGGTGCAGCGGATTACCAAACGAATAAAGATCGCGCCGATCATAGACAAAGTTATAGTCGTCCTTGTGCGCATTGAAGGTTTCATAGCCTGCCTGGCGCATCAGCTCCGGCACTGTGGTAACCTCTTCAGGCAGATGAATCTGGTATTCGGGGACCCGTCCGGCACGCATATCGTGGGTGCCGGCGCGAATCGGATAGACGCCTGTAATCATGGCTGATCGGCTGGGTGCGCAAATAGGGCTTGCTGCATAAACGCGTTCAAAAACAACGCCCTCGTTCGCCAGAGCGTCCAGATTGGGTGTGCTAACCGTCTTGTCTCCATAAACGTTATACCAAGGAGACTGATCATCAATATCAATCCACAGAATATTTGGTCGCTCAGAAAATGCGGACAGGGGCAGGGTCGCGAGAAGAAACGACAGCAGGGGTGCACGCAGTGAAAGTAGTGATGAACTCAACATCCATCCCGTCGTATGGGTTGTAATCTCGAACTGCCTTTACAATGCCTGCATGTCACATTCATAGTTAAAAGAGTCCCTTTGCGAACCGTTATGAAAGCATAATTATTATTACATTTATATCTTGTTGGATGTTATAGCTAATTTGGGTTAAAAATAAAAGGTGATGTAAGCTTGGTGGATATATTTTGTGCGGCAAGTGCAAAGTTGATTTAACTAGTTTTTAATCAAAGAGCCAGACTACGAACCGAGCGGTTGCAGGTTCGCTTCCTGCCGAGCGCGCAATTATATTTTTATAAAAATATGTTTTAAAACATTATTTTCTTCATATCTATCTGATTTTCAAATTAACTTATATATCTGTTTTGTTGAGTGGGAGTAGTCGGGTAGGCGTAACCCTTTGATTTATAATGAATTGAGAGTTACAAACCAACCCTAAAATAGGGAGCTTTATAAAGAAAGTTACAAACGGTTGCGATTACTACAAATCATAAGTAGCATTTCATAATAATAGCGTTAACTCACGTTGATACGCGATAAATGTGGCTTTTTCTATCCTAGTACATTGGCTATAAGAGAAAAGCATGACAGCAACCGCACACGTGGCTCTAGTGGAAGAAAACGCCCAGAGGATGTGCAAGACGAGTTAAAGCAGCTGAGTCTTTTTAAGCTTATGAAAACACTATTCCAGGTTCTTCTCTCGATCGCTTTGACGTCTGTTTATCTGACCTCAATGGCCTCAATCGATGAGTTCAGCACGAAAGCAGTCGGTATTGACCAAGCCGAGGTAAGCTACGAATTGCAATCAGACTTCGGCGATCTCGACGAAATCGCTCATCGAGGTATGCTTCGGGTTCTTGTAACTCATAGCAAAACAGATTTCTTTATCGATCAGGGTCGAATCCGAGGCATTCAGGCAGAGTATGTGGAGGAATTCCTGAAAAACCTGAACAAAGGCAGAACGAATAGATCTAATGCGAGCGAATCCCACCGAATCATCCCTCAGTTTGTTCCGGTCGCGTTCGATGAACTAATTCCGTCATTGCTCGCTGGTAAAGGTGACATCGCGGCAGCCTTTTTGACGATGACACCAGAACGCATAGCTAAAGTTGATTTTGTTAGCCCGCACGGTCGCTTGGTTGATGAAATTCTAGTCGCTCATAAAAACGCAGAACCGATTGAAAAGCTAACTGACCTTTCGGGACGAACAGTATACGTTTTGAAGGGCAGCAGCTACGCCTCTCACCTCTCTGAATTGAATAAAAGCCTAAGCTTAGTCGATCTACCCGCGGTAAAGATCGTTAACACTGATAATCAATTGCTGACAGAAGACATACTCGAACTTGTCAATGCAGGCATTATTGCCTACACATTTTGTGATGATTTTAAAGCCAACCTATGGGCGAAGGCGCTCCCTGACATCCGGCTTAATCGGGGTGTAAAGCTTTCCTCAGGTCAGTCCGTCGGCTGGGGAATTCGACCAAATTCACCTCTGCTTCGAGCGGCCGTGAGCACTTTTTCTAAAGACGTAAAAAAAGGGACCTTCCTCGGCAATATCCTGTTCAATAAATATTATGCTTCAACGCGCTGGATTAATAACCCTCTAGCAAAGACTGAACGAGATAAGTTTGAGCAGACCATCGATCTGTTTCGTCGGTTTGGCGAGGAGTATGGATTTGACCCGTTAGCGCTTGCAGCTCAGGGGTATCAGGAATCACGGCTAGATCAATCTCTAACGAGCCATATGGGTGCAATTGGCGTAATGCAGCTACTGCAGAGTACAGCCAATGACCCTAATGTCGGAATTCCCAATATCTATGACATCGAAAACAACATCCATGCCGGTGCCAAGTACATGAATTTTCTGCGTAATCGATACTTTTCGGATGACGCTATATTACCTCTTGATCAACGTTTGTTTACTTGGGCCGCATACAATGCCGGACCAGCAAATATACGTCGTGTTAGAGCAGCTGCTAAGCGAAACGGGTTGGATCCAAACGTCTGGTTCAATAACGTCGAACACATGGCGGCTAGCAAAATTAGTCGGGAACCTGTCAAATACGTGGCCAATATCTTTAAATACTATACAGCCTATCGAATGATCGAGGATCGAGCTGTTAGTAAATCTGCAGCAATCCAAAAACTTGAAACTTCTAACGATTAATCCGCCTCGGGTCACTAATGCCTGTATACAACTGCGCACCGCTGCTCAAGCATTGACCGCTCGACTCGGCAGTCGTTCGGAGATAATTCACTTTCGAATCCGTTAGCCATGAGGCACTAGCATCAAAGGGCACGGAGCCTTCTTATTTCGGGCTAGCGCGCCCGCCCATGCGATTCCGCGCTTCGATTAAGACCACCTTAAATCCGTTAGTCAGGAGTTCCTCGCTGGCTGCGATATACTAGGCTCCAGAACCAATAACTACTGCGGTTGAGTGAGGTTGAATCCTGTCACATATGTAAAGCATCTCTTACTCCCACGCTTTAAATCTCATACTTAATTCCCCCCTCAATGTCTACAAGCTTCACAATATTGAAAATATTTGAGAATACCATTAGCTATCCAAGCACCCCCATGGTCATCTGCCCAGGGGTATACAATATGGTAGACATTTTTAATCAATTGACCGTAAACTGAGTATTTGTATCTATCTGTTAATACACAGCTAGACAGTCCTCATTACTCCTTGCAGAGAGAATGAACTATTCCGAGTGCGCAACAAACCTACTGATTTAATTTGAATAAAGAAATAAATTAAATTATGGTCACTTTTTGTGTGTCAAACTTGAAAACCTAGTGAAATAAACCACCTACAACTTATAATTTTTATTGTATGCAAGCCTCGTATGTTTTTCTTTAGGTTGACGGTCCAGTGGACGGCATGCTCTCTTTTTCTTGGTCACCATAGATGATTTATGATGCTGCAACGGCGGGCAAGCCAATTGAGCACTTCAAGTCTTGAAAAGCCTATCTGGCGGCAGTTCGTTGCTCCGGCGTATGGTACTTTTTAATATTCCAAAAGTTGGTACAAGGATGATGTCATTAGGTGTAACATAACAAGGAGTGAAAATTTTGAAGGAGAATAACAATGAAAATCCCATTTATATTGACGTGTATTTTGTTTTTGTCTGCTGTTCAAGTTACAGCCGTTGCTTACGAACGCGAGGGTCGTGATGATGAAGCAGACATGAGAGACTATCGTGGCGAAGAGGATATGAGAGATCCTCGTCGTGAAGAGGGCATGAGAGACTATCGTGGCGAAGAGGATATGAGAGATCCTCGTCGTGAAGAGGGCATGAGAGACTATCGT
>PCDB01000033.1 GCA_002591625.1 Porticoccaceae bacterium
CAGCATTAAAAAATGAAAATCCAAAAAACCCGCGCACAATGACTGAACAGACGCAAGATGCGGCGTCGGGGTGCGATGCGTATCCACCATTTATGCACTGGATCAGGCATTGTGACGCTTTCCCAGATTTTGATCTTGGTGATATCATTTCGCACTGGGTAGACAAATGTTCTGCAGAAGAGAAGCGGGCTTACTCAGCACCGTTTCCAAGCGAAGAATTCATGCAAGGCGCGCGGGAATTCCCTAGTTTGATTCCTCTTTTCCCAGACGATCCGGCTCTGTCTGATAATCGAGCGGCATGGGAGAAACTGCGCACATTCAAAAAACCATTCCTAACTGCTTACAGCGATTCAGAATCACAAGCTTCTGCAATTCAGTTTCAACACGAAATTCCGGGAGCTCAAGATCAGAAACACGTTGTGATCAAGGGGGTAAAACATTTCCTACAAAATGACACAGGATACGAACTCGCGCAGGTAGTTTTAGCTTTCATAAGAGCGAATAAGCCATAAATCAAATCCGCTAATGGTTGTCACAAAGAGCGTTACTGCGCTAGAAACTACGAATTTATTCATCTTTAGCCTGATCATCCTTAGCACGCAAATAGTCAAGTTTTTCACCAATCTTTTTTTCTAGGCCTTGATCGGTTGGAAAATAATATTTCCTTCCAACTAACTCATCTGGCAAGTAGCATTCCCCCGCCGCATAGGCGTCCTTTTCATTGTGCGCATATCGATAATCTTTACCATAATCAAGTTTTTGCATAAGCGGCGTAGGAGCGTTGCGCAAATTTTTCGGCACCTCATAACTGGGTAGTGAACGAATATCCTTCATAGCAGCGTTAAAAGCACTATAACTCGCGTTGCTTTTGGCAGCCACTGCAAGAAAGATCGTCGCCTGTGCCAACGCCAACTCTCCCTCGGGACTCCCAATACGAATTTGAGCATCCCACGCATTCATGGCTATTTGCAACGCTCTTGGGTCCGCATTCCCTATATCCTCACTTGCCATCCTAACTAGCCGACGAGCTATGTACATGGGATCACAACCTCCATCCAGCATTCGGCAAAGCCAGTATAGTTCTGCATCAGGCGATGACCCTCGAACCGATTTATGAAGGGCTGATATCTGATCAAAAAAATATTCCCCACCCTTGTCGAAACGACGTGCGCCCTCAACCAGAACTTGTTCGACGGTCTTTTTATCAATGGCTCTCAGACTTTTCTGATCTATCACCAAGTCACTTGCAATCTCTAAAAGGTTGAGCGCTCGCCTTGCGTCGCCGTCGGCAGCCGACGCCAAGAGCTGCCTAGCTTGCTCATCCAACTGCAAGCTATGTCGACCCAATCCAACTTTTTTGTCTGTCATTGCTTTAACAAGAACAGTTTCGATATCTCCTTGGTTAAGACTTTTCAGCACGTAAACACGACATCGAGACAATAATGCATTGTTCAGTTCAAAAGACGGGTTCTCCGTCGTGGCGCCCACAAAAACCAATGTGCCATCTTCGACATAAGGCAGAAAAGCATCCTGCTGGGATTTATTAAAGCGATGAACCTCATCGACGAATAACACAGTTTGTTTAGCTTGAAGATCGCGCTGCTCTTTGGCATTTGCGATGGCAGCACGGATCTCTTTAACTCCTGATAATACGGCAGATATGTTCTCAAAGTTAGCATCGGTTGAGCGGGCTATGAGTCTTGCAAGAGTCGTTTTTCCCACGCCGGGGGGACCCCACAAGATCATCGAATGCAAAGCACCACTGTCGATGGCTTCCCTGAGCGGGTTGCCCCGACCGACGAGGTGCTCCTGCCCAACAACACTATCCAAGTCGGTCGGCCGCATTCGAGCTGCAAGAGGACGAAAGAGGTCTTTTTTAAAAAGATCATCGGACATGATTTAGCAATAATGTTGTTATTTCGGGTTAAAGAAATCTATTCATCTTATCCAGTAACCTTTTGAGATCTACTGGTTTGGTATCATAATCATCCGCCCCGGCAGCAAGCGCCGATTGCTTGTGCTCTTCCATTGCATTAGCAGACAAGACAATAATAGGAATTGATTGGGTTCGCGCATCCGTTTTGATCAGTCTAGTCGCCTCCCAACCATCCATGATAGGAAGACTGAGGTCCATAAGAATCAAATCAGGCTTCTCAGCAAGTGAAAGTTCAACGCCGATCTTCCCATTCTCTGCTATCAACACCTCAAACCCTTTTTTGGTCAATCGTCTCTGGAGCATGTAGATGTTGTCTTCATTATCTTCCACATAAAGAATTTTTGGCATTAAATTATTCTCCTTTAGATTTAGAGGAAATCAAATTGGTTATCTCTCGCAAAATCTGATCCTGCTCCAGTCCACTCTTTTGAATTATATTTTCCACACTGCCTAGAAGACGCTTGTGATCACTTTTCGACAAATCAGCAGCAGTGACAACAAGAATTGGTATAGTTTTAAAGCTCTCTACCTCCTTGATAAGTGTCAGAAATTCAAAACCGTCCATAACGGGCATCATCAAGTCTAATAGGATCAAGTCTGGCAGTCTTTCTGCAGCCTCAAGATATTCAAGCGCTTCCTTCCCGTTAACTGTTTCGTTGACTTGACACTCCTCTGACCTCAGCAGGCGTTGAATGAACATTCTGGAATCCGGATCATCCTCAACAACCAGCACGGACTTACCTGGGCCACTGCCAACCAGACGTCTAAGAGCCGAGACTAGCTTGTCTCTGTCTATGGGTTTGGAAACATAATCGTTTGCACCCAGGGCCAATCCCTGCTTTTGCTCATCCAGAATCGACGCCATTACTACTGGTATGTCTGCTGTAACTGAATCCGCCTTCAAGGTCCTCAAGACCGACCAGCCATCCATTTCAGGCATCAGTATGTCCAGTGTAATTACTGCTGGAGACTCCGTGCGCGCTAACTCAATACCTTTTTTTCCTGAATCGGCTAGAATGACTTCGAAACCCTCCCCCCCAAGGTGTTGTTTCATCATGTCCAAGACAATCGGATCATCATCAATGACAAGAACTTTCGCCGTTCCGCTGAGATTGCTAGTAGGAAGTTTTTCTTGGTTGGATATTTTTGTGGGTTTTGGAGTGGTGAAATCATCCTTTTGTATCTCAACAACTGTCGGAAGCGAGGCGGTAAATGTGGATCCATTTCCAAGTTCACTTACCACCGTCAACTCACCGCCCATCGCCTCAGCGAGTTGCTTCGAGATCGCCAAACCAAGACCAGTACCTCCATACTTTCTGGTGGTAGAGCTGTCGGCCTGAACAAAAGAAGAGAATAATTTTTCAGTCTGTTCTGGCGACATACCAATTCCCGAGTCGATGACTTTTATGTCGACAAACTCATCATCACCCACTTTCCTTAGGGTTGCATCAATCGATACAGAGCCGTTCTCTGTAAATTTGCATGCATTGGCCACGAGGTTAAAAATAATCTGGCGAACTCGCGTTTCATCGGACCGAATCGTTCCTAAGTCCTGTGAGCAAGTCAAATCCAGCGAATTTCGATTTGAGTCAGCCAATTGTTGGGTTGTAGCAACCACTTCGCCTATGAGCTTTTCAACCGAAAACTCTTCAATATTGAAATCAATTTTGCCTGCCTCAATTTTGGAGACATCAAGAACATCATTTATTAGCGCAAGCAGATGCTTACCCGCAGTGTGAATGCGTTCCAGAGGCTCTTGGTACTCATCCATTCCATCATCTTCAGCATCTTCCTTTAACAGCTCTGCCAAGCCTATGACTGCATTAAGCGGCGTTCTCAACTCGTGACTCATGTTTGCAACGAATAAACTTTTAGTTTCACTGGCCTTATTTGCTTCATCTCTGGCGTTGGCTAGCTCATCAACTAGAACTCCCAGCTCATTCTCCCGCTTCTTCAAATCACTGACATCGGTCATGAATGTTATAGAACCTCCGTCGGGCAGTTTTGTGTTGAAAGCATTAAAAAACCTACCGTCGCCTAGACGTGCTTGCTGTGATTCCGAAGAACCGGAGATTTTGTTCCGATTTTCGATGATCTGATCAATAAACTCATCGGTGATGGCTTCTTCAGAAACATATAAACCCTTCTCATATGCCTCGCGTGCATAAGTGCGAAGATCTATACCTCGCTCAAAACGAACGTCAAAACCACGATGTAATTCTTTGAAGGCATTATTGAAATTTACCAATCTGTCCTCTCCGTCCCAAAGTGCCATCGGTTCAGGTATACTCTCAATCGCCTTTAAAAGTCTCTCTCTCTCAAGTTCTTGACTCCTCTCGTTCGAGACATCGCGGATGCTTGTAATCCATCCACCATCGCGCAAAAGTTTGTCAATGATATCGTAGTGTTTATTCAAGATTGGATTAAAGCTCGAGCGTGGTTTGCCAGATGAGGTTTTGATCAATTCCAAATTTTGATTTATGTATTCTTCACGGTCTAAGCCATCTGGTATGTATCCGGTCCTAACTTGATCATCATAATAATTCCCCATAAGCTCACCAAAAGTCATTCCGAGCGAAAACTCACGGCCTTGAGTCTCACCATGCTCCTTAACCATAGCTTCGTTTACCGCCACTAATCGTTCGTTTTCGTCCCAAACCAAAATAGCGTCGCTCATCTCATTGATAGCCTGGACCATCCTCTCTCGCTCTATCTCCTGTTTCTTGGCGTCTGTAACATCTCTTAGACCCTGAACTAAAACGCCATCAGGAAGTCGGGTATTGTTTACCTCGAGATATTTATCAAGAATCGGGTTCTCAATTATGAAAGCATCCGAGCTGGCATTATGATTTTCGGCTCCTTTTGCAATAAACCCTTCGCGATCAAGTCCATCGGTCAGCTGCAGAAGCTCGGTAGGGCGGTCTCTATACCTCCGTTCCAATTCGTCATAAAATTCTGACCAAACTTCAGATAACGTCATACCTAACTTGAGAGGGATGCCTGATTCGGCATTCCATTTCTCGCAGGTCTCGTTAAAAAGCAGTAATCTATTATCATCATCCCAAATCATAAGACCATCACGCATCTTATTGATAGAATTAAACATTCTGTCTCTCTCCAGTTCCTGCTCTTTAAAGTCTGTGACGTCTCGAAACACAATCATAAAACTGCCATCAGCAAAAACTGAAGTGGCAGGTTGAATGTATTTGTTAATAGCTGGATTATATTCAGGCTCCTGGAGGCTAATGCTCTTAAATTTTTCTATTGTTGACGAAACATATTCCTCTCTACTGAGGGAACCAATAACCTCGTCAGCCGATGAAACTTCGTAATATTCCTCCAACACCTCAGAAAATCTCTTACCCGTCCAAACTTTCTTCCCAGTGCCATCCTCATGAAAAGCTTGGAAACGTTTGTTGAATGCAAAAACCTCATCGTTTTCATCACAAACCAAGATACCATCCTGCATCCCATCAATTGCCTGCAACAGCCTATCCTTTGCAGTTTCCTGTTTCCTTGACTCAGTAATATCCCGAAGTGTTGCGACCAGAACACCGTCCGGCAAACGAGTGTTTTTTACTTCCAGAAATAGATCTAGAGCGGGATTGTCAATAATGTAAGCCTCTGAGTGCTGATACTTTGCTACAGCCTGTTCGATAAATTCACTCTTGTTGAGACCATCGGTAAATGCACTAAATTCGCCCGGAGAATCGCTATATTTTCGCTTGATTGTCTCATAGAAATCTGACCATATTTGCTCGAGAGATGAACCAATCTCGATAGGCAGTCCCATCGCTGAGTACCAACCCCTGACTGCATCGTTAAAAAACAAGAGTTCATTCTTTTCGCTCCAAAGCATCAAACCATCCCTCATCTGGTTAAAGGACTGGAGCAATCTATCCCGCTCGGCCTGCTGTTTTTTTTCAACTGTCACATCTCTAAAGACTGTGACGAAGCTGTTATCTGGCAGAACGGTATCCTTGGCCTCAAACTGAATGTCTAGCATGGGGTTGAAGACAGGCCTTATCTGGCCGCTACCCGATCGGAATTCTTTTATCAATTTTGCAACATAATCTTCTCTTTTGAGTCCATCGGGCTTATACCCTTCCTCTAATTGCAGGTCATAGAACTCACCCATTAAATCATCAAGTGTTAATCCAATGACGAGTTGCTTGCCAAAATCAGCTTTATGAATTTGAGACATTGCTCTATTGAAAGCAACCAACTCATTCTTGTCATCAAAGACCCAGATGGGATCATCCAGATATTCGATTGCGTTCTGCAACCGCTGGCCTTCAATTTCTTGTTTTTTCTGCTGCGTTATATCTCGTACGACTTGAATCCAACCGCCATCTGGGAGAGTTGTGTCCTTAGATTCGAAATACTTGCTCTGAATTGGATTATAAAAGATATTCGCCACGCCACGATTTGTCTTGTGTTTCTGAATTTCATTTTTGATATAGTCTGATTTTTCAAGCCCACCCAGAGTTTTCTTTAGCGCCTCTGGATCACTTTCATAGCGTTGCTCTAGATTCTCATATAACTCACCCATGAGGATTTTTTGAGTCATCCCCAGTCTTAAGTGACTTCCCCAATCCTCGTCATTCCATTTTTGTGCTGCGACGTTAAATGCCACAAGCGTATCCTTATCATCCCAAACAAGAACAGCATCATGCATCTGATCGATTGCCTGACGCATGCGATCACGTTCTAGTTCCTGTTTTTTCTCCTCCGAGACATCTCTGAAAACCGTTATCACGCCGTCATCAGGCAGAATGGTGTCTGTCGAAACGAAATATTTATCCAGTTTTCCATTATAGACTGCGCGCGTCTGAGTGGACTTTAATCTATGTACTTGTGATGTTTCTCGAATATAAGACTCTCTATCCATAGAGTCCTTTATTATGTTTGGATCTCCAGCTCGTTGATCATATAAACTACCCTGAAGTTCGATATGTGTCATACCCAATCGCAGTTGCACCCCAGTCGTCGCTGCGTAAGACTCTGAGGCTGCCTCATTAAACGCAAAAAGGTTATCCCTATCATCCCAAACCATTACACCATCTTTCATTTTGTCGATTGCATTCACCAAGCGCTCTTGATCCATCTGTTGCCGCTTTTCGGTAGTAACATCTCGAAAGATCGATACCAACCCCCCATCTGGCAGCGGTGTATCAGATGCCTCGAAGTATTTATCTAGGCTAGGATTAAAGTTTGTGCTGGTTCCACCTTTTTTTTGCCTAGTTGTCTCGCTTGCTATCCATTCTGATTTGTCCAACCCACGCGTAAATTCAATGAAAGAGTCTTCGGAATCGACATATTGACTCTTGAAGTGGTCGTAAAGCACTGACAATTGATCCTTCATTTTCATACCAACATGCATTTCGAAACCTACGTCGAGACCATTCCTATATGCCGTTTCATTAAAAGCGACAAGCTGATCACTATCGTCCCAAATCATTATGGGATCCTGCATTTTATCTATCGCGTTTACCAGACGATCTCTCTCCACTTCTTGTTTCTTTTCTTCGGTCACATCACGCATGATGGAAATCAAACTACCGTCTTGCAGCAGCGTGTCGTGACCTTCGATAAACGAATCTGTGGCCGGATTGTGTATCACCCTTTTTTTTCCGCTTTCTGATCTTCGTTTTTTGGCCTCGGCCTTTGCATTTGTTATAAACCTTTCTGCATCAACGGAGGAGAAACCTTCTTTATGGTCTCTGACATGCCTAAAGCCCATAGCTTGCATATCGCTATAACTCATCCCAAGATGCATGCTAATGCCAAACTTGGACATTAGTCTTTGGGCTGACGAGTTGAAGACAGACAAGTGATCATCTGGATCCCAAACAAAAACAGCTTCATTGGTTCCTTCAATTGCTTTGGAGAGAGTGTCTCTTTGACGATCATTTTTCTTCTCTTTCGAAACATCCCTGCGAAAGGACATGAGTCCTCCCGCAGGCAATAGCGTGTCAATCGCCTCAATATATTGGCCTGTGGCTTCAACGTGAATGATCCGAGGCAACCCATCCTGAGATTTATGTAAATCCATTTCAGCACGAATAAACTGTTCCCTGGTCAATCCGTTTCGGCTCTTTGCAAGCTCTTTGGGCCTGCCCTTAAATTGTTGCTCCGCAAAGTCGGCATAGAATTCGAAGAGATCTCGCATATTCATTCCGGGGCGCACTTCGAAGCCCATTTGAGCATGCGATTTTTTTGCCCTATCATTAAAAGATGCTAAATCATCATTCTCATCCCACAGCATGACAACATATGGCATCTGATCCAATGCCTGACGCATCATGGTCTCTCTTGCTTGCGATTCGGCCAAAGCGACTTTAAGTTTCGCTATTTCATCTTTCATGTCTTATCCTCGCTAGACTTGCGGTGTTTCAAAATCTGCCAGCGANCCAATTGATGTTANCGANCGCCCCGTTAAAAATGGCAATTGTCGCAGTTTTTTTAATTCTTTCGGGATTGTAAAAGATGTATCCTCGGTTATCATGCATNACTGAATAATTTTTAGCCTACAGGGACATTTCTTGAGTAAACGACTGAACAGCCTGTTGATCGGCAAGATCCGCCACAACCTNAAGACATATCTAAACATCATCTGCGGATTCTCAGAGCTCCTTGTGGAAGAACTNGAAGCAGAGGAATNCCTAAAAGACAGCGCTTTAGCGACCGAGTTGAGCGACATCAGTGAGCTTGGGGGAAATGTTGCCCTTGAAATCGATCAAGTGTTCTCTGCGCATAATTTCAGTCTCGATGGTTTTTTTTCTCAATTAAGCACTCAATCAATATCTCTAAACGAAAGCGTAAGCCCGTTGCTCCTAGANATAAATGAGAAATTATCCAAAATAAAGCAGGGAAGTGTAACCGGTTTTGTAGTTGACTTTATTGAAGACATCAAAAAGATTGCAAATGCAGTTTCGGACCTCGAAAATAGCATTGGCGAGCTGGTCAAGAGCGATATTAGTTCTATAGAAAATCTAATCTCACTCAAGATATTGAGTCAAAGCGATATCGATATCATTGAGAAGTTTTCNGAGTCTCTTCAGGAGACTCCTGATGCGCTCGAAACCAAGTACCCTTCTAACCTTTTAATCGTGGATGATAATNCCTCCAATACCGAGTACTTGAATCGAAAACTTCGGGCCGCAAAGCATTCAATACTAGTAGCAAATACAGGTTCCGAGGCTGAAAATTATATAAACAGTAGCACTCCCATTGATCTCATATTGCTTGATATTTTGATGCCCGGCATGAGTGGATATGATTTCCTTGGGCGAAATAAAAAGGTGCTGAAAGGTCGAAACATTCCAGTAATAGTGGTCTCATCACTAGATGAGCAAGAAACAGTTTTTAGGTGCCTCGAATCCGGTGCACAGGATTATGTGACTAAACCCATAAATTTTATGATTCTAGCTGCTCGAATCAATTCCGCTTTAGATAGGAAGCATCTNCTCGACAGAGAAGAGCAATATTTGGCTCAGATAGAACAAGAAAAACAAAAGAACGAAGAGCTATTACTTAATATTCTGCCTGATTCCATAGCCACTCGGATGCTTGCGAACGAACATTTAATTGCTGACTCAGTGGAGGCATGCAGCATTCTCTTTGGAGATATTGTCGGCTTCACACCTTTATCACAAAAGCTGGATGCTAGAACCATTGTTGATATGCTGAATAACATTTTTAGCCAATTTGACGACTTTTGCGACGAATTAGCTGTAGAGAAAATTAAAACCATGGGTGACGCTTACATGGTCGCATGTGGAGTTCCAAGGCCAGATAAATCCCATGCGACGAAAATGGTTAAACTTGGTTTTCGCATGCTAGCCTATATAAATTCCCTGCCTGAAATTGATGGACATAAAATATCGATGAGAATTGGCGTGCACTCTGGACCTGCTGTAGCGGGAGTAATTGGGAAAAAAAAGTTTATTTATGACCTTTGGGGGGATGCGGTCAATACCGCTTGCAGGATGGAATCTTACGGCGTTAAGGATGCCATACATATTTCTTCCGATACTGCAAAACTTATCGATCGCAAGTCCTATGAACTTCGAGAAAGGGAGCCTATGCAAATTAAAGGAAAAGGGATTATGCAGACCTTCCTTGTCAATGAGTCATAAAAAAGAAGTGATATAGCATTGCAATTAAATAAAACTAAATTCAAAGGTTTTAACAGGCCTTGTAAATATTCAATCCACAATATTTGAATCGACCAGGAGTAACCATGAAAATCTTCACAAAACTTTTCTTTAGCCTGATTATCTTATTATCGTGTTCGTCTGCACCAATGGCGCAGGATCAGCCATCTGAAAATGTCAACCATGGCGCATTCTCGACCATGATGATCGCAGCACCTGATATTGCAAAATACCTGAAAACAGTAAAAGAGGATGTCGATTTTTTTGGGACGTTAGGCTCCGCTGGCACGGGATCATGTGTAACGATGTCTGGCCATCAGTATTTGGGCCAGATGATGATCTGGAATGCCTACCCTAACGTGCAATCGGCCCTTAAAGGAAATGCCGTTTATGACCCGACTCAGGAAGCAGGGCGAAGATTTGAGAACCTTCGTGAGGTTCAATACGTTGCGACTTGGAAGCCACTCAAACCATTCCGCCTAGATCCCGGTTATGAGCGAGTGCAGCGCGTAAAAGTATCTCCTCAAAACCTTGCCGCTTTCGTAGCAGGAATGTCAGCGCTTGAAACCGCAATCCAAGAAGGTGGTCACGAGGATTTCTTCAACGGTGTTTTCATGCCGATTGGTGGCGGTTCGCATGAGGCGACGACCTTGATGGTTAGGTCTGTCACCAGAGATGAATCGTCGATGGGCTTGCTATTTGATGAATATTTTTCTGGCACAGCAACATGGGCACCGACCTTTGATACGCTACAACAAGCTGGTGGAACAGTAGTTTCTGATACTTTTGAAAAGTGTGAACAATTCTATTTTGGAAAATAAATTTTGGATCCAACGAACTGAGCCCTCGACTTCGAGGACTCAGATTAATTCGAAATATAAAACCTGAGGAAAGCCTCATCGGTTATCAGACAGTGAAATACTTTGCATTAGCGATTATTTAAAGCCACTCCGAATTTTGGCACTAACCCAATGTACTGATCATATTCCTGAGGTTCAAAATAAAAGTCATTTGTGCTTGTTTAGAAACCATGGTTTTGGGTTTAATCGGGCTTACTGTTGCGCATATAGGCAGCGGCGAAGGCAAAACAGTTCCTCTTCTTCAAACCGCTTGGATTTTAATCAGTCATCTTCTTCTCGGTAAAATCAGCGGGAGTAATTTGCATGGATTACTCGCTAAAAATTGCTTTTTGCAACCCCCGCAAACTGCTACCAATATATATGTCTTTTGCAGATAACAGATCAGATTTGTATAGCACGCGCTCTGATGCCGCTCTTTTCGAAAGCATGGATGCACGCAATGCCCCTGGCAGCAGCCCACAAGTCAGCGGCGGCGTCAAGAGCTTACCATTAACTTCAATGTATAAATTAGCGATAGTCGTTTCAGTCAATTCCCCTTTTTCATTAAACAATATAACATCATCACACAGTTCAGCCTCTTTTTTTGCCTCTTCATAGACCTTACGATGCGTCGTCTTGTGAAATAAAAAAATGTTGTTACTATTAACCGGTCGGTTAGCAAGCTTTAGTCTAACCAAACCACGGAAATCGGGCAATGGTGATTGCTTGATAACGAATTTCCCACTATGCATCATAACTAATTTAATGCGTAATGCATTATCCGATTTAACACCTTTTAGTAAATTTCTGACAACAGTTTCTTCAAAAGGCCAACTAAAATACTCCGCAGACCCTCTCAAGCGAGAGATATGTTCCTCAAGCAGATAAATTCCCTGTTGAGGGTCATATCTCATCGTTTCGAATAGTTCAAATGAAACCGCAGGGAAATCCACAAGTTGCGCCTTCAGCAAGCTCTCCTCCCACTCGCTCTCGGCATTGGAATCCCATACTATACCCCCACCCACTCCATAGCTTGCTTTGCTTTCTGCTTTGTCAATGAACATAGTCCTGATGGCTACATTGAATGACGCTTCCCGATTAGGTTTTACATAACCCAAAGTCCCCGTATACACGCCTCTGGCGATAGTTTCTAAATCTGAAATAATCTCCATCGATCTAACCTTGGGAGCACCAGTAACCGAAGCACATGGAAAAGTGGCTGAAAAAATTTCGGCGAGAGAGGCCTTGGTTTTGCCGGTAACAGACGATGTTTGTTGCCAAACGGTCGGTAGTTTTTGAATCTCAAATAATTTAGAGGTTTTAATAGAGCCCGGATCACAGATACGGCCAAGATCATTTCGCACCATATCCAAAATCATGAGATTCTCAGCCCTGTCTTTTTCTGATGACGCTAGCTCAGCTTTGTACTGAAGATCCTCAGAAAGATATCTACCTCTCTTTCGAGTTCCTTTCATTGGCCTCATTTCCACATCATCATGCTTAAGAGAGAAAAATAACTCGGGGGAGGCACTACAGATAGCAAAATGCTCTGTCTCAAAAAAAACCCCATGGCGCGTCGGTTGTGCCTCGATCAATTTAGCAAAGACATTTCGCGGTGCTTCATAACAATCTCCAACTAACTGATGAGTGAAATTTACTTGGTAGGTTTCACCTTTTTCTAGATAGTCTTTTATCTTTCCGATTGACCGAGTGAAGCAATTCTTGTCAATAGTCTCTCTAAGTTTAACCGCTTTCAAATCCTCAGAAAGATCAATAGGTCTTGTTTTCTCAAACTCGGCAAAGATTGCCAAGGGGTAGCTATGCTTCGGTCGGTGATTCAAGGAAGTATCTAGACCACTAGCAGCTTCATAACAGACGTACCCGATTGCGAAGTGACCTAGCTGGGATGCGGCCTCCACTTTGTCCAATACTGGCTTTACTTCGGCGGCTGTTTCTGCCACATGCAGCTCCACCAGACCGAACATTTCCATCCAACCGGAAGATGACAAATCGTAGAAAATTGCGCTAGTCACTTCATTACAATTCATTTATGTAAACCTATAGAAGTTGTCAACCATTAACATTGTCATCAATTTCCCCTCGCCACTTTTCGTTTCACGAAAGGCAGAACGGGTAATCAAATTACTCAGTCTAACTGATCAGATTTAAACAAATTAAACAAAGGCAGCTGTAGAAATAATATAAGGTTTACTTCATAACAGCACGGTTATGAATTTTCATTTTTCCTGATTGTATCTGAGTCGCTACAGGGCATAACATGACGCTGAAAATTAGCATAATTCAACATACTTATTCAGACAATCCCCCAGCCACCATCAACGTGCAAGCAGGCTCCGGTAACATACTTTGAGGCAGAAGAAGCCAAAAACAATATTGCACCATCGAGATCGCTTGCTTCTGCAAACCGCTCCAAAGGTATCTGTTTACGGACCTTTTCGCCTTGGGGTCCAGAGAGAAATTCACTATTCATAGGGGTGATTACGTAACCGGGGGAAACAACGTTGACGCGAATATCCTGAGACCCCAACTCCAAGGCCAATGTACGGGCCAACATAACCAAGCCGGCTTTGGAAGCAGAATAAGCACTCAGACCGACGAAAGCTTTAAACGCTCCAATGGATGCAATTTGAATGATACTCCCCCCCCTCGTCATTGAGGGAATTGCTGAGCGGCTCACTAAAAATGGGCCGGTAAGGTTGGTATCAACTACCAACCCCCAATCTTTTTCAGAAGTTTCCGTCGCTCTTTTAGGTGTTACGGTACCCGCATTATTTACCACGATATCTATACATGGAAATTCTTTCCCAATGCGATCGAATGCCGAATTGACACTGTCAGGATTGCTGACATCCATATCAATGGGTAAAAAAACATTACCGTACTTGCCACCAAGGTGCCCAAGATCGGTGGCTTTAGTGGCAGTCCTTGATATCCCAATCACTCTGCAGCCGCGCTCCAGCAGCATACTGCATAAGTGCAATCCGATTCCCGAAGACGCCCCGGTAATCAATGCAACCTTGTCGGAGACATCAAAAAGATCTTCACGTGAAATACTGTCTGTCATTTCTGTCCCAGAGATACGTTAATCCCTACTGATACCTATACGAGCCAATGAATTAGAACGTTTAACCAATATTTCGACCCTTAAAAGATTTGGCACTACTTGTGATGACAGTTTAGCATTCCATCAGCCAAGGGCATAGCATAGAAAATAAAGACCCTATCTTTCCCAATCGCGCGAAACTATAATTTCAATCACCAATTTTTTGTCATCCTTTTTTACTGAACAACTTGACACTCGACATCGCTATTGGAGGCGAGAAAAATTGTCTATAAGAAATAAAACTGCAATCGCTGGAGTGGGGGCGACCCCTTTTTATAAGCGAGGAAAATCTGACCCTCAATCTTTGAATGAGCTTGTTTGCAAGGCGATCATTGCTGCTATTGACGACTCTGGCCTCTCAGTAAGAGATATCGATGGTTTCGCATACTACTCCGGAGGATTCGATACCCCTTATCTTATGGAAACATTGGGTATTCCTGAGGTCACCTATACTGCATCTCTCTCTGGAGCAGGAGGCGGATCGGCCGGATCAATCGGCCTAGCGTCGTCAGCAATTGTCTCCGGACAAGCAAGCGCAGTCATATGCGTTGGGGCGCTACAACAAACTAATCAACGTTTTGGCTCCATTACATCGGCCTATGAACACACTCCGGAGACCGCTTTTTTTTCTCCAAGTGGTCTTGTAGGGCCTGGACATATGTTCGCTCTATTGGCTCGTCGTCAAATGCATACCTATGGAACTACGCGTGAGCAATTTGCTGCAGTGGCACTTGCAGCCAGAGAAAATGCGCTAAATCATCCAGAGGCGTTAATGCGAAAACCACTGACACTGCAGGACTATTTTTCTGCACCAATGTTAGCAGACCCTCTATGTCTTTATGACTTTTGCTTAGAGAGTGACGGTGCAATCGCCTTGCTGGTGACCTCAGAAGAACGAGCCAAAGATCTCAAAAATCCTCCTGTGCGGATCGTTTCCTCTGTTCATGGGGGTAGCCGTGACTGGGGGCGATCTCTCTATTGGATGAATATGCCGGACGAAACTTTTGTTTCCTCTGGCAATAAAGCGATAGCCAACAAACTTTATAATGACGCTGGATTAACTCCCAGTGATATAGATACTGCACAAATATATGATCATTTCACTCCGATGGTTATCGCACAGTTGGAAGATTTCGGATTCTGCGCGCAAGGCGAGGGAGGGCCTTTTGTCGAAAGTGGCGCTATTAAGTTTGATGGGGGGTCACTGCCGATCAATACTGACGGCGGCCAATTGTCAGGAGCCTACATCTGGGGACTAACACATGTCCGAGAGGCAGTTCATCAAATTCGCGGGACAGCTTTTCACCAAGTTCCGAATTGTCAATTCGCGCTAGTGACTGGCGGCCCATCCTCACTGCCTGTAAGCGGATTAATTCTCGGGAAACAACCATGACTGACGAAATAGCAAAGCATCCTCCCAGCCAATTGTTCCAGCTAGTCACTGACCAGTGGACAGCACCCTTTTGGGAGGCCGCGCAGCAGCGGCGCTTAACGGTAGCTTGCTGCAGCGAATGCAATATCTATCGGATGCCACCTACTCCGTTCTGTCCGCACTGTCTCTCGCAAAAAATCGACTGGCCAACTCTTTCCGGAGTCGGAATAATCTATTCCTTTACCATAGTGAGCAAGGCAATATTTCCTGAAATGGAAGCATCACTCCCATATGTTCCATGCCTGATCACTCTTCCAGACGCCGGCAACATTAGATTGATTTCAAACATTGTCGACGTGCCCGTTAATAGGATTGCAATTGGTGCAAGCGTTAAAGTTATTTGGGCTTCAATGCCAGATGGTTCCGTTGTGCCTCGATTTACGTTAAAAGATTGACGGGCCAAAAACCAACCAAATCAGGTTTCGACACAATTTTGCAAAATGTGTTTCGAGCATTTGCAACACCAAAAACTAAACCTCTTTTATTGTCAGAGTGACAGTGACTGCCTTAAGTTGCATAGCTAGAAGCAACCTAAAAACAAACAAGGTATTTATGACCTAATTAAGTTCAAGAGATTGTTTAGCAAGAAAAAAAANTCTGTCGGCCAGTGCTGATATTTTGACATCCTCGAAACCTCTTACACTTGTTTTGATTCGGTCATTGAATACGGTGACCCATTTATCCGGCAAATATTTTGATCCTAACATAACCCCAGCAATTGACCCGGTAGTCGCGCCCGTGCAAT
Organism: Porticoccaceae bacterium; assembly: GCA_002591625.1. GTDB lineage: Bacteria > Pseudomonadota > Gammaproteobacteria > Pseudomonadales > Porticoccaceae > TMED48. The sequence continues at coordinate 16,236 of PCDB01000033.1, forward strand.
CCGCATCCCAGCCACCGAGCACAGTCGTAGTGATAGTTTTTTCAAAATCTCCATTGCCGTTGAGCAGACCGAGAACAATCATGGCTGCAATTTTAATTGTGTGGACATCATTATAGTGGCCATACAATGCATCTATCCGAGTCCAGACATCACTCCAAGAGTCATCGGATTTGGACCATGCTAGCGTGTTATTGATGACCTCCGATAATCGAGATCCGGCAGGGATTTCCGATAGACCAATATCTATGAGTTCTTTAACGTCGTTCGTTATGAATGCACCCGCTCTCATGGCCGCGAAGAACATTTCGCCATAAATTCCATTCTTTGTACTCGTGATGCTGGCATCCCGGAANGCTAATTCTGNAGCTTTCTCGGGCCAACCTGGAGCAACATAACNCCATATGTCTGCGCGAATCTGCGCGCCAATCCATTCTCGATAAGGGTTGTTATGCATTGCAGAGGCTGGAGGATCGATACCGTTAACCATATTCCTAGAGGCGACTCGCTCGGCAGTGAAAACTAAATTTATAGGGATCTTATCAACCATGTCNCAGCAATATCGAGCGATTTCGTATCAAAGCCTGAACGTTCCAAAGACGCCAATCCTAGAGCCGGCTAGTCCATATCTTCGTCTCGCGGCATAAAATCAATGTTTCCACGAGCGCAATCTTGACCAGAAAAACGAAACTGCGCAGGATGATTTTTAGGAAACCCCTTTCCAGTTGGAATGTAGTCCTTTAGCGGCATTGCAGAATAAAATTGCAGATAGGCCTCAATAACCTCTCTAGGCCATTTCTCAATTGGCTTCCCTAAACAACAACCAGCAGCCCTTCCCAGCCAACCACCGTAAATTTGATCCCTAACGCTTTCGGTAGCAAACAGATGCTTTCGCCTCAAACCTATAACAGGCCTTGAGCCTCGAATTTCTTCTAATGTAGAGGGTTCAAAATACGGGAACGAGGAATCAAATTTGGACGTCTTAAGTTCCTCACGAAGAGAATATAATTTNCTCACATCATTTTGATTCCGCGCATCATCAATACGTTTCAACAACGACGGATCAAGCAAAAAACCTTCCTGCGTTAATTGTTGGCACTCAAAGGAAATTGTAAAGCTAATTTTTTCCCAAGACGCCCAAACAGCTGATTCTTCCACCTGAAATTTCCAGTTAAAAATCTTTATTGGCCGCTAATTTCTAGAGATCCATCGCGAGTTGAGATGCGAGAANAAATATTAAGCCTTTTTNTAATAATCAATCTCATCGTAAANTTTTANCGGCCTATGATACCCTATTTAAATATCCAGANATGAACCAAAGNGAGATTCTTTGTTTACCATTTATTTGGCGTTGTGCGGTAATNNACTAACTANNGAAAATATTATGAGCTAACCCAGCACTNAGGCAAGGATTTTTTTACCCAAACATGATTCGAAAANATTTAAGCAATTTGCGATTTGATGTAACCCAGACTAAGACAATTATTCGTTCTAACTATTTTGGGGGAGTTAGTCTTGATGAGAACCATCCTCAATGAAAATGGATTTTTAATTATCCAAATCCTATGAGAATATGAGGCGTTTAAATGCGAATCCGTCAAAATCTGCCGATAAAGAGACCGGTTTGAAAACAACTATTAAAAAAGACGATAACTCTCTTAAGACTCTGCTGCTGCTGGCATGGCGATGCTGGCCCTACTACCGGCTCCAACTAAGACACATCATCACGTTCGTCATCCTGAATTCGTTAATAGGTGTCGCTATATTGGGTTTTACTATGTTAAGCAGTGACTTGATTGAGAATAAGATTCTACTCGGTGAACGCCTTCAGCCCGTGCAGGCTCAAATTTTGTTCTTAGACAATACTTTTGTTACATCAGGCGAGGGAAATTATGAGAAACTAAGTAGCCATCAAAGGAAGCAGTTGCGCCAAAATTTAATTATTTTAGGGGCGCTCTGCTGGGTGATTTATACTGCTTATGCGGCAGCAATGTGGTACTACATGGTCTGGATATTCCAGGCTGTCAATCAACAACTTCGTTCAGAGATGTTGAGTCGCGCAGAGCATCTATCGCTAAAATATCACAGCAGTTCTCGGACAGGTGATGCCATTTATCGCGTCTATCAAGACAGCGCAACCATCACCAATGTCCTGCAATTCGTCATACTAACGCCCTTGAGAATATTGGCTTGGGTTGGATTTGCCGCAATAGTCCTCATATTTTTTTCGCCATGGTTTGGTCTCATCTTCATAGCTGCAGCTTTTCTCATCGCGGGCATTATGCGGGCTCTGCTGCCACATGTGAGGGAGAAAGCACGATTAAGCAGAGAAAACAATAGTGTCCTCACATCTAACATTCAAGAAACGCTGACGGCCATTAGGGTGATAAAGGCTAATGGAGCGGAGGATCGAATGATGGACAAGTTTAGGGCTGACTCTCAGAGTGCCTTAGACGCCGCATTCGATATGCGCTTGTTTATGTCGCTTCTATTGTTGAGCACAAGCATTGTTGCATTTGGAGCTGTGATGATCGCAGAGTATTTTATGGCAACTTGGGCGATGCATGAAAAAGCGACGCATCTGGGCGGGGTAATTGCGCTGGTGGGTTACGCTGCCTGGAACCTTGGAGCATTTAAAGCCGCTTCCGCGCAGGCTGAAGAATCCGCTAGCTCGATTTGGGAATTGGCATTTACCCTGTCTTACGTTCAAGACCTAGTTGTGGGTCTGAAACGTGCCTTCTTTCTGCTTGAGTTAGAACCCGAAGTAGCTGATCCAGAAAAACCTCAACCATTTCCGACTAATATTAAATCCATTCGTTTTGATCAGGTTCGTTTCGGATATGAGGAAGGAAAAAATATCCTCGATGAAATTAATATGTCTGTTGAATCCGGCACTATTACCGCGATCGTGGGAACTACTGGAAGCGGCAAATCTACCCTGATGTCTCTGCTGCTGCGCCTCTACGAACCTTTGACCGGGCGAGTCCTTTTTAATGGTTTTGACTTATGCAATATAAGTAAGAGTGATGTAAGATCTAACGTTGCCATTGCGCTTCAACAAAACATTCTTTTTGCCAAAAACATCACAGAGAACATTTGCTATGGCCGAAATGACATAACCCAAATTGCAGTCGTCAACGCTGCAAAAATTGCTTGCGCCCACGATTTTATTCTTGAAATGCCTGACGGCTATGAAACGGAACTAGGCGAAAGAGGCGGCAAATTATCGACGGGCCAACGGCAACGGATCTCAATTGCCCGCGCCATATTGCGAGACACTCCAATTCTCATTCTGGATGAACCAACAGCCTCTCTTGACGCTGAAACGGAGCGACGGGTTATGCAAAACCTAGCTGCATGGGGGCGTAATCGCGTAATCTTTATTGTGACCCATCGTCTATCCACTATCAGCTCAGCAGACAAAATTGCATTCTTGGAGGACGGCAGAATAAAGGAGTTTGGAAATCACTCGGACCTCATGGCAAAAGCCGGTGGATACAAGGATTTTGTTGATGCCGAATCAATTGGAGCACGCGATGAAACCAAAGGGTGATGAAATTAACGAATTTGACGATCGGATCGACACCAAGACCGAGCTTACTTTAAATGAGACGTTAAAACTTCTTTTACGCTCAGTAAAACTTTTGGCATCCGTTCGAACACTGTTCTTCTGTAAAGTCGGCCTAGCTATAATCTCACTCCTCCCTGCATTGATGGTTCCATGGCTTCTAAAAATAGTCGTGGATCAGGTGGTTCTGCAGAGTCCTTTTGATACCGAAACGGTGCCTTTTCCACCTTTTATGATACCGTTAGTCAGCAGTCTAGAAGGTATGTCGCCTAGCGGGATAATGATGACAATCGTTATCTTCAGTTTTTTTATGATGGCGCTGTTTGGATTGCGCGCGCCCGCTGCAGAGCAGGCAGAGATAATTGGTGCTCCGCAAGGCTTTGATGCAGCAACCCAGTCGGAACAGGCATTATCGGCAGGGGGAAGTGCTACGAATGGTCTCTGGGGTTTGATTGAGCTTTTGTTAACCATTCGTATGACTCAGCGTTTGGCAAATGATCTCCGCTCCACGCTAATGGGAAGGCTAAGTCGGCTAGAAATGACAATACTGGACGACCAACGAATCGGGGATTCAATCTATCGGGTTATGTATGACGCACCAATGCTTCCTGAGATTTGTTACCGATTAACTCTAAGACCTGTTCTCATAGTTATAGGGGCGATCTTATCTGTTTATGTGTTGAAGTTTAGTTATGGCGAAGTTGCCCCTGAACTGATTTGGGCATCGGCGGCCATAATGCCGGCAATTCTTTTAATCACGGCCCCCCTCTCAAGAATCACTCGGAGAGTGAATCAAAAAAGTCGAGCAGCAGGATCCGCCACCACTAATAGTGTAGAGGAAAGCATAGATAATATTAAAGCAGTTCAATCTCTCGGAGGAAGCGAAGATGATACAAGAGTGTTTGACGAGAAAAGTTCGGAATCCTTCAAGCGACATAGACATACAGTGTTGATTGATGGAATAGTAAAAATATTAACCGCTTTTTGCACCACCGGCGCATTGGCCTATGCGTTTATTCTAATAACAGATGAGGTAGTTGCGGGTGTACTTTCTCCAGGTGATTACGCTGTGCTCTTCGGTGTGTTTGTTGGATTGAACAGCTCCGCTCAGGTTGTCGGTCTTTATTGGATAGAATTGCAGAAGAATGTGGCAGCGGTGCGCCGCGTATTTTTCTTTATTGATCATACCTCAGAGCTTGATCGAGAAGCTCGTCCCATGGCTCCGCTTACCAACAAGGTCTCTCTCGAGGATGTGAGTTTCAGTTACCCAGACGGCCGCCAAGCCCTGCATAACGTGAATCTTGAATTACAAGTGGGGCAGACAATCGCCATTGTTGGGCCAACAGGTGCAGGGAAAACCACTCTTGCCTATATGCTGCCAGCTTACATCCGACCGACAGCTGGAAAAATCCAATTCGATGAACAAGACATAGCAAAGTTTCATGTTGATGATATCCGTGATGACGTTACCTTCGTATTTCAAGAGCACATGCTATTGTCCATTAGTATCAAAGAAAATTTGCTATTGGCGAATGCTTCAGCCACCGATGAAAAAATCTTTG
>PCDB01000034.1 GCA_002591625.1 Porticoccaceae bacterium
TAACCGAATCCGCAGCCTCAATGGTCACCCCTGGGTCAGAGCTATCAATCAAGGTAGCGGAAGCTTTTTGGGTGTTTCTCCGATCGTTTATTGCTCTGGAGCCTACGGTGTTTGGGACTGATTGATCTTCAACAGTCTCATTAGATTGCGCTTGTGGATGCTCGCTCACAGTGTTATCTAGTTCTACATGTTTTGAAGATCTGACTTCGTTCTTTGGATCATCCGATCTAGCACGACGAGGAGTTCGTTTTCTTGGCTTTTTCGCACTTTCGTTGGGATTTTGCTCCAAGAGCGTATTTTCATCACCTTTATTAGATATTTTAGGATTTAGGTCGNTGNCCTTGCCCTTGCCCTTTAAATCTTGACCACTTGTTTCAGCTACAAGATTGGGAGTTTTCTCATTGGTTGTTAATCCTTCATTTGTCACTTTTTCTGGTTGTTTGACAACCGCTTTACGCTGGCGCCTTTTCCTCAATGGTTTTCGTTTCTCATCAGGCCGTCTTTTCAGAGGTCCTGTTTCGGTGGGTTTCCCAGCTTCATTACCAGTTCCTATTTGAGCCTTTTTTCCGCTTGATTTTGAGGGTTCTTTATTTGTNGCGTTTTGTTGTTTGTGTCGAGCTTTTTGTTTTTCTTCCCGNTTTTCCGTATTGACTTTATCGATATTGTTGGCGTTTCGATTTCGGACGGATCGTTGTCGGCTTTTTTCATCTCTGTTGCGATTGGATGATATTTTGCTCCCGGATGAACGTCNCTGCGTCTTTTTCTCAGAACCTGAAACAGTCTTTTTACTAGGAAAAAATTGTCCAAAAAGGCGTTTAATCCAACTTTCTTTGCTTGTTTTGCCAATCATTTTTGATTTGGAAGAGGGAGCACGGGTAGATGGAGTAAGAGTTTTCACTGCTGGCTGGGCTAATGGCTCATTCATCTCCAATACGTCGTTGGCCTCTTCAAGACTCTCTATAGAAAGTTTTTCAGCCAATTGATGGCTAGGGTTTGATATGTCNTCATCCTGTTCCCTTATTCGTTGCACTTCATATTTCGGTGTCTCCATATTCGAATTTGGAAGAACAATCAACCTAATACCATTACGAGATTCAATATCTACGATATCTTGCCGTTTCTCATTAAGGAGAAATGTTGCAATAGCCAAGGGGACCACCGCTTTGATGGTCTTGGTATATTCCTTTTGGGCTTCTTCCTCAACCATGCGGAGAATGGATAACGCTAGTGATCGCGTTCCTCGAATAGATCCTTGGCCCTGGCAACGCGGACACACTTTGGACATGGTTTCTTCAAGCGAGGGGCGCAGACGTTGTCTCGACATTTCAAGCAATCCGAAACGAGAAATGCGACCAACCTGAACACGAGCCCGATCAATTTCTAATGCCTGGCGCATTTTGTTCTCAACTTCTTTTTGATGACGGTTGCTTAACATATCTATAAAGTCAATTACAATCAGGCCTCCAACATCTCGAATTCGAAGTTGTCGTGCGATCTCTTCGGCCGCTTCTTTGTTAGTATTGAAGGCCGTTTCCTCAATGTCCCCGCCTTTCGTTGCTCTGGCTGAATTAATGTCTATTGAGACTAAAGCCTCAGTTATGTCGATGACTATAGATCCNCCGGAAGGCAGATTTACCTCTCTGCAAAACGCAGTGTCTATCTGATTTTCGATTTGAAATCGATTGAATAGAGGAATTTGTTCGTTATAAAACTTAACTTTACTGGTGAAATCGGGCATCACGGTTTTGATAAATGCGGATGCAAGAGCGTGTGATTCGGAGCTATCAATTACCACTTCTCCAACATCATGGCGAAGATAGTCCCGTATTGCTCTTANAATGACATTGCTTTCTTGGAACAAAAAATGAGGCGCTTTAGTTTGACTTGCTTCTGTTTTGATTGTTTCCCATAGTTGATGGAGATAATCCAAGTCCCATTGGAGTTCCTCTGTGTCACGTCCAATTCCAGCAGTTCTGACTATTGCGCCCATATTGTCTGGAATCTTTAGATCTCGCATGGCTTCCCGCAATTCCGATCGATCGTCTCCATCAATCCGCCTTGATATGCCGCCCGCGCGCGGATTGTTGGGCATTAGAACAAGATAACGGCCGGCTAGACTTACGAAGGTTGTCAGAGCTGCTCCTTTCGAACCCCGTTCCTCTTTCTCGACTTGAACTATTATCTCTTGTCCTTCCTTGAGCGCGTCTTGCACTCGAACTCTTCCGGCATCATTAGGCTTTTTATGGAAGTAATCTTTTGATATTTCTTTAAGCGGTAAAAACCCATGCCGAACGGCTCCAAAGTCTACAAATGCGGCCTCTAAACTGGGNTCTACACGGGTAACTTTGCCTTTGTAGATGTTAGACTTTTTCTGTTCTCGATTTTTGTTTTCTATATCGAGATCGTAAAGGCGCTGTCCATCAACCATAGCCACTCGTACCTCTTCGGTATGAGAGGCGTTTATAAGCATTCTTTTCATATATTATCTACACTCTGTTATGGACCGAGTGAGGACAAATCTACCCACAAACGTTAATTGTGATGAAACTCAAGTACACTTGAGTATTGATTCACTTATAGTCTAAGTGTTTTTATGTGCGCAAACTACTTATAGTTTGTGCCTTTGAGCGCGCAATTTGTGTGTCGCATTGATTGGGAGCATAGAAGCTCCTCAAACAATCGCCGAATCTCGAAATAATTATCTTTAACACGCCACATATTCAACCAATAAACTAAAAAAAGTATTTGAATTTGATTTTGTCCGCTGATCTCAGTCAGTCGATTAAGCGAGAACNAGCATCAAATCTTCGAGCTAATTCTCTGATGTCTTTGCCCAACCAGTTAACTCGGGCTTTGCTTTATTAATTGGCAACTTACTAAAGTTCCAATTAAAAACAACCTTTTCATACTAACAAAAACAAAGCGTTACAGCAATGTTATGCATATCGACGATTTGAGCTACAATTGTGAGGCGGTCAACACTTCCAATCTAGAATGCATATTTTTAACTCTGATAAGGTGTCTTTTCTTTCGGTAGACTCGGAACATTCCGGTCAGCGTCTTGATAATTTTTTAGTGAAGCATCTAAAGGGTGTGCCTAAATCACGTTTGTATAGATTGATACGAAAAGGCGAGATAAGAATNAACAAACGTCGTGTGCGAGCAAGCTGTCGCGTTTGTGAGGGGGATGTTTTGCGAATCGCGCCGATACGGGTCTCAGAAAATCATCCAAAGCGTGTTGCTGATCAGAATAGAAGACCAAATTTTAATAAGCAAATTGTTTACGAAGATGACGCGATAATCGTCCTTAACAAGCCATCGGGAGTTGCAGTTCATGGAGGTAGTGGGGTCAGTTTCGGCGTGATCGAAAGCCTAAGAGAAATGCGTCCACAACAAAAATATATAGAATTGGTGCATCGTTTAGATCGAGATACATCGGGTTGCCTGTTACTNGCAAAAAAAAGGAGTGCTTTGATCGAGATGCAATATCAACTCAAGGAACGTGGGATGAAAAAATCGTATTTGGCCCTTGTGAAAGGAATATGGCCCATTACAAAAAAAATTATTTCATCACCTCTTTCAAAAAATAAGCTGCTTTCCGGAGAGAGAATTGTGCGCGTTGATAGCGGAGGCAAAGAATCTATTACCCACTTCAGTGTTATCAAACAGTTTCACAATTGTACCTTGCTCAAAGTCGAACTTGTCACCGGTCGTACTCATCAGATTAGAGTGCATTGTCAACATGCAGGCCATCCCATTGCAGGAGATCTAAAATACGGAGAAAAAAGCTTTAATGCTGAAATGCGTGCGCTGGGTTTGAAGCGCCTGTTTTTACATGCGGATAAAATAAAACTTCGGCACCCGATTACAGGAAGCTTTTTAGAACAAACAGCTAAAACCCCTCAGATACTGAGGAAGACTTTGCAACAGTTATGATTAAAAGGAATTTGGTAGTTTTCGATTGGGACGGGACAATTGAGAATTCGATTTTTCATATTATTTCATCCATGAAGGGTGCAGCGAGAGACCTTGGACTTGATGAGCCGTTGGAAAATGATATTCGAAATATTATTGGCCTAAGTCTTAGAGACGCCATGCAGATTTTGTTTCCAAACCTCCAAGAATTAGAGATAGAGTCCCTGATCAAGCATTATCGAGTTGGCTATAGAATGGTTCAAGAAATGGAATGCAACTTATTTGAAAATGTTGAAGCTACTCTTAAAGCAATGAAAGATAGCAACTATTTGCTTGCAATAGCTACTGGAAAAAGTAGGGACGGACTTGACAGATCTCTTCGATTGTCTGGATTGGCAGATATAATAGATATGAGTATAACTGGCGATGAAACTGCCTCAAAGCCTAACCCTCAAATGTTGGTGGAGTTAATCAATCATTTTGATGTATATCCAACCGCTGCTTTGATGGTCGGGGATTCAAAATATGACTTGGAGATGGCCCAAAATGTTCCAATGGCAAGTATTGGCGTGACATATGGTGTGCACGAGAGGTGCACTCTCATTAAGCATTCACCCATTGCATGCGTAGATAATTTTGAAGAGATCCAATTTCATGTGGATCGATACTTTGCAGAAAAAACTAAATAGTTGTCATTTTAAAATGTTTGAGCATATCAATTAATTTTATTAGAGGAAGTCCAATTAGAGCGGAAGGATCATCACTTTGAATAGCTGCACATAGACTTATGCCCAAGCTCTCCGCCTTAAAACTTCCCGTGCAATCATATGGTTGATCAATTTTTATATAGTTTTTAATCTCAGNATAAGANAGTTTTCTNAATGCTACGGTAGTTTCGCTAATCGCGGCGTAGCTTTCTAAGTTGTTTAGTTGATCAAGCTTAGCCACACTGCAACCAGTAAAGAATTTTACGATTTTTCCAGATTGCTTTTGCAGTTGTTTTATCGCTGATGATTCGGTTCCGGGCTTTTCAAGAATTTCCCCTTCTAATTCGGCTACTTGATCACTGCCAACGACTATCTCTCCCCTTTGTTTTTGAGCTACACGAGATGCTTTTTCAATTGAAAGTCGTCTGCTCAAACAGGCTGCTGTTTCTTTTGCTTTCGGTTTTTCATCGATATTGGGAATAATGATTTTGTAGGAAATACCTATTTGGTCTAGAAGTTTTGCTCGGTAAGGAGAGCTAGATGCCAAGATAAGTTTATTCATAATTGTCCTCAATTTAAAAAGTTTAGTTATTCAGAGTGTCGCGTAGCTAAAGGATATGAGTTTTCCATTATTTTTTGACACGCTTTAATGTTCCTCATATTATGCCGGATCTTTTGGTGAGCCTGCGATTGATATGCCTTTACCCGCTCAAGTCGACCCCCGAAAGTTGGCGCTAAGGTCAGCGGAGCTCGTGGGAGATATTCCCGTTAATTGTATGTCGCGCTTGGCTTCGGCGACAGTTCGAATTAATGATCCCGCGAATGCGACGATAGTTTTTAAAATTGATGAGTCTGGGTTTACGCTCATTTCTGGTTCAGTTTCAGTGTCTGCTTTTGCGCAATGTCAACGGTGCCTTCATGAGGTTGACATCTGTATCCAGAGTGAATTTAAACTGAGAATTGTGTCGCAGGAAAACGAAGAGGACTGGAAAGTCAAATTTATTGATCCTTTGGTTATTGATAAAGGTATCCTTGATCTTTATCAAATGCTTGAAGATGAGTTGATTCTAGCGTTGCCAATTGTTAACTATCATGAGATAGGACAATGTGCTAATAATTTGGATAAATTCAAGTATAATTCAAGCTCTACGGCTCAAACAGGTCCATTCGATATATTGAAGCAATTAAAGAATTGAGGATGTTTTAATCGATATTAGGAGTAGCACATGGCAGTTCAGAAAAGTCGGAAAACTAGATCAAAAAGAGGAATGCGTCGATCTCATGATAAGCTATCCATCCCGACCGTGTCGGTAGACGAAGTCACTGGAGAGAAGCATTTGCGGCATAATATTTCCGCCGATGGATTTTATCGTGGCAAAAAGGTTGTTGAGACCTCGGAATAAAACTAGGCTTTAGTTTGTCTGATCAAATCAGAATAGCCATAGATGCGATGGGCGGTGACGGAGGACCGACTGTGACCGTTCCAGCATCAATCAGTTATTTACAAAACTATCCACAAACCGAATTTCACCTTTTCGGTGATGAACTTCTGATTAATGAAGCGCTTGCAAAGTTTGAAATAAAAACGCTCCAATCAAAACTAACCATAGTTCCTTGTGCTTCATTAGTCACTGATGATGACAGACCCTCGATNACATTGCGTGTAAAACAAGATTCATCTATGGCGCAAGCAGTGCGAGCGATCAGAGATGGAACCTGTGATGCTTGCGTAAGTGCCGGTAATACAGGCGCATTGATGGCTTTCGGAATGCAAAATTTGGGAACATTGCCTTNTATATCTAGACCCGCTATTTGCGGGAGCATACCAACAAATAAAGGAGGCTATCTAGCGCTAGATCTTGGCGCAAACTTGAGTTGTGCTCCGGAACAACTTTATCAATTTGCAGTTATAGGAGCATTGACTGCCCGGTTGATTAAGGAAACACCGGAACCAATCATTAAATTATTAAATATTGGCGTAGAGAACACAAAAGGACCGCCGGCGATTCAGACCGCAGCGAAACTGATGNNANATGACNCAAGACTAAATTTCCGAGGTTTTATCGANGCNGATGACTTGTTTACTACTGATGCGGATGTGGTTGTGTGTGATGGATGGTCGGGTAATATGGCTTTGAAAGCGAGTGAAGGTGCCGCGAATTTGATCAGACAAATTCTAAAAGATCAATTGAATCGTAATTTTGTGTCTAAGTTTGGAAGGTATCTTTTGCTGGGGAATAATGATAAGTTTTATCGTAAATTGAATCCTTCTGCATACAATGGTGCCTACTTGCTCGGTCTTAAAGGCAATATTGTTAAAAGCCATGGAGGCGCTGACTGTGAAGCCTTTNCTGAAAGTATAAATGTGGCGCGGCTGGCAGTCTTGCGGAGTTTGTCGCAAAAAATTGCAGTAAAGTTCAAGAATTAGTCTGGCGATGGCCGTTTTGATATGAATANCACTAAAAGTAATTTAAGTTTTGTTTTTCCCGGTCAAGGCTCACAAAAAATTGGTATGCTCCGTGAATTCACTTCTGAAGAAACCATTCGGGTTACATTCTCAGAAGCATCTGAAGTATTGGGGTATGATGTTTGGGCCCTAATACAGGAGGGAGATCCATCTTCCATCAACCTCACGACACGAACCCAGCCAATTCTTTTGTGTTGTAGCTTAGCACTATGGCGTTTATGGTTGGTAAGGGGCGGTAGAACTCCAGATTATCTTGGAGGCCATAGTCTTGGAGAATGGTCGGCATTGGTCTGTGCCGAAGTGATTTCTTTTAAGGACGCATTATCTGTTGTTGAAGAACGGGGCTCATTGATGCAATCTGCTGTTCCCGAAGGGGAGGGTGCTATGGCTGCAGTGATAGGCTTGCAAGACCAAGCTGTTTTGGAATGTTGCGAGCAGGTTCAAGCAGATGGNGTGGTCTCGGCTGTAAATTTCAATGCCCCTGGCCAAACAGTGATAGCAGGTGCTGCTAACGGCGTCATCGAGGCCATTTCCCTCTGCAAAAAAGCCGGTGCTAGAAGGACTATTTTGTTGCCAGTGAGTGCTCCATTTCACACCATGATGATGCGTCCAGCTGCTGATAGGCTGACTCAGAGATTAGAGGATATAAATTTTTCGTGTCCTAAGATACCCGTTGTTCATAACGTGCATGGCTGCTTTGAAGACAATCCAGAACGGATAAAAGCTGCAGTANTAAAGCAAATATATAGTCCAGTTTTGTGGGTCCAGTGTGTAAAGCGACTCATAAATGAAGGAACAAATATTTTTGTCGAATGCGGGCCAGGAGGGGTGCTCAGTGGACTGAATCGAAGGATAGATAAGAACATTCAGGCTTACACGCTAAGCACAATTGAGAGTTTTGAATCTGCTCTCTCGACTACATCAGATATGTGAGTTCATAAATGGAGCCAAAAATCGCTTTTATAACAGGGGCTAGCAGAGGTATTGGAGCCGCAATTGCATCATCTCTGGGTTCCTCTGGATTTAGGATATATGGGACCGCTACTACTCCTGAGGGCGCAGATGGGATTTCTGCCGCCCTGGCGNGAAATGGTATTGAGGGTCATGGTCTAGTGCTGGACTTAGCAGATCCCGAATCTATTGGTAAACTGGAATCTCGTATGTTGGTTGATAAGGCTAAACCGTCTGTTCTGATTAATAGTGCCGGTATTACNAAAGATAACCTATTAATTCGAATGAAGCGTGACGAATGGACCGATGTTATTGCAGCCAATCTGCATGGAGTTCAAAGCCTTTGCAAACTTTTTCTACGAGATATGATTAAAAGTCGTTGGGGAAGAATTATAAATATAAGCTCAGTAGTTGGGATCAGAGGTAACTCTGGTCAAACGAACTATTCAGCTTCAAAAGCTGGTCTGGAGGGTTTCTCGCGTTCTCTTGCTGTCGAAGTTTCCTCTCGCAACGTAACAGTGAACACCATATCGCCGGGTTTTATAAGCACGGATATGACAGATAAAATTCCTCTGGAGAGTCGAGAAGCCATTAAAAAAAGAATTCCGTTAGAGAGATTTGGAACTCCGGACGAGGTCGCTGAAGTGGTAGTTTTTCTCTCAAGTCATGAGGCAAACTACATAACGGGTGAAACTATTCATGTAAATGGCGGCATGTATATGTCGTAACCTTCTGTAATGTATCTATTTTATTGGATAGNTGCTAACAAACTAGCATTTTTTTAATTCTAAGGTAAAATGCCGTCCTCAGATGCAATGTTTATACGTTTTGTCTGGAGTTGAAAAATCTCGAAAATATAATTTAGCGTCCCGCCAGATAAGGAGCGATACAATTATGAGCAGTGTTGAGGAACGAGTGATCAAAATGGTAGCAGAGCAACTCGGCGTTAAAGAGGATGACATTCAAACTGGGTCTTCTTTTGTAGAAGATTTGGGCGCAGACTCTTTAGATACTGTAGAGCTCATTATGGCTTTAGAAGAAGAGTTTGATGCTGAAATTCCGGATGAGGATGCTGAAAAGATTGCGACTGTAGAAGACGCTATAAACTATATTAATCAAAACAGTTGATGCCATTTTAGTATGGCTTTTAAATAGCCCGCAGTCAGTTTGCTACTCATTTGCGCTGACTAGTCACAAAAACGCACTGGATAGACGTTGTCCCAAGCCAACCTGTCAGACGTCCACAAGCATCAATGTGTCTCTTAATTTCCATTAACATAGCTTTGAGCGTCGCTGCATTCTATATTTTGAACTCTGCAGTTCTGAAAGATTTGTAATGATTAATTGTCTTGTTTAATCTACCCATATACTTGCTGAAAAGTGCTATTTTCATGCGTGTTTTGATTTTATCAATTTTGGTCTTCAGTTTCGGTTTGGCCATTGTTCTTTTGGACTTCAGCCAACGAGTACTTAATCCTGTGTTCGCGCAGCGTGTGCAAAGTCCCTTAATCCAAGAAAGCCTAGTTGCTGACGATTTGGGGCGCTATAAATGGATAATCGAACGTGGAAGTTCACAGAATATCGTATTCCAAAAACTTCATAAGATAGGCTTTGTCGACAGCCCGGATCTCGCTAAATTATGTGCCAAAATCCTGGGTCAAACAACAGTTCAAGCAGGCACATACTGGATTGAGAAGACTGATACTGTGATATCTCTTATCGCCAAATTTCATCATGGCGAAGTGATTGTTAATAGGCTGACTTTTCCAGAGGGATGGAATTTTTCCGAGTGGAGAGAGCATTTGTCATCTATCCCTCAATTCGCTGATTCACGATTATTATCTGACGAAGAGCTATTGCTGCAGGCAGGTTTCGTTTCAGTTTATCCTGAAGGCTGGTTTTTTCCAGATACATATAATTATACAAGCGTTGATAAAGCATCTGACATACTGCGTCATGCGAATGAGAAGATGAAGCGCGTCCTCGAAGAGGAGTGGAGTGGGCGATCTGAAGGTTTGCCGTATGACAAAGCTTATGACGCATTGATTATGGCATCGATCATTGAAAAAGAGACAGGTCTGGCGCAAGAACGCGCAATAATAGCTGGTGTGTTTGTCAAAAGACTACGTCTTGGAATGAGACTTGAGACCGATCCTACGGTAATTTATGGGTTAGGGAAAAAATTCAATGGAAATCTTCGTCGGTCGCATTTGAGGCAAAAAACCCCTTATAATACATATATCATAAAGGGTCTTCCGCCAACCCCAATAGCAATGCCNGGCAGGGCAGCCATTCAGGCAGCTGTTCACCCCAGTGATGAGGAAAGCCTGTATTTTGTGGCTAAAGGGGATGGAAGTCATTTTTTTTCTTCCTCTTATGAAGAGCATAAAGACGCAGTTAAAAAGTATCAGCTATCCAAACGCTCAAGGAAATAACATTGTCATATCAGAACCGTTTCAGGGTTAGATACATATCTTCGATGAAAACTCATGAACGCTAGGCCGGCACCNGGCAGTTTCATTAGCATCGAAGGTATAGAAGGTGTTGGTAAGAGCACAAATATTAATTTCATCTGTGAGATTCTTGATGATATTGGGATCAAACATATTTCAACCAGAGAACCCGGTGGCACACCAATTGCCGANAAAATCAGGCACCTACTACTNGCAATAGACAATGAATCTATTTGCCCGATGTCCGAATTATTGATGATTTTCGCGGGTAGGGCTCAACATGTGCATGAATTAATTGAACCTGCGCTCCTCGAGGGCACATGGGTTGTTTGTGATAGGTTTACCGATGCCACTTATGCCTATCAAGGGGCCGGAAGAGGTCTTCCCGCTGAATTAATCGAGCAGATGGAAGTAATAGTNCAGGGATCAATTCGTCCCGATCTTACGCTAATCTTCGACATTCAAGCACATCTTGGTTTGGAGAGAGCAAGTCAGCGTAGCAATCCTGACCGGTTTGAACGAGAGGAAATTGAATTTTTTAATCGTGCACGGGAATGTTATCTAGCTCGAGCACGCGCTTTTCCGAATCGATGCAAGCTAATTGACGCCTCTCAATCTATTAGTCAAGTGCAGAGCGAGTTAAACGACCTGCTGAGGGACTTTGTGGTATCTCGGAAATGATTTCGTCTATCCCCCGCCCCTTCGAATGGCAGTTAAAGCAGTGGAGGGAGATATTATCCAGACATCTCACAGGTGTTTTGCCGCATGCCTTGTTGATGTCGGGGCCAAAATTTGTTGGCAAAGAAAATTTTGCGATTGCCTTGGTTCACCGACTTTTATGTTTATCTTCTGACCTAGAAATTGATCAAGCCTGCGGTCAATGCAAAGGATGCAATTTATGTCTTGCTGGCAACCATCCCGACTTCGTGTTGATTGAGCCAGAGGATGAAGGTAAGGAGATAAAAATCAAACAAATTCGTGCGGTAGCCTCATTCGTATCTAAATCCGCGCATCAGGGTGGATGGAAGATCATTATGATCAATCCGATTGATAAGATGAGTCCAGAGTCGAAAGTAGCGTTACTCAAGATCTTGGAAGAACCTCAAGGGAAAACTGTTTTTATTATAGTCTCTCATGAAGCAGGGCGTGTTCCATCCACCGTAACTAGTAGATGCCAGAAAATCACATTCCCAGTGCCCCCTGAAAAAGATGTGCTNAAATGGTTGCAAGATAGCTCAAATGATGAAAATAAACTCATAAAGGCGCTTGATTTGTCAAATGGAAAGCCGTTACTAGCGCAGCATTATCTTTCGGGTTCTGTGATAAAACGGCGTGACGAATTTAATGCAATTTTAGATAACTTGTGGTTTGGTCNAGTCTCGCCTGTGGAAGCAGCGAAAAAATGTCATCAAAAGAAAGCACTTGAGTTGATGGATTGGTATCGATTTCGTTTGCATAGTATGGCAAAAGATCGCTGTGACGGAGATCTAGTGCCAGAAATATTTTTTTTCTACGATAAGCTTAATAANGCNAGACATTGGTTGATTGAGTCAAACCCAAATCCTAAATTGTTNTGGGAAGAGTTGTTTTTTGATTGGACGGCACTCTCAAAAAAACTGATTTCATGAGTGCTCAGAAAGAGGTATTTTTATGATGTTAAATACGCCGGAAGATAACCTTTTCTTTATTGAAACGTTTCCTGTTGGACCGTTGCAGTGCAATTGCTCTGTGATCGCTGATAAAACTTCCAAGAAAGCTATGANAGTTGATCCGGGAGGAGACGCTGATAAAATTTTGAGGCTTATTGCACATCATGAGTTATCAGTTGTGGCAATTATTCATACTCATGCCCATCTAGATCATATTTTGGCGGCTGGTGATATTAAGGAGGCAACAGGTGCGCCTATCTATCTACATCGTGAGGACAAATTCTTATGGGATATTCTCGAGAGCCAATGCGCAATGATAGGCATCCCTTATAAACCGGTTCCCGATCCAGATTATTTTTTGAGAGATGATCAAGACCTCGCTTGTTGCGGTGGGATCGCAATCCATACTCCGGGGCATAGTCCGGGATCCATGAGCTTCTGGTTTGAACGCTATCAAATTTTGGTTGCGGGAGATACATTGTTTCAAGGAAGTGTGGGGCGAACCGATCTTTGGGGCGGGAGCTTTGATACGATAAAAACTTCAATAATCCAGAGACTTTACTCTCTTAATGATGAAGCATTGGTTGTTACTGGACACGGGCCGAGTACCCGTATTGGGATTGAAAAAGCAAATAATAATTTTGTTAGAATTTGAGGGAAGACATATGGAGCAGCAAATCATTGCAATGCTTCAACTTCAAGATGAAATGAATAAAAAAGTTCATCCTGACTGGCGAAAGCAAAATTTTGCATGGTACCGAGCTATTTGGATTGAGAGTGCAGAATTAATTGATCATTACGGCTGGAAATGGTGGAAAAAACAAACGCCTGACGTGCATCAAATAACTTTGGAGTTGGTTGACATATGGCATTTTGGCCTGAGTCTTTCATTGATAGAACGAGAATCTATAGACGAGTCTGCCAGTATTCTTCACCGTGATTTATGCGATCCATTACCATCACGTGAATTTTGTTTGGACATCGAGGATTTCGCTGCTAACACATTAAATACAAAACGTTTTGATGCTAAACGCTTCGGAAGGCTAATGAGCGATATAGAAATGACCTTCGAAAGTCTATATATCAGCTACGTGGGCAAAAACGTTTTGAACTTTTTCCGTCAAGATCACGGTTATCAAGACGGCACTTATAAAAAATCTTGGGGCGATAAAGAGGACAACGAAGTTTTAGTTGAAATTATTGAAAGGCTAGATTCAACTTCTGCTAGTTTTAGGAACGATTTGTATCGCCAGATGCAAGATGAGTACTCGCTGTCGTCGAACTGCACTCAATTAAATTGAATCATTGCAAAAATCCTTTTTGCGCCAGATTAGTTTTTAAGAAAGCTTGAGTGGGAAAAATGCACCGTGGTCCTTATAATGTGCATGATTTTAAGATGGAGAAAAACTAATGAAATCACCGGTTCGAGTAACTGTTACAGGAGCAGCTGGGCAAATTAGCTACGCACTTTTATTTCGTATAGCGTCTGGAGAGATGTTGGGGCCTGATCAGCCCGTCATATTGCAGTTGCTAGAAATTCCTCCTGCAATGAAAGCGCTTATGGGTGTGGCAATGGAGCTTGACGATTGTGCCTTCCAATTGCTTTCAGAAGTAATTTGCACTGATAACGCCGAGGAGGCTTTCAAGAATAGCAGTTACGCCTTTCTTGTGGGTGCTCGCCCTCGTGGAGCCGGTATGGAGCGAAAGGATTTGTTAGAAGCAAATGCTGCAATTTTTTCGGTTCAGGGGAGAGCAATAAATACGGCTGCGGCAAAAAATATAAAGGTATTAGTTGTAGGTAATCCTGCCAATACCAATGCGCTTATTGCACAACGAAATGCTCCAGATATCAATCCAAGGCAATTCACGGCTATGACTCGGCTGGATCACAACCGCGCGTTGTCTCAGGTTGCTCAAAAACTTAACAAATCGGTTAATGACATCGAAAAGATGATCATTTGGGGTAATCACTCCGCAACACAATTTCCAGATCTGCACCATTGTCTAATTGATGGCAAACCTTCTTTAGAATTGGTAGAGCGTGAGTGGTATGACCTCGAATTCATACCTCTAGTTCAGCAGCGAGGTGCTGCCATTATAGCAGCCCGCGGCGCGTCTAGCGCTGCCTCCGCAGCTAATGCAGCCATTGATCATATGCGAGATTGGGCGCTGGGTTCAAGCGCAGATGACTGGGTTAGTATGGGAGTAGTAAGTGATGGAAGCTATGAGATCAGTAAAGGTTTGATATATTCTTTCCCTTGTGTCTGCCAAAATGGAGATTGGGCCATCGTTCAAGACTTGGATATTAACGCTTTTTCTAGAGAAAAGATGACTATTTCGGAAAACGAGTTGTCCGAAGAAATGGAAGCGATTGCTCATCTGCTGAAACTTTGACACTGACCGAATAAAAAAGACTTTGAAATTAATAATGCTTGATCGAACTTAATATTAGTCTGGGGAGAAACTAGTATGACTTTACCTAAAATCGGCTCCATCGCTCCTGATTTTTCTTTGCGGAATCAGCTGGGAGAACTGATTTCACTTGGAGACTATAGAGACAAACGGAATGTCTTAATTTATTTCTATCCGAAAGCCATGACTCCGGGTTGCACGACTCAAGCTTGCGGACTCAGAGATTCAAAAGAAGAGCTTTTAGAACTTCAGACTGAAGTGATTGCGATAAGCCCTGACAAGCCCGAGAGATTGGCGAAGTTTCAATCGAAAGAAAGCTTGAACTTTACATTGTTATCAGATGAGGATCATATGATCGCAGAGAAGTATGGTGCATGGGGATTAAAAAAGTTTATGGGCAAAGAATATATGGGAATACTTCGCTACACCTTTATCATCGATAAAAAAATGCNGATCGTTAATATTTTTACTAAAGTTAAGACAAAAACTCATCATGAAGATTGCATTAGCTGGATAAAGAGCAATTTATGACCTGTAGATTGGATATTTTCGACCAGTCTTCTGCTTAATTTTAGGTGTTTAATGGAATTAGATTTCAATATCATGAATCAAACAATCCAAAGGAAAAAGTCATGCTCTTTTTAGAAAATGCAAATGCTCAAACAACTAGCCAAGCGGCGGCTCCAGATCTGATGTTTCAATTTGCTCTCTTTGCTGGCCTATTCGGGTTAATGTACTTTATGATCATTAGGCCGCAACGTAAACGGCAAAAAGAGCACATTGAATTGGTAAATTCCTTAGCAAAAGGCGACGAAGTCATATTGACTAGCGGATTGTTGGGAAAGATTAATAAGCTTGATGATGCGTACATGATTATCGATGTTGCACAAAACACTCAATTGAAGTTTCAAAAATCAGCCGTGCATGCTGTGTTGCCAAAGGGTACCATCAAAGCAATATAAAATTTAAGCAGTCATTGTTCGCATTTATGACTTTCATGCCTCCAAAAATCGACTTGGCTCAACTGCCGACACCTCTCCAGCCCTTGGATAGATTGTCCGATCGATATGGGGGGCCAAGAATTTGGATCAAACGGGATGACCTAACGGGTTGCGCTGCTACTGGCAATAAAGTTCGTAAGCTTGAATTTATCTTGGCGGACGCCCTACGTAAATGTTGCGACACTGTTATCACCTGTGGCGGCGTCCAATCCAATCATTGCAGATCGACTGCTATCTTGAGTGCTCACTTGGGTTTAAAAACACACCTTATCTTGAGGTTAGATTCCCCAGCAGATAATTCTGGTAATCTCTTTATTAGTAAATTAGCAGGCGCAGGAATTACTTTCATAGAAAAAACTGAATATCATAGATTAGATGAATATGTGGAACAATGGCTGCATCATTATCGAGATCTAGGTCACCAACCATACTTTATTCCCACTGGTGGCAGTAATTCTTTAGGCCTGTCTGGTTACATTGATGCTTTGGGTGAATTGGCGGTAGATTTCGAAAAACATCAGATCACTCCTGGGGCTATAATACTTGCTACTGGATCTGGTGGCACACAAGCTGGATTGCTTATAGGGTGCCATCTTCATTCAATTGACTCACAAATCATTGGCTTCGCCGTATGCGATGACGAAGCTTATTTTAAAGATAAAATCCGATNTGAAATTGACGCGTGGTTTCAGGTTCAAAGGTTTGTTATGCCGGTTAAGCTACCNGATATTAAGATCATTGATAAATATAGAGGCCCGAGATATGGAGCTTGTGTGCCCGAGGTATATGATCTCATAAAGGCAGTAGCGCGATTGGAGGGAATCATTCTTGATCCTACATATACTGGTAAAGCTTTTTATGGAATGTTAAAGGAAATTGAGCGCGGTAGGTTCGATAGTCTATCGGACATAGTGTTCATTCATACTGGAGGATTATTCGGCCTCTTCGCCCATAACAGCAGCAATTCTTTNTAGAAAATATANGCACAAGGATTTAAATAGAACACATAATAAGGTGGCTAACAGATGGAAGATTTTATAGATGCGGCAAATGGAATTATTTGGGGGCCGGTTATGCTGGTGCTCATTCTTGGAACGGGCATCTACCTCACGATTGGACTTAAAGGGCGGACCTTAACCCATATACCGCATGCGTTCCGGCTCCTTTTTAGAGGGCGAACTGGTTCAGGAGAAGGTGAGATAAGTCCTTTTAATGCTTTGATGACCGCTTTATCGTCGACTATCGGAACTGGAAACATTGCAGGTGTGGCTACTGCAGTAGGTATTGGAGGACCTGGAGCGCTTTTTTGGATGTGGTGCACAGCTACGGTAGGCATTGCAACCAAATATGCCGAAGCGGTATTAGCTGTTAACTATCGTGAAACAGATGAAACCGGAAAAAAAGTAGGGGGTCCCATGTACTACATAAAGAATGGATTGGGACCAAAATGGAGTTGGTTGGGTGGAATGTTTGCGTTTTTTGGTTCCATCGCAGGCTTTGGTCTGGCAAACACTGTGCAATCAAATGCTGTATCTCAAGTCCTTCTCGAGACATATTCTATTCCAACTATATATAGCGGAATTATCATGATGGTTCTTGTTGCACTGGTTCTGCTCGGTGGTTTGAAACGGATAGCTGTGGTTGCTGGAAGGCTTGTGCCTGCGATGGCTCTTTTGTATATCTCCAGTGCGGCCATAATTTTGATGCTCAATTACGATAAAGTTCCTGCTGCTTTAATGTTTATAGTGGACAGTGCATTTAATGGTGTGGCTGCAGCTGGAGGTTTTGCTGGGGCGACCGTATCGATGGCCCTGAGAATGGGAGTAGCACGAGGTATTTTTTCGAATGAAGCTGGATTGGGGTCTGCTCCAATTGCGCATGCTGCCGCTGAGACTGATAGCCCGGTAAGGCAAGGCACCATAGCGATGTTGGGAACGTTCCTCGACACGCTTGTTGTTTGCACGATGACCGGACTTGTGTTGGTGGTTAGTGGCGTATGGAATGGAGAAGCGGAAGGTGCGAATATGACGTTAACCGCTTTTGATGCTAATTTGCCTTTCGGCGGAGATATCTTGACGACATGTATTGTGCTTTTTGCTTTCACTTCGATATTGGGTTGGAGTTATTATGGTGAGCGTTGTGCTGAATTTCTATTNGGNCCNTCTGNCATTCTACCTTNNAGAGCNTTATGGGTTTTCGGNGTATTTTTGGGTACACAAATGACACTAGGACTGGTGTGGAAAATATCGGATGCTCTCAATGGACTTATGGCATTGCCAAACTTACTTGCCCTAGTTCTTTTGGCGCCGGTTGTATTTAGACTTACACACGAATACTACGCGAGCACTCCTGAATCAACCGACAATACTCGAGAAAATATTTAATGACTTATTATGGTTGAAATCGTTAAACCAAAGCTTGTAATAGCCATCTCATCGACCGCTTTGTTTGACATGCGTTTAAGCCACGACGTATACCAGACCGAGGGAGTTGAAGCATACGCTTCCTATCAACGTGATCATGAGGATGAATTTTTAGAGCCTGGAGAAGCTTTTCCATTGGTTACTAAATTACTTAGTATTAATGATAAGCTCGTGGGCAATCCGCGAGTGGAAGTGATTCTTTTGTCACGCAACTCTGCCGATACAGGTCTGCGAGTGTTTAATTCAATTGCTCATTATGGACTGAATATTTCCAGAGCAGCCTTTTCCGGAGGTAATTCTCCGTACCGATACGTATCCGCTTTTGCATGTCATTTGTTTTTGTCAACGAATGCCGATGATGTTCGAAATGCTCTTGATCATGGATTGGCAGCGGCTACGCTGATGCCATCTAAAAAAAAGCAAAATGATCTAGATGAATTGCGGATAGCATTTGATGGCGATGCAGTTCTATTCTCGGATGCCTCAGAACGAATATTTAAGCAAGAAGGACTGGAAGCTTTTTATGAAAATGAGACAAGATCAGCATACCAGCCTATGGATCCGGGACCTTTTAAAAGTTTCCTTGAGGCATTGCATGGATTGCAATCGGAATTTCCTATGGATAGTTGTCCTATCAGGACTGCTCTAGTAACCGCTCGAGGAGCGCCTACTCACGAACGCGTTATTCGCACTTTGAGACAGTGGAATATTCGGATTGACGAAAGCTTGTTTCTTGGTGGATTAGATAAAACTGCGTTTCTCAAATCATTTAATGCCGACATTTTTTTTGATGATCAGCAGTTTCACTGCACCTCGGCACGGGATTACATTTCTTCTGGACATGTGCCTCATGGTATTGCAAATGAGATATTAGACTAATCAAGGGCACAATAAACGAATACCGGCTTCGAAATACTGAATCGCGATATCCCCCCCTAAATTTTTAAAACTATGGAGCAAACTTCCTGGCAGCAACTTTCAGAAATTGATTGTTATTCTATTCGATATTAGAATAACACAAAAATTTTTAGAAATCTTTGTAATAGGACTCTCATGGAGGTTTTGTGAGGTCAATAATAAATTACTGTAACAAGGACTCAACATATGAAGCTGCAGCAACTAAGATATATATGGGAAGTTGCACATCATGGGCTAAATGTCTCAGCTACGGCACAAAGTTTATACACTTCACAGCCAGGCATAAGTAAACAGATTAGGATGCTAGAAGATGAACTTGGCGTGCAAATTTTTTCTCGAAGCGGCAAACACCTCACAAGTGTTACTCCAGCCGGCAAAGAAATTCTTCAAAGGGCCGGTGACATTTTAAAAAAAGTTGAGAGCATTAAACGATTAGCGGATGAGCATACAAATCCTGATTTGGGTAGTCTTTCGATAGCAACCACTCATACGCAAGCTCGATATGCTCTGCCATCAGTCATAAAACAGTTCATCAATAAATACCCGAAAGTTTCTTTGCAAGTGCATCAAGGCACGCCTATGCAGATCGCGGAGAAGGCAGAGGAGGGCGGCATTGATTTTGCGATCGCAACCGAGGCCGTCGAACTTTTTAAAGAATTGATTATGTTGCCTTGTTATAGATGGCATCGAAGCATTATTGTACCAAGATCACATGTCTTAGCAAAACTGGAGAATATAAAATTAGAAGACGTTGCTAAGTATCCAATAGTTACATATGTTTTCGGCTTTACAGGTCGCTCTCGACTTGACAGAGCTTTTGAAAGAAAAAAGCTTTCTCCTAATGTTGTCTTCACCGCGACAGATTCCGATGTAATTAAAACCTACGTCAAGCTAGGGTTAGGAGTTGGGATTATTGCTCGAATGGCATGTAAAGATTTAGATGAAGAACTTGTAGCAATCGATGCCAGTCATTTGATTGAACCAAGTGTCACCTATATTGGATTTCGGAAGGGTACTTATCTAAAAAGTTATATGTATGAGTTTATTCGGTCATTTGCTCCTCATTTGACCCGTTCTGTGATAGAAGAATACATGTGTATTCCAAATAGTGAGGCAAGAAAAATATATTTTGATACAACGAAACTTCCCTTTTCTTGTTAAATTTAGTTCCATAATGGGGTAGAGTCGCAATAATTATTATATTCCAATTGCTCGAACGGGGTTTTTTTCGTAAAGTTCTTGAAAATTATTTTTAGGCCATCTTGTCATGGAAATAGCCTGTTTGGATCTTGAAGGTGTTCTTGTGCCGGAAATATGGATAGCTTTTGCAAATAGAACAGGCATCGAAGCTCTAAAAAGGACCACGAGAGACGAGCCAGATTATGATTTGCTCATGCAATATCGACTCAATATTCTTAGGGAGAATAATTTAACTCTAGGTGCAATAAAGGAAGTCATAGAACAGCTTGATCCGCTTGATGGAGCGAGAGAATTTCTACACTGGTTGAAAGAGAGATTTCAGTTAGTAATCCTCTCTGATACGTTCTATGAGTTTGCCCAACCCTTAATGAAGAAGCTCGATTACCCAGTTCTTCTGTGTCACGAGTTAGAAGTTGACCAAAACGACTTCTTGATTGGTTGCAGGCTAAGACAATCGCGTCCCAAACGGCAAGCGGTGGTAGCTCTAAAGAGTATTTATTACAAAACTATCGCCGCAGGAGATTCCTACAACGACATAGAAATGCTGAGGGAGGCCGATTCTGGAATTCTATTTCGAGCTCCCCAGAATGTTATTGAGGAATTTCCGGAATTTCCTGCCGTTGAAAGCTATGATTCGTTGAAAAAACAATTCCTTAACGCCACAAATCGTGATCTTTTAATTTAGCACGGTAAAACTTATTAGATGCAGCGGCAGTTTGTCGTCTGATAAAATCATTGAAATCAGTCTGGAATATGAAGAACTTCAATAGAAGCGCTGATAGAATTAGACAAAAAAAACAGTTATTCCTCGCGAGAGAACAGAAGATCATAGATGCAGCGCGGGAGTTATGTTTGCGCGGCCGTTTTTCAGATATCACTGTTTCTAAAATCGCTGCTCGGGCTGGCATAGGGAAAGGAACGATCTATAAGCATTTCGATTCCAAAGTTCAAATTTTCTTACGCATCGTGTTGGATTATGAAGACAAGATTAACAAAATACTCATAAAATCAAACGCATCTAATTCGATTAGTGGTGTTTTACTTGAACCACAAGTTTATCTTCAGACAAAGCTGGCGGACCCGGAATTAGCTAGACTTATTCATCGATTAGAAAATTATTTGAATGGTCTGAAAGACAAGCCTTCTTTTAGTGAATTACATCTTCTAAGAAATGCTAATGCGGAAATCTTAGGAAAAGCAGTAAGATCGAGTAGTGAAAACCGAATGGTAGCCGACTTGCCTGACCAGTATCATCATTTGGCTTGTTGGTCGTTAGCATATGCAGCTATAGAACTTTATGCTAATGAAAACATAGATTGGAATATTGGTGTGGACGAGTGTTTAGATCTTTTTTCGGAGATCTTGAGAACCATTAGTTGTGATAGCAAGACTCGAATTAATCATTCAAAGTGGAAATATGACTGAGGATCTTGGTCGTCTATTTAAATCTCAGTTAGACCGTCAAAGTCGGTCATTGAAAAGTCTTCCTCCTGTAAAGCAATGGACAACTCAGCTATGTGGTGACATTGACATAGTGATTAACCGCCAAGGGACGTGGCTCCATGAGGGGGTTGAAATTAAACGATCTAATCTCGTTAAATTTTTTAGCTCCCTTTTGCTCAAAGATGGGACAGATTACTTCCTGATAACTCCAGAAGAAAAATGGAGGATTAAGGTAGAATTAGCTCCTTTTTTGATAACTCGAGCGAATCGAACCTGTAAGAGAGGACATCAGATTATTACTCTTTCAACTTACACTGACGAATTGATAGTTATTGGTAATGATCATCCACTTTGGATTGAATATGAGGAAGGATCAGATGAGCCGATACCGTTGGTATTGGTTCGTGATGGTATGACTGGCCTGCTCAGCAGGAACGTGTTCTATGAGCTTGTGTCTTGGGGACTACCGAAAGGAATACCCAGCAGACTTGTGATCAATAGCATGGGCATTGAGTTTGATTTGGGTATCGTTGAATAGTCTGATATCCGACTTGCGAGATAATTACATATTAGGATAGTTGGGCCCGCCAGCTCCTTCTGGTACTTGCCATACTATATTTTGACTGGGTTCCTTAATGTCGCATGTTTTACAGTGCACACAATTTTGTGCGTTAATCTGAAATTGATTGTTGCCTTGATCGTCTTTTACAACTTCATAAACTCCTGCAGGACAATATCTTTGAGCAGGCTCATCATAGAGCTTTAAATTTAGAGCTATTGGTAAATTTTTGTCTATGAGTTTAAGGTGACAAGGTTGGTCCTCTTCATGATTGGTGCTTGATAAAAAGACCGACGATGATTTATCAAAGCTTAGCAGTCCATCATGCTTGGGATATTCTATTTTCGCGCAATCAGCTGCGGGTTTAAGTGTCTCATGGTCAGGCTTTTTGTCTTCCAAAGTCCAAGGCAACTTGCCATTAAAAATATTAATATCTATGAAAGCATAGGCGGCGCCTAGCAAAGTCCCCAGTTTGTGGATGGCAGGGCTGAAGTTTCGCTGCAAGTGAAGTTCTGCGAAAGTGGACGACCGTTCAAACTTTTCTCCAAAATCTGATAGATCATCGTTCTCTCTACCTTGCTCAATAGCTTGGGCGACAGCTTCCGCTGCAAGCATGCCACTTTGCATGGCTGTGTGGCTACCTTTGATCTTAGCGCTGTTGAGAGTGCCTGCGTTATCCCCTATCAAGAGCCCACCCGGCATAGACATCTTGGGTTGTGATTGTAAGCCACCTTTGGTCAATGCGCGCGCTCCATAGGCAATGCGCTCACCATCAGCAAGATATTTCGAAATTTTCGGATGATGCTTGTAACGTTGGAATTCATCAAAAGGACTAAGATGAGGATTACTATACGAAAGATCCGTTATAAGTCCTACGACCACCTGATTATCTGCTAAATGGTATAAAAATCCGCCACCCGTTGACTTTCGTCCGAATCCCAGGGGCCATCCGGCGGAGTGAATGACGAGTCCGGGCTGATAATGCTTGTCTGGAATCTCCCATAACTCTTTGATACCGATACCATAATGTTGGGGATTTTTGCCTCGATCAAGGCTATATTTCGCTATTAATTCTTTACCAAGATGGCCTCGGCAGCCTTCCGCAAATAGTGTGTATTTTGCTCTTAGTTCCATGCCAGGCATAAAGGAATCTTTTTCATTTCCATTTTTGCCAATGCCCATGTCTCCCGTGATTACTCCTCGCACCTCATTGTTGTTGCCGAATAATATCTTTGACGCAGAAAACCCGGGGAAAATTTCAACCCCCATATTTTCTGCTTGCTGGGCCAGCCACCTACATAGCTTACCAAGACTGATCACGAAATTACCCTCATTATGCATAGTCTTGGGAGCCAAGAGAGCCGGAATACGGAAGGCGCCTTTATCACTATACATAAAATAAATGTCATCTCCTGTTACAGGAGTGTCTAATGGCGCTCCAGTGCTGGACCATTCTGGAAATAACTCATTTATAGCGGAGGGTTCAAAAACGGCGCCTGACAGAATATGGGCGCCCACTTCCGAACCTTTTTCGACGACACATACAGAAATTTCAGTGTTTAGCTGCTTAATCCTGCAGGCAGCGGAGAGACCCGCCGGGCCGGCACCTACGACCACTACGTCATAATCTATAAATTCTCTTTCCAAGTGAGCCTCCTTGGACGCCAGGTTGTGCCTTGAACATTTTACAAATAATGAGCCAATATAACCATCAAATGCTTTACGGCGAGCTGTGTGAGACAACTCGCGATCTAATACGACTGGTTTTACGTACCTAGATGAGAAGATTTTGAGACAAACAGGTCTAAACAAAGCTCAGTCATCGACATCATTGATTTTATGGTCGAAAGTTGGCAATATGGCGCGCTTCTCAGAGCCTGTTTGTTTAGGTGTGCACTCGGCCGAATAACAATTTGATTTTTCCGCGCTAGTAGGGGATTTTATGAAAGTTCTAGTACCCATCAAGAGAGTTGTTGATTACAACGTAAAAGTTAGGCCTAATTCTGATGGCAGTGACGCAGATCTCGCAAATCTCAAAATGTCAATCAATCCTTTTTGTGAAATCGCTGTAGAAGAGGCAGTTAGACTAAAAGAGAAAGGGGTGGCTACAGAGATTGTTGCTGTATCAATCGGTCAAGAGCAGTCTCAAGAGCAGCTCCGCACCGCTTTGGCATTAGGTGCCGACCGGGCCATACTTGTGTCGACTGACTCAGTCGTTGAGCCACTCGCGGTAGCAAAATGTCTTCGGGAATTGTGTGTTCGTGAAGAACCAGATCTTGTGCTGCTTGGGAAGCAAGCTATTGACGGAGATAATAATCAGACCGGACAAATGCTCGGCGCACTTACTGGCTATGCGCAGGCAACTTTTGCCTCCGAATTAACGGTTCAGAACGACGAAGCGATGGTTGTTCGCGAAGTTGATGGAGGCTTGCAAACCATAACACTGAATTTACCAGCGATTGTGACTGCAGATTTAAGATTGAATGAGCCAAGGTATGCCTCGCTACCAAATATAATGAAAGCGAAACGAAAACCCCTTGATATTGTGACGTCGGAAGATCTTGGTGTGGATACCACAGCTCGTACAGATCTAATAGGGGTCAAATTGCCCCCCGAAAGACAGGCCGGTATAATCGTGGAAGACACCAAACAGCTTTTAGACAAGCTTAAAAATGAGGCAAAGGTGATTTGATGAGCATATTGATATTAGCTGAACATGACAACGCTGTGCTTAATGCAGCGACTTTGAATTCTGTAACTGCTGCACTAGAGATCGGTGGAGACGTCGATTTATTGGTAGCTGGGAAAGATTGTGAAACTGTTGCAAATCAGGCTGCCAAAGTGGCTAATGTGCGAAAGGTTTTGTATGCCGATGAGAACGCTTATGAATTCGGGCTCGCTGAAAATATTGCATTGTTAGTGGCTGAGCACAGCGCAGAGTATAGTCATATTCTGGCCACCGCTACGACGTACACAAAGAATATCATGCCTCGTGTAGCCGCGCTGATGGATATGCAAGCTATCTCAGACATTAGCGCTGTGATAAGTGAAGATACTTTTGAGCGTCCTATATATGCTGGAAGCATGATAGCAACAGTGAAAAGTAATGATGAGAAAAA
>PCDB01000035.1 GCA_002591625.1 Porticoccaceae bacterium
CGACCGGGATCCTGTATCTGTCCGATCAGGCGAGTGTCATATTGCTCTACCGAATCTACCAGTGTCTTAAGCGCGGGAATAGAACTATCATGAAAAGCATGCACCCGATTACTCGGCGGCACGCGCGATAACATTGCCAACGGTTCTGTGACAATCAGGCCTGCGCCCCCCTGTGCTCGGCCGGAAAGGTAATTGAGAAGTCTTTGGGTAGGTTTGCCATCTTTGGCAAAATGCGTAAGGATCGAGGCATGAGCGAGACGATTTCTTAGTGGCACGCCACCAAGTGTCCATGGGGAAAAAAGTTTTGGGTAGGAACTCATGTATTGAAATAACCGAAATTTGCTCTATAAATCTAACCACTTATAACGTTTAATCAAGTTGCTCAACCATAATAACCCTTCAATAAAACAATATATATGTTGACGTGGCGTCTAGAAAAAAATTAATGTACACGCTGCTAATGCATAATTTTCTGGATCGCTGTTATGACCACTATTATTGTACTATTTAATTTGAAAGATGATGTAACTCAAGAGGAATACGAAAATTGGGCTACTTCAACCGATCTTCCAATCGTCCGGAACCTGCGTTCAGTGCACAATTTTGAAGTTTTCCGCAGCAAAGGCATGCTAGGTTCTGATAGTCCTCCAGCCTACGATTATATTGAAGTTATTTCATTGAATGACGAAACAGCCTTCTACGAAGAGATCAGTAGTGAACTTATGCAGGATATTGCAGCAAAATTTCAGTCTTTTGCTGAAAATCCTCAGTTCATCTTAACCGACGTCCTAGGCACAATGTAGGGGTAAAAGTAATCGATTCTCCTCAAAAAAAAGTAGCGTTATGCACCGGGGCCGGCAGCCCAATAGGGATAGGTGCGGGTATACTGAAAACCCTGGCTGAAAAGGGTTACCGCGTGATCGTGAGTGACCTTGGCGAAAATGTTGGCACAAATGACAATGGCAGTGCAACGCGCTCAACCGAAGAGGTCGTTCAAAACATAGCATCATGCGGCGGTGTTGCAAAAGCTATACCCTGTGATGTTAGGGATGAGAAACAAGTAGTCAGATTATTTGAACTCACCCGAGAAGAGTTTGGAAGAATTGATGTCCTTATAAATAATGCGGGCATTGGCTATCTTATGCGCCCATTTCTAGAGGTGCCCAAAGCCGAGTGGCAACATGTTCTCGATGTCAATCTAACCGGGACATTTCTATGTTCTCAGGAGGCTGCTAAACACATGATAAAGGCAGGCAATGGTGGCCGCATCATCAACATAGCCAGCCAAGCAGCGAAAAGCGGTTTTCCTCATCTTGCCGCCTATGTTGCAACAAAACACGGCCTCGTCGGGCTCACTCGATCGAATGCTTGCGAGTTAGGACAGCATGGTATTACGGTAAATGCCATCTGTCCGAACCATATTACCACAGAGTTGGGAGAGAAGCAGAATGAATATTATTCGAAGTTTCAAGGTCTGACTGTCCCTGAGTATTTGGCTGCAATGAAAAATCGAATCCCTATGAGACGGCACTGCACGGTGGATGACGTATCTGCCCTAGTTGCATTTCTCGCAAGTGATGAGGCATCCTACATCACTGGTGAATCACTCAATGTAAGCGGAGGAGAGGAGACACACTAGAATCGGCACAAAGCGAGAGTCATTAGCCCAAAACGATACTCATGCTGATAAACTTCGTTGAATTAAATGCCATTGTCAACGCGCAATAAGATTGACGCCCTTTTTCAATAACTCCTAAAGAAGATATGCCTAAAAATTCGCCTGTTTTTCCATTCAAAGATAGATCTGAACTTACCGAACAAATGCAGTCAGTCTATGACAAATCCTTGTTAAGAAGAGGGGAAGCAAAACTTATTTCTGCAATGGCTCATGCGCCAGAACTTTTTGATTGGTATATCGAAGAGTTCTATAACAAACTTTTTTACAGCAATAACGTGCCAAAAATTTACAAAGAGTTGGGGCGACTAAGGCTTTCTCAGGTGCATGGCTGCCGATCATGCAATAAGGGAAACCGGCTAGATGCAAAAAGTGCTGGCCTAGACGCACGAAAAATCGCAGCAATCGCTGATAGAGACAACGAAATTTTTAATGCTGCCGAAAAAGCGGTCTTGCAATTAGCCGACTTAATGTCTTTGCATGCTAAGGGTGCTCGTCTATCTAAGACCCTATATGAAGACCTGCTCAATCACTTTGATGATGGACAGATTATAGAGCTAAGCATGACATTTTCGCTACTCGCAGGGATGGCACATTTTCTTTTTGCTTTTGAAATGGTTGAACTCGAGGATGCTTGCGAACTTTGACAGTCATTTTAATAGTCACAAAAATATGTTCTGCTCTATTGGACATGTAGATCGTTTTTGCCTAAGCATACTAATGCTCGCCCAAACTATGGCAAACAGTCTAGCGGGACCAAAACAAAAAGGTTGGCATGATTTCCCCTGGGATTGCTATGATACTTGAAACCCTTGTGATGGTGACCTTACTAGCCACCGATCTGAAAGAAACTGCCGAGGCCTACCATGATCATTTCGGCTACAGAACTATAAGTTCAGGAATCATCAATTATCTCTGTGCTAAGCAATCTGGCTATGAATCCATGGACGGACAGAACTTCATCATTATGCGCCCACCCGAAGGTTCGCCACAGGTAATGATCCGATTTATTGAGGGTGGGGATCCAGCATATCAGCCGATGTTGACATCAGGTTGGAATGCAATAGAACTTCTTGCTAGAGACCCGGATAAACTAAGTAAAAATATGGTGGGCCGCGCGTTTGAAGTTATTGGACCTCCTGCATACCTCACAAATGCCAAAAATATTCTTGCCATGCAGGTCACAGGTCCATCAAATGAATTAGTTTACCTGACACATATGCACGACCCCTCTCTCTCCCTTCTTAAACCGCAGAGCCCCGCTTCTGCGGTTGGCAATACCTTCATTGTGGTTCACGGCAGTAATAATCTTGAAAATCATCAACAATTCTTGCAAAAAACATTTAAGAATATTTTGACTGATCCTGTCCGATTCAAAATCGACATTCTCGCTAAAGCGCGCGGAGATTCCCGTGACACGCGTTATCCCATAATGTTGGTGAAATTTGCAGGGCCATTCGGTCTTGAATTCGATCAATACCAAACGGCGCTGCCAACCAAAGCGGTCAGCGGCGGCATCGTCTTAGTCAGCGCGTCGGTAGATTCTATTGACAAAGCAAATGTTGACTGGATACGCGAACCCACTCAATCCAGATGTGTTGGCTTGAGCGGCAAGACTGGTTTGCTGCAGTTTCCCTCGGGAGCAAAGTTGGAAGTCCTTTCCCCACATCCTTGAAAGAGGGGGAAGCATCGCTTACAAAACTCAATTTAAGCGATAGAACTTCGTTTTTTTGTCCAAATCTGAAATAGTAAGTATCGTAGAAAATTCATTGTCCTCCGAAGAATTTCTTATAAGTAACGTGTGAGATTGATGGCTGGGCACATGTTTCATGCGGTTATCAAAGCAGGCTTGGTTGCTTTTCGTACATTGACCATCAAAAAATGCAGCTAAAACCATCCAATCACGCTCTAATGAACTGCTATCTTCTCCTTAGGAGAATTTTAGCTGAGACTACAGTCCCATAAATAAAACCAAGAAAAATCTCGTTATCATAAATTCTGGCATACAGCGCCTGTTAATTGGCGCCAGTTTTCCGAGTTGGATGCAATTCATAATATGATGTCCCTTTATAACGGATAAAATTGTGACAAAAAAACAGAGAAGATGTTGCTCCGCTGGTACTTTTAAATGCCGACGGCTTAGCGTCAAAACTATTAATCTGCTCCCACAGCATCGGGCGCACTGAACCGACTTCCCCAATAAGCCCAACTCCCATTGTGCAAAGAGTGATTATTGTATCCGATTCTGGAAAGCGCGAGATTTAGAACAGCTGCAGTCACACCAGATCCGCAAGTGGTAATCAATGGTTTTCGCAGATCAATTTTCGCAGACCGAAAAATTTCCTCCAGTTGGCATGAATCCCGCAAGGTATTGTCATCATTTAACACTTTTCTGAAAGAAATATTTCTGGATCCCGGAATATGACCGCAACGCAGTCCAACTCGTGGCTCAGGTTTTTTGCCATTGAATCTGCCATCACTCCGAGCATCAATGATCTCACAGTTTTATTCTCGCACCGATACAAATACCTTGTCAAAATCTGCGATTAAATGATTCTGCAGGTATGGTTGGCCGACAAAGGGCTCTTCGGGCTCAGCCCGGTCGGTTATGGGACGACCCTCATCAATCCATTTGGGAAGGCCTCCATCAAGAACCGCCACTTTATCATGCCCCATTAACTTGAAGAGCCACCAAACTCGAGGTGAGGAAAATAGCCCCATACCATCATAAACGATCAACTGATGATCTTTGCGAATGCCAGAGGTGTTTAGTGCTGACGAAAACTGGTCTTCTGGAGGCGCCATATGCGGAAGGTCAGACTGTTTGTCACAGATCTCTTCGTTGTCAAAAAACCACGCTCCCGGAATTTGCTTTAAACGGTGCTCGGCAACAGGATCCCGTTTCATGGTCGCCATGCACCAAGACGTATCTATCACTTTGATCAGTTGGTCATTTATGCGCTCATGGAGCCAACCAGCNGACACAATAACCTTCGGATCTTCAACCATCGTCTTAGGCACTTTTATCCGGCCCAACCAATCGATCAACTATGTAACGTAAAACTGACGNTGACTTTTGTAGATGCGAGTAATCTCCAGTCATTCACTCCGAATCACTCTGAGCTTGCTTGAGTAACTGATCGGTCTGCTCCTCACTAAGGCCAAATTCGATTCTCATCTTCTCAAGCAACCTCTGTTCATCCTCATCTATAACTCCATCCTCCAATGCCTGCCTAACCTGATCTTCAAAGATTATTTTCTTTCGAGCCACTTGGTTGGAAAACGCGCTGGCAACTATACCGGTTAGCATTGCAACAATACTTACACCGAGAAAAGCTGTGAAAATTGAGATCACCTTTCCAATTGATGTCACCGGCGAAACATCACCGTAACCAACCGTAGTCAGCGTGATTAATGACCAGTACATAGCGTTTGGTATGGATGAAAAATTCTCCGGCTGATGCTCGTTCTCGGCATAGTACATCACTGAAGAAGTCAGAATAAGTGCGAGCAGTAGAAGATATGACGCAGCGAAAAATGACCGGCGCTCCTGATAGACTGCACTAAATAGGTCCTCCAAAGCAGACGAATAGTGCGACAACTTAAAAACTCGAAGTAAGCGAAGCACTCGCAGGACCCTGAGATCCAGCCCAGGGAACAATACCTGAAGGTAGAAAGGCAAAATAGCCACGATGTCAACGATGCCATGGAAACTAAGCACATAACTCATTCGACCTTTTGAGCCAATGTTATCTGTCAGATGCTTATATGCACCGGCTGCCCAGATCCTGAGCGCATACTCAAAAGAGAAGAGAATAACGCTGATTAATTCAAATAAGGCAAACTGTGCGGCATATCTCGCGTTTAAGCTGGAGACCGACTCTAGCACCACGGCTACGATATTTAAAAACACTAAAACCAAGATAAAGAGATCGCAGAGTTTACTTACCCAGTCGTCGGCTTCTCCTTTTTCCAATATCTCAAGCGTGCGAACTTGCACTGTTTTATAGTCACTCATGTCACGTTCCCTTTAAGCCATCCGAGACGACTAAATGAATCGTCTTCAAAACAACCATTCGATTTCGAGAGATTACTTAATCCGAACAATCCCTAACTTTTATTGACTTGCTAAGTGCCTCAAACTGCCCTAATAGCATCACAGCGATTTGAAATCCCCAACTAAACTAATTTNTCTGACTACTTTGATTATAGCCCAGCTGCACCTTTTTAAGCCAACCGAAATAACGAAGAGCCCAAGATCCTACCGAACGTTATGGCGGGAGTCACNAGCATCCCATTAACATAGCTCTTGCCAGAAGTAGCTCCAGCTCCAATAACCTCACCCAGAGCAAATAAGTTGGGAATGGGCTGCCCAGCGGAGTCTACCACCTCTAATCGGGCATTAACCGCCAAACCTGCAAATGAGACTAACGTCCATCCCTGCATTTGAATAGCATAGAAAGGGGGCTTCTGAATGACCGCTGGCCGGAATTTCCGANCAAAAGGATCCTCAGATTTTGAAGATACTTTAGCATTGTATATCTCGACGGTGCTCTTCAATTTGCGAGGGTTCAATCCTGCTCTCAATGCCAACGAGCTCAGTTCCATTGCCGAGCAGAACATGTCGTTTTTTTGTGCCTCTCTAATGATCCTGGCACTGTTCCAATCGGGAATCATCGGTGGCGAATTTTCGAGTATGTTCGAGTCAAATATCGCCCAATGCCTGTGGCCTTTTTGACGTAATATTTCTAATTNTAAATGGTGGACACTTGGATGATCCTCTTGCACAAAGCGCTCACCCTCAGAATTCACAAGCAACTCCCATGGCTTCCTTTTTTTTGCGTTTAAGGGCGCCCAAGCCTGCATAGGCGANGGATATNGGTTCCCCGACGCTATAAGACCCGGCAAGGCAGCATATTTTTCCCCGCCCCATAAATTTCCCCCGGCTGATAATCCCAGCAGTATCCCAGAACCCGTAGAGGCTGGATAAGCCGCTTGAGTATATAACGGCACACCGTGAAGTTCCTCGAACATGCGGGCATTTGCTGCGCAACCTCCTGATGCAAGNACCGTNTTAGCCNCNNGGAAGTCTTCCAACCTATTCGACGCATCCTTGACAACGACGCCATTGATCTTTCCAGATTTACTCTGGACAAGCTCCACCACTTCACTCTCGGTGATAACTGTAATTTTTCCTTTGCTTGCTAACGCTTGAAAAGTTGGGAGAAAGGCTTGCAGAATTGAGATCCCACTATTCACTCCCTGGAGGTATCTAGCAACCNTGAAGTGATCATGCCCAATTCCGGTAACAGGATGTCCTGGTAGAATCTCAAATCCATGATCCGCTAGCCAATTAATTGTGGCCCCAGCGTTGTCAACAGTTAATCGCGTTAGTGACTGATCCGATGTGTTCCGATTTATTCGCATGATGTCATCGTAATGCGCATCCGGCGAATCGACGATACCTGCNCTTTGTTGGAAAATGGTATTACTTCCCGCAATCTGCCCAGTGGACAGGAGCAGGGTACCACCAAGGTTCGATGTTTTTTCCACGACTAGCACATTTGCACCGCTGAGCGCCGCAAAAATTGCAGTCGGTATGCCAGCTGTTCCCCCGCCCACTATAATGACATCAAAAACTCGAGCCTGGCTCCCAGCGGCTCTTGTGGGGCTCATATTTAAACCTGCTGACAAACCGAAGCCAGCTCCCTTAAGCAAATCCCGTCTTGATATATTCACAACAAATCGTAGCTCACCTGACTTAATCCGTATTTCGAATCAAAGCTTAACATGCTTAACTAGGATATTTCTCCGATTTAAAGATACTAAATCAATAATGGCCCACTCATCGTCGGTAAAGAAATTTGTTTTGATAATCGCGATAAAAGGATAAATTATCATTTGAGTTATAAAATCAGTGAAAAGCTACTNTTTAAAACAATCTCTTGACAGGAAAGATTTGCCGGCAATTTTGGCCTCATGATGAAACCAAACATAAGGAAACTAAAAAGTGCTGATGAGAGAAATTGTGTGTTTCGGCGAGTTATTGATAGATTTTTTATCTACATCATGTTCCACGGACGGGCAACTACAAACAAATCAATTCACGCAGTTTCCTGGTGGTGCGCCAGCAAATGTAGCGGTCGCAGTTGCTAAATTAGGCGGCAAGGCCTCAT
The DNA here is from genome assembly GCA_002591625.1 of Porticoccaceae bacterium. Lineage (GTDB taxonomy): Bacteria > Pseudomonadota > Gammaproteobacteria > Pseudomonadales > Porticoccaceae > TMED48. The sequence continues at coordinate 7,852 of PCDB01000035.1, forward strand.
TTTTGGGCCAAATAGGTAATGACCACTTTGGCCATTTCTTATTGGATGCACTTGAAACATATGGTGTCAATACACACATGACTTCAACCCATCCCTCAGCAAATACTGCTCTAGCCTTTATCTTCCTTGATGATAAAGGGGAGAGGCGTTTCAGTTTCAGAAGAGAAAGAACGGCCGATCTTCTAATGGAGAAGAGTCAAATCAGTGAACATTGGTTTTCGGAGCAACCTNTTCTTCATTTCTGCAGCAATACTTTNACAGAGCAAAAAATTGCCGATNTAACCGTNCACATACTCAAACTCGCAAACAAGAAAAAATCACTGATTAGCTTCGANGTAAATTTAAGGCATCAGCTATGGAAAAATGGTGATGTAGATATCGACTTGGTAAATAGTTTGGTCCATAAATCCCACCTAGTGAAGTGCTCAAGAGATGAACTCCTGTTTCTTGCGAGAAACGATGAAAATGCCTACCTTTCGCAATGCATGTCTGCTGGTGTGAAAGCCCTAATAATAACCGATGGACCAAAGGCCATTTCAATTCATTGTCACGATGGTACGGCTGTAATAAAACCGCCGGTTGTTAACGCCATTGACACAACGGGCGCAGGAGATGCGTTTATGGGCGCAATATTATTTTCTTTAAGTCAGAAATCAGACCCCATAAACCATTGCAAAAATCTACATAATTTGAGTTCGCTTGTCGACTTCGCGGCCAGATGCGGAGCTATCGCAGTAACCAGACGCGGAGCAATGCCCGCTTTCCCCGTGCAGCAGGATCTAGTCAACCGGTGAAGTCATTAATGCTGATTAGTTTCAGTGGTTTAGTTGGAAACAAAGGGGTCGCCCATAAAAGCAAAAGCGGCATGTCATTCTTTTGAGCTTTGAATCACAACATCAGCTGGCATATGTTTGAGGAATATCACTGCAGCCAAAGCAAATGTAAGCCCCTCTGCAACTGGCAGAGCTATAACAAAACGAAAATCATTCATCACGGCATACAACAGTATCAAAAATCCAGCAGGGAGAACCAGGCTCCTACTAACGGCAACCAGACCAGATTGAAACGGCCTATGGATGGCGGTCAAATAACCTGATATCAACATATTAAAACCTGCAAATATGAATAAAGGCCAAACATAAAAAACAAACTCGGTAGCAAGAAATACGGTTTTTTGATCTTCTGTACCATCTATAAACAAAAGGATTATTGATTCACTTGAGGACAAAAGAATTAAAATGGCCGCCATACTTAGCACGGAAATTGTGAGCACTGCCGTTTTCAAAAACTCATTAATCCTATTCGAGTTCTGCGCTCCAAAGTTTTGAGATACCATTACCTGAATAGTGTCTGAAATTCCCCAAAACACCATAAATCCAACCATCAAAGCATAATTTACGACGGTAATAGCAGCTACGCCCGACACTCCAGCCCGCTGGATTAGCATCCAGTTAAAAATAAACGTAATAATGCCCCCAGAAACTTCGTTTATAAATTCCGAAATACCGTTGTAAGCAGCCTGCAACACCTCAAACCAATTGTTCTGCCATAATTTAAATTGAAGGGTCCTATCTGATCGGAAAAAGTAGCTTAATAGTACTACCATAGAACACAATTCAGACAAACCGGTGGCCAAGGCCGCCCCCTTGAGCCCCCAACCATATTGGGCAATAAATAAGTAGTCCAAGAAAATATTTACCAGCGCTCCCAGTCCCAGTGAAAAGGCAGCAAGGCTGGGCATATCGTCTAAGCGAACAAAAAAGTATAGAACGATGGTAATGAATTGAGCAAAGAGAAAAGGTGTAACGATGCGATAATATTCACTCATGACTGGAAAAAGGTCTTCCCCAGCGCCAAGAAATGCGAATAGTTTTTTCTCGAAAATTAGCGCAGATCCAACTGCCAGTAATCCATAGAGCACCATGAAAGATAGAGTTTTGCTAAAGATTGAGGAGGCCGCTATGTTATCGTTTTCTCCCAGATACTTTCCTCCTCGCACCGAGCCTCCAACACCTACCATTATGGCAACACCAAAACTCAAAGCCATAATCGGGATAATCAAGTTAACGGCAGCTAGAGCAGTAACACCAACATAATTTCCAATAAAAACGCCATCTACTAGAGAAGCAGAGGTCATAGCTATCAAACCAGTCATCGAAGTCAATAGATATCTGAAAAATGTCGGTGCGACCGCTCCTTCCAGAGCTTGTCGTTGTTCGGTAATTTCTTTAGCCATTCATATTAAGTTTGATAGGTGCGCATAGTTATAGTTGAAACTTTTTACCAACGTATATGCGAAAAAGCGAGTTTTGATTTTTAACCTAAGAAGGATAGTCCATGCATTTTACACTAATTCACATCGTCTCAACTCGATAAAAGTTTATTGCATAATCCTTGCGAGAGCGATAGGCAACATGTCTATTTTTAAACGTATTGTGAATCTCTTAAGTGATAATTAGGAGCTTGCAAACACGGGCAGGATTTAAGAACACCCTGTAGCTAAAAGGTGATCAAGAAAGCATCTAAACTTTATTTGACTAAACAAGAAACATCTCTATGTGTGGAATGCCATCCTCATCATAAACATCCCCCACCTCCTGAAAATCAAAAGACCGATAGAAGGAGGCAAGAGGATTTTGAGCCGAGATTCGAATACCCAAGTCAGGGTATAAATCCTTGGATTTTTGAATCGCTTTGCCCACCAAGATCCTGCTGAACCCCGTCCCACGTGATTCTTGACGCAAAACAATCCTGCCCAGTGAAGGCTCGGGGTACTTTACTCCGGGTGGCACCAATCTGGCATAACCTTGGAGACTTTCTCCACAATAGGCCAACAGATGAATAGATACCTGATCGACATTGTCTGCATCTAGGTAGGGTGCCTGCTGTTCAACTATAAATACTTCCTGTCTTAGATTCATCGCATCATAAAGCTCCCGAGTGGTAAGCTCGGCAAACGTTTTCTCCATCCAATGGTATGAGTCAGGACTCATGAGTTCGGGCTTGCAAAGTGCAGGATTTCAATTTCTTACATCTCTAGTCGTTTAGCATGCTTAAACAGCATACTTTAATTCTAGCAGTATATGGTGCCGTCAAAAAATATTTGACTTACTCCACCAATAAAAACTCTATCATCTTTACAGTAACAATGTAGCGTTCCCCCTCGCGCTGACAGTTGACGGGCCGTCAACTCTGTTTTATTTGTCCGAGTCGTCCAATAAGGGGTTAGCATTGTATGCGCCGAACCAGTCACCGGATCCTCATTTACACCCATTTTCGGGAAAAAGCACCGTGACACAAAGTCAAAATCTTCCCCAGCAGCGGATATCACCACGCCGCGGCTATCAAAATTAGCTATCTGGGTAAATTTAGGCTGAATTCGCTCTATCTGGGACTGAGCCTCATAAATGACCAAGTAGTCATCTTTTCCCTTGAAAGCGCAAATTGGCCTCTCTCCGAGAGCCCGTTCGAAAGCCTCGTTTTTGTCAACACTTTCTAGTCGCCGATCTGCCGGAAAGTCTAAATAGATATGTCCTGCTTTTTGAAAAGCCTTTAAGAAACCGCTCCTCGACTGGAACGCGATATCATCTCCCGTTGACTCAGGGTAGTTTTCGAAAAGCACTCTCGCCGCGGCCAAAGTTGCATGCCCGCATAGTCTTACCTCAGCAACTGGCGTAAACCATCTGATATTGATTGGGCTTTGGTTTATATTTACAAAAGCTGTCTCAGAAAGGTTGTTTTCGGCGGCAATGGATTGCATCAGTTGTTGATCTATTTCTTGTTCTAGGATTACTACCGCGGCGGGGTTTCCAAAGAATAACTTGTCTGCGAATGCATCGACCTGAAACATTTTTAATTGCATGAAATAGTTCTCTTGTACTTACAATTAGTTTGTCTGTCTGATGATTTTTGATCTCGAAACCATAGAAACTGCTCAGAAACATGGGCTAAAAATAAAATCAAAAAGATGAACAACCCTATACGATTATTCATGATCAAATGCTCTTTGATAATAGCTTACGCAAAATTTTTTTAACTGCTCAGTCCAATTACCCCTCGAAAAATGCTGGTCATTCTTCTTTGAGCTAGATCGAGTTCTAATAATTTTAGTCTTGACCAATGCCAATACTTTTGTCAAAGTTCTCAGGAGATGAGATCGAACATAGTCTTGTTCGTGATGCTCTGCAGAGCACTTTTCTCTTTATTTTAAGGAACCAAAATCTCTGACCGTAATAATTTCAAACACAGAACTAGTGCCCCTTTATTTAACGGTTTGACGAGAAATTTCATTGGTCAGCAAAAACTTCCTCAAGGAAATCTGTCAACAATACCCAAGATCGTCTGTCTGCCTCTTTGGAATAAACGGCTCCGAAATCAGGACTGTCCGCCATGGGATTTGTAAATGCATGCATTGAAGTCCCATAAATATGAAGTTGCCAGTCCACATTTTTCTCAGTCATTTCTCTATAAAAAGACTCTAGTTGATCATCGCCGACCATCGGATCTTGCATTCCATGCATAGCCAAAACCTTAGCGGAGATAGGTTTGCTTGCTTCCTCGCCAGGACAATTTAAAAACCCATGAAAGCTGGCACTCCCTCTAAGATCAACGCCGGCTCTTGCAAGATCAAGCGCAACCAATCCACCAAAACAATATCCAATAATGGCGATTTTTGAGTGATCTACACCGGAAATTTCTTTCACGCGCTCGTATGCAGCTGAGACTCTTAAAGCTAACTCCTTCCGATCGTCTAATAAGGGTTGCATTCTAGAAGAATTTTCATCATTGCTTGATCCTATAAATCCATCTCCATACATGTCCAGAGCAAAGCCCAAGTAGCCCATCGATGCAAGCATCTCGGCCTTGTCATCAACAAATCGATCCCTGCCGGCCCAAGTATGGGCCACGATCACGGCGGGAAATTTTTTTTTCTCAGGGAGCGCTGCATATCCCAAATATGAAGCCTCACGAATGTGGTAATCTATAACTTGCGTTTTCATAAAGTTTACTTTGCTCCTGTTGCTTACATTTGATTCGATCAATTACAGTATTCATTTTCAAATTAATGCATGTCTTACTTTAGACGTATTGGCTCTATTCAGTTTTTCACAGATATAATCGCCAGCCGAAATTAACTTAGGTAAATTAACACCATGGTCAATGCCTAGGCCATTTAGCATATAGACAAGGTCCTCAGTCGCCAGGTTTCCAGAGGCTCCTTTTGCATAAGGACAGCCGCCTAAACCAGCCACCGCGCTATCAACGACCGTAATGCCTTTCTGCAAAGCAACCAAAACGTTAGCCAAAGCCTGGCCATAAGTATCGTGCATATGGACTGCTAGTTTAGTGGCGGGAATCTGACTCAATAAAACTGCCAATAGCCTCTCAATATCGGCTGGCGTGCCAACGCCAATGGTGTCCCCCAATGAGATCTCATAGCAACCCATTTTTAATAGGGCTTTAGCCGCATTTAAAACTTTCTGCGGATCGATGGGTCCTTCGTACGGGCAACCCATTACGCAGGAAACGTAGCCCCTGACAGATATACCTAAATCGAGACTCTTTTCCAAAACTGGTATAAACCTTTCTAAGCTTTCAGCGATAGAGCAGTTTATATTTCTCTGGCTAAACTCTTCAGAGGCCGCCGCGAAAACCGCTACCTCCTTTACTCCGCATACGATTGCCCTGTCCAATCCTCGCATGTTTGGAGTGAGGGCGGCATAGGTATTATTGTCTCCCTTCGGCAGCCGAGTGAAGATCTCTTCACTACCTGCCATTTGAGGAACCCACTTGGGGCTAACAAAGCTGCCCACCTCTATATAACGGAGGCCTGAAGCAGTCAGGCGGTTCACGAGCTCGGTCTTGGTCTCGACTCCCAGGGAAATGCTTTCATTCTGCAGACCATCCCGAGGGCCAACTTCGACTATTCGGACTTGTCCGGGGTACTCCATATGCCCTCCTTGCTCCATCGTTCTAAGAAAAAACTAATCCTTGGCCCACAAAACGGTCTGGTAAAATACTTGCTCATTAAAGAGCTCTTTAACCCCAAATGCGCACAGGCGATTGCTACTGCTCATGCCAATTTGGCTTGCGCTTCTCTAAAAAAGCGCTCAGGCCCTCCTGACCCTGATCGCTTACTCTAATATCAGCAATAAGTTCGCAAGTTTTTTCAATCAAATCTTGATCAAGCGCTCTGGATGCAACAAGAGAAACCAATGCTTTTGCCTTAATTGTTGCAAGGGGGCTGTTAGCCAGCACTGAGGTAACGATGTTGTGTAGGCGAACATCTAACCCCTCTATGTCAAAAACCTCACTGACTAAACCAAGTTTCTGTGCTTTATGCGCTGAAAATCGTTCCCCTGTGGCAAAGTACCTGCGAGCAGCTCGAGGACCAATTGCCGAGACAACATAAGGACTTATCGTCGCAGGAATTAATCCAATCTTGACTTCACTGAGGGCAAAACTTGAGTCAGTCTCAGCTAGTGCTATGTCACAGCAGCTAATCAAACCCAATGCACCTCCCATTGCAGCACCTTGAATTTTAACTATTGTAGGCTGAGGCACCTGATAGAGTGTTTTAAACATCTCACTGAGGACTTTGGCATCATGGAGGTTTTCTTCGTAGGAGTATGCGGCCATCTTTTTCATCCAGCCGAGGTCGGCACCAGCGGAAAAATTTTTTCCGATAGAACTCAAAATCATTAGTCGCACGTCCGGATTGCTTGCAATGCCAACAAACGCATTGGTTAAATCATGAATAATCTCATCGTTGAATGCATTATGCTTCTCCGGATTATTAAGTATTACCCGAGCTACTCCGCTTTGTTCGACTTCCACTAATACTTTATTCATAGCCAATCATGTCACCTTTCATCCTCCCTAAACCTGACTAGGATCTGATCATGATAGTCTTGAAGAGGGCTGCTCCTCGATTTTTCTTTCAGTTTTTCCAAAACTAGAAACCTTACTTTATGGGTCACATTCGGAAGACACCGAATTTGGTCTCGCCTATAATCTGATTGTGGCAGACCGAAAGAGCTTGCCCCAGCATATTCCGACTATTGGCAGGGTCAATAACCCCATCATCCCATAGTCGCGCGGACGCATAGTAGGGATGTCCTTGGTACTCATAATCGTCAATAATGGGTTGTTTAATTTTCGACTCGAGGTCTTTTGTCCATTTCTTACCATCACGTTCATATTTCTCGCGGGTTACCTGCGTTAGTACACTTGCCGCCTGTTCTCCACCCATAACAGATATCCGTGCATTGGGCCACATGAACAAAAATCTTGGATCATAGGCACGACCGCACATCCCATAGTTACCTGCACCATAAGAGCCGCCGATAACCAATGTAAATTTCGGCACCCTAGCTGAAGCCACGGCAGTAACCATTTTTGCTCCGTTCTTTGCAATCCCGGTATTCTCAAAATGTTTTCCTACCATGAAACCGACAATGTTTTGGAGAAATAGAATCGGTATTTTTCGCTGGGCGCAGAGCTCTATGAAGTGAGTACCTTTAATCGCTGACTCACTAAATAAGATACCATTATTGGCCACAATCCCGATGGGAAAACCACAAATTCTCGCGAAACCACAAACCAAAGTCGCACCATACAGCGCTTTAAATTCATCAAAATCGGAGGCATCTACGATGCGAGCAATTACCTCTCGAACGTCAAAAGGGGTCCTTGAATCGGTTGGAATTATCCCATAGATTTCTTTTGAATCAAAAGCAGGTTCAACCGGCTCAAATATATCTCCATTATTCGGTTTTACTCGGTTTAGATGAGTCATTGCATTTCTTACAAGCTCAAGCGCATGTTGATCGTTTTCGGCATAATGGTCTGTCACACCCGACTTCCTACAATGCACATCCGCGCCACCAAGATCCTCAGCATTGACAATCTCTCCAGTAGCTGCCTTTACAAGCGGAGGTCCTCCGAGGAAAATCGTTCCCTGCTTCTTGACGATGATCGATTCATCTGCCATCGCAGGAACATAGGCCCCTCCAGCGGTACATGAACCCATTACCGCTGCAATTTGAGGAATATTTTTTGCTGACATATTTGCTTGATTGAAAAAAATTCTACCGAAGTGCTCACGATCAGCAAAAATTTCATCTTGTCGCGGCAAATTGGCACCTCCTGAATCAACCAGATAGATACAGGGCAAGTTATTTTGCTCGGCAATTGCCTGTGCTCTGAGATGCTTTTTCACAGTGAGCGGGAAGTATGTACCTCCTTTCACTGTCGCATCATTAGCCACTAAGACGCAATCTTGACCACTGACCTGCCCAATACCTGTAATTATCCCAGCAGCAGGTACATATTCGCTATACACCTTGTGAGCCGCAAGCGGAGATAATTCCATGAATGGCGTGTTTGCATCAAGCAGGCTGAGAACGCGGTCACGAGGAAGTAATTTTCCTCGACTCACATGCCTCTCACATGCCTGCGCACCACCCCCCTCAGCGATACTCTTGAGTGTCTGATTCAAGTCATCAACTTTAGCCTGCATTGCTTTGGCGTTGGCGGCAAATTGAGTACTTTTCGTCTTTATCTTGGTCTTAATAATCGTCATTTAATCTCTCTCTAAGCAGTTTGAGAAAAAAGTTCCCGACCTATCAGCATTCTTCTGACCTCGGAAGTACCAGCCCCAATTTCATATAGCTTCGCGTCACGCAAAAGTCGACCGGTTACATAATCATTGGTATAACCATTGCCGCCCAGCGCTTGAATAGCTTGCAGGGCCATTTGTGTT
>PCDB01000036.1 GCA_002591625.1 Porticoccaceae bacterium
AGTTTTCAAAAAAAAATAAGAATCATAAGGTTACGCTAACTAATGAATCTAAATGCTCACTGGTGCCAAAAAAGCGGCAGTATTTCGCCGTTTTTTTGTCAAAATATTGTCTTAAAGTAACTTTTTTGTGATTTCAGCGCAATTTATCGTGGTTATACTAATTGCAAACTGTGATTCCAATTTTGCCAAAGTGACCGTTACTCATCTGCAATTTGAATGCCTCACTTAATGATTTAAGGTCAAATGTGTGACTAATGATCGGTCGTATGCTGGAATTATCGAGGTAATCCACCATTGCTTCTTGCGATGTTCGACTTGCCATTGCAATTCCGCTTATGCGTATCTGTTTTAAAAAGATCCGCGGTAACAATATCTCGTTTATTGATGCACCTCCAAGTATTCCGATTAGTGCCACGTGGCCTCCCATCTTGACTGATCGAATGGACTCCCCGAAAGTATTTGCGCCGCCTACTTCTACTACATGATCGACGCCTTGACCTTGTGTTGCAGAGAGAACTTCTCTGCCCCATTCCGGATTTTTTTTGTAATTAATAACTGTATCCGCTCCTAGAGATGATAATTTATCAAGCTTATCCGATGATGAGGACGTGGCTATAACATTTGCGCCTTTGGCTTTAGCTAATTGAAGGGCAAACACGGAAACTCCACCCGAACCTTGGACTAACACCGTATCTCCAGCTTGCAAGTTGCCCTCATCAATCAGTGCTCTCCAAACAGTCAATCCTGCGCATGGCAGCGTTGCCGATTGTAATGCACTCCAACCGGATGGGGTCCTAGTGAGCGCGCTTTCAGGTATTGCTATATATTCAGTGGCATAACCATCTTCGTTATCTCCAATAAAACTCAGGAGTTCTGGTTTGGGTTGACCCGAAATCCAGTTAGGGAAGCAGCAACTCATGACTTCATCCCCAACTTCCCATCTCGAAACTTTGTTTCCGATCTTGATTATCTCTCCACCACAGTCAGAGAGGGGAACTCGCTTGTCTTCTGTCGGTATGTGCCCCAAAGCGACCAGCAAGTCATGATAATTTAAACTACTGGCTTTAACCTTTACTAATACCTCATGTTCTCTGAGATTTGGTATGNTTGAATCGCTTATCTGTAGGTTGTCTAGACCGCCNGGTTTGCGTAGTTGAACCTGTTTCATCTTATTGTCCCTAGANTGNAATGTTGTCTGCGATATTAAGTCAAGNGATANCGCGAGTGAAGTCAAAATCGNGNTATGGTTTTGATAGATNTGTGGTGCCAGATCGTCACTTATNTGNGTTGCAATCAACTCTTAACGTAAAACTGGCCTCTCATGCCATATGAATGACCAGGGAAAGAGCAGAAAAAAGTATAGTCGCTACCTTCAATCAGTTNTNTAGTGGACAAAGAAATGCTTGTCTCTTCGCCNCCTCCGATTATCTTTGTCCAAGCCAAAATTCGATTGTCTTTAACGTTTACGTAATCGTTTGCGAGCCCGGCGGATATTCCATCGGCAGCAATTTCTGTGACATCAGATGTTTTTGTTAAAACCCAATTATGTCCCATCATGTTTGCTGCAAGCTTACCCTCATGTTTTAAATTTATAGAGATAGTTCCACAGCTCTTCTTTACCCACATTTCATTGATATTGAATTTGAGATAGTCCCCTACAATGATATCGAAGCTGCAACTTGCAATGGATGACTGTAAATATTCTTGCTTGGTCTCTATCTGTTCTATTTGTGTGTCGGGGGAGTTATTCGCGATTGGAGTGCTTGATTTATCGCTACAACCTGACAAGCCAGCTACGGCCAAAAACCAAAAGAGATGAAAAAAATATGTTACGGACGATGTCAAATATTTATTTGTACCCATTAAGTTTGTTCTCATATTTGTTGACTAGCCGGATTCAGTAAGCCGGTCACTCATGTGCTTCAATTTATTTAGAAGTTTAGCACAAGTTTTAATCATGCAGTGAGTTTGATACTCATTCGTTGCTTTAGCAAAGGCATGCTAAACTTTATCTAAATAATCGAAAATTAGGGGGGGATGAATTTTGTTGAACGACTTCTCTTTCTCATCTGTGTCAGATGTGCGTATCGGGCCCGGTAGCTCTGATGAGTTAGGTGCTTCTGTGCGAGAGCTCTCATCCAAGCATATTCTTATTGTCACTGATGCCGAAATTCTGGCCCTTGGTTTGCTAGATTCGGCCCTAACAAGTCTGAAAAAAAGTGGAATTGCTGTCACCATATTTTCCGAAGTCGTTGCGGACCCGCCGGAGTCAGTTGTATTTTCGGGGCTCGAGCTAGCGAGGAAAGCAGGCTGTGATGGTGTGGTTGGATTTGGAGGCGGAAGTTCCTTGGATGTGGCTAAATTGTTAGCTGTCCTCATTAAATCTAAACAGTCGCTCGCTGAAATTTATGGGGTCGATAAAATCGATGGCTCCAGACTCCCGCTAATACAAATCCCAACGACTGCCGGAACTGGATCTGAAGCCACTATGGTTTCTATCATCACGACGGGTAAAGCAACCAAAGCGGGAGTGGTCAGTAGATCCCTTCTCGCAGACAATATTATTCTCGATGCTTCGTTGACTTTAGGATTGCCTGCCCATGTAACCGCTGCCACTGGAATAGACGCTATGGTTCATGCCATTGAGGCATTTACGTCTGTTCGATTGAAGAATCCTCTTTCTGATATGCTGGCAAAGCAGAGTCTTTCCATGCTTTCAACTAATATCAGCAAAGCGGTGCACAATGGGAATGATCTGTCTGCTCGGCAAGAGATGTTGATTGGTGCTATGTTGGCTGGTCAAGCGTTTGCAAACGCACCGGTTGCAGCGGTTCATGCTTTAGCTTACCCACTTGGAGGAAACTACCATATTCCGCATGGGCTCTCTAATTCTCTAGTTTTACCCCATGTACTCCGATTTAACGAACCGAGCGCGGCCTCGCTTTACTATCAGCTAGTGCCATCCATTTTTGGTTTAGACAAGGCGCTGATGCAGGGTCAGTCAACAGTAATGCTGGCTGGGTATTTTTTGGATTTGGCGCGAGATTTTGGATTGCCCACAGCGCTCAGAGAGTTAGACATTCCGGAAGATGACTTGGAAATGTTGGCGGATGAAGCTATGTTACAGACCCGATTGCTAATTAATAATCCGCGGGAGATGGAAAAATCGGATGCGCTGGCAATCTATCGCAAAGCATATTAGTCTTGTTCTATGAGTTCCGAGGCAGTTTTAGAAAAAGCTAATTATCGCTACTTTTTGGACATCGCAACCCGTTGGATGGATAACGATATCTATGGTCATGTCAACAACGTCACTTATTACAGTTATTTCGACACTATTGCGAATCACTTCCTGATACAAGAAGGCGGTTTGAAGATTCAGGGAGGTGACATTGTTGCATTTGTTGTGGCGTCAGAATGTCAATATCGAAGTCCTGTAGCATTCCCTGGTACCATCCAGTCAGCTTTGAGGGTGAATAAATTAGGAAATAGTTCGGTCCAGTACGGCATAGCTATTTTTAAGGACGATGAAGTTCTGGCTTCCGCATACGGCACTTTCACCCACGTTTTTGTTAAGAGAGGGACAAATACGTCTGTCTCGATCCCGTCGGGCATTAGATCATCGTTACAGGAATTGATTGTTAGTAGTCCCTTATAATGAAATTTCTGGGTGCAGGATAAAAATGCCAACGCCCGAATGTAGGTAGACATTTCTGGTTTTAGTTTGTTTATGGGTAATTGATAAGCATATCTTTTCACATTATTCGCTTTTCAACTTAGAGATCCTGTATTCTCGCTTGATAGTTGATCGAACATCGGCTAAGTTTCAGCGCCATATTAGGGTAGTGCGAATTAATTTTGATGTTGATATTGGCGCTATTGAAAGAATTCTCTTGGAAAGAGGTGAACAGTGACTGACTTGCGAACATTTAGGAAAGAAACTCGAGAATGGTTATCTGAAAATTGTCCAGCCAGTATGCGCATTCCAGTGCAAAGCGAGACGGATACATGTTGGGGAGGAAGAAATCCAAATTTCTCCTGTGAGGACCAAAAACTCTGGATGCAACGAATGGCAGCAAAGGGCTGGACGGCACCAATGTGGGCGACTGAGTATGGCGGAGGAGGGTTAAGCAAAGAGGAAGCGAGAGTACTTAGAGAGGAGATGGCAAAAATTAAAGCGAGATCTCCGCTGAATAGTTTTGGTATCTCAATGCTTGGCCCCGCTCTAATAAAATTCGGTTCTGAAGAGCTCAAGAGACAACATTTGCCTCCAATTGTGCGAGGTGAAATACGTTGGTGTCAAGGTTACTCTGAACCCAATGCGGGATCTGACTTGGCTGGGTTACAGACAAGAGCAACGGATATGGGGGATCATTTTGTAGTAAATGGGCAAAAGGTTTGGACATCTTATGCGGACAAGGCTGATTGGATGTTTTGCCTTGTGAGAACAGATTTCGATGGCAAAAAACAGATGGGAATCAGTCTGGTGCTTTTCGATATGGAAACACCCGGCGTCACACCAAAACCAATTAAATTAATATCAGGAAGTTCGCCATTTTGCGAGACATTCCTAGATGACGTCAAGGTAGACAAAAGCCAGGTTGTGGGCGAGATCAATCATGGCTGGACTATCGCGAAATACTTATTGACACATGAGCGAGAAATGATCGGGGGTTTTGGTCTTCGAGATGCTGGTTTTAGCAGTCTGGGGCAATATGCCTCAGAATCAGTAGGTATAAAACAAGGACGTCTTGCCAACCAGCTATTGCGAAATGATGTAATACGGTGGGAGATTGATGCCGCCGCGTTCGCGCTAACCGCTGAACGAGTTTCTGAGGAAGCAAAGGCAGGGCAGGGCGTCGGAGCCACCTCCGCCATGTTGAAGTACTACGGCACTGAGCTGAATAAACGCCGATTTGAAACCATGATGAAACTGAAAGGTGGTGAGGCTATAGAGTGGGAGGGAGCGGCCTCAAGAGAGGGTTGGCTCGCGCGCAGTTGGCTTAGAACCAAAGGCAATTCTATCGAGGGTGGCACCTCGGAGGTTCAACTCAACATCATAGCGAAAAACATTCTTGGTCTCGGGTAGGTAACTGAAGGAGTTCACCGTGGCATTAATAATTAACGAAGAGCAACAAATGCTTAAAGAGTCTGCTAAAGGTTTTTTTGCGGAATTTGCCCCCATGTCGGAGTTGCGCCGANTGAGAGAGGATGGCAGCGATTATTGCCATTCACTGTGGAAAAAAATGGTGGACATGGGATGGGCAGCTATTTTAGTGCCAGAGAAATATGGTGGTTTGGAATTTGGACATGTTGGCATGGGTCAGATTATGGAGCAAAGCGGTCGTGCCTTGGCAGCATCCCCCTTGTTCAGTAGCGCTGTAATCGGAGTCTCTGCTATAAATTTGCTAGGCGATGGTAGGCAAAAAGAAACATTGCTTCCACAGATTGCTGCTGGCCGGCTCATGCTCGCTTTGGCAATTGATGAGTCACGGCATCATGGGCCGCACGATATAGCATTATCAGCACTCAAAATGCCTGACGGTTATCGATTGAGCGGGACAAAATACGGAGTTATAGATGGTCATTCTTCAGCTAAATTAATCGTCGCTGCGAGAACTCAGGCAGAGGTCGGCGATAAAGAGGGAATTTCTCTTTTCTTGGTTGATGCAAAGTCTTCTGGAGTAGAAATTTCGCGCACTCCGACGGTCGATAGCCGCAGTGTGTCAATCATTCACTTTAATGAAGTGATAGTACCTCTCGAAAACTTGCTAGGGCCTGAGGGTAGTGGTTTTGCAGGGCTCTCTTCAGTTCTTGATATTGCAAATGCCCATCTAGCCGCCGAGCTGTTGGGTATTGCCACAGAATCATTTGATCGCACGCTTCGATATTTGAAAGAACGGAAGCAGTTTGGGTCCTTGATTGGCTCTTTTCAAGCACTGCAGCACCGGACAGCTCATTGGTGGAGTGAGATTGAACTCTGCAAATCTATCGTCCTCAAGTGTTTAAGCGCGATCGATGAGGGTGATTTTAGGGTTCCCGGATTGGCAAGCATTGCCAAAGCGAAGCTCTGCGAGGTGGCTGAANTGAGCACGAATGAGGCAATCCAGATGCATGGAGGCGTGGGAATGACTGACGAATATGATATAGGTTTTTTTATTAAACGAGCTAGGCCTGCGCAAATGCTTTATGGTGATTACAGCTACCATGGTGATCGGTTCGCGATGTTGAGCGGGTACTAGATCTAACCCCAGCTAGACCTTTTGGTATTTTAATTCCTTTCAACCCAGATTTCCTGTGACCTTGCGAGTTGAGACAATTANTTGGAGAAAAACAATGGATTTAGGTGTTAGTGAAAAATTAAAGCCCATCTTGAAAGACGTTAAGCNCTTTATAGACAATGAAATACTNCCAATGGAATCTGAGTATCATGAGGAAATTGAAAAGGATGATCGATGGCAGTTCACCTCGCGTCAAACAGAAATATTAGAAGAGCTGAAANCTAAGGNTAAGGCCCGAAATCTATGGAATTTTTTTCTTACTCATCACGAGGGAGGATACGGGCTTAGCACAGTCGAATACGCATACATTGCTGAGGAAACTGGTCGCTCGCATCTTGCACCGGAAGTGTTTAACTGCTCAGCCCCCGATACAGGGAATATGGAAGTGTTGTCGCGCTATTGCACCGAAGATCAAAAACAGAGATGGCTTGAACCTTTATTAGCAGGTGAAATCCGCTCTGCCTATGNAATGACAGAGCCTAGCGTGGCGTCCTCTGATGCAACGAATATCTCGATGTCTTGTGTGCTGGATGGCGATGAATGGGTTCTCAACGGAGAGAAAATCTGGATCTCAGGGGTCGGAGATCCGCGCTGCGAAATTATGATTGTTATGGTNAATACTGATCCAAATGCGCCTCGAAAGGCTCAACATTCTCAAGTTCTAGTACCGAAAGACACTCAAGGTGTGCAACTAATTCGACCGATGACCATTTTCGGAAGGGATGATGCACCGCATGGGCACTTTCACATGCGGTTCACGAATGTACGAGTGCCCAAGGAGAATATGATTTTGGGTCCCGGTCGGGGTTTCGAGGTCGCTCAAGGAAGACTCGGTCCGGGAAGAATTCACCATTGTATGCGATCTATTGGAGTGGCTGAGGCTGCATTGAAACTTCTTTGCGAAAGAGCAGAGAGTCGGAAGGCTTTTGGCAAGACTCTCTCAAAACTGGGGGGTAATGTGGATATCATTGCTGATGCTCGAATGGATATTGAAATGGTTCGTCTTCTATGTCTAAAAGCAGCATGGCTTATGGATCATGAGGGCGTCGATTCGGCTCAGCCCTTTATCTCTATGGTCAAAACCAAAGCACCAAATATGGCATTGAAAGTTATTGACGAAGCAATGCAGATCCATGGAGGCTTGGGTGTCTCGCAGGATACGCCATTGGCGGTTATGTATGGTGCTCAAAGAACATTGCGATTNGCAGATGGGCCTGACGCAGTGCATCGTATGGTTGTTGCGCGTCGCGAGTTGAGTCGGTATCNTCAGTAAAAATGTTTGATCGGGAGGCGCACTGGTGTTGGTGAGGCATGCTCGTTTTGAGGACTGACCTGTTGGGGAAATCTTATTTAAAGAGGATTGACAATTATGAGAGCATTAGTATGCAAGAAATTAGGGTCGACCCAGAATATGGTCTTGGAGCAACGGGATGATCTCGAACCCGGAAAGGGTCAAGTTCTTATTGATGTGCGAGGTGCGGGAGTCAACTTCCCGGACATATTGACCGTCGAAGGGAAGTATCAGTTTAAACCCCCCTTGCCGTTTATCCCCGGTACTGAAGTATCCGGTGTCATTTCGGAGGTGGGGGAGGGAGTCAGTTCTCGTTCAATAGGCGATGAAGTGATCGGCACCACTCAGACAGGCGCTTTTGCAGATCAGATAGTCACCTCAGAGTATTCGACATTCTTGAAAGGCAATAGAATGTCCTTTGAGCAGGCAGCTGGTTTTGCAATTACATACGGCACTTCCTACTATGCATTAAAGCAGCAGGCGAAATTACAGAGAGGCGAAAACGTGCTTGTCCTAGGAGCAGCAGGAGGTGTTGGCGTTTCATGTATCCAAATCGCAAAGGCGATGGGAGCAAATGTAATAGCAGCCGCAAGCACAGAGGATAAGCTAGATTATGCTTGTGAGGCCGGTGCTGACTTGCGAATAAATTACTCGTCTGAAAATCTTAAGGAGAGGGTGAAAGAGCTTACAAATGGCAAGGGAGCTGACGTTATATATGATCCTGTGGGTGGAGACTTTTCGGAGCAGGCTTTTAGAGCGATTGCTTGGGACGGTCGGTTTTTAGTAATTGGTTTCGCCGCGGGCCCTATCCCTAAAATGCCATTAAATTTGGCTCTTCTCAAAGGAGCTTCGTTAGTTGGCGTTTTCTGGGGTTCTTGGATGGCCAGGGATCCTCAAGCGTCGTTACAAAATTATAGAGAACTTATAGAAATGGTGGATAACGGATTGTTCTCGCCTCTAGTGAGTGAGGTATACTCTTTAGATGATTTTCAAAAAGCGTTTGCTTGTATCTCTGAGCGTCGAGCTAGAGGGAAGGTCGTTTTGTCGATGTGTTAATGATGACTTGCGCCGAGTCTCGATGCTAGACTCACGTCACCCGTAAACTTTTAAATGAGTAACTTTTGGGGAAAGCATGCGTCTAATTGTTGGAATATCTGGATCAAGCGGCGTTATATATGGTATCCGGTTGCTCCAATTTCTCTCAAGACGTGAGGACATTGAGACTCATTTGGTGCTCTCACAGAGTGCCCGTATGAATATTGCAATCGAGACCGATTGGACAGTAACTGATGTCGAAAAGCTGGCCGATGTTGTTCACAATAACAAAAACATTTCTGCAAACATCGCGAGCGGATCTTATCGCACATCTGGAATGATCGTGGCGCCTTGTTCCATGAAGACCCTGTCAGGAATCGTGAACTCCTATTCTGATAATTTGTTAACAAGAGCTGCCGACGTTGTTCTGAAGGAAAATAGGAAATTAGTATTGGTTCCGCGCGAAGCGCCATTGCATTTGGGACATTGCGAATTACTTGTCCGGGCATGCCGATTGGGTGCGGTGGTACATCCTCCATCTCCCGCTTTTTATACTCAGCCAAAAACGGTTGACGACATCATTGACCAAACAGTAGCAAGACTGCTTGATATATTTGATGTTGAAATGTCTGAGTTGATTCGTTGGCAAGGGAATTTTAACAGCAAGAAATGCTAAATGACATGTACCATTTTTAGTTTATTCCAACTCTAGGAATCCTAGTAGAAATGCCGCTTAAAAGTTCGTAACCGTTAGTTTCACAATATCCGGCCACTTCATTTACAGGGAGTTCTGGTCCCCAAAGAATGACAGGATCTCCTAGTTGGGCACAGTCACAATCAGTTACATCTGCGGTGATCATATCCATTGACACGCGGCCCACTAGCGGACAGCGCTGCTGCTTGATGATAACGGGTGTGCCATTCTTTGCCCGCCTTGGGTACCCATCTCCATAACCGATTGATATGGTCGCAATTGTTGATTTTCTTTCCGCTTTCCAGATCGCATCGTAACCTACAGTCTCCCCTGCCTCTATAGTTCTTAAAGAAATTATTTCGGACTTGAGAGTCATTACTGGTCTTAAAAGGGTAGACGTTTGCTTGCCGTAAAACGGGCTATTGCCATAAAGCATATAACCCGGTCTTTGCCAGTCGCGAAGAGCCTTTTCCCAGCCCATGATCGCCGCCGAGTTAGCAAGACTTTGCCCTAGGATGTGGCCAGTTGCTGATTCTATTCCCCGAACGGTTTTATCAAAACATTCTATCTGTCGCGTTGTCATTTCATTGGATAGGTCATTGGCGCAGGCAAAATGGGTTGCCAAGACAGTCAAGCTGTCGATCTTTCCCGAGTTTAAAAGGTGTTGATAAACCTCATGTGTTTCAGGAGGATCAAATCCGAGACGATGCATTCCGCTATCTAAGCCAAGCCAAATGCGAATAGGTTGTTTAAGTTTTGCCTTTAAAATATGATCTTTCTGTCTATGGTTCTCAACCATCAACCAGAAATTATTCTCTGAAGCCAATTCAATTTCATCTGAATCGAATGTTCCCTCCAAAAGCAGGATAGGCTGCTTAAACCCCAAGTTTCTGAGTTCTAATGCCTCATTGATTGAAGCAACGCCGAAAGCTGGGGTCTGATCCAATGCGCCACAAACAATATCCATGCCATGTCCATAGGCGTTGGCTTTGACAATCGGCATGCATTGACCTTTTTGAGATTTTACTGCTAGTGCAAAATTGTCTCGGAGTGCTTTTCTATCTATCAGTGCATGGGTTGGTCTTGTCATAGCGTCTTAAAGTCGTGGCTTTAGCAGTCAGAAAACAGAGCCGCAGGAGTGTATTTGATTTTTAAAGCATATCACAACTTCTGGACTAATAACCGTCGCGAAAAATGATTTGTAAGATAGTTTCAAGCTTTTGATTTTTCGCTGGTTCTATTTACTGTTTTATGGCGTTCATTAAAAAAAATGTAACAACCGGAAACCACGATCATCGTAGCGCCAATCCAAGTTTCCCAGAGAGGTTGCTCGTCCATCACTAACACAGCGAGCAGTATTGAAAAAACTAGACGGGTATATCTGAACGGCGCAATAATTGAGGCGTCACCCCATCTAGTGGCCAAAATAAGCATGAAGTTGGCAAAGGTTCCCAAGATTGTAGCGCCTCCCAACAGCCACCAAATATATGGCGATGGCTGTATAAATTTTGGCCCAAATGGCAAGAGAATTAGCCCACCCAATCCTACTGCGAAAAATGAGTAAGCAGATATCGTCAAGCTTGGAATATGATCCGCTATAGCTCGAGTCAAGAGGTCTCTCAGCGCGACAAAAAATGTGGCCAGGACGGCGAGCCATGCGTAGGGTTGATAAGCCTCGGACATTGGTCTCACAATGAGCATGACACCAATCAAACCCACGAAAATAGCTGTCCAATGACTTGATCCAACGGTCTCACGGTAAACTATAACCGCACCTATGGTGATCATTAAAGGAGCTGTCTGAAGAACTGCGGAGACAGAGGACAGTGGAGTCGTGGCAATCGCCCAAACAAAAAAGAGCGCGCTTAACATATCAGTTGCAGAACGCAGAAGAAAAACCATATTTCCCAGCTCCGGCATAAATAAACGAGTCTTTGTTATGCAGATGATGGATAGACTTATTACACCGCCGGCAAATCCTGTAATGATCAGGATTTGAGAAACTGGCAGACTCAAAGATATGATCTTTAATAGTGCATCCCCTAGGGCAAAGGTAGCCATGGCTACCACCATAAAAAAAATTCCTCGGAGATTTTTCATCTCATTGGCCTGACTATGTTAGCTCTGTAAGGCAATGTGTAAGTATTTAATTGCCCTTACAGTGGTTCTTTCCGGAAGGCGGCAGAATACTGTCGTCCCTTCAGACATTCAAGTTGAAATCTAAACCTTTAGGAACTCCCAGTTATCTGAAATTGGCTATGCAATGCGCGATGGATTTTTTTGCCTTTTTTTAAGGAATTTGATAGTACGTTTTGCGATACAAGCGTTAAGATGCAGAATTAGTCATTATTAGTCGATAAAAATCATATGTCTTTGCCTTTGTTGATTGTGGATTCTGGAAGCGGAGGGTTTTCCTTGCTTGATGCGATACATGCAAAAATGCCTAAATTATCGTATACTTATGCGGCAGATTACGGCGGTTGTCCTTATGGGGATCGTGATTCTGCCGACATAATTGAGCGCATGTTGTGTCTAGTGGATGCGGTCCAGTCTCGAGAAACCCATGGAATGATTCTAGTTGCTTGCAACACGGCGAGCACACTAATCTTAGATCGTTTAAGGAATCGATACACGGTGCCGGTGGTAGGAGTGGTCCCAGCAGTCAAACCAGCCTTTGAAAGGTATCCAGGAGGAAAAATCCTTTTGTTGGCAACCCCTCAGACTGTTGATGGCGATTATCTTGAGGGTTTGGTAAAAAAATATTCGTACGGTACCAACTTGGAACGTTATGGGAGTACTGAATTGGTTCGTTTGACAGAAAAGTTTCTTTCCGACAGGACAGATTCTGTTGATTTTAAGGAGGCTCTGACCCCACTAGATCAAAAGTCATTCGATGCCGTAGTCTTGGGATGCACGCATTTTTCTCTCGTAAAAAACCAGCTACAAGAAATTTTTAGAGATGCCGAACTAATTGATAGTGCAGAGAGTATTGCGTCCAGAATTGATTTAGTCGCTCAAGGCTCTTTAGCCGCAGGTAATGAAAGAGTTTTATATGTGACTTCGGAAGAAACCCCGCCACTTGATTATTTGAAGTCTATTGGTTTTTCAAGTAGGAACATGATTGAGCTTTAGGTTTGGCTATCCGCAGCGCAGTTTCTGCGCTAAAAAGGACATCGCATCATCAGTTTTTATTTCTTGTTTGCTTGGCTCTCGCCGATTTTGATATTCGATTATCCCATTATTTAGACCGCGCTCACCTATTATTATTCTGTGGGGAATTCCTATCAGTTCACTATCTGCTAACATGCCTCCCAGTCGAGATTTGACTTCGTCAAATAACAATACGTCCTTACCTGAATCCCTTAATTGGTTATATAGATTTTCGGCTGCATTCTTGACTGCTCCTGATTTGTGGTAGTTGATAGGAATTATCGCTACTTGGAAGGGTGCGATTGAATCTGACCAAATGATGCCACGTTCATCATGGTTTTGTTCAATTGCTGCTGCAACAATTCTCCCTATACCGATACCATAGCAACCCATATGCATCGTTTTCTCTTTGCCGTTTTCGTTAAGGACACTTGCGTTCATCGACCTACTATATTTGGTGCCGAGTTGAAAGATATGCCCGACTTCTATGCCACGCTTAATTACTAGCTGTCCATCTCCATCCGGACTTGGATCCCCAGAGACGACGTTACGAATGTCGGCTAATTCAATGTTAGGGCAATCCCGTTCCCAATTCACCCCCTTTAGATGGTATCCGTCCCGGTTAGCGCCGCAGACGAAAGAATGAAGATTTGCGGCGCTATGATCAACAATTACGCGCATTTTCAGTCCTACAGGTCCGAGAGAACCGGCAGAGCAATGCACGCAATCTTTTAACTGCGCATCTGAAGCCATTATGAGATTACTCCTAGCCCCAAGAAAACTTCGAGCTTTTACTTCATTTAGCTGATGATCGCCCCTCACTACAAATACGTGTAAACCTCTAGCCTCGTTATCAGCTTGATCATGGAATATCAGAGTTTTCACCATCTGTCGCGGCTCAATCTTTAGTTGACTGCATACGTCATCAATCGTTTTTGCATTTGGAGTCGGTACCTCCTTGATCTCATCTGGCTGCGCTAGAGTGGCTGACTTGGGGACGAGTGTGGTTGCTTTTTCTATATTCGCTGCGTAAGTGCTGCCATCTGAAAACACAATTGCATCCTCTCCTGAATCAGCGATTACGTGAAATTCGTGAGAAATACTTCCACCGATAGCTCCAGTATCGGCTATGACTGCTTTAAATATAAGTCCAGTACGTTCAAATATCCTGCAGTAGGTCTGATACATGCAATCATAGGTTTCCTCTAATGACTTTTGGTCAATATGAAATGAGTAGGCATCCTTCATGCAAAATTCTCGGGTTCGCATCACACCAAAACGAGGTCTAACTTCATCTCTAAATTTGGTTTGAATTTGATAAAAATTTATGGGTAACTGGCGATAGCTATGAATCTCCGTTCGAATAATGTCGGTGATCACTTCCTCATGTGTTGGGCCTAGACAAAACTCTCTTTCATGACGGTCATTGATTCTCAAGAGTTCTGGGCCAAATTCACTCCATCGCTGGGACTCTTCCCATAAATCGGCGGGCTGCACTAACGGCATCAGCAGTTCTAAAGCGCCCGACGCGTCCATTTCTTCGCGCACAATTTTTTCTACCTTGCGAAAAACTCGCAGCCCTAGCGGCAACCATGTGTAAAGCCCCGAAGCCAGCTTTCGAATCATTCCTGCGCGCAACATCAGTTGGTGACTAACTATCTCTGCTTCCGCAGGAAGTTCTTTTTTTGTGCTGAGAAGATATTGACTGACACGCATTTGTGATTCCATAAATTTTGGTTTTAAAGTCGCTAGTTTACTGTTCGGTTCCCAAGGGGTACAGAGTTTGGATGAATTGATTCGAAGTTTAACGCATCAGATTCTATACTTCGTATTTATTGGATGGTCCCAAGAAAAAAACCAAGTGGTAATTATCGTATGTCTCTTGCAAACAGAGCATTCTCCATGGACCAGCCCTGCTGTATAATCTGGCCCATTATTGGATTAGGTGGATTAAGAAATGCCCATATACGAGTATCAGTGTTCTGAATGTGGCCATAAGTTAGAAGTGCTGCAAAAAATTAGCGACGATCCTCTGACTATTTGTCCGGCGTGTGAAGCTTCAGCTTTAAAGAAGCTCATCTCTGCTGTAGGTTTTCGGTTAAGCGGGACCGGTTGGTATGAGACTGATTTTAAGACTAAGGACAAACGCAATATCAGTGGAGATCGCGAGCCTGCAGCCAAATCTGAAACTCCTGGCTCAGATAATTCGAAACCCGAAACAGAAAAAAAAGACACTTCCGCATCTTCAGATAAAAGCAATGAATCATCTAAGAAATCGCCTGAGCCGTCAAAGAAACCGGCTAAAACAGAATCATGAGAAGGGAACAAGACTTATGCGTCGATCAGAATATTGTGGGTTAGTAAAGCCCGAGCATGTGGGCGATGATTTAATTCTATGTGGTTGGGTAGATCGTCGACGAGATCATGGCGGAGTTATATTTATTGATCTGCGGGATCGCGAGGGCGTGGTGCAAGTTGTCTTTGATCCTGACAATGCTGAAGCATTTACATTGGCTGATGGAGTGAGGTCTGAGTACGTGTTGCGGGTGAAAGGAAAAGTGCGTTCACGTTCTAACGAGACTGTTAATGAATCGATGGCTACGGGAAATATAGAGCTTTATGCTCATCACTTAGAGGTGCTTAATCAGGCGCAAAC
This sequence comes from Porticoccaceae bacterium, assembly GCA_002591625.1. Lineage (GTDB taxonomy): Bacteria > Pseudomonadota > Gammaproteobacteria > Pseudomonadales > Porticoccaceae > TMED48. Next base: position 15,108 of record PCDB01000036.1, read on the forward strand.
ACCTCCTTTTCAACTTGACGAGCATGTAAATGTTGGTGAAGAGGTTCGTCTGAAATATCGATATATGGATCTGCGTCGACCAGAAATGCAGAAAAATCTCAAATTGCGATCAGAAGTTACGCATAGTGTGAGAAATTTTCTAATTGATAAAGGATTTTTGGATATTGAAACACCTATTATGACCAGAGCCACTCCTGAGGGTGCTCGAGATTATGTGATTCCCTCACGCACTTATCCAGGAAAGTTCTTTGCCATGCCTCAGTCACCGCAACTATTTAAGCAACTATTAATGGTGGCAGGTTGTGATCGCTATTTTCAAATAGCAAAATGTTTTCGCGACGAGGATTTGCGCGCGGATCGGCAGCCTGAATTCACTCAAATTGATATTGAGGCTTCATTCGTCGATCAGGAGGATGTTTTAGAGATTGGTGAGGGTCTGATAAATGAGATCTTCCGCAAGCATTTATCAGTTGATCTTGGCGAATTCCCGCGCATGAGTTACAAGGACGCTATGCGTAAGTATGGATCAGATAAGCCTGATTTGAGAATTCCTCTAGAGTTGGTAGATATTAAAGATTTGTTACTCAACGTTGAATTTAAGGTTTTTTCTGGCCCAGCTAATGATCCTAAATCTCGCGTAAGTGCTCTCAAGATTCCAGGAGGAGCCGAGTTGTCGCGTAAAAAGATCGATGAGTATACGGAGTTTGTAGCAATATATGGCGCAAAGGGATTAGCTTGGATTAAGGTTAATGATCTGGGGGACGGGATTGAGGGTATGCAATCACCGATAATAAAGTTCATTGGTGAGCAGACAACTTTAGCGATAATGGATAGGCTGGATGCTAAGAACGGGGACATCGTTTTCTTCGGTGCTGACACACATAAAATCGTTTCAGAGGCTCTGGGTGCACTGCGTTGTCGAATCGCTGCCGATATGGATTTGTATATTGCCGATTGGGCGCCAATCTGGATAGTAGATTTTCCAATGTTTGAGGTCTTGGAGGATGGCGTATTGACTCCATTGCATCACCCGTTTACTTTGCCTTTGAGCGGCCTTGATGAATTGTCTAGAGAACCATCGGAAAGTCTTTCTGTAGCCTATGACATTGTTATAAATGGGTATGAGTTAGGCGGCGGATCTATGCGAATTCATGATCAGAAAACGCAGGAAGTCATATTCGATATATTGAAAATAGATAAGGAAGAGCAACATGAAAAATTTGGTTTCTTGCTTGATGCTCTTCGATTCGGTGCTCCGCCCCATGGGGGCATCGCCTTTGGACTTGATAGATTGATGATGCTTTTAATAGAGAAAGACTCTATTCGAGATGTGATAGCCTTTCCTAAAACGCAGTCGGCGTCGTGTCTTATGACAGATGCGCCGAGTCATGTTGATTCAAACCAATTGAATGAACTGGGGATACGCGCTCGACAGCTTTCTAGTCAGTGATCAGATAATTCAATATTTGGAGAGTTGATATGGCTGGTCATAGCAAGTGGGCCAATATTAGGCATCGTAAAGCAGCTCAGGATGCAAAGCGAGGAAAAATATTTACAAAATTGATCCGTGAGCTGGTGGTTGCGTCTAAGACGGGCGGCTCTAGTGTTGAAGACAACCCTCGCTTGAGAGCAGCTGTTGATAAAGCTCTTGGTTCGAATATGAAGCGCGATACTATAGAAAAAGCAATTAGCAGGGGTGCTGGTGCTGGAGAGGGCGAGAATTACGATGAACTGACTTATGAAGGTTATGCTTCTGGAGGCGTTGCAGTGCTGGTTGAGTGTTTGACTGATAATCGTAATCGCACTGTAGGCGAAGTCAGGCACGTTTTTACTAAACTCGGGGGCAATCTTGGAACGGATGGTTCTGTAGCCTACCTCTTTAGCCGAATAGGACAGATGGATTTTTCGTCTGATTGTGATGAAGACTCTCTCCTTGATGCTGCATTGGAAGCGGGTGCGCAGGACATAGAAACACGTGATGATGGGACCTTCAGCGTCATAACTTCATTTGAAGATTTCTTGAAAGTTAAGGATGAGTTGAATCTTGCTGGGTTCTTACCTCAGAGCGCTGACGTAACCATGTCGGCCAGTATTAAGGTAACTATTGATCTTGAAGGAGCTCAGAAATTGGGCAATTTGATCGATGCTCTTGAGGATCTTGACGATGTGCAGAATGTTTATACAAATGCTGACGTGCCGACGGCTATCTACGAACCGTTGGACTAACTATTGGTTTCCGCCCGACCTCGCTTGCGGGTAATTTTGATCAGAGCGAGTAATCAAATTAAGGAGTAGAAGATGAAAGTGATAAAGAAGGCAAAGGACTATACTATTTATCAGAAGCGTTCCGGAAGATATGCCGTGCAAGATTCTGAAAGGAATTGGATTAATTTAGAAGCAAAGGTTGAGATCTTAACTTCTGAAGGTCTCATTAAGATCGCATCCGCTTTGGAGACTGTACCTGAAAAATCAGAAATTGAAGAAGATCATGTGACTGTTCCAATTGCCGAGGACTCTTCTACTGAGGTTTCTGATGAAGCGGTTACTCAAGTGGCTGAAGCTGAATCGGTTGCAGAGGAGGCTTCTGATGAAGTTGTTGCTCAAGANACAGAAAAAAAACCACGAGCTAAGCGCACTAAAAAATCTGACGATGATTCGAGTAAAAAGACATCTACAACGAAAAACAAAAAGAAGACAAAAAATGGCGCTTGATAGAAATTATTTTTGGGTGTAGCAGGGTGACTTAGTTGTTAATGAGTTCAAAATAATGGTCGAACAAGGAAGCCTCTGAAGGGGGGCTTTTTAAAGACTGGTTTTGATCGGCACAGCGCCGAAAAACTTGTATTAGGGAGTTTTAGAAATTGAAATTTTTTCTCTTTATTGTGGTCGGATTACTTGCGGTGAGTTGCACAAATGAAAGCGGGGAATCATTTTTCTCAAAAGACCAAGATGTAGTTGTTGATATCGAACCGGATGGAATTCGTCTCGTTGAAAGGGTAACGAGTAACTCTGAGACAGTTGTCATACCATATCAAAAGTTTGAGCTAGATAACGGTTTGACAGTGATCCTTCATGCGGATCGATCTGATCCGCTAGTGCATGTAGATGTTACTTATCATGTGGGCTCCGCGCGCGAGGAAAAAGGCAAGTCAGGATTTGCACACTTTTTTGAGCATATGATGTTTCAAGGTTCAGAGAATGTAGGCGATGAGCAGCACTTTAAGATCGTTACCGAGGCTGGTGGAACTATGAACGGGACTACCAACACGGATAGAACTAACTATTACCAAACAGTGCCGGCGAATCAGTTGGAGAAAGTGCTCTGGCTTGAATCTGACCGAATGGGTTATTTTCTTGATGCAGTTACTCAGGAAAAGTTCGAGGTGCAGCGAGATACTGTAAAAAATGAGCGCGGGCAAAGAGTTGACAATAGGCCGTATGGCAGAGTAGATGAGCGTATCAGCGAGGCGTTATACCCAGATGGCCATCCATACTCTTGGCCTGTAATTGGATATACAGAAGACCTCGATAGGGTCGGTTTAGGTGACTTAAAAGAATTTTTCTCCCGTTGGTATGGTCCTAATAATGCCGTCCTAACGATTGGGGGCGACTTTGAAGAGAAAAAAGCATTGGAATGGGTTGAAAAGTATTTCGGATCTATTCCTCGTGGACCTGAAGTGTCGCGTCATGAAAAACTAGCTTTTGAGATTCAAGATGACCGATATATCTCCATGGAGGACAATGTGCATTTGCCTCTATTAGTCATGTCTTATCCAACTGTTCATTTTCGACATGATGATGAAGCGCCGTTGGATGTTCTTTCCAGTATTTTGGGCGCTGGCAAGACTTCTCTTTTTTACAAAAACCTTATTAAAAATCAGCTGGCTGTAGATGCGGGTGTAACGCATTATTGTGCTGAGCTTGCATGTAAATTTGAACTTTATGCGCTGCCGCATCCTGGTTCAGATACGACGCTTTCAGCGATTGAGAAGGTAATTCGAGATACCCTTGTAGAATTCGANCAGCGTGGTGTNGAGGCAGATGATCTTCTTATGGTGAAGGCCGAGATGGAGTCCGATTTCATCTTTGGACTTCAGAGCGTTGCCGGCAAGGTGAGGGAGTTGGCCTACAGCCAAACTCTTTTTGGGGATCCGGATTATATTCAATACGACATTACTCGTTACAGCAATGTGAGGGAAAAAGATGTAATGCGAGTATTTAAAGAATATTTGAAAAACAAACATTCGGTAATCTTAAGCGTAGTTCCTAATGGCCGAATAAGTGAGATTGCAGCGCCTGATAGCTTTTATCCGCCGGCTAAGCAGAAAGAATTAAACGTTGTGACTCCCACTAATACAATTACAGGTGAACAAATAGTTCGTCCCAAGGACACATTCGACAGGAGTATCATGCCNNAAGCTGGCNTTAATAAAANTCCCNAAGTGCCCGCNATTTGGCGCCACTCGACCNCAAATGGGATGGAAGTTCTTGGTGCAAGTAGTACCGAAACGCCAACCACATCCATTATGATGAGAATTCCTGCCGGCCACTATTATTCAAAAAAAGACAAAGCCGGAACGGCATCTTTATTAGCTGCAATGCTCAATGAATCGACTATGCAGCGCAGCGCTGAGGCGATGTCAAAACAGCTCCGAAAACTGGGCAGTTCTGTATCTATATCGGTTGGAGCCAGCTACTTAAATGTAGACATAAATACTCTGTCAAAAAACCTTAATCAAACATTAGCTTTAGTTTTTGAAAAGCTCACACAACCAGCCTGGATGGTCGATGAATTTGAGCGGGTCAAGCAAACGGCTATAGAGGGTATTTTGCAAAGTAAGAAGGACCCGTCTTTTTTAGCTCAAAATGCCGCTAGGATGCTTCTCTATGGTGATAATATAGCGGCGATGCCCGTCAGAGGAAGCGAGACGAGCGTTAAGAATATTAGNCTTGTTGATCTCAAAAANTTTTATGCTGATTATCTNAAGCCGCAGGGAGGTCAGCTGATTGTGGTGTCGGAAAAGCCCAAAACGGCTATCCTGAAAGCTTTGAGNGTGTTTGACNGTTTAAAAGGATCGAGNAAGCCTCTAGATCTNGNGTTTTNNAGAACTGACCCTAAAANAGGTGTGGTGTATNTTGTAAATAAAGACGATGCCGCGCAGTCGTCAATAATCGTCGGAAAACGCTCGCTGGAGCGCGATATTAATGGAGAATTTTTTCGNTCTTCGNTGATGAATTTCGTGTTGGGCGGCACATTTAACAGCCGCATAAATNTAAATCTTCGAGAGGATAAGGGGTTTACNTACGGAGCTCGTTCATATTTTTCGGGAGACANATTAATAGGCAGTTATTTGGCNTCTACTGAAGTAAGAGCTGACGTAACGGACNAGGCGCTCATCGAACTTACTGGTGAAATCCAGAGATATTATGAGTCCGGTATAACTGATGAGGAATTNATTTTNATGCGGAATGCGGTNTCACAAAGAGACGCTTTGAAATATGAAACGCCAGNTGCAAAATTGAGATTTCTCGCACAGATTTTGGAATATGATTTGTCACCCGGNTTTGTAAAANAACGCGCTGAAATTATTCAAAGCATTTCCAAGGATGAAATCAACGCGCTGGCAAAGAAACATCTCAGCATGGACNAGATGTTTATGCTGGTGGTTGGCGATGCCGNCACTATAAAGCCCCATCTNANGGAAGCTGGTTATCAGGTCGTTGATTTTGATATATAGTTTCGGATTTAAATTGANCTTTTGAAGGNGCCATGGCGTCTGAAAGNGTCGTTCCGCTGCTCAAGGTTGCCCATGATAACTCGAATTATTGGCATAGATCCCGGGTCCCAACGAACTGGCTATGGGGTGATAGAAGTGAATCAAAATGAGTTGATTTACGTCGCCAGCGGCGTAGTCAAATTGCCTAAGATNGGATTGCCNTTGCGCTTAAAAACTATTTTTGATGGGGTCAACAAGNTCATTNNTCAGTANCAGCCCACTGAACTCGGNATNGAAGAAGTTTTTNNGTCAAAAAACTCCGGTTCAGCTCTTAANTTGGGTCAAGCTCGAGGTGCAGCCATTGTGGCTGNAGCCAATGCAGGGTTAGAGATAAGCGAATATTCTGCGAGAACGATCAAAAAGTCCNTTGTAGGTGNGGGCGCCGCGAGTAAAGACCAAGTGCAAAAAATGGTTGTTCGACTGCTTAAATTGGATGATGTCCCGCCGGAAGATGCCGCGGATGGACTTGCGGTGGCTATATGTCATGGATACAGTAGGANAGCAATCAAGTTTTTAGCAAAATCNGAGAGTGGTCGTTTTTCGAGAGGACGTTATAAGTAGTCGATCTAAACAGAGCAAGCATTTTTGAATCACGGGGCAGAATCTAGATATGATCTCAAGACTTTCAGGAATTATTCTCGAAAAAGACTCTGCCAGTATCTTAATTGATGTTCAAGGAATTGGTTATGAAGTGCATGTTTCGCTTAACAGTTTGTTTGATGCGCCTGATATAGGTGAATCAGTTACGCTGCATACCCATTTTGTGGTNCGAGATGATGCACATCAACTTTTTGGATTTACAAAATTGCAAGAGCGTAATCTTTTTCGTTTGCTCATCAAAATTAATGGTGTTGGTCCAAAGATGGCAATAGCCGTGTTATCNGGCGTCTCTTATGACGAATTTGTGCGGTGCGTTAATCAGAATGATATCGCTGGACTNGTNAAATTACCGGGNGTAGGTAAGAAGATTGCCGAGAGGCTTTTAATGGAAATGCGTGATAAAATTCCGATCCTTGNATTCTTNTTCCGAATTNGCAGCAAGTGCCATTGAACCAACTATGTCANAAATTTCTCGGGAGGCTGAAAGCGCGCTCATTNCGCTCGGCTANAAGCCTCAAGAGGCGGCAAAGATGGTAAATCGGACCTCAGANGATGAGCGAGATAGCGTTGAAATATTGATNAGGGCGGCNCTCAGAAAGACGGTTTCTTGACGTTATTTTTAACGTGATCTNTTTTGTTTCTGAAAAATTCAAAGCGTCATTTNTTTCAAGNTGGTAGTATCTTTTCAAACATGACAACACTGAGAGTTTCTAGGATATGTTAGAGCCCGATCGACTGNTTTCCGGAGAAACTAATAATATGGAGGAAAGTTTCGATAGAGCACTGAGACCAATATCNCTGAAAGATTATGTTGGTCAAGNAGTAGTTAAGGAACAGCTTGGCATATTTNTAGAGGCNGCTCGCAAGCGNTCAGAACCTCTCGATCATTGTCTTGTTTTTGGACCNCCNGGGCTCGGAAAAACGACATTAGCTCATATAATTGCCCATGAAATGGGTGTTGATCTGAAGACCACTTCGGGGCCAGTTCTCGAGAANGCAGGCGATATTGCNGCGCTNATGACCAACTTAGAGCCCGGAGACGTTCTNTTCATAGATGAAATTCATCGCCTNAGTCCAGTCGTAGAGGAAGTTCTGTATCCNGCAATGGAGGATTATAAGTTAGATATTATTATCGGAGAGGGGCCCTCTGCACGTTCGATCAAGCTTGATCTNCCTCCTTTCACTATGGTTGGTGCCACCACCAGAGCGGGTCTCTTGACATCGCCGTTNCGCGATAGATTTGGNATCGTTCAACGGTTAGAGTTTTATTCCATAGATGATTTGGCATCCATTGTAATGAGAGCCGGCAGAATCTTAAAAGTTGCGATTGAAAAGGCTGGAGCGACNGAAATTGCTCGCCGTTCTCGAGGCACCCCTCGTATTGCAAATCGCCTNTTAAGAAGAGTNCGTGATTATGTCGAGGTCAAGAGCGATGGTGTTGTAACGGCTAATTTAGCCGATGCTGCNCTNAATATGTTGAAGATTGACCATAATGGNTTTGATCACCTTGATAGACGTNTGCTGCTCACTTTGATGGAAAAGTTTGATGGAGGTCCAGTTGGAGTGGATAGCCTTGCNGCAGCTCTGAGTGAAGAGAGNGGAACAATCGAGGACATCCTNGAACCCTATTTGATCCAACAAGGTTACTTGATGAGAACTTCGCGAGGCCGCATGGCCACANGGATGGCTTACGAGCAATTTGGATTGAAAAGNCCAAAACATTTAGACCGACAGAGAGACATGCTGGATGAATGATTTTCATATGAACGCCCGAATCTATATTGAGGATACTGACGCCGGTGGAATAGTNTATTACGCAAACTATCTTAGGTTTATGGAGCGCGCGCGCACCGAATTTTTCCGGNGTTTAGGTTACCTTAAACCGGCTCTATTTGACGGCTTTCAATTTGTTGTTAGAGATNTATCGGTTCGATATTTNAAGCCCGCGTTTTTGGATGACGAGATANGTATTTCAGTGGTNTTGCGTGGTGTTTCGAAGTTTGCTTTCGAAATGAGTCAAGAAATANACCGTTCTGATGAAGCATTAGTGATNGGATCTGTTAAGTCGGTTTGTGTTGAAGAAAAGACTAAAAGATTAACAAAAATACCCGACAAACTTTTTGAACTTTTAAAATATAATATTAATTGTTGATGGAGTCTGACTAGTGTCGCAAGAAAGCTTATCAATACTATCACTGGTTTTAAATGCCAGCGCCTTAGTCCAGGTGGTGATGGGCATACTATTTTTGGCTTCTGTGCTTTCATGGGTCATGATCGTTCAAAGAGGACTCTATCTCCAGGCTGCCGGAGGAAACTTTAGACAGTTTGAGGAAACTTTTTGGTCGGGAATTGATTTAAATCATTTGTACCTAGAGATCACCGAAAACCATGATGAGGGTTCATATCGAACTGGTATAGAGAATGTTTTTTGTGCCGGTTTCAGCGAGTTCAATAGGTTAGCCAGACTAGAAAAACCAGATCCGGATGCAATTATGGAAAGCACAGATAGGGCCATGCGCATTGCTCTTTCAAGGGAAGAGGAAAATTTGAGGACTCACCTAACATTTCTCGCAAGCGTTGCATCAGTTAGTCCCTACATTGGTCTATTTGGAACGGTGTGGGGAATCATGAATTCACTCCGCGGTTTGGCTATGGTTCAACAGGCAACCTTGGCTACTGTAGCTCCAGGTATCTCGGAGGCGCTGATTGCTACGGCGATGGGTCTCTTCGCGGCCATCCCTGCAGTCATTGCTTATAATAGGTATTCGGCATTGGCAGATGGGATATTCAGCAGCTATGAAACTTTTGCGGATGAATTCTCTAGCATTCTTTATCGTCAATTTCATGTTCGTTAACTTAAAATATGCTTTCATGAGGGCAGTGCTTGAAACAAAAAAAAACTAGAAATAGACCATTAGCAGAAATTAACGTAGTGCCATATATCGATGTGACACTTGTTCTTTTAGTAGTGTTTATGATCACTGCTCCCTTGCTAATGCAAGGAGTGAAAGTAGAGCTCCCGCAGGCCAACTCGGCCCCTATGAAAAATAATGATAATGAACCATTTATTATCTCTATAAAGGCTGATGGTACTTTTTGGATTGATGATAAAGGAACCAACACAATCGAAACCTTGACCAAAATCAAATCTCGGGTTGGAAAAGTTATACGGCAATCGCCGGGCACGCCTATATTAGTTTGGGGAGATGGACAGGTTGCTTATGCTTCGGTAGTAGAACTTATGAGCGAGCTTCAGAATGCGGGCGCGCCGAGCGTTGGTCTGGTGACTGAACCGCCGAGTGAATAGGGGGATACTTTTTTGGCTTATTTTGCGGGCATAGTTTTTAGTGCCATGCTCCATATGGTTGTGCTCTCTGCTCTCTGGTTTAATTGGCAGCGACCCACGGAAAAAGTGTTTATCCAGCCAAAATATATAAATGCAGAATTGGTCAAACTTGCACCCGTTGAGCAAAAAAAATCATCCTCGCGACAAAAAGAGATTGCATCACCCCAAGCACGGCAGAATTTAAAAAATGAAGTAAAAAAATCAAAAAAGCATAAAGATGAAAATAAGATAGCTAAGAAAAAGGAACTTGCGGCAGAAAAAAAGAAATTGGATGCCGATAAAAAGCGTATCAAAGAAGAGAGAGAGGCCAAAAGGCGTCATAGAGAGGCCGAGTGGGAAGAAACATTAGCAGAAGCTGAAGCGCAACTGGAGGCCGAAGAGGATGAGCGGGCGGCGAATAGTTTCAGACAAGTAATTCAGAAACGCTTGTCAGAGAATTGGAGCAGACCCCCCAGCGCGAGGCGAGGCATGGAAACTCACATCCGCATTAGGTTGGTACCTACCGGAAGAGTAGTCGGGTTGACGATAATTAAATCTAGTGGTGACATTGCATTTGATCGATCTGTAGAGCAAGCAGTCCGTAAAGTAGATCAGTTTGTTGAACTGCAGACTATGGATAGCAGATTGTTTGAGTTAAAATTTAGGTCTGTGGACGTTGCTTTTAGTCCAGAAGATTTGAGGTTATAGTTATGGCAAAGCTTACGGCTGGACTTTTGCAACTCTTTTGCTTTCTTTTTTTGCTTCTCAGCAACTATGCCTCAGCTGAGCTCATAATCAGAGTAACTCAAGGAAATGATACTCCAACGAGAATAGCCATTCCTCCCATTGGAAATCGTTTTGAGCCCGCCGAATTAGATCTGGCTAACGTAATTGAAGCGGACCTTGAGCGCAGTGGATTCTTCGCTACGATAACAAGAAATGATATGTTGTCTTATCCGACTATGATCAAAGATGTTTATTACAGAGACTGGCGGCTGCTTGCTGCTGAATACCTTCTGCTCGGAAATATACTTTCGTTAAAACAAGACCGATATACCATAGACATTTCTTTATTGAATGTAAGTGCTGAAAAGGTTGTTTTCAGGCATCGCTTAACGGGCAAAAAATCACAATTGCGTAAATTGGCTCATGCCATTAGTGATAAAGTGTATGAAGAGATTACCGGTATTCGAGGAATTTTTTCGACACGTATAGGCTATATAACCGCCACGCAGGAGTTGGGTCGAGAGGTATATCGTCTTCATGTGGCTGACGCAGATGGGGCAAGAGAAAAACTTATGCTTGAGTCGAACCAACCAATAATGTCGCCGACTTGGTCGCCAGATGGCAAAGAAATCGCATACGTCTCATTTGAAACCGGCAGACCGGCTATTTTCAGACAAAATATAAGGAGCGCTTTGCGACAACAGCTGACCAATTTCAAAGGCCTTAATGGTGCCCCGGCTTGGTCTCCAGATGGTAGGCATATGGCTTTAGTGTTGTCAAAAGATGGAAATCCCGAAATTTATACCTTAGATCTTGAATCGCTAGATTTCAGCAGATTAACTCAGCATTTTGCGATTGATACGGAACCAGCCTGGATGCCAGATGGAAAACACTTGATTTTTACCTCTGATAGAGGAGGTACTCCACAAATATATAAATTAAATATTGCAACCAAGGGCACGGAACGCCTAACATTCACAGGTAACTATAACGCACGGGGTAGCTTAGCTCCGGATGGCCGGACATTGGCGCTAGTCCATCGAAGGACGAGTAGATTTCATATTGCTTCGTTGGACCTAGAAACTGGCAGACTCATGGAGTTAACAGAGACTCGTTTAGATGAGTCTCCTACGGTAGCTCCCAATGGAGCAATGCTGATGTACGCGACTAAGAGGCATGACAGGGGAGTATTGGCTGCAGTCTCGTTAGATGCAGGAATAAAATACATGCTTCCTGCTAGAGAAGGCGATGTGCGTGAACCAGCATGGTCACCGTTCATACAATAAAGAAAATAAGTTAAAATTGCTTTAGAATCTGCTTGTTTACCCATTTTTAATATTGGAGTTAATAATGAAAAATATATCAAATACACTTTCCATTGCAACCATAGCTGCTTCGATCCTCTTGGCAGGCTGCGCTTCTGCCCCAACGGATCAGACAACTACTATTGAAGAGGACGAGGTTACTACGGCTGTTTTGGATGCTGTTGTGGAAGAAAAAACATTAGAGCCCGAATTGACCGCCGACACAGTATTTTATTTCGACTTTGATAAAGCAATTCTTAAAGATGAATCAAAGTCGGCTCTTAATGAGCATGCAAGTTGGCTTCAGAATTCACCGAGGAATATTCGTCTTGAAGGTCACGCTGACGAGCGTGGTACCAGAGAATATAATATGGCTTTGGGCGAGCGCAGAGCAACAGCAGTAAAAGAATTTCTTGTGATGCAGGGCGTCTCTGCTGGTTTGATAGAGGTTGTTAGCTATGGTGAAGAGCGTGCCGCTTCTTATGGAAGTAATGATGATTCTTGGGCTTTAAACCGCAGAGTGGAACTTAAGTAATTCGCGGCGTTGAAAGAGCACCAATTTTTTTGCAAACAGCCGTGACAGGGAAGTCAATTGAGACTGTTTAACTTCAAACAAAAGGCTTTTGCTTGCCTTTTGCCTGTGGCGATAGCATTGCAGTATGCTAATGCGCAGGTTCTCGCGCCAGTCACAGAGATAGTTTCTCAGAATTCTGAGGATCAAGCAGCCTCGGCAGTTGAATCATCAATAAACACTGGAATGGTTGCTCCAGAAGCTACTTTTTCTACTCTACAGATGTTGCGGTCGGAAGTTCAAGAGCTTAGAGGTTTGGTTGAAACATTGGAATTTCGTTTGCAGCAAGTTAAACAGCAGCAGTTGGATGATTATCTTGACCTAGATAGGCGAATTTCGACCCAAGGTCCAACTCGATTTACCGGTTCAATGGATCCAGAGCAGATCGTTCGAAATGCCAATAACCCCGAAAGACCGTCTGATAGCTCGAAAGTCATGAAAGAAGTGCCGCCTCCAACGACAAAGACCGATGATAAAGTCAAACAGGACTACGATAGAGCTTCAACACTCCTGCTCAAGGATCGCGATATGGAAGGCGCAGTTAAGGCATTTAAGAACCATATTATTGAGCATCCTGATAGCCCATATGTTGCAAATGCGAGCTATTGGTTGGGTGAAATATATCTTTTGCGCGGACTTCAAGAGGCTGCCCGTCAAGAATTTATTCGCATAGTACAAGAGCATGCAGGGCACAGTAAGGAGATGGATGCTAGATTCAAATTAGGAAAAATTTATAACGAACTTGGTGAGAAGGAGTTGGCACGGGAGTTTCTGGAAGCCGCTTCCCAGAGTTCTGGTGCAGTTGCGACCAAGGCGAAGAGTTATTTGGATTCGAACTTTTAGCTCAAATCTTTTAAAGTGAAATTCTTTTTCAAAACTTCTTAAATAGCAGCACTAACAGAATCAAGTTTAGAACAAAAGGCGTTTTTGATTGGTGTGTTTTAATCTTGGCCTGTTTTATTTTGTGACTGTAGGGCGCAAATAGTGCTTGATATTTGAATAGGCATAAGTATTATACCGACTTCTTTATGGGCCGTTAGCTCAGTTGGTAGAGCAGTTGGCTTTTAACCAATTGGTCGCTGGTTCGAGCCCAGCACGGCCCACCATTTCGCTAGGCGTTTGCTGACGCTATTACCGCTCTTTTCAGTCTGAAGGGTATTATTGTCCCCGGGTTACCCCGATAAACATGCTCGGTCATGGAGATAGATTGGGTAGGTTTAGGCCCTAAATTAATTCCCCATAGTTTCTTCAGTCCTCTCTTAAACTAAGATACTATAAATTTCAACGGTTTAGGGTGAAATCTTCAGATGTTTTCTGTATGCTGTTATCAACTTTGTACTTTTCCTTAATTCCTACTCATAAATGCCACTCAGATCCAAAGTCGGCAGCAATTTATAAGACGATTTTATTATCTTTAATGATCTGGGGCTTTCATCTCCTACTCTCAAGGCTATTGCCGCTCAGGGCTATAGAAAACCATCACCCATTCAAGCTAAAGCTATTCCAGCCGTATTAGCAAAAGATGATGTGATGGCTGCGGCGCAGACAGGGATGGGTAACACCGCTGGCTTTACATTGCCGATTTTGGAGCGGCTGTCGAAAGGGCGCCGTGCTGGCGCCAATCAAGTCCGTACATTAATTCTTGCGCCGACCCGTGAACTTGCAGCTCAGGTGGGGGAGAGCGTGGCAACTTACGGTAAACATCTTAATCTAATCTCTACCGTAGTCTTTGGTGGAGTCAAAATTAATCCCCAGATGCTCAAACTGCGGCGTGGTGTAAATATATTAGTCGCTACGACTGGTCGTTTAATGGACTTATATAGTCAAAATGCAGTGAAATTCGATCATCTTGAAATGCTGGTGCTGGATGAAGCGGACCGCATGCTGGATATGGGTTTTATTCATGATATTTGGCGCATTATCGGTTTGCTGCCAAGGCGTTGCCAAAATCTGATGTTTTCAGCTGCTTTCTCTGACGACATTCGCGCTTTGGCCAAGGGGTTGGTGCGCAACCCAGTTGAAATTTCGGTTAGCCCGCGTAATTCGGCTGCACCTTCTGTGGAGCAATGGATTTGCCCGGTAGATAAAAAACGGAAGGCGTCACTGTTAATCAAACTTATTAAAGATGGGTGCTGGGATCAGGCCTTGATATTTGCTAAGACGAAACATGGTGCCAACAAACTGACAAAGAAGTTGGAGGCCGAGGGCATTACTGCAGTGGCGATACATGGCAACAAAAGCCAGAGTGCCCGTACTCGGGCCTTAGCGGACTTTAAAGCAGGAAAAATGCGTATTCTGGTGGCTACAGACATTGCTGCCCGCGGTTTGGATATTGAGCAATTGCCCCAGGTGGTTAACTTTGATCTCCCAAATGTATCGGAAGACTATATTCACAGAATTGGCCGAACCGGCCGAGCCGGTTCAACTGGTCGGGCTATTTCTCTGGTTAGTGCCGACGAAGTCGATCTCCTTTCAGATATTGAGCGTCTAACGAATAAGTTGCTTGAGCGCAGAGTGATTGATGGCTTTGAACCAGATCAGAATTTGCCAGAAACGTCACTCAACAAACCTATGCGTCGTAAGAAACCACGCAAGCCTCTTAAGAGCGCGAGCAGTATTCCTAATGTTAGCCGTCAAAATAATAAATCCAGACATCCTAAAAAGCGCTCTTTCTATGGGCATGATCCA
>PCDB01000037.1 GCA_002591625.1 Porticoccaceae bacterium
TTAAAGTGGTACGCGAGCTGGGTTCAGAACGTCGTGAGACAGTTCGGTCCCTATCTGCCGTGGGCGTTGGAAACTTGAGAAGAGCTGCTCCTAGTACGAGAGGACCGGAGTGGACGAACCTCTGGTGTTTGGGTTGTCACGCCAGTGGCACTGCCCAGTAGCTATGTTCGGAAAGGATAACCGCTGAAAGCATCTAAGCGGGAAGCCTCCTTCAAGATTAGGTTTCCCGGAAGTTTAACTTCCCTGAAGGGCTGTTCAAGACTAGGACGTTGATAGGTTGGGTGTGGAAGCGCTGTAAGGCGTTGAGCTAACCAATACTAATTGCCCGTGAGGCTTGACCATTTAACACAAGCGAGCGTTGGACAGATTGTGCAATTGCTTCGACCTAAAAGATAAATAGGATTCAACAACTGCTTTATAATTTTGCGAGGTTTAACCTTGGTGACTGACCATCGTGGGTCAGCCGAAAGAGGGTTTAACCTCGCAAACCAGTTTGCCTGGCGACCATAGAGATTCAGAACCACCTGATTCCATCCCGAACTCAGTAGTGAAATGTTTCATCGCCGATGGTAGTGTGGGGTTTCCCCATGTGAGAGTAGGTCATCGCCAGGTTTCCATGATAAAAGCCGCTAGTTATATGCGGCTTTTTTTTGAGTAGAATTGTTCTAAGATCAAGAAGCATGACCGCCATGAGTATTATCGTGCACAAAAAAATTAGGTACGTCAGAGCATGGTATCGTCCCCTCTAGGGAAGAGTCGTAAGTTGAACATTACAAAAAAACACGGCGATGGTTACAAATTAGCTAATAACCCAGAATTACTGTCGGTTAGTGGCATTAATGCGTCTCTGGATGCAAAAGCTGCAGCTTGTATAGGGCATTTAGCATTGCTTGGTACTATTGATTCCACGAATAGTTTCGTGAAGCGCTTTTCAGAAGAACACGGGCAAACCCAAATAGTAGCATTGGCAGAGAGACAAACTGCAGGGCGTGGCCGTCACGGCAGAAAGTGGCTTAGTTCATTTGCTGGCGGCATTAACCTATCGATTCTTTGGGAATTTGAGATGGGGGCGAGTTTTCTAGAGGGCATGAGTCTAGCCGCGGGAGTGGCCGTGCGGCGTGCTCTAACGCAAATGGGGGTGCCCGGGGTGCAACTCAAATGGCCCAATGATCTGTTCCTGTCGGAAAAAAAAGTAGGCGGTATCTTGTTAGAGGTTCTGGGCGATCCATCAGGGCCATGCTCAGTTATCGTCGGTGTTGGTATCAATCACTGTATCTCTGATGCGGTAGGGGACAACATCGATCAGCCTTTCACGGACATCTTGTCTGAAGTCCCCGGTTACGTTTCAAGAAACGCTCTTTGCGCGGCCTTAATTTCGCAATTAATAGAATTACTTGATAGTTATGAGTCCACGGGATTTATAGATTACCGAGATGAATGGCAGAAATATGATATCACCCTAGGAAAAAAGTGTACTATTCAGACGGGCAAAAAATCTATAACAGGAATGGCGATGGGTATTGATTCGAATGGTGCCATCATCCTTCGAACTGAGGATGGTCAAGAGATACGATTTGCGGGAGGCAATCTAAGCCTGAGGCTTGCCCAATGATACTTGAGGTCGATATTGGCAATACGCGCACAAAGTGGCGAATAAAAGACCGTGAAAAAGTTCTGTGCCGCGGTGTACAAGCGACCGAAAGCATAATTAGCGACTTCAAAATAGAGAGGAAATTTGAGGATGGCCTCACAACTGCAGCAATAAGCAGTGTGATTAATACTCAGATTAGGGACCGTTTTATTAGTAAATTAAGGGCTCGTTATAAAATTCAATCGAAAATAGCGGTTGTGTCGGAACGGGTGGGTCTGGTTGAGTGCGGATATAGAAGGGTAAGCGAGCTAGGAGTTGATCGTTGGCTTGCGATACTGGCGGGCTTTCATCGGGGAGCTGGTCCTACGGTGGTGATAGACGCCGGCAGCGCACTAACTGTAGATTTTGTCGATGATTCAGGCAAACATAGGGGTGGCTATATAGCGCCTGGTATCTCCACGATGCGGGATTCGCTGCTTAAAAGTACTGAGGGTATATCCTCTTATGCTACCGCCATTGGTGACCCAAGAGTGCCGGGATTAGACACAGGTGAAGCAGTATCAAAAGGTTGCTTTCTCAGTGCCGCGTGTTTGATAAAATACTTGACCAAAGATCAAGCTCCGAATTTGCTATTGACTGGAGGAGACGCCCAATTGCTTTTGCAATATTTCACTGAGGCCCCAGTTTATGTTGAAGATTTGGTGTTGGAGGGCCTCTCTGTCAATGGTGTTCAATTTGAAACGCTATCAACTTAACCACATGAGTATGAAACTTTATGACGACCAAAGTTGCACATGATGACTTCTTTTAATACACTCACCAGCCCACAAATAGCTTGGCTGGCGTAGCTCAGTTGGTAGAGCAGCTGACTTGTAATCAGCCGGTCGGGGGTTCGACTCCTCTCGCCAGCTCCAACTCTTTGTGATAGTTTGGCGCATTACTACCTTCAAAACTTTTGTTCTGTTTACTGGTGTAGTAGTGGCAAGTTTTCAGAGTGCTTGTCTACCCAATAAAAAGACCAAAACATATTTCTTAAGACCCATTTATTGTCAATGATGATTTGATCGAATTATAAGGACTCTTATGCTTTGTAAGTTAATTAAAAAGTTGACAAATCGGGTGTGCTTCTGGACAATACTTCGCCGTTTGGAGGGGTTCCCGAGCGGTCAAAGGGATCAGACTGTAAATCTGACGCGAAAGCTTCGGTGGTTCGAATCCACCTCCCTCCACCAGCAAGTTGGGCTAAAGTGGATTTCTGCGGCGAACTGCTGCTAGTGTTGCAGCCAAAAAGTGTGCTGGGATTGGTTTTAAGTTTGGTCTGTTCGCTTTAGGGATTCTGGTTAGGCGGGCATAGTTTAATGGTAGAACCTCAGCCTTCCAAGCTGATGATGCGGGTTCGATTCCCGCTGCCCGCTCCAAGTTAGAGGTAGGTGCTCATATAGCTCAGTTGGTAGAGCACTTCCTTGGTAAGGAAGAGGTCACCGGTTCAAATCCGGTTATGAGCTCCATGTTTCAGATGAGATGAGTTAGCTGAGCCGTTAAAAGAAGTGGTGGTACTGTGTCAGGATTTTATGTTTTTAATGAGTAATAAATAAACTCATTATGTGAGAAATTGCGTTTGCTTAGGAGACGTCGAAATGGCAAAAGAAAAATTTGAAAGAAATAAGCCGCATGTCAATGTTGGTACCATTGGTCATGTTGATCATGGTAAGACCACTTTGACGGCTGCTTTGACGAGGGTTTGTGCTGAGGAATATGGTGGAGAAGTTAAGGCTTTTGACCAGATCGATAATGCTCCTGAAGAAAGGGAGCGTGGGATAACAATTTCCACGGCGCATGTTGAGTACGATTCTCCGGATCGTCATTATGCCCATGTGGATTGTCCTGGACATGCTGATTATGTGAAAAATATGATTACCGGTGCGGCGCAGATGGACGGTGCAATTTTGGTATGTGGTGCCACTGATGGTCCTATGCCTCAAACGCGCGAGCACATACTTTTGGCGAGACAAGTTGGTGTTCCCTATGTGATAGTTTTTTTGAACAAGGCCGACTTGTTAGCTGATGATTGCGGTGGTGTGGGCTCGGAAGAATATGATGAAATGGTTGAATTAGTTGAGATGGAACTACGTGAATTACTTGACCTTTATGACTTTCCAGGTGATGACACGCCTATTATTATTGGATCTGCGTTGATGGCATTAGAAGGCAAGGACGATGACGGATTAGGCACATCCTCGATAACTAAGTTGGTTGAAACGCTTGATAGTTATATACCAGAACCAGAGCGTGCGATTGATCAGCCATTTTTGATGCCAATAGAGGATGTTTTCTCTATTGCGGGCCGAGGCACTGTGGTTACGGGTCGTGTTGAGCGTGGGATTGTCAAGGTTGGAGAAGAGATTGAAGTAGTTGGGATAAATGAGACTAGTAAGACTACATGCACGGGTGTGGAGATGTTTCGTAAGCTCTTAGATGAGGGCCGGGCAGGAGAGAATGTTGGAGTGTTATTGCGCGGGACGAAACGTGATGAAGTAGAACGTGGCCAGGTTCTGGCCCAGCCCAATTCGATAACACCGCATACGTCCTTTGAAGCTGAGGTATATGTTTTGTCAAAGGATGAGGGTGGTCGTCATACGCCCTTCTTTAAAGGGTATCGTCCACAATTTTATTTTCGGACCACAGACGTCACTGGTGCAGTTGAATTGCCAGATGGCGTGGAAATGGTGATGCCTGGTGATAATATACAGATGGCTGTGACGTTGATTGCACCAATTGCGATGGAAGATGGATTAAGATTTGCAATACGCGAAGGTGGGCGAACAGTGGGTGCTGGCGTTGTATCGAAAATTGTAGAGTAATTTCTGCGAGGAGATCTAAAGCAAAATTTGATCGATTATTGCGGGTTAACCATATTTGAATAGACAGCCAAGATCAAACTAGCGTCAGGTCACAAATAACTTGACTCTTTTGAAGAGCGGAACTAGAATTCGGCCTCCGTTTTTGACGCATATATTTCAAAATCGGGGTCGCCTTGGCGAAGAGAATATTAAAAAATAAGGCTTGTAAAAGTGCAAAACCAAAGTATAAGAATTCGCTTGAAGGCATTCGACCATAAGTTGATAGACACTTCGACTCAAGAAATAGTTGAAACAGCTCGGAGAACAGGCGCCCAGATACGTGGACCGATTCCGTTGCCAACTAGACGGGAGAAATTTACAGTGCTCATATCGCCCCACGTGAACAAGGATGCCCGCGACCAGTATGAAATAAGAACGCATAAAAGGCTTCTTGATATTGTTAGTCCAACTGAAAAGACAGTGGATGCGTTAATGAAGTTAAATTTGGCCGCTGGCGTTGAAGTTCAGATCAGCCTTAGTTAATAAGCATCCTTGCTGTAGAGGGTGGGTTTTTTATAATGTAACGTTCTGAAATGAGCGGCCATAGCGGGTGAAAGCCCCTTGCATTTGAGAGGTTTAAAATGAGCGTAGGTCTAGTAGGCCGCAAGTGCGGGATGACGAGAGTTTTCACTGAAGAAGGGCGATCAGTCCCGGTAACAGTGGTTGAAGTTACGCCCAACCGAATAACCAAAATTAAGACTAACGATCGAGATGGGTACTCAGGTATTCAAGTTACTGTGGGTTCCAAAAAAGCGACTAGACTTTCCAAACCTGAGGCAGGTCAATTTCAGAAGGCCGGAGTTGAAGTCGGGCGCGGATTTTGGGAATTTAAGACTGACTCTTCGGAAGAACTTTTTGAGGTGGGTAAAGCTCTTACTCTGGATAGATTTCAGGAAGGCCAGTTAGTCGATGTATCGGGTACTTCAAAAGGAAAAGGATTTCAAGGAGGCGTCAAGAGGTGGAATTTTCGCATGCAGGATGCGACCCATGGAAATTCACTTTCGCATCGTGCGCCAGGCTCGATTGGTCAAAATCAAACTCCTGGTAAGGTTTTTAAAGGAAAAAAAATGGCAGGGCACATGGGATCTGAAAAAGTCACCACCCAGAACCTGCAGATAGTCAAAGTTGATCAAGCCAGGCAACTGATCCTGATAAAGGGGGCCGTTCCGGGGGCGCCAGGTGGCGACTTAGTTATAACTCCGGCAGTAAAAAGGTAAAAGGACTATTATGGAGCTTGCTGTACTTTCACCGAACGGCGATAAAGATACTATGGCTGTGTCTGAAGCTACGTTTGGAAAAGAGTTTAATCAAGAGCTAGTGCATCAAGCAGTGGTGGCCTTTTTAGCAGGTGCACGGCAAGGAACTCGAGCGCAAAAGAATCGGTCTGCAGTATCAGGAGGAGGTAGAAAACCGTATCGGCAGAAAGGCACTGGTCGAGCTCGCGCCGGGACTATCCGTAGCCCGATATGGCGGTCTGGAGGGGTAACTTTTGCCGCCAAACCTCAAGACCATAGCAAGAAGCTTAACAGAAAGATGTACCGGTCAGCGATGCGTTCAATTCTATCGGAACTAGCGCGTCAAAACCGATTGATTGTCGTAGAAGAGTTTTCTCTTGATGTTCCGAAGACAAAAATTTTAGTTGGAAAGCTGTCCGATTTGACCTTGCGCGAGGTGCTAATTTTAACCGAAAATACCGATGAGAATCTGCGATTGGCTGCCCGCAATCTATATCGAGTCGAAGCCTGTGATGTTAGAAACTTAGATCCAGTTAAATTGATAAAATTCGAAAAAGTTCTAATCACTGTTTCAGCGGTTAAAAAATTGGAAGAGATGCTGAAATGAAAGCAGAGCGTATCTACAAGGTAATTTTAGAGCCGCACGTCACCGAAAAAGCAGCCATGCCGACTGGTGATGAGAACCTCGTGGTATTTAAAGTAGCTAATGATGCTAAGAAACGAGAAATTAAAATAGCGGTAGAAAAATTGTTCAAGGTGGTTGTGGAAAACGTCAGAGTGGCTGTTGTTAAAGGTAAGACCAGACGTACAAGAAATGGCGTTGGAAGACGCAGCGATTGGAAAAAAGCATACGTCAGGTTGGCTGCTGGAAATGACATTGATTTTTCGGTGATGGAGTAAATTAAGGATGCCGGTTGTCAAAAGAAAACCAACGTCTCCAGGTCGCAGATTTGTAATTAGTGTTGTGAATCCTGAGCTCCATAAGGGAAAGGGTTTCTCCCCTTTGTTAGCGCCAAAAAAACGGACGGGGGGGCGCAACTCTAGTGGACGTATCACTACTAGGCACATTGGTGGTGGTCATAAGCAGCAGTACAGGATCATTGACTTTAAGAGAAACAAAGATGATATTCCCGCCAAAGTTGAACGGTTAGAGTATGATCCAAACCGCAGTGCAAATATAGCTTTGCTATGTTATCTGGATGGTGAGCGCAGGTACATTATTGCTCCAAAAGGATTGTCTGCTGGGGATACTGTTGTTTCAGGAGTTAACTCTGCAATTAAGATCGGTAATACCTTGCCAATCAGCAAGATTCCGCTTGGGTCATTGATACATTGCATTGAGATGAAGCCGGGCAAAGGCGCCCAAATCGCGCGAAGCGCAGCTTCCTCAGCCCAGTTGGTGGCTAGAGAAGGGAGTTATGCGACATTGCGTTTGCGAAGTGGTGAGATGCGAAAACTGTTATCAGATTGTCGCGCCACTATAGGAGAAGTGTCAAATAGTGAGCATAGTTTGCGTTCGTTGGGAAAGGCAGGAGCAGCTAGATGGCGAGGGGTCAGACCAACGGTACGTGGAGTGGCTATGAATCCCGTAGACCATCCTCACGGCGGTGGCGAAGGGCGGACCTCTGGTGGTCGTCATCCTGTATCGCCTTGGGGTATGCCCACAAAAGGATATAAAACGCGTAAAAATAAGCGCACAGATAAGTATATCGTTCGTCGAAGAAGGTAGTTGATTTGATGATGACAGAAAAGGGGATTATAAAGTGCCGCGATCATTAAAAAAAGGCCCATTTGTAGACCACCACTTAATGAAGAAAGTGGAGGTGGCAGCGGAAGCTCGAGATAGGCGGCCGATAAAAACATGGTCAAGACGGTCTATGATCCTGCCTGAGATGGTCGGTCTTACTATTGCAATCCACAATGGGCGCCAACATATTCCGGTATTGATTAGTGAAGAAATGGTGGGGCACAAGTTAGGAGAATTTTCACCAACACGAACTTATCGCGGCCACGCAGCGGATAAAAAGTCAACGCGTTAAATTTGCGCTACGTTTAAATTAGAGAGGCACACATGGCAGAAGTGGCGGCGATTCTAAAGGGTGCGAGAATATCGGCGCAAAAGGCGCGTCTCGTGGCCGACCAAATACGCGGAAAAGGAGTGGAGGAAGCTCTAGATATATTAGAGTTTAGTGGGCGGAAAGGTGCTCGATTGCTTAAAAAGGTGCTCGAATCGGCCATAGCAAACGCTGAGCACAATGCCGGTTCCGATATAGACGAGCTTTCTGTATCTTCCGTTTTTGTAGATGAAGGTAAAACGATGAAACGTATAAAGCCGAGGGCAAAAGGGAGGGCGGACAGGATCCTTAAGCGCAGTTGCCATATTACTATAAAAGTTGCAGAAAAATAGTTACGGGTCGGGAGATATTAAATGGGCCAAAAAGTTCACCCAACTGGAATTCGGTTAGGCATCGTAAAGAAGCATAGTTCCACTTGGTACGCAGGTAGCAGAGATTATTCGGAGAAGCTATATCAGGATTTGACTGTTAGGCAGTTCATATGCGAGCGGTTAGAGCATGCCTCGGTTAGTCGTGTGGATATCGAACGTCCATCAGATAGTGCTCGGATTACTATTCACACAGCCAGGCCAGGTATTGTAATCGGTAAAAAAGGAGAGGATGTAGAGAATCTTCGTAAAGAAATTGCTAAAAGAATGGAGTGTCCGGTTCAAATAAATATAGAAGAAATTCGAAAGCCTGATTTGGACGCCTCATTGACTGCGCAAAACGTTGCTCAGCAATTGGAGCGACGAGTAATGTTTAGGCGAGCATGCAAGAGAGCACTCCAAAATGCTATGCGTGGCGGCGCATTGGGCATTAAGATTCAAGTTAGCGGCAGGCTTGGCGGCGCTGAGATTGCGCGAACGGAATGGTATAGAGAAGGACGAGTTCCGTTGCATACTCTGAGAGCTGACATTGACTATGCGATGGCTAGAGCGAATACAACCTATGGTGTTATAGGCGTAAAGATCTGGATTTTCAAGGGTGAAATTTTAGGGGGCAATCAGCCAGAACAGCAGTCAAGTAATAAGAATGCTAGGAATTAGGTAATAAGGACTATTTACAATGCTGCAACCGAAGCGCACTAAATTTCGCAAAATGCATAAGGGCCGGAACCGAGGGTTATCGTCGAGGGGATGTAGAGTTAATTTCGGTGAGTTCGGTTTAAAAGCTATTGGTCGTGGCAGGATAACGGCGCGCCAAATTGAAGCAGCACGTCGTGCTATTTCTAGACATATTAAGCGTGGCGGTAAAATTTGGATTCGTGTTTTCCCAGACAAACCAATCACAAAAAAACCTTTAGAGGTCAGAATGGGCAAAGGAAAAGGTAACGTCGAGTATTGGGTGACGCTAGTGCAACCTGGGCGAGTACTATATGAAATGGAAGGTGTAAGTGAACAGCTTGCTAGGGAAGCCTTTGATTTGGCAGCCGCCAAACTCCCAGTTGCTACAACGTTTGTTAAGCGATCGGTGATGTAATTATGAAAGTCGATGAATTGCGTCAAAAAACAAGTGATGAATTAGTGGAAGCCTTGAATGCTGAGTTAAAAGAACAATTCAGGCTTCGAATGCAAAAAAGCTCAGGTGAGTTCAACCAAACCCACCTGCTAAAATTGTCTCGTCGTAACGTTGCCAAGATAAAAACGGTCATGACAGAGAAGACTGGAGCATAGAATGGCAGTTATAACAAAAAAAACGCGCAGTTTGGCGGGGAGAGTTGTAAGCGATAAGGCGAATAAAACCGCAACCGTTTTGGTAGAGCGTCGAGTAAAGCATCCGATGTATGGGAAGATATTGACAAGATCTTCAAAAATAAAAGTTCATGATGAAAACAATGAAGCAAAAACAGGTGATTTTGTTACTATTTCAGAGGGCAGACCTAAATCGAAAACGAAATCATGGATACTCGTGAGTGTTGACGAAAAGGCTGCAGGTTAATATTTCTATGACCAACAAAATAGCTGGATAAGATAATGATTCAGACAGAAAGTTACCTCGATGTAGCAGATAATAGTGGTGCTCGGCGAGTTATGTGTATTAAGGTTTTGGGCGGTTCCCACCGACGCTATGCCAAGGTCGGTGATATTATCAAGGTAACTGTAAAAGAAGCTATCCCACGGGGTAAAGTTAAAAAAGGACAAGTTATGAGTGCCGTTGTCGTTCGAACTAAAAAGGGTTTGCGGCGCCAGGATGGCAGTTTGATAAAATTTGATGACAATGCGGCTGTTCTCTTAAACGCAAGCCTTGCGCCTGTTGGCACTCGTATTTTTGGACCTGTGACTCGTGAGCTCAGGAACGAGCGTTTTATGAGGATAATTTCTCTTGCACCCGAAGTGCTATAGGAGCAGTTTCTAAAATGGCAATGTCTAAAATCAAACGTGATGATGAAGTTATAGTGCTTGCTGGGAAAGACAAAGGTAAGCGAGGCAAAGTCCTAAAGATCGTAGACGGGGGCAGAGTTATTGTCGGCGGAATTCAGCTGGTAAAAAAGCATCAAAAGCCGAACCCACAATTGGGAGTGCAAGGCGGAATAATTGAGCGAGAAGCCCCTATTCATGTCTCGAATATTGCTATCTTTAACTCAGAAACGAATAAGGGCGATAAAGTGGGATTTAAAATGTCGGGAAACAAACAAAAGATTCGCTTCTTCAAATCCACGGGCAAATCAATCGATGAATGATTTTGCAGGGCATTAGGATGATCCGATTAAAAGAACTTTACAGAAACGAATTAACAGAAAAACTCAAGACTGAACTGTCATTAGCAAATGTTATGGAGGTTCCGCGTGTCACTAAGATCACCCTGAATATGGGTGTCGGGGAAGCTATTGGTGATAAAAAAGCTCTTGAGAGTGCAGTTTCTGATCTTGCTTTGATTTCGGGGCAAAAGCCAGTTGTTACAAAAGCTCGAAGATCGATAGCTGGGTTTAAAGTCCGACAAGGGTGGCCTATTGGAGCAAAAGTTACTCTTCGTAGAAATCGTATGTATGATTTTTTGGAGCGTTTGATCGGTATAGCTATCCCCAGGATTAGAGATTTTCGAGGCATCAGCCCGAAGCAGTTTGATGGTAGAGGAAATTTCTCAATGGGGATTAGCGAGCAAATAATTTTTCCCGAAATAGATTACGAGAAAATCGACAAAATACGCGGTATGGATATAACAATTACTACAACGGCTAGAAATGATGCTGAGGGATTGGCGTTGTTGAAAGCTTTTAATTTTCCTTTGAAGGGTCGTTAAAATGGCAAAAGTTTCCATGGTTCAGCGAGAAAAAAAGCGAGCCAGAATGGTACAGAAATATGCGGAAAAGCGCAGTGAACTCAAGGCTATAATTGGAGATTTAAAGAGCTCTGATGAAGAACGTTGGGAGGCGCAAATTAAGCTTCAAAAGCTTCCCAGGGACTCCAGCCCGACGCGTCAGCAAAATCGCTGTCGAATTACCGGCAGGCCCCATGGTGTATACCGCAAATTTGGTTTGTGTCGCAATATTCTTCGTGAAGCAGCAATGCGCGGCGAAGTTCCTGGATTGGTAAAATCCAGTTGGTAGTTATGGGAGTTTCTTTATGAGTTTGCAAGATCCAGTCGCTGACATGTTGACTAGAATCCGAAATGCGCATCACAGGAATAAGATAGAGGTAGGTATGCCATCCTCCGGAATCAAAGTATCAATTGCCAAAGTATTAAAAGAGGAGGGATACATCGTTGATTTTAGGGTGAGTGATGAAGCGAAACCGTCCCTGATACTCCATCTGAAGTATTTTGAGGGTAAACCAGTAATAGCTGAAATAGACCGCTTCAGTAAGCCCAGTTTGCGTCAGTACTGTGGTAAAAATGATTTGCCGAAAGTGCGCGGTGGTTTGGGTGTTGCCATTGTTTCAACGAGTAAGGGCGTCATGACCGACCGATCAGCTAGAGCAGCTGGGATTGGTGGTGAAATCTTATGCACGGTGTTTTGATGGATTTAAAATATGTCTAGAGTGGCAAAAAAACCTATACCGGTTCCAAATAGTGTCAAGATTTCGATGACTGATTCTGAAATTTCGGTTAAAGGGTCCAAGGGTGAGCTGTCAATGCCAATTAACGCAGATGTTGAAATTGTCAATGATGGCAACAAACTTATGTTTGCTCCCAGATTTGACACCGCATTTTCCAGAGCAATGTCAGGCACTACTCGGGCACTGGTCAACAATATGGTTACTGGTGTTAGTGATGGGTTCGAAAAAAAGATTGAGTTGTTCGGGGTGGGTTTTAGAGCGCAAGTGCAGGGTAAGAGCGTAAACTTGACGCTTGGCTTTTCCCATCCTGTAGTTTATGAACTCCCAGAAGGCGTGACTGCCGAAACACCTAGTCAGACGGAGTTGTTGCTCAAGTCCTCGGACAAGCAAAAATTAGGACAAGCAGCTGCTGAGATTCGAGCGTTTAGGCCTCCTGAACCTTATAAAGGAAAAGGAGTGAGAATTGAGAATGAGTATATAAGGCGCAAAGAAGCTAAGAAAAAGTAATAGGATTTAAGATGAGCGTTAAAAAGGCATCACGCCAACGTCGAGCAAAACGGACAAGGATGAAAATTAGGCAGCAAAACTCGCTGAGACTTTGCGTGAATAGAACTCCACGGCATATGTATGCCCAAGTTATTGGCCCAGATGGTGACCGGACTTTAGCTAGTGCGTCTACCTTGGAGGCGGATCTAAAGGCAGGTAAAACGGGTAATATCGATTCGGCTGCTCTAGTGGGAAAATTGGTTGCTGAGCGGGCAGTTGCCGCTGGTATCACACTAGTTGCCTTTGATCGCAGTGGATTTAAATACCACGGTCGAGTGAAAGCGCTTGCAGATGCTGCTCGAGAGGCCGGTCTTAAGTTTTAATATAGGATAGAGAAGTTATGGCTTTGATAGATCAAGATGCTGCCGAGGGAATGATAGAAAAGTTGGTTCAGGTCAACAGAGTGGCAAAGACAGTTAAAGGGGGAAGAATCTTTGGGTTCACTGCTTTGACTGTGGTCGGAGATGGCAATGGCAAAGTTGGCTTCGGTCGCGGAAAGGCTCGTGAAGTGCCACAGGCAATTCAAAAAGCGATGGAAGCAGCGCGGAGGAATATGATCACAGTAGCCCTAGATGGTTCGACCATTCAATATCCAGTTAAAGGTATTCATGCCGCCTCAAAAATATACATGCAACCGGCGTCGGAGGGGACCGGAGTTATAGCAGGTGGAGCTATGCGGGCTGTTCTTGAATTGGCGGGCGTTCAGGATGTACTAGCCAAATGCTATGGTTCAACAAACCCTGTAAATGTGGTGCGGGCTACCTTCAATGCATTAAAGGAAATGAGGTCTCCAGAGGACGTTGCGCTTAAAAGAGGTAAGGCAGTTGAAGAAATTTTAAACTAGTTGTTTTCTATCTTTGAATGAACATATTGGGAAGGACAAAATGGCGAAAACAAGAAATCTCAAAGTAACTCTTACCAAGAGCAAAATTGGGCGCCTAAAAAGTCATAAATCTTGTATAACTGGTCTGGGTTTAAGACGCATTGGCCACACTGTGGTTGTCGAAGATACGCCTGCAATCCGAGGTATGATAAATAAAGTGAATTATATGTTGCGAGTAGAGGCACATTGACATGTATTTAAATACTTTAAGACCAGCATCTGGCAGTAAGAAAGAATCAAAGCGTGTTGGCCGCGGAATTGGTAGTGGTTCTGGTAAGACAGGTGGTCGAGGCCATAAAGGTCAGAAATCTCGTTCAGGGGGATCGGTGCGTCCCGGCTTCGAGGGTGGTCAGATGCCTTTGCAAAAACGCTTGCCCAAATACGGATTCACCTCCCGTCTTGCCTCTGTAACTGCAGAGATTAGGCTATCTGAGCTTAATCTCATAGATGCTAAAATAATAGATTTGGCAGAGCTTCGTAAGGCAGGTTTGGTTAAAGCTAGTTGTCGTCGAGCTAAAGTGTTTGCGTCTGGTGAAATTGGGAAGTCGATTTCATTGAGAGGCATTGGAGCGACAAAAGGTGCTAGAGCTGCTATCGAGGCAGCCGGCGGAGATGTGGAAGAGTAGCTTTATATGGCTTCAATCGCAGCATTACGAAATCAGAAAGGCTTGAGCGAATTGTGGGCTCGTCTGCGCTTTTTATTCTTGGCAATTATTATATATCGTATAGGTACACATATACCCGTTCCTGGTTTTGATCCGGATCGCTTGAGTGAGCTTTTTACTCAAAATCAGGGGACTTTCCTTGGACTTTTCAACATGTTCTCTGGCGGGGCGTTAGAAAGAATGAGCATTTTGGCCCTAGGTGTAATGCCATACATATCTGCGTCAATTATTATGCAATTGCTGGCGGCTACGGTGCCAACCTTAGAGCAATTAAAAAAAGAAGGGGACACTGGTCGCAGGCAAATTAATCAATATACGAGATATGGAACTGTGATTTTGTCGCTCATTCAAGGTACTGCGATGGCAGTGGGGTTTGCTTCCCAAGGGCTCGCATATGAGATAAATTTGCTGTTTTACATGGTTGCTATTGCTTCTCTTGTGGCAGGAGCAGTGTTTCTCATGTGGCTGGGGGAACAGATTACGGAGAGAGGAATCGGTAACGGAATATCTATGTTAATTTTCGCTGGAATCGTTGCGGGGATCCCAGGTGCAATTGGCCAAGCTCTAGAATCGGCGCGCCAAGGTGATATTAATCCTGTCATGCTAATTTTCATTCTCTTCATTGCAGTGGCAGTGGTTTATTTTGTTGTTTTTATTGAAAGAGGACAACGTCGATTGAAGGTTAACTATGCGCAACGTCAGGGACGTAAGGCATACAACGCTCAAACATCACACTTGCCTTTGAAGGTAAACATGGCTGGGGTTATACCTGCAATCTTCGCTAGCAGCTTACTCTTGTTTCCCACCTCGATAAGTCAGTGGTTTGGCCAAGGCACGGGCGCGCCCTCTTGGCTGCAGGATGCGGCAATTCTAATAGGTCCCGGACAACCGCTGCATATCATACTATTCTCTGCTCTAATTATTTTCTTTAGCTTCTTCTATACGGCCTTGATGTACAACCCCAAGGAAGTTGCAGACAACCTAAAAAAGGGCGGTGCATTTCTATCAGGCATAAGGCCTGGTGAGAATACAGCCAAATATATAGACACTGTAACTACTCGATTGACCTTGATTGGCGGAATATATATTACGTTAATCTGTTTGATGCCACAATTTTTGAACGTCTACTTTAATGTGCCGTTTTATTTGGGTGGCACATCACTGCTAATTGCAGTTGTGGTGACAATGGATTTCATGGCTCAGATCCAGTCGCACTTAATGTCTCAGCAATATGACTCGCTGATGAAGAAAGCGAATTTGAAGAATATTGGTAGAAAATAGAGAGGGGTTCCGGTGAAAGTTAGAGCATCTGTAAAAAAAATCTGCCGAAACTGTAAGGTCATCAAGCGAAAAGGGGTGTTGCGCGTGATTTGCAGTGTCGAACCGCGTCACAAGCAAAGGCAAGGGTAATCAGGTTGCTTTTTTGCTTGTCTATCGCTATGCTACACCGCCATTTTGCGGGCGTCGCCGGGTATCTGCGAAACATTAAAGAGTATGGAGTAATATAAATGGCCCGTATTGGTGGGATAAACATCCCTGATAATAAGCATGCCGTTATTTCATTAACCTATGTATATGGTATTGGTCGTCCAAGTGCTAAAAGGATTTGCGCAGAAGTTGGCATTAAAGAGTCTACAAAGGTGGCCGAATTGGATGATGCGGAGCTCGACAAGCTTCGTGCATGTGTCGCCAAAAATGAGGTTGAAGGTGATCTTCGTCGCGAAGTGAGCATGAATATAAAGCGGCTAATGGATCTCGGATGTTACAGAGGGTTGCGGCATCGTCGGAATCTGCCGGTCAGAGGCCAGAGGACAAAAACAAATGCCCGGACGCGAAAGGGCCCTAGGCGTCCCATCAAAAGATAGGTTTTAGGATCAAAACTAATGGTAAAAGCCGTTTCAAAATCATCAAGAAAAAAAGTTAAAAAGACAGTAATCGACGGTATCGCACATGTATATGCGTCCTTTAACAACACGATCGTAACCATCACTGACCGTCAAGGAAATACGCTTTCTTGGGCTACCGCGGGTGGCTCGGGTTTCAGGGGATCGCGTAAAAGCACGCCTTTCGCTGCGCAGGTGGCGGCTGAGAGGGCAGGTGAGATCGCCAAGGAATCTGGTCTGAAAAATTTAGATGTCAAGGTTAAAGGTCCTGGTCCTGGCAGAGAGTCGGCGGTTAGGGCATTAAATAACAGCGGCTTTAAGATTACGAATATCATGGATGTCACGCCTGTGCCACACAATGGTTGCCGCCCACCTAAAAAGCGAAGAGTGTAAGAGGATTTCAAATGGCGAGGTATCTCGGACCAACCTGTAAATTGTCACGACGAGAAGGCACCGATTTGTTTCTTAAAAGCGGGGTGCGGCCTCTAGAATCTAAGTGCCGTGCGGACAGTGCTCCAGGACAGCATGGTCAGCGACGCGGAAGATTATCAGACTATGCCGTTCAGCTGCGTGAGAAGCAAAAAGTTAGACGTATTTATGGGATCCTAGAGAAGCAGTTTCGAAACTATTACAAGTCCGCTGCAAACACTAGAGGTAATACGGGAGAGAACCTTTTAGCTTTACTTGAACAACGTCTCGATAATGTCGTGTATAGAATGGGTTTTGGT
Source organism: Porticoccaceae bacterium (assembly GCA_002591625.1). Classification (GTDB taxonomy): domain Bacteria; phylum Pseudomonadota; class Gammaproteobacteria; order Pseudomonadales; family Porticoccaceae; genus TMED48. Next base: position 16,484 of record PCDB01000037.1, read on the forward strand.
GCTACTCGCGCAGAGTCAAGACAACTAGTCTCTCATAATGCGATTTTGGTAAATGGTAAAAGAGTGAATATCCCGTCCTATAGTGTGCAAGCAGGCGACTCGATTGCTGTTAGGGATAAGTCAAAGAAGCAGCTAAGGATTCAAGCGGCGTTAAAGCTGGCTGCCCAGCGGGGAGTGCCAGAGTGGTTAACGACAGATTCCGATGCGATGCAGGGTATGCTTAGCCGAGTTCCTGATCGAGCTGACCTTTCTTCAGAGATCAATGAAAATCTGATCATTGAACTTTATTCAAAGTAATTAGTTTATAGCTATAACAGGTAATATTATGCAAAATTCACCTAACGAATTTCTTACGCCACAACATATTGATGTAACATCCAAGGGACCTACTCATGCAAGAATTATTCTCGAGCCTTTAGAGCGCGGTTTTGGACATACTTTGGGTAATGCGCTCAGGCGAATACTGCTCTCATCGATGTCTGGATGTGCAATCGTGGAAGTAGACATTAATGGTGTTGAACATGAATATGGCGCAATTGAAGGCGTGCAAGAAGATGTTATGGAGATTTTACTAAACCTCAAAGGCGTTGCTGTAGTCATGGAGGGTAGGGATGATACTACGGTCACCCTTGATGTTGCTGGACCAGGGCCAGTCTTAGCAGGAGATATTCAACTTGACAACCATATAAAAATAATTAATCCAGAGCATTTAATCGCAAATATTGTTGGTGAAACTAGGCTAAGTATGCAGCTCAGAATAGAACGAGGACGTGGCTATCAACCTGCCGATATGAGAGTTTTCGACGATGAGACTCGAACCGTAGGTAGGTTGAAATTAGACGCCACCTTCAGTCCTGTTTACAGTGTCTCTTATAGTGTAGAGAGCGCTAGAGTAGAAAATCGGACCGACCTTGATAAATTGGTGCTTGAGTTGGATACAAATGGAACATTAGATCCTGAGCATGCTATTCGCAGGGCTTCTACCATATTGCAACAACAGTTATCCGTGTTTGTTGATATACAGGACCATTCTATTGCGGAACCAGAGGAGGAAGAGGTGGCAATAGATCCCGTACTGCTTCGTCCTGTCGATGACTTGGAACTAACGGTCCGCTCCGCAAATTGTTTAAAAGCTGAAAGTATCTATTATATAGGCGATTTGATTCAACGGACGGAAGTCGAGTTATTGAAAACGCCAAATTTGGGTAAGAAATCACTTACAGAGATTAAAGACGTTCTGGCGTCTAGGGGTTTATCCTTGGGGATGCGCTTAGAGAACTGGCCACCAGTCAGTATTAAAAATGAACGTGAGTTGGTTTAGCGGTCATATAGATATAGTTACGGTTATCCAATAGTTCAAGGAGCAGTGTAATGCGTCATAGATACAGTGGAAGGAAGCTAAATATGACTGCTTCACATAGAAGAGCCATGTTTCGTAATATGACTGCCTCACTGGTTGAGCATGAACTTATTCGGACGACTTTAGCAAAAGCAAAAGAGCTACGCGGCTTTGCAGAACCCATTATTACCATTTCTAAGAAAGATAGCGTGGCTAATAGACGACTGGCTTTTAGTCGCCTGCGAAACAAAGCGGCGGTCGGTAAATTATTCTCCGATCTAGGTCCTCGCTATGCAGACCGGCCTGGGGGGTATTTGCGCATATTGAAATGCGGGCGCCGAGTTGGTGACAATGCTCCCATGGCCTATGTTGAATTGGTAGATAGACCAATTTCCATTGAGGAGGAAGAGGAGTCAGCAGTAGAGGCCTAATTATTTTTTGTACTCATAGTGAGTATAAAACTCGGTTTCTAAGTTCATTATCCTTAGTCTTCCGCCCCAGACGTATCCAGTATCTAAAGGAAATAGCTTTTCGCCAAGGAAGCGACCTTGGATGTCTGACCAATGTCCAAAGACGATGGCCCTNTCCTTACACAAGCGATCTGGATGTTCGAACCAACCTGCAAAGTCCGTGTTCTGATCAAATTCTGAGGTATGTAGTGTTGTTCTATTGAACTCGAGTAATCCGCTCGAGTTACATCTGCGCATTCGGGTTAAATAATTAGCGATGGATCGCCAACGGTCTGTACCAGAAAGAGATTCGGACCATTGTTTGGGTGTATTGCCATACATGTTTTCAAAGAAAGCGCTACTCTGCGGGGAGAGAAGTACATTAGACAACTCATTAGCGAGACGTCGCGTAGTGTTAAGTGACCATTGCGGCGGGATCCCTGCATGGACAATGGTATATGACCCATAATCAATTAATAGCGGCTGTCGTTTTAACCAATCAAAGAGTTCTCGTTTGTCGGGTGCAGTTAACACCGCACCGAAGGTGTCATTTTTGGTCTNCATTCGGTGACCTTGGCCCACCGCTAAAAGGTGGAGATCATGGTTGCCAAGCACCATTTGAAATGAATCACCTAGGTTGTAACAAAACCGAAGCGTCTCTAGTGACTGACCTCCTCGATTTACCAGATCGCCAGTGGAGATCAGGCGATCATTCGCAGGATCGAACTGCACCATGTCTAAGATTTTACGAAGGCCGTCAAAACATCCTTGTATGTCTCCAATCGCATAGGCAGTCATTCAGTGAACCGAAGCGGGGGCAGCCAACAAAAATGGTTCAATATCCGCCGTAAAAGTTTTACCGTTTCCATTTTTGAACTTGTAGCTTCCTTGCATCGTTCCGACAGGCGTGCCAATAAATACAGCGCTAGTGTACTCAAACCAGCTACCGGAATTTATGGTTGGCTGCTTGCCGACCACGCCATCTCCTCGAACTTCTTTTCGGACTTGAAGACTGTCGATTATTATCCAATGGCGACTCACTAGAATTATATCAAGATCGCCATTATTGCTGATTTTAATTGTGTAAGCGAAAGCAAATCTTCGATGGTTGGGTTCTGACTGTTCTTGCAGGTACTCACTTTGCGTATGTATTCTAACGTCAGTGGTCATTGATTGAATTCTCTATTNAGGTGAAGGATGTTACTTATTTTTACGAAATCAGCCACAGACAACTCTTCCGGACGTTGGAAAAGATCAATTTCGTTANCAAGTAACTTNAGTTCATTTTGTGAACAGTCTAATGAATTACGTAAAATTTTTCGTCGCTTTTGAAAGCAACATTTGACAATATGATTCAAGTGTTGCTCGCAGATAGCAGCTTCCGGTTTTTTTTGGTGAGGTACCAGACGAATGAAAGTTGATTCAACCTGGGGTATAGGTTGGAATGCTTTGGCTGGGACATCTATCAAGGGTACGACTTTGCAGTGATACTGGATAATAACCGAGAGTCTACCGTAATCTTTATTTTCTGGACCCGCAACCAGCCTGTTGGCCACCTCTCTTTGCAACATGAAGTGTAAGTCTTTAACAACGTCTACTTGACTAATCATATGAAACAAAAGCGGCGTTGAAATATTATAGGGGAGATTTCCCACTAAACGGAGTTTATCGGCGAATTTAAAATTAGCGTAGTCAGTTTTTAACGCGTCCTCCTCATGGACTACAAAATCTTCATATTGGCTGTATTTTTTTTTAAGAAATTGCACTAGCTCGCGATCAACTTCCAAAGCTTGCATTTTTGGGCATTGTGAAATTAAAAGATCTGTTAGTGCGCCCTTGCCGGGACCGATTTCTATTAGATTATCTTCTACCGTTGGGTTAACACAGGAAACAATTTTGTCAATAATCACTTTATCAGTGAGGAAGTTCTGCCCGAAACGTTTCCTAGCCTGATGAACTGGATTCAACCCAGAACCCTACTACACATCTCTGAGGCCATCTGAACAGCCACTTCAAGGCTCCCGGCATTTGCTAGACCAGTGCCGGCGACATCAAGTGCTGTCCCGTGATCCACCGAGGTACGAATTATTGGAAGTCCCAGGGTAATGTTAGCAGCCTGGCCAAAGCTTTGATATTTTAAGACTGGCAGTCCTTGGTCATGATACATGGCTAGCACAACATCAGCGTTCCCAANGAANTTTCGTGTAAATATCGTGTCGGCAGGGAGTGGTCCGAGAATATCCTTACCATTTCTTCTCATCTCTCTAAGAAGGGGGGCAATAACATTTACTTCTTCTGTACCCAGATGACCAGACTCTCCAGCGTGTGGGTTTAATCCACACACCATAATCTTGGGATAGGATATGCCAAATCGTTTTTGTAGTTCTCGGTACAAGATGTCTATTACCGAGCGCAACAAATGCTCAGTGATCGAGGAAGCTACAGATTTCAAAGGTAGATGGGTAGTGGCGAGCGCTACCTTCATATCTGTACTAGCTAGCATCATAACAACTCGCTCCGTGTTGGTCTTTTTGGCGAGGTGTTCAGTGTGACCGCTAAACTTGATTCCTGCTTGATTAATAATGGATTTTTGGACTGGTCCAGTAACGACCGCGCTGCAATTTTCCGATTCGCATGCCAGAATGGCTTGGTCTAAGCAGTCGATGACATATTGCGCATTTGATATCTCCAGCATGCCCGGCACGGCTGGCTTGGTCATAGATATTGGGAACACAGCCAGCTCACCTGCGCGCAGGGGGTGAGGGGTAACAGAAATTTCACGAAGAGAGAGAGGGAGGCCCAGCAGTTTGGCTCGATTAATGAGCATGTCTGGGTCGGCAAATGCTACCAATTCGTGATCTGAACCATTTTGAACGGTCTGAATTGTTATGTCTGGCCCGACGCCTGCAGGCTCTCCTGGTGTTAAAGCGAGGCGAAGCGTCATGACGGGTTATTTGACTTGATCTCGATGAATGCTTCATCTCTTATTTCTTGAAGCCAGACCTGTAGCTCTTCCTCATACTTGCGTTGCCTTAAAAGATTTTGAGCCTTATTGCGCATGATTTCTTGGCTGAAATCCTGCCGGCGTCGCTCCAAAACTTGTAAGATGTGCCAGCCAAACTGTGAGCGGAACGGAATGCTAATTTCATTTAGAGCGATCGAGTGCATTATATCTTCAAACTCAGGTACAAACATCCCTGGTGTTGACCAGCCTAATTCGCCCCCACTTAGCGCTGAACCAGAGTCTTCAGAGTATTCCTTCGCTAAAGTTGCAAATTCTTCACCATCTTCAGCTCTTGCGCGCAGTTTTTCAAGCAGATCTACTGTGCTGTCAGAATCGCGGATTTGATTAGGTGTGACTAGAATGTGACGCACAAAGTGCTGCTCTACTAATTGTTCGCCCCCGCCTCTGCGTTCATAAAGTTTAAGAAGATGATAACCGGCGTCACTTCGAATTGGCGATGAGACCTCACCGACCTCTAATTGCTCTAAAGCGTCAATAAAAACTTCCGGCAGTTGTGCAAGCTTCCTCCAACCTAGATCTCCGCCGTCGAGGGCTGTTTGATCAGATGAATGGGTTATCGCGAGTTGCCGAAAGTCAGTTCCATTCCTAGATTGCCCTAATATGTTAAGAGCCTTATCCAAAGTCGAGTCGGCATGTTCTCTATTCGCACTCATCGGAACCGCTAATAAAATATGTCCCAAGTTTACGTCTGGAGATGTAAGGAATTTTCCTTCCTCAGATGCCAGGAAGTTATCCAATTCTTGCAGGCTAATACGAATTCGCCGGTTAACTTGGCTTTGTTGCACGCGCATGATTATCATTTCATTACGTATTTGTTCTCTAAGGCCACTAGGCGTAGAACCTTCGCGTATGGATGCCTTAACGTAATTCTCTACGCTTAATCCTGCATTCGCGGCGACGCGGGCTATTGCATCATTGAGCTCCGCATCAGTAATCCTAATTCCGGCGTTAAATCCCAGGTTAAGTTGAAGCCTCTCAGATATTAAACGTTCCAGAACCTGAGATGATAAGATTTCTGGGGAAGGGGCTTGAGTACCTGACTGTTGGACTTGTGCATAAACAACTGACACTCGCTGATCCAGCTCACTTTGAAGTACAACGTCTTTATCTACGATTGCAACTACTCGTTCGAGAATCTGAATCTGAGAAAAGCTTTTTATACATACCAAACTCAAAAAACAAATTATCAGCCTGCCTTTAAAACTCATGCATCGTTTCATAGCCATAAATGCCCTTCTGAAGTATAGAATCGATACGTCCGTCATCACCTGCTAGCCCCTTAAATTGAATTTGAAACAAGATACTATTCCTAGCTTTAAGATCTCTCTCAGGGTACAAAACGTAATCATCCCGCCTTATGCCTCGGTGCGCAACTATACTAGCTCTCCAACAACAGCTGTTGTATTCCAAACCAGAAAAAATTTCTAGTTCTCTACTGTTTGTAAAATCGTGATTCCAGCGCCAAACAAAATTAAGATTACTTGTAAGCGGCCAAAAACCCGAGATATCACCTTGTTTAATATTTTTGCTAGAAACGTTAATCCCCGTCTCTTTTGGGCGCCTAGTAAAGCGATAGGTGATATTCAACAATCTTGCGCTAGAATCTCTATAGCGAAAACCAACGTTACTTTTTTTCAAGATATCTTCTTGTGTATCATATATTACCTCGCTTGTGACACGCCAGTTTTGTGCCCAATGTGCAGACATATCCAAGGCCATTGGTGACCTTGATCTTTGGAGTTCGTTAATCTCTAGTGGAGCATCTAAACTCACCTCACGATCGGCAAGATAGATCGCCTGCGCGATACTTGCCTTGAATTTTTCTTGGCCTGTCTTTTTGTCAATAAATCTTGATGTCAGCCCAAGAGTTACTCGATTTTCATCGGCAATTCGATCGCCCCCGCTAAAACGGTTATCTCTGAACAAAAGATTGTAGGATGGTGTGAATTCGCGGGTATCAAAATCAGGGAGTGAATTTTGATTTTTATATGATGCTTTTACGTAATAAATCCTCGGCTCCAGAGTCTGGGTGATATTTTCAGTTTCGGTCAAGTCTCGTTCAAAAAATAATCCGCTTTCAACAGAAATTGAGGGTATGCTAACGGAGGGATTATCATCTTCAGCAGACATAGTTTTTAGGGAGTAATATATTTGTTGAAGACTGGCTTTGGGTACGAAATATCCCCAGGCAAACCGCTTGTCCCAGGTCATTGAGTAGTTGAGATTGACCCGTTGACCAGAAATACGGCTCTCGTCTCCGTGTTCGAAACGAGTATACCTTTGATTAATATCGACAAGGATATTTTTAGTTGGCCTAAAGTATCCATCGACGGAAATTCTTGGCAGAACTGAGTATTGCTCCTCGATATCCTGACTGATAACTTGGTAGTCTTCTGTTTCAATTCCAAAGCTCCAATAACCTTTTTTATAGCTTGCCATCGTAACGCGCTGAAGATGAGTCAAGCTCCGTTCGGTCAAAAATTGAGTGCCCAAATCGTTGAAATAATCGCCATCGCTTACCTTATTGAGATTGACAAAAGTTGTCCAAGGTTGTCCGACTCCTCCTAAATGATTTATAGATGCAAGGTATCGCGTCTGTCCTGTGTGATCGGAATTTTCGGGTTTTGTTGTGACTTCTTTTCCTCCCAGATCATTGAAAAGCCACTGACCATTTAACTCCGTTTTCGCCCAGGTTGAAAGGTGGCGGAATTCGCCACCAAAGGCAGCACCGCGCTCACTGATATAGCGCGGTGTTAAGGTGGCGTCATAATTTGGAGCAATATTCCAATATATGGGTTGCAAATAATCAAAACCATTTTGACGATTAATTCCGACTGCAGGAAAGAGTAATCCAGAGGACCGTTTGTTACTTATGGGGAATGTAATTCTTGGGAAGTAAAAAACAGGTAGGTCTTGGACCTCTAGCTTTGCACTTTTCACCGTAGCAAACCCGTCAGTCTGGTTTATTTCTATTTGATCAGTGACTAACTGCCAGGTGTTATCATCCGGTTCGCACGTAGAATAAGTGGCGTCGTTAACAACGATTAGACCATCTCTCCTGCGTTTTAGAAGTTTCGCTGTGCCTCTAACCGCCGAATCATGCAGCAAATAAGTCGCATTGTTTATGTCCACTTCGCGGCTCGACGTGTCAATTTGAGCTTGGGTTCCGAGAAGAAGTATTCCGGGTTCTCTAAACTGCACGTTGCCCGTTAAAGAAACATTTCGGCTTTTCTGATCTATCACGGCTAGATCGCTTCTCACTTGTCGAAAGCCCTGAGATATCTGAACATCGCCCTCAAGAATTGCGATGTTTTCATTAAAAGCTTCTGTTTTACTTGCGCTAAAACGCAGGGCGGCATCTTCTGGATCAAGTTCGGAATCAGTATAATCTCTTATAGGTTCTATATATGCCCCGCAACAATTATCCGTTAATTGCTCCTTTTGGGAAGTTGACATGTTTGATTCTTCTACCCAGTCTAGATTGTTTGTGGGGGCCACTCGTGCTTCGCTCGGATCTCTATTTGCCCGGTTGCTTCTATTTGGAGGCATATATGCCTCTTCAATATTTATTATGTTAGCACCACAAAGCCATTTACCATTTTGGTCAGACTCACAACTCCAATCAGCGTCCTGACTGAACGTTTCTTTTGCGGAGCCGAAGAAGACAAAGACGAAAAGCATTAGACTCAATTTAGCATGTTTTTCATGCATTGCTTTCCCGCGAGTGCAGTAAAAAAATAGCATAGAGAATTTTTGCTGAGTGGTTAATTAACTTGGTCAGCAGTGTAACCGAAAACCATTAAGATTAGTGACCCTATTTGCCCCAAATAATATAGAATGTTAGAACCAATAATAAATCAAATTTGATCTGCAGAGTTTTACCGTGACCCAAAATGGCCAGTTTTCAAAAAGATTTTAAAATTTGGGTGATGGATCATCTTCCTGGATCAGCATTATTGAGCGAACCTCTGAGCCTTGAGCCAATAGCTGGAGATGCGGGATTCAGAAGTTACTTCCGATTGAACACTCAAATACCTTTGCTGGCAGTTTACTCTCCTCCTCAAGAAGAGAACAACCTGGCGTTCGTTAGGGTTTCTCATCATTTTTCTTCAGGAAAGATAAAAGTACCAAAAATCTTTGCGGTTAATTTTGAAAAGGGCTTCATGTTGCTCCAAGATTTTGGAACAGAGCTATTACAGCCATTATTAAATCTAGACACCTTACCGCAATACTATGACTTGGCTGAGGAATTATTACTTGACCTCCAATTGCTGCATCCTGGGGATAGCATTTTCCCGAATTACGGAAAACCCCAATTAATAGCGGAGTTGCAACTTTTCCAAAAATGGTTTGTAGACAAGCTTCTCATGCTTGACTTGTCCCAAAGAGATCTCAGTATCTTAGACGATCTTTTCGAGTTGCTTATTGGAAACGCAATGGAACAGCCCATAGTGATAGTCCACAGAGACTATCATTCGCGAAATTTAATTGTCCATAATAATCAGATAGGGGTTATTGATTATCAAGATGCTGTTGTTGGTCCCATCACCTATGACCTGGTTTCGTTGCTGAAGGATTGTTATCTTTCATGGCCCGAGGAGATAGTTCGGCAAAGAGCTCTGAGTTACAAAAGCAGAGCGGTGTCAAAAGGATTAATGCGGGAGATAAAAGATCAAAAGTTCATGAAGTGGTTTGACTGGATGGGCCTTCAGCGCCACATCAAAGTAATGGGTATCTTCGCAAGATTGTCAATACGAGATAACAAGGAGTCCTACTTATCTGAACTCCCTCGTGTAGTGAACTATGTCTTAAGTACAACCTTTAACTACTCGGAGCTAAAACCTTTTAACCAATGGTTTTCAGAGAGGATATGTGTTTGCCTACCCAGATATCCTTGGTATTCTGGCGACTAAAATCTTGTTGAGGTGTCACTTTGAAAGCTATGATTTTGTCTGCTGGGTTGGGTAAGCGTTTGAGGCCTCTCACGGATACAGTCCCCAAACCAATGCTCCCAGTATCAGGAAAACCGATTCTCCAGCGACATATTGAGAAATTGGTAGGAATAGGCATTAAGAATCTAGTCATAAATATTCATTGGCTTGCCCATGAGATAGAAAATTACTTTGGTTCGGGTCATGAATTTGGGGCTGAGATTCAATGGTCTAGGGAAGATGACCTTTTGGAAACGGGTGGGGGAGTTGCCGCCGCCTTGCCAATGTTGGGTGAGGATCCCTTTCTGTTAATCAATAGTGATATCTGGATAGACCATCCAATTCATTCTTTGGTAGAGAGAGGAATAGACCAAGAAATTGATGCTCATTTGGTTTTAGTAGAAAACCCCGAGCATAATCAGAAGGGAGATTATGCTATTGATGACGGCACCGTTATCTCAAGGTCGGATTCAGGATCAGTTGCCACCGTTACGTTCTCGGGCTTAAGTATTCTCAGGCCTGAGATATTTAAAACCAAGAGGTTGAGACACAAAGCTTTTCCTCTCAGAGATACCTTGCTTCCATTAATAAAACAAAGACGAGTAACCGGTGAGGTGTTTAAGGGCTATTGGTGCGATATAGGAACCCAAGAAAGATATCGTGAACTATGTGACAAACACCTTTGTTAACGTCAAATTTAGATCGAAATTTTATAATCACAATTGCCTTTAATCGTGATCGGGCCAATAGAATTTCAAGCTTAATTTCACTACTCCATTGCCTATGAAGTAATTTATCTACTATGCATAAAAGTGTTCGTCGGACGTTTTCATATCTGGATGCTGGCCGTTTTTTTGGCTTGGGCATTTTGTTACAGTTTGCCGACCCACTTACGGAATATAGTAAGAATGATGCAGGGGATGCGGTGGCAAATGCCAGTGGAGTAATATCAGTTGCGGGAATAATAAGTCTAGTCAATCAAAATAAAGGTGTGGTTGTTGATCATTAGACTGTGTAAACCCTTACTCACAAGATTAATAAGGTGACCTGAGGACTTCAATCTTCATTCGCTTTAACTCAGTTAATTCTCTATCGTGTGTTTGATAGTCATAGGTCGAAGAATTTGTGAGCCCGAGAGGGATAGGATCAGCGTGGTCAGTTCATCCCATACATTGGATTCCCTTAAACCTTTAACTCCTCGATCTATTGCAGCGGCTTGGTAAAATAGCATTCTCAGATGCGCTGGACTGCAGCGTTTGAGAACAAGTCGCATAGGTGCAAGGCTTGATTTCCATACACCCGCCTGAATGAGCGCATTACTAACGGACGACCCATCAGCGATAAGCTGGCTTGCTTTAATGAGTTTTCGGAGATCATTTAAAACAGCCCAGAGGAGGGGCAGCGGCTGGGTTCCCTCGGCTTGCAGGCCCCGCAATATTCGTCCGGTGGAACGAGTGTCTCCCGAAAGCATTTTATTTATCAAATCAAATACATCATAACGAGTGCTATCGGTGACGATGGTCGAAATGGCTAATTCATCAGCATTGTTGCTAAGAGCTAATAACTCAAGCTTTTCTATCTCTTGCGCAGCTGCTAACAAGTTGCCCTCAACCCGATCTGCAATGATTTGTATTTTGTCGCGACTTATTTGAATATTGCGATTTTTAAGACGCTGTGCTATCCAGGAAGTTACCTCATCGCCTTTAATTCTAGCTATCTCGATGTGCGCTCCATATGCTGTTAAAGTTTTAAGCCAAAGACTACTTTGCTCTGACCGATCCAGTTTGGGTGACACTATTAATAATAGATGATCGTTACCCAGTAGCTTGCATACTTCGACTAATGATTTGGAGCCATGGTCGTTTAATTTGCCTCGAACCAAACGTAATTCTAAAATTTTTTTCGTTTCAAAAAGTGATAGTGTGTTGACATTCGTATGAATTTGATTCCAATCAAACTTCCCGTCAACATCATATACAGTCCGTTCCTGATAGCCTTTTTCGTAAGCAAAGGAGCGGATGGTATCTGACGCTTCTTGGGAGAGAAGCAGCTCGTCGCCACTGACAACGTAGGTTGATTTTAACTCTTTAGATAGAGCCGATTTTAATTGGTGAGACTTTATCTTCATAGATTACTGTTAACGTTGAAAATTACTTTCTGTTGGGGCTAGGTAAGACGCTGAGCCTATTAATTATTTGACGAACAATTTCCAGGCGCATGTCCCGCTTGACCATTCGTTCTTCGTTGCTAGATGCAAGCACATCTGTTTCAAGAAACTCATAAACACGTTCTACTGAGGCGGTTGACGGCTTCAATACAATATTGTTTGACCTGTCAACGACCATAAAGTCTACCTCTTCATTCAACTGGTATTCAGCCACTCTAGCATCATTATTCATGCTGCTCGTTCTTCTGATTCTGCGGTAGTCAGTGATTACGACAGAGTAATCCGGCTTTGAGTCGCCTCCAACTGCTTCGATATCATATGCTTCGAGGGCTCGGGTAAGCTCTGAAAGCAATTGCCCATTTGGCTCTTCTGAAACCAAATGTATCTGGTCAAGGTGCGGCGACATAGATTGGGTATTTTTCAATTGCCAACCACACGAAGTAAGCATAATTAACAAGCTTGACAGACAAAAATTTTTAAAGTCGATGGTCATTTTAGGAGGCTACTATATTCACAAGTTTGCCCGGTACAATGATTAATTTTTTAATATCAAGGCCTTCAAAAAAACGTCTTGCATTCTCATCTTGGAGAGCGAGTTTCTCGATTTGGCTTTTGTCAGCATCTACTGACAATTCAATTTTACCTCTGACTTTACCATTAACCTGAACTACAAGTTGCATCGAGTCGCGCTCAAGAACGGATGCATCTGCTGATGGCCAAGTAGCATTTGCAACTGCCCCATGATGCCCTAAAAGCTGCCATAAACCATGAGTAATGTGCGGTGCAATCGGTGACAAAAGAAGTACACTAATAGTAAGCGCTTCTCTGCGCACAGCTAAACTTTGATTATCGTTTTCCGTGTGCCTAGAAATTTCATTGAGCAGTTCCATTACCGCTGCTATTGCAGTGTTAAATGTATTTCTCCGATTGTAATCATCATTTACTTTATTAATTGTTAAGTGTGTCTTACGACGCAACTCTTTGTGTCTTTTTGATAGTTTGTCGGGGTTCAGAGGGATATTTTGATCTAACCGAATGTGCTCATTCACTACTCTCCATAGCTTTTTTAAGAACCGAGAAGCGCCTGCCACGCCCTCGTCATTCCATTCCAAAGTTTGTTCAGGGGGGGCCGCAAACATAGTAAAAAGCCGGACAGTATCTGCACCATATCTTTCGATTGCAGCTTGAGGATCGACCCCATTATTTTTCGACTTTGACATCTTAGCCATGCCCGCCAAATTCACCGGTTCTTTGGTTGCGGTTTCTACGGCACCAATCGCGCGGCCTCTCGAGTCTCTGGTTATAGTGACCTCATCTAGAGATAGCCAATTTTTCCGCCCATCGGAAATTTTGTAAAAAGACTCAGCTAGCACCATTCCTTGACATAGAAGTCGCTTGAACGGTTCAGTGGATTTTACTAACCCTTCATCGCGCAGAAGCTTATGGAAAAAACGCGCATATAATAGGTGCAAGATAGCATGCTCTATACCTCCGATATATTGATCAACTGGTAACCAATAGTCGGTCGATTCGGTATCAAGCATTGCCGAATCGAAATGCGGACAAGTGAACCGAGCGTAATACCAAGAAGACTCCATAAATGTATCAAATGTATCTGTTTCGCGCTCAACACTTTGTCCATTACAGTGGCTATTTTTCCAATCCTTATCTGTCTTCAACGGGGACTGTAAACTACCACCAAGTCCAATATCTTCGGGTAGCAACACAGGCAATTTTTCGCTGGGAACTGGAATTTCGCCGCCGTCTGGCAGATTATAAATGGGGATTGGTGCTCCCCAGTACCTCTGTCGACTGATGCCCCAATCTCGCAGTCTATAGTTGGTTTTTACTTGGCCTAACCCAAGTTTCTCCAGATCTGAGGCAATAGAATTGAAGGCTGCTTCGAATTCGAGTCCATCGTATTTGCCAGAGTTAATTAGTACACCTTTTTCGGTAATTGCCTGCTCTGCTGAAGATGAAGTTTGCACGACTTGTAGTTTTGGCAGCTGATATTTTTCGGCAAATTCATAATCTCTTTGATCATGTGCTGGAACGGCCATGATGGCTCCAGAGCCATAGTCCATCAGAACATAGTTCGCTATCCATAGAGGGATCTTCTCATTACTGAGCGGATGATGAACATAGATGCTTGTATCAACGCCCTGTTTGTCTATTTTGTTGGCATCAGATTCAGAATTTCCAAGCTCACGGCATTTTTGGACGAACTGATATACGATAGAGTTTGATTGACTTAGTTCAAGCGCTATCGGATGATCTGGAGCGAGACTGATGTAGGTGACACCCATGATTGTGTCTGGCCTCGTGGTATAAACTTCGATGGATTCGAAGTCAGCGATTTTTTTTGATAATGGAAACTGCGCTGTGACGCCTCGACTCTGCCCGATCCAATTGCGTTGCATTGTTTTTACTTGCTCAGGCCATTGATCGAGCTCTGAAAGATCGGACAAGAGTTGTTCCGCATATTCAGTGATCCGGATAAACCATTGTGGGATATTTTTGTTCTCAACGACTGTTTCACACCGCCAGCAGCGGCCATCAATTACTTGTTCATTTGCGAGTACAGTAGAACATTTTGGGCACCAGTTTACGGCACTGGTTTTCTTGTAAACTAAGCCTTTCTCATATAGGCGTGTAAAGAACCATTGCTCCCACTTATAGTAGTCTGGGTCACATGTTGTTAGCTCTCTCGACCAATCGATACCGAACCCCAGTAATTTCAGTTGGGACCGCATATAGTCAATGTTCTCGCTCGTCCATTTTGCGGGGGCAGTATTGTTTTGAATTGCGGCGTTTTCAGCTGGCAGGCCAAAGGCGTCCCAACCCATTGGATGGAGCACATTTTTCCCTAGCATGCGCTGATACCTAGCAATTACATCCGAAATTGTATAGTTCCTAACGTGACCCATATGCAGTTTTCCACTGGGGTAAGGGAACATCGATAAGCAATAAAATTTTTCTTTTTTGTGATCTAGTTTGACTTCGAAAGTACGCGCGTTTTCCCAATATTCTTGTGCTTCGTGCTCTACTTCTGCGGGGTTATAAACTTTTTCAGTTGTCATGAGGATGGTTACATTGAAAGTGGGGACGTAGCAATGAAGTATAGGTGATTACTTTATTAACTACCATTTAATGGGACCGTCTTCGGGATTGCATTGGTTTAAAATTTGGCACCAAGATTTGAGTATTGATATTAACTTGAATATGGATTTGCCATGCGCAGATCCGAGCTCTCCTTGCGTTTCGGTATGCCTAGGTCAATAAGTTTTTTCGCCATATCCTCCGCTGAGGTCTCTGGACGGACATCCCTATCAATGTAGAGTATCACTCCATTTTTCCCGATGTAGAATGTATGACGTTTGGCATACCAACCTAAACTCAGCACTTCATAATCTTTTGCAGTTTGTTTCGTAGGGTCACTAAGTATTGGGAAGTCGGCATTATTTTCTTCGGCAAATACCTGGTTGTCCTCAATGGGATCAACGCTGGCCATAAAATAGGTGGCTGCGATATCTTTCAGCAAATGACCGTTCTGTGCCAACGACTTGCATTCTATTGTGCACCCTTTGGTGCCAGCAAAAGGAAACCAAGCTAAAACTACAGCTTCTTTCTCCAGGACGTCGCTAAGCTGATATCTAGTTCCGTCTGTAGATTGTAAATTAAAGTCAGGAGCCTTATCACCGACTTCAAGGGCATGAGAATAACTCACTATCCCAAATAATATAAGCAAAAATGATTTCAAGATCCTTAGCGATGATATTTTCAAGTCTATCCCCTTATACCGTTATTTGAGGTCTTCAGTTGGCTGAGAATTATAACGATTATAAGGCATAACACTATACAAGGCCATGAACCCCAAATCGTAAAAGGAGTTTGTCCTACTCTTGGCTGAATGTTTCCAACCAATGCACCTTCCTTGAAGGGAGGAAGAGTAGAAGTCAAATGTCCTTGATAATCTATAAATGCGGTGAGCCCGTTATTTGTTGCGCGCAGCATGGGCTTGGCATTTTCTAAGGCCCGCATCTGTGCCATTTGCATATGCTGAGGCAAGGCCAATGAATCCCCAAACCAAGCATCATTACTTACGGTAAGCAGCATTGATGAGCCTCGTGATATTTTTGCCACAAGACCGGGATACACTACCTCATAGCAAATGGCAGTTGATAAATTATGACCGTCTATTTCCAAGGGTTTTTGCGCACTTGCTCCTGGAGAGAAGCTTGACATAGGTAAATTAAAAAAATTGATAATACCCCTGAGTAAATTTTCAAGCGGGACATACTCGCCAAAAGGGACCAATTTTGTTTTGTCATATTGCCCGGGATTGCTTCCAATTGAGATAACGGAGTTATGGTAGCTTGCCGTACCCTCATTAAAAGTTGGAATACCTGTAATTAGAGTATTACCGCTAAGTAAAGACCTTGCTTCGAGTTTATCTATAAAACTTCGAACATTCTGGGCAATCGCTGGTATAGCGGCTTCTGGCCATATAATTATATCCTTATCCCAATGGTTCATCGATAGACGCTCTAAACTTGAAAGAATATTCCGCCTTTTTTCTGGTGACCACTTTTGGTTTTGAGGTATGTTGGGTTGGATGAGAGCGACTTGCAAATTTGATTCTGTTGGATGTGTCCAATTAATTTGCATTAGCAGGAGTCCCAGTAAAAAAGAACCGGCGGCCAAGCCAATGCATGATATCGCGAGAAAACGTGTGAGACACCCCCTATATACTTGAGAGATGACGGAGGCTATGAAGCAAGTGATAAAGCTCAGCCAAAAAACACCCCCTAACGGAGCCCAACCGCCAAGCCAGGTCGATTGATGACTATAGCCGGCAAATAACCATGGGAACCCGGTCGCAAACCAACTTCGAAACCATTCGCCTAGAACCCATAAGCTAGGAAACCCCAATAGGCCAGAGAACCTCGCTCTTTGCATTAAATGCCATAAAAGAAATGGAGTGGTACTGACTGCTGCTAGAAAGATGCAAAAAGCAATTGTTGCTAACATCGCGAAAGGAGCAGGAACATGCCCATGATAGTGGATACTAATATAAAGCCAGCTCACACCAAATAAGAACAAACCAGCATTAAATAAAAAGACACGCGATAGAACCTCGAACAAGCTCTGATCAGCTATTTTGAGGCATAGAAAGCTTAAGCTGCAGATAATAAGAGGCCAGAGGTTAAATGGAGCGAGTCCTAAGGGAAACATCAAACCGGCAATCAGCAGTGACGCATACAAGCGAAGGTTGCTTGCGAAAATCATGTTGATTGTTTTCGCACGTCCACTGAAATGACCTTTCGCTGATCACAAGCAGTAACCGTAAATCCAAATCCATTAAACGCAATGCTTTCGCCAACCTTAGGCAATCTGCCGAATGCCTGTACGACAAGTCCTCCAACTGTATCGCACTCATCGTCTGACAGTCCAATATCAAAAAATTCGTTGAACGTGTCGATGTCTGTTATAGCCTCGACAGCAAAAACTCCATCGCCATTGCTCTGAATCGGATCACTTTCCTGCTCATCTGTTTCATCTTCTATCTCGCCAACAATTTCTTCAAGAATATCTTCAATGGTCACCAGCCCGGAAACACCGCCGTATTCGTCAACTACTATGGCCATATGGTAGCGATGTTCCCTAAATTCTTTTAGAAGCGCGTCGATACGCTTACTCTCCGGGATTATTGTTGCTGGACGAAGTAAGGATTTGAGATCAAACTTTTCTTTCCCCAAGAGCAGAAGCGGAAGCAATTCTTTGGCAAGAAGTATGCCCAAAACATCATCTGATGATTCGCCGACCACTGGAAACCTAGAGTGCTGAGAGTGGATCACAATATCAAGGATTTCATCAAGACTCTTGTCATCCTGTAAGCTAACCATTTGCGATCGAGGGATCATTATTTCACGTGTTTGCAAATCAGAAACCTTTAAAGCGCCTTCCATGATGTGCAAAACACCGGCATCTATAATTGATTCATTTTGAGCGCTATGCAATATTTCAGTTACTTCATTTATGCTTGAAGGACGAGGGATGAACGATTTTAACCAGCGCTTAAATTTTACAGCCTTGCTTTTTACAGCGTTTGTTTTTTCTTCATCAGTCATTGCTTTTACTCTCCCCGCTAATACGGAGCCGGGTAATTAAGTTTGTTTAATATGAAAGCTTCCAAGCGTTCCATCGCAAAAGCTTCTGCGGAAGTGTTGTGATCATATCCCAAAAGATGGAGCACTCCATGAATAACCATGTGAGCCCAATGCGCCTCCAAATTCTTGTTTTCTGCAGATGCTTCTCTCTCGATTATAGGCGCACAGACAATGATATCGCCCAAAATAGGAAGTGGTTCGGGCGTCACAGCTGAGAATGGGAAAGATAAGACATTAGTTGCTTTAGTTTTTCCTCGATACTTATTATTGAGTTCTGCCCCTTCAAGCTCATCGACGATACGCAAAACCAATTCTAACTCTGATTGTTCCAGATCTTGAGTTTCTATGGTAACTTTTACCCAGCGTTCCATCATTTTTTTGTTGGGGATGTAGGAGTTCGGATCTGCGCATTGCAAATCCATACTAAGATTAAAAGTTTTATTCCTTTCAGGTACTTTCATGGGCGTCATATGCATCCACAATGCATTGGACGATTGGATGCCTGACCACATCATGATTTTTAAAATGGGTGAAACTTATTTCACTCACCTGTTCTAAAACCTTACACGCATGTTTTAGGCCAGACGCGACTCCTCGTGGCAAGTCAATTTGTGACATGTCGCCAGTTATGACAGCCGTCGAGCCAAACCCAATGCGAGTCAAAAACATTTTCATCTGCTCCTTGGTGGTGTTCTGACTTTCATCCAAGATGATAAAAGCATCATTCAGAGTTCGTCCTCGCATATATGCCAGCGGTGCAATCTCGATGACGTTGCGTTCTTGCAATTTGGCGACGGTTTCGAAGCCGAGCATATCATGTAGGGCATCATAAAGCGGCCTTAAATATGGGTCTACTTTTTGTGCCAGGTCACCCGGCAAAAAGCCCAANCTCTCGCCCGCTTCTACTGCAGGCCGAACCAATAAAATTCGATTAACCTCATCGCGAGACAGAGCTTCTACAGCGCAAGCAACAGCAAGGTATGTTTTGCCAGTCCCAGCTGGGCCGGTCCCAAAATTAATGTCATGTGTCTGTATGGCTTGAACATATCTCTGTTGATTTAGCCCACGAGTCCTTATATTGCCTTTCTTCGTTCGGATAACTGAGGGAGAGCTCACTTTGGTATTTTGTGCGATATGTCTAACAGTATCAGCCGGAACCCTGTCATCTTTTCTTTGCTGTAATTGAAGATAAACGTCTTGGGGACATAGATTACGCTGCTGGGAGGTAAGCATGTAGAGTTGGCTAATTGTTTCTGCAGCGCGCTGAGTAGAATCGTCTGGACCATAAAAATAAAAAGTGTGGTCACGACGCCTGATTTCGATATCGAGACGCTTTTCAATTATTTGTATATGTTCTTCCAATTGGCCGCAAAGCGTCGCAAGACGGCGAGCATCAAAGGGCTCGAGTATTAGACTCATTCCGGGTTTCGTAGACAGTTCTTTCAATCGGTGTTATCGAACCTCTTTTTCTAAAACAGCTCGCAAGCATACAGCGGAACGAACCTAAGGGTAAAGCTCTGATTTATTCTAATTGCTTTACAGTATTCAAAAACTGGACGCATGTTGTTAAAAGAAAGAATTGCGTTCTGCGGCAAGAGAATATAGTTAAGCTGAACTACAAAGGTCTGCTCTCANCGAATTTGGCAANGCTTCGGTTATCTTTGCATCAACGAATTGACCAATTAGGGCATTATCATTGGCTTTGAAATTTACTACGCGGTTGTTTTCAGTTCGACCTTGAAGTTGACCAGGATCTTGCTTTGACATACCGGTTACAAGCAATTTCTCTATATCGCCTACCATTCGTCTGCTTATCATTTGAGAGTGCTGACGGATTCGCGCTTGCAGCATAGACAAACGTTCTTTTTTTTCCTCCATAGAAGTTTCGTCATTAAGATCTGCTGCTGGCGTGCCGGGCCTTGCGCTATAAATAAAGCTAAAGGAGGTATCAAATCCCACATCATCTATTAGTTGCATGGTTGCGGAGAAATCGTCGCTGGTTTCTCCGGGAAAACCTACAATGAAATCAGAAGAAATACTGATGCTGGGTCTGTATGTGCGGATCCGACTGATTATGGATTTGTATTCATTGGCCGTATATCCTCGTTTCATGGCCATGAGGACCTTGTCGGACCCACTCTGGATAGGCAAATGCAAATGACTCACTAGTTCGGGAACTGTCTTATATGTCTCTATCAACGAATCAGTGAATTCAGCAGGGTGTGAAGTTGTGAAGCNGATCCGATCAATACCCTTAATGTCTGCGACGAAGGATATAAGTTCGGCAAAATCGCAGGAGGACCCGTTTTCCATTTGACCGCAGAACGCATTAACGTTCTGACCGAGCAAATTAACTTCCCGAACACCCTGTCTAGCAAGAGATTGCACTTCTGAAAGCACTTCTGCCACCGATCGGCTCACCTCCTCGCCCCGTGTGTAGGGAACGACACAAAAACTGCAATATTTTGAGCAGCCCTCCATTATGGACACGAAAGCGGAAGGACCATCGGCATGAGGATCTGGAAGTAAGTCGAACTTTTCCATTTCTGGAAAGCTGATATCCACAACTGTAGTTTGATCCACTTTGCGAGTTTCGATCATCTCGGGTAAGCGATGCAAAGTTTGTGGTCCAAAGATCAAGTCGACGTAGGGAGATCGTTTAGCTATGGATTCGCCTTCTTGACTGGCAACACATCCTCCAACTCCGATTATCAACTCTGGATTTTTGTCTTTAAGATGCTTCCAGCGTCCCAACTGATGGAATACCTTTTCCTGCGCTTTCTCTCTTATCGAGCATGTGTTGAGTAAGATGATATCAGCATCATTGGGATCATCCGTAGGAATCATTTGGTGACTCTCGCCCAAAAGATCACGTATTCGGGATGAATCGTACGCATTCATTTGACAGCCATGAGTAACCAAATGAAGTTTTTTTTCTAATTTTGAAATCATCAAACAAACTTTGCTGATCATTGAGGCACAACATTATAACTTTGCACCCTCAATTCGCAAGATAAACAGGTGCGTTAGATTTCCGTTGTGCTATCATTGCGCCTCAATCATAGCAAGAGAAATGTTGTGTCAGAGAAAACCACCGACCCAATTTATCGAGTAAGATTTTTCAACCAGAATGAGGTTTATGAAATCTATGCTAAGCATGTTTTTCAAAGCGACCTCTGGGGATTTTTAGAGGTCGAAGAATTTGTGTTCGGTGAACGAACCCAGATGATAGTAGACCCCGCCGAAGAGAAATTAAAAACAGAATTTGGTGACATTAAGCGAAGCTTTATCCCTATTCAAGCTGTTGTCCGTATAGACGAGGTTGAAAAAGAAGGGACCTCAAAAATCACTGAGGTCAGCGGCAGTAATATCAGTGCCTTTCCCTATCAGCCAATGGTCGCAGGGAAACCCAAAAAAGATTAGCGCTGATTTTGCCTGTTGTAAGTAGCCGAAAAAATTGAGTAAAAAGGGCTCGAACCATGCAGGATATTCAGCAGTTGTTACCGTATGATTTTGCTCGCTCTAATCGTCTGTTGGTTGATCAGATTGGCCGTCAACTCGTCTTGGCTCCCGGCGCAAGCGCTTGGGCAATAGCGGAGGTTAGCCGGAATTTCGGGGAAAATTTGGCCATTAAAAAGGTGGATGATACCTCCTTCGAAAGTTTACTAAGTGATCTTTACAGCGACCGCCAGACATCTTCCGAATCAGTGATGGAAGACATAAAAGATTTTGTCGATATAGAGTCTGCTGCGGCTGATCTTGAAGAGGTTGCAGATCTCCTTGATGCAGAGGATGATGCACCGATTATCAGATTACTAAATGCAATCTTTGCGGAGTCGCTAAAAGAAAAAGCTTCAGATATACACATAGAACCTTATGAAAAAAACGCTTCGGTGCGATTTCGTTTGGATGGAGTTTTACAAACGGTTCTTACTCCCTCAGCGCAGATCACACCGTTGCTGGTATCTCGTATAAAAGTAATGTCAAAACTAGATATCGCAGAAAAACGTTTGCCTCAAGATGGTCGAATGACTGTTAGGTTGGGAGGCAAGAGCATAGATTTGAGAGTTTCTACAATGCCCTCCAGTCATGGCGAAAGGGTGGTTATGCGTTTGTTGGACAAGGAGGCCGGCAAACTGAAAGTGGATGATTTGGGAATGCCCTTGCACATGAAAAACGAGTTAGGCGAGCTTATAAACCGCCCGCATGGAATTATTTTAGTGACTGGCCCAACCGGATCAGGCAAAACGACTACCCTTTATGCTGCGCTTCAACAGATGAACCGGTCCGAAAGAAACATAATGACAGTCGAGGATCCCGTAGAATATGATTTGCCTGGTATCAGTCAAACACAGATTAATTTGCGAGCGGGCATGACCTTTGCTAAGGGACTTAGAGCCATTCTTAGACAAGATCCGGATGTTATTTTACTAGGGGAGATTCGCGATGGAGAGACAGCCGAGATAGCAACTCAAGCGAGCCTAACTGGACATCTCGTGTTGTCTACATTGCACACTAATACTGCTGCGGGAGCGGTGACCCGTCTTCATGATCTTGGTGTTGATAGTTTTCTTTTGTCTTCTACTATTCGAGGCATTCTTTCGCAAAGATTGTTGAGAAGACTTTGTGTCCACTGCAGAGAAACTGTCAAGCTAAACACATATCATATAGAACAATTGGGGCTGGATGCTGCCGCTAAGATATATGAACCTCGGGGGTGCAGTAGTTGCAAACACTCTGGTTACGATGGGCGTCAAGCTCTGTTTGAATTGGTCAAGGTGGATGCCTACTTGCAATCAATTATTCATGAGGGCTCGGGTGAGATGGATTTGGAAACAGCAATAAGGCGAACAGTGCCTAGCATTCGTGAAGAAGGCCTGCGATTAGTGGAGAGAGGCATTACAGCGATTGAAGAAGTACTGCGCGTTTCGAGTGTCTAGCCATGCCAGCCTATGATTATTCCGGCTACGACGCAGCAGCCAAAATTAAGAGGGGGGTGATTATAGCGGACTCCGAGCGACACGCTCGTCGGCTCCTGAAAGAACAAGATTTACTTCCCGACTCTGTGAAAGAGGTTAGTAAGGCTCATTCTGGAGCCATTTTTAGGTGGCGAGAGACGCGAGTGAATAATTTTGATTTGGCCGTCTTGATGCAACAACTTGCTATCCTAATTCAATCGGGCCTCCCGCTTGAGGAGGCCCTCAGGGTTACAACTGAGCAAGCAGAAACAGATAGCCAACGTAGAATGTTGCACAGCTGGCGAAGCGAGATTAATGAGGGACGAAGTTTTTCGGATGCGCTAAGCCGTTCGCCATACAAGATTCCAGACAATGTTATCGCTGGAGTGGGTGTGGGTGAGGAGAGCGGCCATCTTCATAAAGTGCTCCAAAGGTTGGCAGAAGACATTGAGGCGAGTGCGGAAAACCGGAAAACACTCGCGCGTTCAATGATCTACCCATTGGCGCTATTAGCGACTTCGTTGATCGTGATTGTAATCATGATGATCTGGGTAGTTCCCAAGATCACAATCATTTTCGCTAGCTCTGATCGAGAGTTACCATTGGTTACAAAGCTGGTAATGGGTTTAAGCAATTTCACTACAGAATACGGTATAGTCGTCTTGATGATTTTTCTTTCCATAATGGTTACTGTGAAGAGGCTCTTAAGGAACATGGATAGAAGACGACGTTGGCACCAAATTTTGCTCGGTATGCCCGGGTTTGGTCGCTGGATATATATGGCTAACGTAGCTGACTGGGCTCGAAGCTTGGGCGTCTTGCTTTCAAATGGCGTCCCAGCTCTGGCAGCTTTGAAAATTTCATCAGGTGTTTTGCAAAATAGTTACCTTCGAGGACAACTGGAAGCGGTTACCGAAGCCATGCGTCAGGGGAGTAGCCTAAAAAACGCACTTGACCGCAATCTCTCCAGCAGCGGATTTTTGGTGCAGATGGTTGCAAGTGGCGAGGCGTCCAGTGAGCTCGATAAGATGTTATTAAGAGTTTCGGATTATTATACCTTGCGGTTAAAAAATGCGGTGGATGTTTTTATGAAGCTCATCAATCCAATTCTCATTGTCTTGATGGGTTTAGTGATTCTATCAGTGGTCGCAGCAGTCATGCTGCCCATTATGGATATGAATAATATGATTTAGGTCACGTTTGAGTTTGGGGGAGGAGATTAACACAATGAATACTTATTCTGACAAAAAGGCATGGCAGGGCGGCTTCACCTTAATTGAAATGATGGTCGTTGTTGTGGTGATTGGACTTCTCGCAGCAATGATTGGTCCTAGGCTATTCAATCAAGTTGAGAAGGCGCAAAAAATTCGGATAAAGCAGGATATTCGAGCAATTGAGAGTGCACTAAAGTTTTATAGGCTGGATAACTATCGCTACCCTACTCAGTCGGAGGGTCTGGAGGCTTTAATAAATCCTCCTAGCAGCGCGGAGCGGTGGAACGGACCATATTTAGAAGATGTTCCCCTAGATCCCTATAAAAACCCATATGGTTTTGCCAATCCGGGAACCCATGGAAAGGAAGTGGAGGTATACACCCTTGGAGAAAACCAGGTGACTGGTGGGGAGGGGATTGACAAAGATTGGGGGAGTTGGAATATACAAGAGATTCAATAGCAAGAGTTCAATGCATGTTTATGCATGATACCAAGCGCTACCAGGATGGGTTCACTCTTTTGGAGGTTCTGACGGTTACTGTAATCGTGTCGATATTGATAAGTATGAGCGTGCTAGCCGTCAATCAGGCATTCCAGAGGCGACATTCCAGTCACGCCGATCAGTTATTGATTTGGTTGCAGCAGTTATCGGAGCAGTCAGCGCTCACTGGTGTTGTATATGGCGTTAGCCATACTAAATCGGACTCGGAGTATAAATTAAAGCCGTTGGTGTACTTCAGAAACCGCTGGTTGGAGACTACCTCAATTTCTCCATTTATTGTGGATACTGATGCCGAAATCAGATGGAATATTTCAGTTGAAAAAGACTCAATCATGCCAGTTGACCTCGCAGCGGACGGGATGTCGAGCTCTGAATCAGAATTCAACGCGTCAGAATCAGGCTTACTGCCAATAGTGGCGTTTATGCCTGACGGCTATATAGAACCAGATAAGCAACTGGAGCTTAAATTTGAGAAATCGCCTAGAGTGTATGAGTTCTCATGGAATTATAAAACTGCCAGTGTCAAGATTGGTAGCTATAACCAATGATGGCTGAAACAAGTCAAAAGGCAGGGCGGAAGAAAAGTCAAATTTGTGGGTTCACGCTTCTGGAAGTGGTGATAGCGCTGCTAATCCTCAGCATAGTATTAACCAGTTCCCTGCAATTGATTCACCGTTATGCTGATCAGCGCATAACGATGCAGGATCGTATCGCGGCCAACCAGGTCGCATGGAATCGGCTTATGGAGCGTTATCAAATTGCAGAAAACTGGATCCCTGCGAATGGGCTTGGGGTCCAGCTTACAAGAGGAGTAGATGAGGAATCTGATCGCAATTGGCAGTGGGAGTTAAAAATAGAGGAAGCCGCTGGTCAGAACCTTTCGCGTTACAAGGTTGAAGTGTATTCGCAAAATAGTCGTGATTCTGAGGCCAAGCTAGCAGTTTTCATGGTGGACCGGGAATATTAAATGGGGGCAGAGTATAGGGAAAAAGGCTTTACACTCATTGAAGTGATTGTCTCACTAACTCTGTTAGCCGTTATGTCGGTTATGGCTTATCAGGCGTTGACAGTGGTTCTAGATGCCAATGAACGCAGTCGTGACTTAGCAAAGCAGCAGCAGCGGTTGCATCGGGCATGGAAGATTATTGGCCGCGACCTCTTGCATATGCGAGCGCGCCCGTTTTCTGATGGCTTGGGAAAAATAGAGAAGCCCTATGAAACGGACCCCAGTGAGTTTGGATTGCGATTTAGCCGAGGAGGAGGTCCTTTGCTGGAAGCAAACCCAAGCGGGGTGTCTCGCGTGTATTACACCATCAATACAGANCAACAACTTCAGCGCACGTCCTGGGCAATTACCGCTTCACCGAGAATTACTGAAGGGACGACAACGATATTGATCGATGACATAGAAGAGGTGATCGCTGAACATCTCTCGTCGGAAGGCATTTACACAAGAGATTGGCCGCCTATCAATGCCGAGCAGGAAACTACTTTGCCCCGCATGATCAAGATCACAATCCTTTTGACGAATGGACTCACTACGTCGCGACTGTTTCCCGGAGTCGTTAGTGAGTAGAGAAAGAGTAGCTAATCGAAGCGCGGGTGTCGCTCTTTTGGCCGCTCTAATTCTCATTTTGGCACTGGTGATAGTCTTAGGAAATATTTTCTACCGCCATCAGATCGATGTCTCACAATCTAGTGCCATCTTGCACAGCGATCAGGCATTGTTAATGGTGCTAAGCGCAGAAGGCTGGGCTCGGCAGCGACTGTCTGATAACCCTAGAATGGACAATATCGAAGTTGATCATCTGGGAGAAGTCTGGGCTCAAGCATTGCCAACCCTTCCAATTGAGGGAGGTGTCATAACTGGATGTATCCGTGATCTTCAAGCCAGATTAAATCTTAACAACTTTGCCCTTTATACGTCTGAATCATTGGAACTTGAATTGAATATAGATGATGATCAACCCATGGGCATGGTGCAGCTATGGAGGCGTCTATTGGAGTTATCGAATATACCCTATACCCATGCTCGATCTGGCGCGTTAATAGATTGGTTAGATAAGGACTCAGAGACAGTCAATGAATGGGGGGCAGAACAGGGAGATTATGACGGCCTGAGGATTCCGCGCGTTGTGGCTAATACGCTGATGACTGATGCGAGCGAATTAGCTGCCATCAAAGGATATCAGCACGACGAATTTCTTGCTCTAATGCCTTTAGTTACTGCACTTCCTTTGTCAGGTCGATCATCCTTGGGTACAGCCATAAACATAAATACTGCGCCGANGTTTCTGTTGTATGCAATGGCTGGGCCATCAAATGAAGAATTTGTTGAGGTTGTGCTTTCAGCTCGGAATGAACGAAGATACTATGATTCGCTTGCTGAGTTTCATGATGAGCTAGAGCGGACTCTGCCATTGACTAGGAGAGAGATCGAAACTCGATGGCCATTAGGAATTTTAGACGTTCGCTCGAACTTTTTTGAGCTTTACATTGACGTATCGCTCGGAGATACTAATCTGCAGGTAAACAGCATAATAGACCGCCGCAAAGATCCGTCCAACCCCACTATACTGGCGCGAGAAATTTCTGTGGTGCCAAAGTTTATACGCCCATTAGACAGCTCAATGATCGATACCGATATGGATGATGAAGAAAATTTAAAGACTGGCAGTCAGGATACTGATACATATCACTTGCAGACTGCTTGTAAGGCGATTGGGGTGTAACTTGCTGAATGCTTTAATAGACCATGTTTACAACCTTGATAAACGTCTTCGAGGTGACAATATTGAATCAAATCCGGCAAGTTTGTGGATTCCCTCTGAACGAGTTGCAATCCATCGCATCGCCAAGCCAACCGCACCCAGACGGAAGTGGCTCGGCTTAGTTCCATGGATCCTTGAAGAAAAGATTTTGCAGCCCGCAGAAAAGACGCACTTTGTTATCGGACATGATGCTACCGACGAATTGGTTGATGTGTTCGCGGTAAGCAAAGATGATTTAAGTACTTGGGCTAACGTGGCTCGGAATGCTGGGTTTGCACCGATCCAAATGACGCCGGATTACTTCGCGCTTCCTTGGGAGGAAGGGCGAATAAGTGTGGCTTGGCGAGAAGGATATTTTCTGGTAAGGCATTCTTTATCGGAAGGATTTTCGGCCAAGCCCGATCTTGCATGGGCAATGATAGAGAGCTTATTGAGTGACGCCAAAATCCCCCCACGCTTGTCAATTAGCGTTCCTGACGCGGAAATAATCCCTCAACACCTCCGAGATCAGGCGGAGGTGAATAATGCATTTCTGGACTGGCAGATGATAGATATGGGGTCAGAAGTGAATTTATTATCGGGCGACTACCGTCCAATTCTAAAGGGGAGCCAAGTAAGCCTTTGGCAGCTAAATATAGCTGCTCTTGCCATAACCGTCATGTTACTTGTGGCCTATTTCAATGTTTTGTCAACTAACCTCCTGAGGGATTTGAGCGCGATTGAAGGTCACTTGACGAGTAGCTTTGATCATGTGTTTCGAGGCCAGAAAGTGTCGCCCGAGCAAATGCAAACAGCTGGGCTAAAGGAAATTACTCGATTAAAAATACAGGGTCGGATTCTAAACACTGAACCGATTGCGGCACTGATTTCCTTGGGAGAACTGATGAATAACTGCGACTGCAATCTCGTGGCGTTGAAGGCAGATCAGCATCAAATTACCATCCATTTGGAAGGCGGAAAAAAATTGTTGGCTAGAAATTTGAGTATAGAAGGCTATAGTCTCAATATAGAAAGGGCAACCGATAAAACGGATGAATTTATTATGGTCATAAGACCCGAGAGCACTTCATGAATTACTTCTCTAGTGCTGCGCGACTAATTGACGGTCTGAGATCAAGGGATCGAAGAGCAATAATAATTGGATTTGGCATAGTGGTTGCGGTTTTGGCTTTTATTCTAGTGGAGTCGCGATGGCAGTCATATATCGACATGCGGCAGGTGCTCTCAGATAGGAAAGCGGATGTAGAGTGGATTGGCAAGCAGGCTCCGATCATCAAAAACCTGCAGACTGGCTGCACTCGCGGAGTAATCGATGGAATGGCCAGTAGGGAGTTTGTGACAATGTTAGTTCGGCGCAACCAGCTTCAATTGGGTCAGTTAGAATTTGTGGGTGACAGCATAGCGTTGACGGTTCTATCGAGCAATCCAAATGATATCTTGCGCCTCATGGAGCAGATTGCCTGTGGAGGGCTGATGCTCAACCAACTGAACATAGAAAAAGTCTCTAAGTTCTCGGAGAGCCTGAACTACCGAGCCGACTTGGATCTAAGGGCCGAGCCTTCGCTGTGANCATGTGTCTCGACGATTTTGCCCTTTTTGATATTGAAGATCGATNAATTTTAAGGAGATAGCGTTGATAGCAAGGTCGGAACAAATTTTTGATTCTCTTGGGGGTGGCTTTTGGAAACGAATTATTGGATCGGCCAGTGTCATCCAAAGGATNTTAAGCTTNATACTNTGTCTTATTACTATNAGTTTANTGTTTCTGATCATCTCTTTTGAAAGGAGCTCCCTCGATATGCCAACTGTTCCGACGACGCGTCTTCCCCCAGCGTATAGTTGGAATTGGTTTACTAGCTCATTCGCACCTAAGCCGGTATTCCGAGAAAACAAGTTACTCCCAGAGGCAAGCATTAACGCAGACCTCTTAGGTATACTTATCACTTCGGAGATTGCAACTGCCACAATTAAATATGCCGGTATGCGGGAAAAAGTTTATCTCAAGGGCGATCGATTGGGAACCAACATGATAATTTCTGAAATTGAGCCCAATAGAGTAATCATAGAGGGCAAAGGTTCTAAGGAGCAGATTACACTAAAAAGACCTGAGTCAATTTTTGAATCGACTTTGGACCTTGATAAAAAAAAGGTTGGATTAAAGGAGGGTTTTGCTATTGCTAATATGTTTGGAGCAGTGCCCGTTAGTTTAGGCAGTCAAAATGGTAATTTTGATTCGGGATATAGGCTCAATAGCTTGTCGACTGAGCTGCGATCTTTAGCCGATGTCGAGGATGGGGATGTCATCGTTGAGGTAGACGGTTCGGCTGTGAATGACATTATTAAAAACACGGAGGATTGGAAAAAGTTTGCTTTAGAAAGTAATTTGCCAGTGAAGGTAATCCGTGACGGCAGAGAAGTCATAGTTTATGTTAATGCTGCAAGCTTGGCACAAAAGATGGTACCAATGTTGGGAAAAATCGACTATTAATTTGACAGTAAGGGTATTGAAAATTGCTTAAAAAAATTAGCATTCATAAGCTGGTGGGCCTACTTTTAGCGCTATTTTTTATAATAGAAAGCAGAGCGACGGAGGAGGTTCGAATTAATTTTCGAGATGCCGATATTAGGAGTGTTATCGAAAGCGTTGCCGAAATCACTGGTAAGTCTTTTGTGCTCGACCCCCGAGTGAAGGGCAAGGTAACCATAATTGCCCCAAGGCCGATTGATGCTGATTTGATCTACGAGTCGGTACTTTCGGCTATTCAAGTTCAAGGTTTTCAAGCCGTGCAAGATGGCGCGGTAATAAGAATTATTCCCTTTAGTCAAGCTTTCAACTTTGCTGGTGGCGCTGGGGGCAACGAGATGCGAACTGAAGTGGTTCAGATAAAGCATGTGCAGGCCGCCTCCTTGGTTTCTGTGTTAAAACCGATGCTTAGCAATGGTGCTCGATTGATGGCTTATGCGCCCAGTAACTATCTCGTTGTATCCGATATTGAAACAAACATCGAGCAATTAAAAGATTTTGTAAGCACCATGGATGACCCGGATAGCTCAGCTGTCGAAGTAATAAACCTAACCCATATCTCCGCGGCTGAGGCGGTCCATATAGCGGGTCAATTAAAGCAACTTCAGAAACAGGAATTATCACTTGTCGAAGACAGCCTAAATAACAGAGTGATCGTTAGTGGGCCCGGGATGGCGCGCTCGGCATTTAGGAAGCTGCTTGTTAGTCTGGATGTCCCTTCTTTGAAGACGGGGACTGTCGAAGTAATATACCTCGATTATTCGCGGGCCTCCGAGATTCAGTCGGTATTGTCGGGAATGTTGGATTCGGAAACATTTTTGAGATTGGCGGGTCAGCCAGTGGGGGATGGAAAAAAGAATGCGACATATAAGATAGAGATTGACGAATTGAACAACGCCATAGTCCTCGCCGCGCCCAGAGAGGTGATTATTGAATTGAAAAATGTGGTTAGGCAACTGGATTTACCCCGGCCGCAAGTATTAATAGAGGCAGTGATTGCTGAACTGTCCGAGAACCAAGCAAAAAACCTCAGTGCTCAGTTGGTATACTCGAGCAGGAATCGCGGTGCTTATCTGACCAATTTTGATGGGGTGTTAACAGGGCTTCTTGGCGTTGGGATAAACGATGAAAGCAATTCTTCTCAGTCAGCTATTGCTGGCGCTTTGCCCAATAGTGTTCTGGGGGCTGTGGGTGATTACAACGAGGCATCCGGGAAGGGAATGGGTTTGCTTGTTCAGGCACTCCAGACCGATGCTGCAACTAAGATTCTTTCCACCCCATCTGTTGTGACGCTTGATAATGAAGAGGCTAGCCTGAGCGTTGGGGAGGAAGTGCCGTTTCAGACCGGTAGTTACACAAATAACAGTACGGGTAGCCTTAACTCCAATCCTTTCACCACTATAAATCGTGAGGAAGTAGGAGTGATACTTAAAGTAAAGCCCCAAATTAGTAAAGGTGATGCGGTACGACTTGAAATAGAGCAAGAGTCTTCCAAGGTAAACGAAGGAGGGATTGTAGGATTGCAAACGACNTCAAAAGCTACTATGCAGACCAACGTGATGGTTCAAGACGGAGAATTATTGGTGTTGGGAGGCTTAATTGAGGATTCAGGAGCGGACACCTCTGCAAAGGTGCCTATACTAGGCGATATTCCTCTGCTTGGTCGGTTGTTCAGGCAAACTGGGAGGTCATCTGGCCAAAGTGTAACAATGATGTTCATTCGTCCTACTATCATCAGGACTGCTGAGGATGGACGGTCTGTCACTAGAGGTCGTTTCGATCACCTCATTAAAAGAGATCTAAGTGGAAATGAAGATTCAAGCTTCATGGCTCCTCGACTAAAATCGTTTTTGCCAGAAGGTGAAAGTACGAATCCGAATCAAAACAAGCTCCCGCCAAAAGAATGATCGCTCGCATAAAAGACTGGAGACTGGGTGTGAAAGATTGGATTCATCACGGATATTCCATTGACGCTTTACCTTAATCACTTTGGCTTGCAACGGGAACCCTTTTCCATTGTTCCGGATCCAAGCTTCCTTTATCCGAGCCCTCAGCATCGTCAAGCGGTCGCGCACTTAAAATATGGGCTCGACCGGGAGGGGGGATTTATTCTCTTGACAGGGGAAGTGGGGACCGGAAAAACAACGTTAACTCGGATTTTGTTAAAAAGTTTGCCTGCCCATATCCGAGTTGCATATGTTCTTAATAGTAAATTGGAATCAAGCGATTTACTGGCCAGCATTTGTCACGAGTTGAATATTGCGCTCTCAGACCAAGAAGGAATTTCTCACACTAAGATATGCACAGACGCAATCTATCGAGATCTATTAGCTGCTCATGCCGATGGGAAGAAGACACTTATTGTTGTTGAGGAGGCTCAAAACTTAAATTATGAGGTATTGGAGTCTCTTCGGCTGCTTAGCAACCTAGAGACAGAGACCCATAAACTTTTGCATATTCTGTTAGTGGGCCAACCTGAGTTACTCCCAATACTGGCTAAAACTGATCTGCGTCAGTTAAATCAGCGGGTTGTCGCCAGATTTCACCTGCAGCCATTAGATAAAACGGAAATAGCAAATTATATTAATTACCGTCTTCATAAAGCCGGCGTTGAGCAACCGATATTCAATAGTGATTGTGTTAAGGTTTTGTATAAACTGACTGATGGAATACCTAGGCTTATAAACTTGGTGTGCCACCAATCGCTTCTGGCGGCTTATTCAAACAGCAGCTATAGTGTTTCTGGAGCTCTTTTAAAATCAGCTGCAACTGAAATTCTATCTGATTCCAATAATCGAGGCTCGGTCGGGCAGAAAAAATGGATTGCGAATTCACTGATCTTTATTTTCTTTGCTCTGGTTTGCTTCGCAATTTATTTCTTTACCAAGGATAATGGAAATTTTCTGCCAATCCAAATTGATTTAACTGATCAAGAATCGACGGAAAAATCACTCAGTGGCGATAAAAGTATTCCTAAAAATATCGAAATTGAAGTCAACCAAAATTCAGATTCGATTTTTTCTCCAGAACGGCAACTATTACAACTTTGGATCTCTGAACCACTGGCTTGGACCACTGATCGAACTTATAAGGAATCTATAGATTCCTATGGTTTAAAAATGCAAAGTTTTGAGAGCTTAAATTTTGAGGATCTTTTAAGGATTGATAGGCCAGGAATCGTAAATTTAGTTGATTACGCAGGAGGATATTCGGTGCTGCTGACTAAGATTAATGGTACCGAATTGATACTGACTGCTGAGCATGGTTCAAGGACTATAAGATATGATGAGTTCATTAAAAGCTGGGATGGGTCGTTTAAATATTTGTGGAAGCCGCCAAAGGGTTATGATGGACTGTTAAAGAAGGGGGTGTCGAATCGGCCTCTAGTTGACTGGCTGCAATCTCGTTTGATGCTAATGGATCATGAGTATGAATGGGTTATTACTGGGGGCCATTACACGGAGGCTATTCGCCTTAGGGTTGTTGAGTTCCAAGAACGACATCAGCTTCTTGCGGATGGTATTTTAGGTGATCAAACTACCATGATGCTCAATATACTCACTGATCCGAGTATTCCATCGTTAAGGGGAAGATAAGCACATGTCTTACATTTTGGATGCTCTTAAGAAGGCCCAACATGATAGGGTGCGTGAAAATGTTATTGATGTTGAGGATCTGACAAGCGTCGTTTGGGACTCGATGGAGCTCAAAAAAAAGCGCAAAGGCCCCACCGGTTTTTTAGTTATTTTGATTACTGCTTTGGCTCTGATTGTTTCTATCGTTTATTTTTTTTATGAGAAAAACTCGATAGAACACGGGTTGATATCAGAAGCAGATAACTTTGAGCTTGATAAAAGCGAAGTGTCTGATTCACAAGGGAGTGAAGAAAACGGGATTTCTCAAACCAGCCTAGATGGTATAGATGAGAATTTCGGACGAGTCCCCGAAATCGCTGTGACTGGCAGTATATATATGGGTAATGGTGCTTTGGGGAATAAAATTTTCATTGGAGATAGGGAATACCGGGAGGGGGATGTAATTAGCGGGCAGTGGGTGCTTTTTCATATAGGGCCACAAGCAATTGAATTGAGATCAGGTGACAATACTGTTCTAGTTGATTACTGAAAACTGCTCTATCTTGTCTGATCAGAAAAGACTTCAATTTTAGAGTCAAGCCCTCTCCTGAAACTTTTGGCTCGGCGGTAGGGGAAGCAGTCTAAAACATAGCCTTGGTTTATTTTATCTTGCAGATTCAGCCAGAAAGTAACGTCATACAGATCATCGTGAAGTTCTTCAAAGATATCTCGGGCTTTAGAATTTCCCGAGAAAAATAGCGGGAATTCCTCTGGAAAGACGTCATTTGGATCAACGGTATACCAAGTGCCCGCGCGCATTTCATCCTCTTCAAACCGTGCTCGTGGTATTTTTCTAAAATTGCATTCAGTGACCGCGGTGATCTCGTCATAATCATATAAAACGACTCTTCCATGACGGGTAACACCAAAGTTTTTCAACGGCATATCACCAGGGAAAATGTTTGCCGCTGCCAGCTGTTTTATGCAGTTACCGTATTCATCCATGGCATTGCGAGTCTCTTCCTCGTTAGCCCCATTCAAGAAAATATTTAATGGAGTCATGTATCGCTCGATATAAAGATGCTTGATTAATAGACGATCTGCTCTGAAGTCTATTTGTGAGCCAGCTAACTTCTTTAGTTCGATTAAGAGCGATTCTGAAAAGCGCTCCAAGGGGAATGTAAGGTTGGTAAACTCTTGAGTATCTGCCATGCGCCCTACACGATCATGCCGTGATACAAGATGATATTTTTCTCGAACGATTTGGTGTGTAACTTCCTTGGGTGGAGCGAATTTGTCCTTAATAATTTTGAACACAATATTGTAAGAGGGCAGTGTAAAAACCGTCATTACCATGCCTTTTATGCCAGGAGCGATAATAAATTTGTCGTTAGAAATACTCAGATGGTGAACTAGCTGTCGATAGAACGCGGTTTTAGCGTGCTTAGGAAAACCTAAGCTGTTATAAATTTCGAAGTCGAGCTTATTTGGCATCAAATTCTGAAGAAAATGTGCGTATTGATATGGTAATGGGGCGTCAACCATAAAATGGTTTCGGGTAAAGCTGAATACCACGCTAAGCTCATCTGCATTAAATAACGCAGTGTCCACAAACAGGCAACCCGTTTCAGCATTAATAAATGTTAAGGCCATCGGGAAAATACGGTCGCAGTCTACTATCCTCCCTACCATATAGGCACCCTTACTTCGATAAAAAATAGACTCTAGAATGTCAAACTTTACTTCACTATGCTTAGCTTGGAGATGCGGTAGAATTTCGTCTTCAAATACTCCCATTATGCAGTCGAGATCCCTTTCAATATTATCCATCGGGAGAGAAAACTCTGATTCCTCGAGGATTTTTTTAAATACTTCTCGAAAGTTAGCCCCCTGGTATCTTATGTATATACTGTATTCCGCTGCGGGAATTTCTGTGACCTGAGATGATCCTATGTAAACGATATCTTCTGATATTTTATCGTGGTCATGCATATCGCTAAATACTGAATTAAAAAAAGTTTCGGCAATTTCAAAATTTGGCTGGTTAAATACCAGTTGGGTATAGACTGTTTTCGCCTCTCGCCAAAGATCCATCTTCACGAGATCTTGATTGGCTACCATGCCAAGATGATGCACTGTTTGCGATATCTTTTCTTTGTAGAGTTCGAGACGATCTACATTTGCTTTTTGGACAGCGTGCCAGTCAGCTTTTTCAAAGCGGGCTTTGGCGCTGAGAGTCCAGTTAAGGTGATCTGCAAAGTAGCTATGAAAACCATTAAGTATGGTTTTTGCCACCCGCCTAGCGGTTGAGTTATGAATTGATGGTTTGAAAGCCATAGTAGCCCAATCTCGTCATGACAAGCTGCCTAGGATGTTAGCCAAACAGTTGTTTTAATTTTTTTAGCTGCTCTTCTGACACAGCTTCACTCGCAGGAGTTGGGCGAGAGCCGGTCGCATCAGCAGTTTTATTAATCTCAAACGTCTCTCCCACGAGCAGTGCTTTGCAATAACCTTCGTAAATTGCTGTAAAAACGGGCAAGGCTTGATATTCTGGAGCATTAGAGAGGAGATACCAGCCACTATCTCGACCACTAAGGTAGACAATTGGGTTCGACCATCTCTGCTTAACTTTAGGGCTCGGTTTTGTGCAAGCTTCGATGTAGGCTTCACGTGCGGTTGGCACGCCTTCCGGCATGTCTGTTACTTTACAAGCCTCGATCATAATATAAAGAGTGGGTAGGTATTCGTTCTCGGATATGATTTTTTCTGCGGCCTTGCATATGGTGTTTGCAGAAAAGTTGATAAGTTTGCCGAGCCACAATTTTTTTGCCAGGTCCTCTGATCTTTTATTGTCGCCAAAAGCGCTGAAGTATTGATTGTGGTAATTAATTTGGAATAGTGCAAAAGCTTGATTTATGGCGTCTATTAAATCTGCCTCGGTTTGCCTATTCTCATGATGCCCAGCTTCTGTCAGACAGAGCTTCGATGATGTTGCGATCTCTGATACGACCTTTTGGATTTCTCTCGAACTGTTTTCCATGACTTGATTCCGTTATTTGCGTTTGTTTTCCCCGGGCCCACTCTCCCTTTACGAATTGAAGAAATTTTGTGCTCCAAGAAGCCTGAGAGGCACCATTTTCCAACCAGTAGATTACAAATTGAGGTAGCAATTGATCTGCAAACTGTCGGTCAATATTAGCCATTTGAAGCACGTCATACACAGATTCTCTTGGTTGCCAAGATTCTGATATCGGTTTAGGCATAGTATCCTCTTTCGTCATGCCGGAATAGAAATGCCATTGTCGTCGAACGTGCTGCACAAATTTACTATCCCATGTGCTTGATAAATCGCCACGGTCTCGCCAGTACAGAATAAATTCCGGAATGGCATCTTCAACGAAGTTACTATTAATTTCACCATTTCTTACGAGAATTTCTATCGCATCACGTGAAGGTGTCCAATCGTCAGTCAGCTTTATCTCTTTTCGCCGCTGTTCATTATTTGATTGCGCTTTTTGCCATTCCCGCCAGA
Source organism: Porticoccaceae bacterium (assembly GCA_002591625.1). Taxonomy (GTDB): domain Bacteria; phylum Pseudomonadota; class Gammaproteobacteria; order Pseudomonadales; family Porticoccaceae; genus TMED48. Next base: position 53,641 of record PCDB01000037.1, read on the forward strand.
CCTCCTTGATATATTTGGATTCCCAGCTATGCTTCGCCACATTTCTTTCGCGCCAGTAGGCTACGAATTGAGGGATCTGTTGCAGAGCGAACTCATGAGAGACGCCAAGTTGGTATAATTGTCTGAGACAATCTGTGCCGGGTCGCCAGTCATTTTTTATTGTTTGATCACTTTGCTGCGACGAAGTTGACCTATAGATTGTCGATTTTTTCTGGCTGTCCGATTTGTCTAGCGTTGAAATCTCTCTTTTCTGTTTATGTTCGTTAAATGCAAAATTGTAGGATTTCACTTCACAGCGTCTTTCTTCACGGAACAGCAGAATACCTTTCGCTTGTAAACAGCTCATATACCTCATTATATCGTTGGGTTTCCAGAAAGGAGCCAGCTCCAGCAATTTCTCCTCTTTGAGGTTTGCCCATCTTAGCCCGTCCTCTATCCGGATATCGTGGTGACTTAGACACTCTTGCAACAGCTGCAAAAGAATTGCTTCTTCTAAGCCGATGGTTGCTGCTAAAGTTGGGGAAAAATAAATTGATTTTTCGGGTACAAAAGACATGTGAGTTACTCTAACAGAAACAGCTAATTTGAACGAGGAGTTAATATCAACTTGATTAAAATATCTCTATTTAAATTCAAGTGATTGTTGTTTGTGCTTAAAGCGTTAACAAAATAAAGTATCATGAAGGATGCCGAGTAACTTTATCGTTCAAAATTTTCCTCAAGGATTCAAGCAATGGCAACAAGAAAAAAGCCGGTTTTTGTTTGCAATGACTGCGGCGCTGGATACACGAAGTGGCAGGGGCAATGTTCCGAGTGCAAAGCTTGGAATACCTTGGTCGAGATGCGCTTGGGTAATAGGGCCCGTGCTGCCAAATCGTCTCGTTCTGGTTATTCAGGACATGTTGAGTCCGAAATAAAGACATTATCTGAAATCAAGTTGGATGATGTTCCCAGGGTGTCATCGGGATCAGACGAACTAAACTTGGTTTTGGGTGGTGGTCTTGTGCAGGGATCATGTGTGCTCCTTGGCGGTGAACCGGGCGCGGGGAAAAGCACGCTCCTACTTCAAGTGCTTAGCCATCTTGCCTCAATGAACCCTGCACTATATGTATCTGGGGAGGAATCGTCTCAGCAGATTGCGATGAGAGCTAGTCGATTGGAGTTACCGATGTCGCAATTGAAAATAGTTTCGGAGACCTCGGCAGAGAATTTGTGCGCTATTATTGAGACACACAAACCCGCTATATTAATTGTTGATTCTATTCAGGTAATGCATGTTGACGATATAGATTCGGCGCCAGGCAGCGTCGCCCAAGTAAGGGAGAGTGCAGCCATGTTGGTGCGCCTCGCCAAACAAACTGGGATGATTTTAATCATTATTGGCCATGTTACGAAAGATGGCACTCTCGCTGGCCCGAAGGTTTTGGAGCACATGATCGATTGCTCTCTGATGCTTGAGGTGTCAACTGACAGTCATTTCCGAATGATAAGAAGTCACAAAAATCGTTTTGGAGCGGTGAATGAACTGGGTGTTTTTGCTATGACTGATAGAGGTTTGAAGGAAGTGTCAAATCCCTCAGCAATATTTCTTCAGCGAGACAGTGATGTCTCTCCAGGAAGCGCAGTTACGAGCACATGGGAGGGATCGAGGCCTCTTTTAGTCGAGCTCCAGGCGTTAGTAAGTGATAGCCCTCTTGGAAATCCCCGAAGGGTGACCGTTGGCTTGGACCAAAATCGCCTATCAATGTTGCTGGCAGTTTTGCAGCGTCATGGCGGCATCATGGTTGGTGACCAAGATGTTTATGTAAATGTTGTGGGGGGTATTAAAATTCTTGAAACAAGCGCTGATCTAGCGCTCATTCTCTGTGTTCTTTCTAGCTTGAGAAACCTCCCGCTCCCAAGGGATCTGCTGGTCTTGGGAGAGGTTGGCTTAGCGGGAGAGATCAGACCAGTGGTAAATGGTCAGGAACGAATGCGCGAGGCGGAAAAACATGGTTTTCGAAGTGCAATTGTTCCTATAGCGAATAATCCTAAGAAAAAAATGAACAAGATGAGAGTCATACCGGTGAAAAAGCTAGCTGATGCCATGGATGTTTTTTTCTAGTTGTTGATTGAGTGCTTGACTCAAATGTTTATTGACCTCTTTCAAGTCTGGTTCCTCCTAAAATTTAACTCACTCTAGAAAAATCTTGTATTTCTGATAACGGTCAGGCCATAATGACATCTTTATTTTGTCGAAAGGTTCTGGTTGCTGAACTTATTATTTAGGTTGAGTGACTAGTGAAACGGGAAGTCGGTGAGCTGGGCTGAAAATAGGCGATAGCAAACCCGACACTGCCCCCGCAACGGTAAATAAGAAAGTCTGTTAGAAAAACCACTGTGCAAACCGCATGGGAAGGTAATCAGATGGAGCAATTTGCTCGCTTATGAGTCCGGAGACCGGCCTGGTTGACACGCTGACAAATCGCGGGGTGCGGTCATGTGGCATTGGTGAACGAAACGTTCTGTCCCTATGCTTCGCACTTCCAATAAATATTATCGCTTGTAAGTGTGTTGAGGGAACCTCATGAAAAAAATAGACCTGTCGTCATGTTTGCGCAGCTGGCAAATCCTAACCATTATTGTTTTTTCTTTTTTGGCACATCAAAGCACCTTTGCTGCAAGATTATCAAATGATTCGAATATTCAAGAGATTTTAGTGAGTGCATCCCTCCAGCCTTTACCTCTGGCACAATCGGCGAACGCGGTCACCGTGATTGATCGCGAGCAATTGCGGAATAGACTGGCTTTCAACGTCACCGATTTGCTCAGAGATGTGCCTGGTGTAGCTGTTAGTCGGACTGGGGTTCTTGGCTCTCAAACGCAAGTCCGGATGCGGGGAGCAGAAGCAAATCATGTGATGGTTTTGATCGATGGCATTGAGATAAACGATCCCTCATTGGGGGATGAGGCAAATTGGGCAAATTTAAGCGCTACAGATATAGAACGAATTGAAGTGATGCGAGGCCCCCAAAGCGCTCTTTATGGCAGTGATGCGCTGGCCGGAGTGGTTAATATCCAAACTGCACGTGCGCGCAAACCAGCGACGGCCGAGCTATTTTCCGAGATGGGAAGCTTCTCCACCAATAGGTCTGGATTGAATCTTGGCTTTTCGAGTCCCGCTTTACACGCAAGACTCAGTGCCCACCATCTTGAAACCGACGGAGAGAATATTTCTCGTGCTGGCGATGAAAAGGATGGTTATCGAAACAACACAGTGAACTTGTCTGCCGGAGCACGCGTCAGTCAGAATTTAAGCCTTTCTCTAGTGGCCCGGGACCAGGAGAGCACAAATCAATTTGATGCAGATGCGGACTTTGATGGCCTGATCGAGGATCGTGATCGTGAAACTGACTCGAAGGGAACTACAATTGGCTTGACCATCAAATATAATTCTTCGGATGATCGCTGGCGGCACAGATTGGCTTTATCGAATGCTGAGTTCGACAACAATAATTTCAGTGACGGCCGAAATGATGGGGCTACCGAGTCGTCTAAAATGCGTTATCAGTATGTTGGCTCACGATTTTGGGATAGGATGGAGCAACAAGTCTCTATCCTCGTTGAGTATGACGACGAAGAATATCGGCAGTCAGGTGGATATGCCTTCGGCCCTGAAGCGAATGTTAAGGTCAAGAGGCAAACGGAAAGTCTGGCTCTAGAGTATCGTTTAGCTCCGATAGAGCCCTTCACAATAGGTGTTAGTGCCCGTCATGATGGGAATGAACGTTTTGATGATGCCGAAACTTATAGTTTAGAGGCGCTTTATCGATTAGATGTTCAAACTCGGATGAGGGGTACCTGGTCGAGCTCAATCAAAAACCCTACGTTTACGGAATTGTATGGAATATATTATGGGTTTAAAGGGAATCCAGATCTTAAGCCGGAGTCTTCTGTTGGCTGGAGCTTGGGTTTGGATCGAAATTTTACTAGATTTGACGGGTCAGTATCTCTAACTTTTTTCAAGGCAAAACTCGATGATGAAATCAAGACAATTTATGCAGCAGATTTCACTTCCACCGCAAAAAATTTCGATGGGACAAGTGATCGAGATGGGATTGAGTTCTCGACCAAAATAGAGCTAAATCCTAACATTATTCTGGCAGCTTCCTTTACCTACTCTGACTCTAGCGAGCGAAACAGTGTGAATGAAGAGGTCAGAGAACTCAGACGGCCTAAGCATATAGGAAGTTTAAATGCCACCTGGCAACCAACATCCAGCCTGATGGTGAATGCTAATTTCCAATATAATGGTAGCCAATCTGACGTCTATTTCCCCCCGTGGCCTAATCCAATGGAAACGGTGAGCATGGATGACTATACTTTGGTAAACGTGCGCGCAAATTATAAGATAAACCAAAAGCTTGACATTTTTATTCGGTTAGACAATCTCACTGACGAAAAATATGAGGATGTCTTTGGCTACCAAACACTGGGTTTCGGTTTTGGTATTGGGGCCCGTTATAGTTTCTGGGGTAAGTAACCCAATGGCGACAAGAGGCGCTAATGACCTAATGGTAATTGATGATGCTCCTCTCAATCCCACAGACCCCCTTAACCGATATTAGCGCTTTCGAGGGAGAACTATGCGCATAGTGTCGCTGCTGCCTAGTGCAACCGAATTGATTTGTGGCTTGGGACTGCGAGATTATCTAGTGGGGGTTTCACATGAATGTGATTATCCGTCGACCTTTGAAGGCTTGCCAAAATTGACATGTTCCAGAATTCCGAGTGGGCTCCCCAGCGGGGATATCGATGTGATCGTCAGTGAGCAACTGGCGAGTGATCAGATTTTGTATGATCTTGATGTACCTCTGTTAATTGAACTGGAGCCAGATCTGGTTGTTACTCAAGCGCTTTGTAATGTGTGTGCAGTATCTGGAAATGAAGTGGCTCGAGCGTTTGGCCAATTGTGCGGCAATCCTGTGCTTATAAACTTGGAGCCAACGAGTCTTGGAGAAGTTTTGGATAGCGCAATCCAGGTTTCGGTTGCAGCTGGCTGCCAAGATCGCGGAGAAAGGTATGTAAAGAAGCTAAGAAATCGAATTAAGACAGTCAGTGACAAGTCCAATGAAATTGCCAAACAGTCTAGACCACGGGTAGCACTTTTGGATTGGGTAGATCCTCTTTTCGATGGTGGTCATTGGAGTCCTGAGATAATAGCCTTGGCCGGAGGAAATCCTTGCTTAGGTGTCAAAGGCCAGCCATCTCAGAGGCGGGACTGGAGTGAGCTGATTGATGCTGGACCAGAGGTGATTCTGGTGGCGCTTTGCGGATTTGATATCGCTCGTTCTATGAAAGATGTCCGGCAATTTGTCAGTTCAAAGGGATTTTTGAGATTGAAGAAAGATGCAGGCACACGTGTTTACCTCTTAGACGGTAATGCCTATTTTAGCCGGCCCGGACCCCGATTGGTGGATGCTTTAGAGATAACTGCAAATGCTTTGTATCCCGATTTGCATGCGCTTCCCGCTGGCCTCGAACCTGCAATGGAAATCGAGACCCGAAATACTTGACTTGGAGCGTCAAACAAATGGTAGATAAAGAACAAAAACAGCGATTACATAAAAAAAAGATGGAGAAGCTTAAGAGCAGTGTTGATGCCTCCATCGCAGCAGCGGACGCGGAACGGGGTGTCTCAATCCTGCTGACAGGCAATGGTAAGGGTAAATCGAGTTCTGCGTTTGGGATGGTGATCCGTTCTCTAGGATACAACTTGCGAGCTGGCGTGGTTCAATTCATCAAAGGTGAACAGTTATCTGGCGAGGAATTATACCTTCGGGACAGGTGTCCCGAAGTTACATTTTATCAGATGGGCACAGGCTTTACATGGGATACGCAAGATCGCTCTGGAGATATCGCGGCCGCCATTAGAACTTGGGAGGAGGCTACTAAGATGCTGGTAGATCCAAGTTACAATCTGGTGGTGCTTGATGAATTGACGTATATGTTGAGCTTTAAATATCTCGATGAGGCTGAGGTTATAAGAACCCTGAAAGATAGACCGAAAGAGCAAAGCGTTATCGTTACGGGCAGAGGAGGAGGGTCGGCCTTGGTGGACTGGGCTGATACAGTATCAGAAGTAAAAGACATCAAACATGCCTATAACTCTGGCGTAAAGGCGCGAAGGGGCGTGGATTACTGATTATTTTTGAGCTGTGGTTGTTTCATTAAAAAATCGCAAGAGCTCGGGCATAAAGATTAGTNAAGTTATCTTTGATTTGAAATGAAATGGAGCTGTCAAACGAGTCTTTGTCTGATTTCTGCAGATCTATAAGTTGATTGCGATCTAGAGAATACTTTGAGAATGGGCAAAAACCACCGCAAACTGATGTTTCTTGTCGAATTAATGATATCTCTCTGTCTGCTGGAGCTAGCAGGAGCTTCCGAACTGTCCGCAATTGACGATAGCGGGACTAAGATAAGCCTTCACAGCCCAGCTANACGAATTATTGCGATGTCTCCTGATCTAACCGAAATTGTTTTTGAATTGGGTGCCGGTCATAGTTTAGTGGGGGTAGACGAGTACAGCAACTACCCCCCTGAAGCAAGCGGCATCACGCGAGTTAACAGTTCTGCATCGGCCAATTTTGAATTGATTGTTTCGTTGGAACCCGACTTGGTACTGGTTTGGAAGACCGGGAACGGCGCGAGAACAATCAGCCGATTGCGGGATCTAGGCCTGCCGGTTTTTGTTGTGGAAACTCAGAGGGTTGCGGATATTCCTGCGTTGTATCAACGACTAGGAATTCTGTTAGACAAAAAGGCCCTTGCCACACAATTGGCCGAAAAATTTTTACATGAAATAGACTTGATTCGTCAAAGTATTCATAGTCAACCAGAAATAACNGTATTTTACGAGATATGGGATAATCCATTAATGACATTGAGTGGTCAGCACATGGTCAGCGATGCTATTTCTATGTGCGGAGGAAAAAATATTTTTGAAGATATGGTTCCGATAGCTCCCCTAGTCAGCTTAGAGTCGGTTGTTGCAGCGGACCCTCAGGTGATTATTACGAGTGGTTCTATAGAAGGGCTANAAAACTGGCGCTCTAGATGGGCGGTTTGGAGTGGTATGACGGCTGTAGAAAAGCAACATCTCTNCATGGTCGCCCCAGATTTGTTGCTGCGTCAGTCTGGCAGGCTTATAGAGGGAATTAGATCTCTCTGTGAGAAAATGCTCGAGGCGCGGTCTAAGAGATGACCACAGCGCCACAAGCTGACCAATCGAAGGATTTTTGCTCAATTAATTTTGGCTGGCCACCGACAAAGTTGCCGGCGGCTGCGCTCAGGCTTGCTCCTTAATCTTAAGGCATAGAAACCAAGCTCGATCGGTGGTAGCTATATGTCGTAACCCCTCTCGCTGTACTCAAGTACATCGAGACCACTGGTCTCCTCCTCTTCATCTACTCTGAGTCCCAAGAAGTTGTCTACTAGTTTTAGCAAGATCCAGCTAACAACGGCCGTATAAACAAAGGTTGCTGAAATGCCTGTAAGTTGCACTAGAACTTGTGACGACATTGTCATACCCTCTGAGTAGCCTTGGCCACTAAACATTCCCAATTGATCGGATGCGAAAATTCCGGCAAATAAAGTGCCCAACATGCCTCCAACACCATGAACTGGGAATACGTCAAGGGAGTCATCGATAAGGAATTTCTGCTTGATCGCTTGTGTCGCGTAATAACAGACAATACCGGCACTCAATCCTATAACTAGCGCTCCTCCCGGACCAACAAATCCAGATGCTGGTGTTATGGTTCCCAACCCAGCCACCACTCCAGTTATTGCTCCCAGTGCGGATGGTTTGCCAAACTTGAGCCATTCCATCTTCATCCAAGCCAAAGCGCCAGCTGCTGCAGAAATGTGAGTAACTANCATGGCCATGCCTGCATCGCCATTGGCGGCAAGTGCTGATCCTGCGTTAAATCCAAACCACCCTACCCACAGCATTCCTGCTCCAGTTATTGACATGGTCAGATTGTGAGGTGGCATAGCCTGATTTGGAAATCCGGTTCGGTTGCCTATGACCAAGGCCGCTACCAGGGCTCCAACACCCGCTGTCATATGAACCACAGTCCCGCCGGCGAAGTCTAGTAGTCCCAGATCTCCTAGCCAGCCGCCGCCCCAAACCCAATGCGTGACGGGTGCGTAAACTGTTATTAGCCAAAGTCCACTGAATAGCATCATAGCACTGAATCGCATTCGCTCGGCAAAAGCACCCACGATGAGGGCAGGTGTGATAATTGCAAAAGTCATTTGAAACATTGCAAATACTGATTCCGGAATATCGCCCGACAAAGAATCNTCTGTTATTTTGTTCATCAAGAAATTGTCGAAGTTTCCTATCAACCAGTTGGACGATCCTCCGTCTCCGAATGCTAGACTGTACCCCACTAATAACCATAGGAGCGATGCTAGACAGCAAACGGAGAAACACTGCACGAGGACCGATAGCACATTTTTGGATCGCACTAGACCCCCATAAAACAGTGATAATCCCGGTATAGTCATGAACAGGACTAAGGCAGTAGATGTCAATATCCATGAGGTATTTGCCTCGTTGAGATTGTTCGCAGCAGCTGTGGGAGCAATCAACGCAACCAGATATAGAAGAAACCTAAGTCGAAGAACATATAAATGAAAAGACATTTAGCTGACCCCCCTTCAAATTTTCGTTATTTTCGGTTTATATATCGTAATAGGGAACTTAATGCATTACTTAAAGCGCCAAATGCCTCTACTAATTAGAGACTTGCACTGGCTTGGTGCTTTTTTTTATTTTTTTGAACGTCATGCACTTATATGAAGCGTTTTGTCTTAATGAAAAATTTCTTAGTATAGTTAGAGCTCTAAATGAGACAGAAAGACTGGGAAAGTAGCCTTTACAACTGTTGGCGAAANANTTGATAGAGATAGGTGTAGTTTTTTAACAAGAGATAGAGAATGGTTTTCAGGCCATACTTACATATAATTATTTTGATTCTTCTCGCTTTGACGGGCTGTATAAGCTCCGCTATTTGGGTTGGTACAGAGATTGTTCGGCAAGGAGAACCNGCGCCTGAAAGCGATCAAGAATATGAAGATTTAGCCGCTTACTTAGAATCCTCTGTTGATACAATTTACTCTGTGCAATTGGGAGCGTACTCGAATAAAGAGATAGCGCTGAATTCGCTAGATCGGTTTGGTTCTCTAGATGAAGAGCTNTGGATTTACGAGACGAAAANTAATGGGAAAGCATTGATATTGATCTTGTATGGGCGATTCGCGCAAAGATCGGCAGCCGTTGAAGCAGCAGATCAGTTGAAAAGCTTGCATCCAGACATTGAATTTTGGCTCCGTGCTTTGTCTAAAAAAAGTCTGCAAACCTCATAACTTAATTTCAATAATGGCGAGAATGAGTCTGACAGAGCAAGTCAAGCGATCCGAATCATCCGATAGCTTAATCTGCCAGACTTGAGAACGTCTTCCAAGGTGAACAGGTTTTGCTATCCCCGTCACCAAGCCAGCTGAAACTGGTCGAAGGTGGGTAGCACTAACATCTTGACCAACACATCGGTATTGATTTTGATCGACCACATGGCTACCCGCTATACTGCCCAGTGATTCAGCCAAGACCACATTTGCTCCTCCATGGACTATTCCATAAGGCTGGAATGTTCGAGAGTGCGCTGGCATGGTGCCTCTGATAAAATCATTGCCTACTTCACTAATGTTGATCCCGAGATGCTGGTCAATTGTCCCGATATTTAGTTTCTGATTGATATAGTCAGGATTCGGCCTTGTAAACCATATGGATTGCATTCTAGTCTTTCAGTCTCCGATGTTTCATTCGTTTTGGTTGGGCGTCTATTCCGTTACGGTTAACGAAATCTTCGTGATATAGGCTAAAACATCCTTCAAAAAAAACAATATCACCATCGTCTTCATAAGCTAGCGTATGAGTGCAGACTCTATCGAGAAACCAGCGATCATGAGAAATTACCATTACACATCCTGGGAATGAAAGAATTGCTTCTTCCAGCGCCCTTAGGGTTTCAATATCTAAATCATTAGATGGTTCATCGAGCAGCAATACGTTAGCGCCCTGTTTTAGAGTATTTGCTAGGTGCAGTCTACCGCGTTCACCTCCAGACAGTTTGTCTACCGGCTTTTGCTGATCAGAACCCTTGAAATTAAACCGTCCCACGTAGGATCTGGATGATACTTCATAGTTGCCAATCTTAAGAACGTCGAGTCCATCGGAGATTGCTTCCCACACATTTTTGGAGCCATCCAATTCTTCACGGCCTTGTTCCACATATGCAATTTTAACTGTTTCTCCGAGGGCTATTCCCCCGCTGTCGGGGTTCTCTATTCCTGAGATCATCCTAAAGAGCGTCGATTTTCCTGCACCATTCCCTCCTACAATTCCGACTATTGCTCCTTTTGGGATTGAGAGTGACAATTTATCTATCAGTAAATTGCTATCATAGCTTTTGCATACTTTGTCGAGCACGATGACCTTGTCTCCTAACCGCTCTCCAGGCGGAATGTAAATTTCATTGGTCTCATTTCGTGATTGGAATTCTTGCGAACTTAGATCGTCAAATCTTGCAAGCCTTGCTTTGTTTTTTGCCTGTCTACCTCGAGGATTTTGTCTTACCCATTCTAGCTCTTGTTTTATTGCTCGCTTTCTGGATTCCTCTTGTTTAGATTCCACTTCTAAACGTTTTTCTTTCGCTGAAAGCCAGTCAGAATAGTTTCCCTGATAAGGTATTCCGTGGCCTCTATCCAGTTCCAATATCCACCCGGCGACATTGTCTAAAAAGTACCTATCATGAGTAACAGCAACCACTGTACCCGAAAATTCTTCTAAGAACTTTTCGAGCCATTGCACAGACTCAGCATCCAAATGATTTGTTGGTTCGTCCAGCAAAAGCATNTCTGGCTTAGATAACAACAAGCGGCATAAGGCAACGCGCCGCTTTTCTCCCCCGGACAGTGAGAGGACGTCAGCATCCCATGGCGGTAATCGAAGCGCTTCGGCAGCGATATCTAACCTATTATCAAGATTGTGCGCATCAGTAATCTCGATTATTGCCTCAAGTTCTTCCTGCCTTTTTGCCTAGCGCGTCAAAATCAGCATCTTCAGAGGAATAGTCCAGGTAAACTTGTTCTAGTGCATTTAAGGCATCTAAGGCTTCCTGGACACCCTCTTCAACGTTACCCCTAACCGACTTTTTTGGATCGAGCTCGGGCTCTTGAGGGAGATACCCTATCCGAATACCTGGCATCGGTCTCGCTTCACCTTGAATATCGTCATCTAAGCCAGCCATAATTTTTAATAGGCTAGATTTTCCGGATCCATTCAGGCCTAGTACTCCAATTTTTGCTCCTGGAAAAAAAGAAAGAGAGATATCTTTAAGTATTTGGCGTTTCGGTGCTACCACCTTGCCGACCCGATTCATTGTGAATACATATTGCGCCATATCAAGTTTCTCGAATTATCAGCAGGTTACCAGTCACAACTTTATTCGCATGGACACAGCTTCTGAGGCTGATTTTTGCCAGCGCTTTGCAGGAAAATATGTGAAATGAGTGTTACTGTACATATCGCACATTATATTGAGAACTACTGTGCATGACGAGCGCGGAGTAGAAAAGTTTGTTTGACTCATAGGTGGCATCGCAAAACTTTATCTCTAAGTAGTCTCACTTTCCGTCTTGCTCATGACTTGGGCTCAAAATAAATTGCATCAGTTATGTGATTTTTTTACGGGAGTTTCGTCTAATACCTCGAACGATACGCCTGCATTAGCCTGAAGCCTGCTAAGAAGAGCCTCACCCATACTCGTAGAGGGTGTCCAGAATCCGCCAGGTGTTTTTCCCCGGGGTGTGCCTGCGAGGCAAAGCGCAGATTGGGCAGCCATTTTCGCGGTGCTCCCATAGCCCGGATCGCGATCACCTGTGACCTTGACTGCAAGCCGTTGCCCCTTGTCGTTTCTGCCCAAAAACCTGATGTCAAAATATCCTTGCAGCTGACTTTCCTCGTCGGGTCCCTGACCCGGAGCTGGAAGAAAAAGCTTGGTTATGATGAAACGAGTGGGCCGGAAAAATAGTAGGGCGGCAGCTAAAGAAAGTCCTATGAAAATAAGCACTGCAGATAAAAGGCCCCGAAAGCCAGATCCTGTCAACATGGCTTCATTGTAGGTAAACGGTTTGTCACCATGACTGTTTTCCGAGATGCTATTTGAGCGGAGGACGACCCGAGTATTGGTAGCTTCCATTACAAACGGAGTGGTCCATGATTTAAATTCACTATCATACCTGGGGAAAGGGAATCTTTGTTTGCCCATTGGTCGTTTTGGTCTTTCCTGACACAGTTGGTAGGGATCCATTGACTCCCTGCGGACAACTGAGTTGTCTCGCAAAGCGTCCATAAACCCTAAAATGCTGGCAACGGTGCCGCCTGACACCCCGCCTCGAACTGCGGCCACCCGCATTTTGATGTTTGGAAGAAGGCTGGCATATTTGTTTTTCGATTCTTTTTGCAAAAAGTAAACACCCAAATCAGATGGAATAGAGTCAAAGGCGCAGCAACTAACTAGTCGCGCCCCTGTTCGTTGGGCTAGACCCTCATATTTGACAAGCATTTCTTTTAGCCAATGTGTCTCACCAGTAATATCGCAGTAATCTGTGCCAGTCTCTGCGCAGGCCTTTACTAGTTTTTCGCCATACATTGCATAGGACCCAACGGTGCTGAGGATAAGACGAGCTTTTTGACACAGACGGCGCATGTCCTCGTACTGCATCGCATCGGCGGTAATCATGGGAATTTTCTTACCTTTGATGCTCAGGTGCTTTTGGAGTGAGCTGAGCTTTTGTTCTGATCTTGCAGCGATAGCCCAGGAAATCTCTTTAGATCCTGACAGATGCTCTGAAAGATACCCTGAAATAATTTTACCGACAAAGCTGGTTGCACCAAANACGACGACATCAANTTTTTTGCTAGACATGTGATTTTTTTGTCTCAAAGTATTGTGCTATTTAATTATATCTGCATTATGGAGTTTATGTTGCCTATCTTATACTCTTTCAGAAGATGCCCCTTTGCCATTAGGGCACGCATGGCCATTTTTATCGCCGACGTTAAAGTAGAAATTAGAGAAGTTAAACTATCTGCCAAACCTCTGGATATGCTGGCGTTGTCCTCTCGCGGCACAGTTCCGCTTCTTCAGCTCAGTACTGGGGAGATTATCGAGGAGAGCCTAGAAATAATGATCTGGGCACTCGGCAAGCATGATCCGGCCCGATGGCTTGATGATTATAACGGAGTTTCTCGAGCATTGGTCGCAGAAAATGATTCGACATTCAAGAAGCATTTGGACCGTTACAAATATTGGCAACGACATCCTGAACAAACCCAGTTGCAGGCTCGGAGAGCGGCTGAATTNTTTGTAATGAATCTGGAACACTTGTTAGATGGGTCAGAATACCTTTTTGGAAATTCAGCAAACTTGGCTGATATTGCGATTTTTCCATTTATCAGACAGTTTTCTGCCGTTGATCCCACGTGGTTTGAGACGGCACCCTTCCCTCATTTGAGAAGCTGGTTAAACCGACTCTTAACTGACAATGTTTTCNTGAAATCCATGCAACGGAATCCACCATGGCGAGATGGTGATCAGGCCTGTTATTTCCCGCCTTAAAGAGTGGCCATGCTTTTTGCGGCAAGAGCCTTTGTAGAAGATATCTTTTAGCAGATGAGGATGGACGCCTTTAGAAGAGATGTCTTTAAATTATAATGTTATTAGTATGAAATGGAATGTTTGAGAGATGAGTAAATGTTTGGATTTTTTGAGAGGGGTATAGATCCTTTTCCGCCGGAGGATGCTGGCAAGCCGCCAGACACTGTTTATGCGTTCTGTAGATTTTATACTAAGGGCCTTGAACCTTGGTTGATCCTGATGGCGTTTCTAACTGCTATTCTTGCTGTAGCAGAAGCGTTGTTGTTTGGCGTGCTGGGAAAGGTGGTTGATTGGTTGGCTCTCAGCGATCCAGAAACTTTTCTAGAACAATCTTGGCTAAGTCTTGTTGCAATGACTGTTTTTCTCCTCGGATTGTTTCCTGTGCTTACGGCGGCACATTCGTTGGTGCTGCATCAAACACTATATGGGAACTTCCCTATGCGTGTGCGCTGGATGATGCATAGATATCTTCTGAAACAGAGTTACGCTTATTTTCAGAATGAATTTAGTGGGAGAATAGCTACAAAGGTTATGCAAACTGCGTTAGCCGTCCGAGAAGTGGTGATCAAAGTCCTTGATGTTATGATCTTTGTTGTTGTATACCTGGTGACCACAATGACTCTNATAGCGGGAGCTGATCCAATTTTATGTTTGCCCTTATTGGGATGGATGGTTCTCTATGGGATATTGCAGCACCACTTTATNCCGCAGCTCCGAAGGATATCGACCCGTCAGGCAGATGCGCGGTCTCTCATGACAGGTCGCATTGTTGACAGTTACACGAACATTTTGACGCTCAAACTCTTCTCTAANGGAGGGCGCGAATCAGACTATGCTAGACAAGCAATGGGCGAATTTTTAGGTACTGTGCATCCGCAGATGCGATTGATAACGGCGTTGACGGTTTCTCTTTGGACGCTAAATGTTTTACTGATATTTTCAACAACCACTTTGGGAATTAACCTCTGGTTGCAGGGGGCGATAACGCCCGGTGCCATCGCCATTGTGCTAAGTTTGGCTATCCGCCTAACAGGCATGTCGCACTGGATCATGTGGGAACTTGGGAACCTATTTGAAAATATAGGTGTGGTGCAAGATGGAATAAATTCTGTTTCGGTTGAGCAGGCTGTGGTTGATGAGCCAGACGCCAAAGAACTTCAGGTCAAGAGTGGTGAAATTGAATTTAGGAGCGTCGGTTTCTCATATCGAAATCCGTCAAATCGCGATAACAAAGAGGTTTTTAACGGATTAGATTTGCGCATTGAGGCCGGGGAAAAGGTGGGCATTGTTGGCCGAAGCGGAGCCGGAAAGTCCTCTCTGGTGAGTCTTTTGATGCGATTCTACGATATCCAAGAAGGGGACATATTTATCGATGGAAACAATATTGCAGGCGCTAAGCAAGAGAGTCTTCGGAAAAACATTGCATTTGTNACGCAGGATACCTCCCTGCTTCACCGGTCGGTCAGGGAGAATATTTTGTTTGGGAAACCCGANGCTAGCGAATTTGAGATGCTTGAGGCTGCAGAGCAAGCCCAGGCACATGAATTCATATTGGGTCTTAAAGATGTTGCGGGACGAGTTGGATACGATGCTCATGTCGGAGAGCGGGGAGTGACACTTTCTGGAGGGCAACGTCAAAGAATAGCTATAGCGAGGGTTATTTTAAAGGATGCGCCAATTTTAGTTTTGGATGAGGCGACCTCTGCGCTTGATTCGGAGGTCGAAGCATCAATTCAAGAAAACCTTGGTCGTTTAATGCGAGGAAAAACGGTAATTGCCATAGCACATAGGCTATCTACTATATCGGCCTTAGATCGACTAATAGTCCTTGATAAAGGACAAATAGTCGAGCAAGGCACGCACAAACAGCTTATTGCCATGGCAGGTATATATGCACAATTATGGAATCATCAATCTGGAGGCTTCTTGGGTTTTGAGTGATTTGAGCGTCTNCTCTCATTATTTACCATGTCATGCAATATTGAATCGATTTGAAAATTTTTGACGGAAGGAATCGAAGTCAAAAGTGAAATTTGTCGCCGTGTAGCCGAGCGGGGGTAACATTGATACAATCCGCGTCCTGATAATTTTTTCGGAGCCTTTTCTTATGTTTGAAAAAACAAAAAAGCCAAATGGCGATATTAAGACAGATGATAAAATTAAAGTGTCGACGTCAATCGCGTCCATAGGTCCTGCTGTGAAAATTAATGGCAGAATAAACTCGGATGAGGATTTGGCCATAGAAGGTTTTGTTGAGGGTAATGTTATGTCGGAGGCCCACGAGATTACGGTGGCCGTTTCAGGGACATTAAAAGCTGACGTTAAGGCGAATATTGTGAACGTTCACGGTAATGTTACAGGAGATATAATTGGCTCAGAGAGGGTTGTCGTTTCCAAATCAGGTAATGTGGTTGGTAATATCGACGCACCTAGGGTGGTTTTAGAAGATGGCGCAAAATTTAAAGGGAGTATTCAAATGGATGCTCAATCCGCTCCGTCATCTTCCAGTGCGCCGTTAAAGCAATCTGTGAGCAAAGACGACNCCAAAGAGACCAAAACAAAATAGTTTTTCCTCGGTAACAAGTGGGCTATTTTAGTTCCCTCGTCGAGGTAGAAGACATGATATGGAAATGCTTAGTATCGAGAATAGACTAGACAGTTGTGCACCTAATAGCGAGATAANTCCTCGCCTAGGTTGTAATTTAATGGGCGAAGCTTTAGCTGATTTGGATTCTAGGTCAGAGATAGTCGTTCTGGATGTGGGTGCCGCTGCCTCGTCATCAGTTAATTTTTTCTCGGATAAGAAGGCATACCTTTTGTTTCCCGACCTGTATAACGCAGATTTTATTACTGGATCGCAACCTGATCTGCAAAAGGCATCGCTAGTACGGCTGTTTAAACGTGCGATAAAAATTGCGCCAGACGTGCAACTAGATTACTGCCTCTTTTGGGATATTTTTAGTTTCCTCAAGCGATCATATATTCTGGCCATGTTAGAGGCTCTCAGCCCGAACCTTAGCAAAAAAACAAGAGGCTACTGTATCGGAAATATGCATGGCTCGGATATGCCGAACTGTCACTATGGTATAGCCGACACCTGCGGGTTGACGCAAGGGAATCGTAAAGGCGCATCTCTTAGAACTTATACACACACTTTAAGTGAACTAAATTTACTCCTAAAGCCTTTTGTAATTTCAAAGAATCGCTTCCTGGTAAAGGGAAGAGTAGAATATTTACTTCTTGATAGTTCGTTATCTGCCGAATCCTCTAAGCCAATGTTTTTATGAAGTTTTTAGTATGCGCCTAACCTTGGTAATAGTTGGAAAATTTTTGGTCGCGTTCTACTAGGTTTTGTCACTAACGAAATAGAGAATATGTTTAAATATCGGTTTTTCGAAAGATTTTGGCGGAAAACTTCAAACAATTTAGGTGTTTTAAATTCATAATTTGCCAATACTTTATTTGGCTCGTAGGTAAGAATAATGGCTAAACGTTCTCAAGTGGTTGATGAAGATTCACCACATCATACCAAAAAAGACAAAGTACCTCTCCGTTTTATCACTGCCGCATCGCTTTTTGACGGTCATGATGCAGCAATAAATGTGATGCGCAGAATGATTCAAAGTTGCGGCGCTGAGGTGGTGCATTTGGGTCACAATAGAAGTGCTGCGGATGTTGTTCGTGCTGCCATTCAGGAGGATGCCGACGCCATTGCTATGAGTTCTTATCAGGGTGGGCATATGGAATATTTTCGATATATGTTGCAACTGCTTAGAAAAAATAATGCTTCACACATAAAGGTCTTTGGTGGTGGTGGTGGAACAATAACATTAGAGGAGATAGATCAGCTAGAAAAAGAAGGTGTGGANAAGATCTATCATCCCACGCATGGAATGCAACTGGGACTAGTTGGCATGATAGATGATCTTATTTCAAGAGCCGGAAAAGATAGACTCGAAGGTCTGTGTCCGAGTGAGGTTTCTATAGATGCTGAAATCTCGGTTGCCCAAATGATCTCTCTCATAGAGGAAGACTTTTTTGAAGATGTTGAACTGTCGCGCATGAAGAAAGCTTGGATGTTGCAAGCTGGGGAAACTCCCGTCTTGGGAGTGACTGGTACTGGTGGGGCGGGCAAAAGCAGCACTGTTGACGAACTTCTTGGTCGTTTCTTGCGATATCGACCAGACATGCGAATAGCAGTCTTGGCGGTCGATCCCACGCGCAGACGGACTGGGGGTGCCTTGTTAGGAGATCGTATTCGGATGAANACGTTGTCTTCAAGAAATATATACATGCGTTCAATTGCAACGCGCAGGCAACATCTCTCTACCAGCAAAATGCTGGGCGATATAACGTTATTTCTCAAATCGTTAGCTTATGATCTTATTTTGGTCGAGACTGCNGGTATTGGGCAGTCAGATTCCGAGATAGTTGATTTGGTGGACTTCTCCCTTTATATCATGACCAGCGACTATGGCGCTGCTAGTCAGCTCGAAAAGATAGATATGCTTGATTATGCCGATATGATCATTTTGAATAAATTTGATAGGCGTGGNACGGAGGATGCGCTGAGAGATATTCGCAAACAGTGGCAACGTAACCACAATGCTTTTCAGAATAAGCTTGAGGATATTCCAGTTTACCCCACTATCGCGAGCCAGTTTAATGACCCGGGCATAAATTGGGCATTTGCCAACTTATGCAAGCTTATCGCAGAAAAGAATGCATTGGATAAGTCCGTGTGGCTGAAGGGATTGCCATATTTTGGTGAAACTGCCGAAACGCAAAATAAAGCGCAAGAACCGAAATCTGTAGCGTTGATTCCCGGAAGTAAAATACGATATCTGTCAGAAATCAGTGAACAAGCGCGTGAGATCAAAAGAAAGAATATCGCTCAAGCCGACCTTGCATCAAAGGCATTCAGATATTACGAAGCTTTGCGAATTGTAGAAGATGAAAATCTGCCCAATGCCTTGGAGGCTTATCCTTCCATAGTTCTTGAAAATCAGAATGATCCAACAATGCATGCGTTGCGGCAGAACTACCAAGCAGCGCTAAATGGATTAGATGCGGAATCGATGCATTTATTGCAGGAATGGCCAAAGAGGAGAGAAGCGGTCGAAACGGAGAACTATTCTTATAAGGTGCGCGGAAAAGATGTAAAAGGAAGAAATCTAGTGGAGTCCTTGAGTGGTCTTCAAATACCCAAAATCGCTACGCCCAAATTCAATGATTGGGGAGAGCAGTTAACGTTTTTGCTCTCTGAGAATCTGCCGGGCTCTTATCCTTATGTGGCAGGAGTGTTTCCATACCGACGCGCTGGTGAAGATCCAACACGAATGTTTGCTGGTGAAGGAACACCAGAGCAGACTAACCGGCGATTTCATTATCTGTCTAAAGGTCAGGAGGCCACTCGGCTTTCAACTGCTTTTGATTCGGTTACCCTTTATGGATCGGATCCTGATTTACGGCTGGACATTTGGGGCAAGATTGGCAATTCCGGTGTCAGTGTGGCGACTCTCGACGACATGAAAAAGCTCTTTTCTGGATTTGACCTATGTGCGCCAACAACTTCCGTTTCCATGACGATTAACGGTCCAGCGCCCATGATACTTGCATTTTTTATGAATGCTGCAATCGATCAGCAGGTCGAGAAGTATCTCAGGGAAAATGATGGTTGGAAGTCTGCAGAGAAAGTTCTAGACGAGTTTTTTAGTGATCGAGAAAGACCACAATATGATGGAGAATTGCCGGAAACTCATGATGGCCTTGGGCTTGGTTTGCTTGGTATAAGCGGCGACCAATTAGTTTCAAAAGATATATATTCGGAGATTCGTGAGAAAACTTTAAGCGCTGTTAGAGGAACGGTTCAGGCCGATATACTTAAAGAAGATCAAGCGCAGAATACCTGTATTTTTTCTACAAATTTTGCGATGCAAATGATGGGGGATATGCAGTTATACTTCATAGCAAACAATATTCGGAATTATTACAGTGTGTCGGTGAGCGGATACCATATTGCCGAAGCAGGTGCCAATCCGATATCTCAATTAGCGTTCACATTGTCAAATGGCTTTACACTTGTCGAGTATTACTTGTCCCGCGGGATGCATGTAGACGACTTTGTACCAAATTTTAGNTTNTTCTTTTCTAATGGAATGGATCCAGAATATACAGTTATGGNTCGNGTTGCCCGTAGGATCTGGGCTCGAGCCATGAAAGAAAGATATGGAGCGAACTCACGCAGTCAAAAATTGAAATATCATATCCAAACNTCGGGNAGGAGCTTGCATGCTCAAGAGATGAGCTTTAATGATATTCGCACTACTTTNCAAGCTCTTTATGCCATCTTTGATAATACGAATAGCCTNCACACTAATGCTTATGATGAGGCAATTACNACACCGACTGAGGAATCCGTTCGCCGTGCCNTTGCAATCCAATTGATCATAAACCGAGAGTTTGGNTTGAACTTTTGCGAAAANCCATGGCAAGGATCGTTTATCGTTGATCAGCTTACCGATATGGTTGAGGAGGCAGTTTATAAAGAATTTGAGAACATATCTGAACGAGGTGGTGTTCTTGGNGCTATGGATACCATGTATCAACGCGGGAAAATCCAGGAAGAGAGCATGTACTATGAANACAAGAAGCATGATGGTAGTCTNGCCATTATTGGNGTTAACACTTTCCTTCCAGAGGAAGGCTCTGAGGAGGTGATTGAGGGTCGAGAATTGGCTCGCTCGAATGAAGGAGATAAACAAATACAAGTAGATAATCTGGTCAAGTTTAAAGAATTAAACCAAGCGCGCTATCAAGTTGCTTCAGATAAATTAAGAGCGTCTGCGCTGAACCGAGAGAATGTATTTGAGGCTTTAATGGAAGCGTCGAAANATTGTACTCTGGGTCAGATGACCGAAGCTCTATACAGTGTGGGGGGGTTGTACCGNAGGAATATGTGACGGATTTAGACTAACTCTGGTTTNTGTTCTCAATTTTCAAGTAGNTANTTNGCCGCNTCCCATCCTGATANAAANGCACCCTCAATTCNTGGACCCGCAAAAGCATCCCCCGCTATCACNAGACTTGGNGATTCGTTGNCTACAATAAATGGCTCTGGGTGGGTNGCGATCGGCTTGCTNTACTTCCAAAAGTGGCTTTGATGCTTGGTCACATTTGCTCCGACCCATGGATTAGCATATTCAATAAGTTGCTCTGCCAGANGCAATTTTTTTTCGGCAGAATATTTGGCGCTATATTCTGCACTGGCATGAATCGTTATGGCTGGCATTGATGACACGCCCTTTTGTTGGTTGTCGCTAATCCAGTCGATGGCATGGTGCTCTGGGATGACGGCGCCTGGCGCCGGGATTTTGCTGGGTGAATCAAGCAAAGCCATCACTGCTAGACACGGATCATAAGTGATTCGCTCAAGCTTTTGACGGACNAGAGCNGTNATCGGCACTCGGTCATTATCAATTAGATCGATAGATTGAGGAACCNGCGGTGTCAAAATTATGGCTTCNGCGCTGATNTGCTCCCGATTCTCGAGAAGTANNCTCCATTGNNCAGAGTGCTTCATGATCTTTTNTACACGGCAATATGAATAGATGTTGAGTTTTTTAGCTAGGTCAAGTGCTAGAGTCCTCATATTTGGCAGGCCTCTTAAACGGAGAGTTTCATGAGATTGNCCATCTACTTTTCGATACCATTCTTTGATCACTCCTTTTTTTCTCCAAATTTTAACNTGCTTGGCAAATCTATCATCTCGCACTGTTACGAATTGTCCGCCTTTATCAAAACGGGCTCCTTCTATTTCATGATCNGCAAGGCGTCCCCCNATTTGCCGTCCTTTATCCAAAACTANAACTCTTTTCTTTTGAGCTAATAGNGAGGCTGCAGNAATTCCAGTCAAACCAGCTCCAACTACTAGTATCTCCNGNGATTTGNCTNTNAAGNTCGATGATATCTTCATNGNATTACNTTAATTTTCCTTTTGATCTGTTTTTTATTTGCAGNTTTNGCAATANATTGAGAGTCGCATTGANGCTCAATTTTNTTAAGCNAAACTTTNAAAAANTCTATTTAGAGNTGAAACAACTCTTTGGGTCTTTTTTCCAGGCGGTGAGATTGAGTTAAGAGACTTGTTAGCCAGAGGGTATATGGCTGAGCCTGCTTGAAAATTGTTCGTATATTGTCGTCATTGCGCTGCTCACGGAAGGCACGTCTGAAGGCCGGGGAATAATANAGAGGTTTTCCCAAATAAGCGCGNTCATTTTGTAACGCGAATCTAAGCTCATTAAATTCATCTCGACTATCCACTAAGTTAGGNAGAATTACCAAGGCGGGNGGGGGAAAAGTTTGACGGTTATCNTGCGACNGAAAAAGATGATGAAGCTTTCCCACATATCTTCTAGTTGCAAATATGTCTGCATCACTNACCGAAGTTGGAATCAANAGAACATCGCAATGAAANAGAAAAGAACTCTTACTTGGCTCTATTCCGGCAGGACTATCTATNACAACAAATCGCTTTTTAAATCTNCGGCTCCGGTGAGAGTGTATATGGCTAANAATGTTCTCATTGTTTGGNGAACCNCTCGCATANTTNCTTCTATCGCTTACGACTGAAAAGCGAGAATCNCAAAACCTTCGNAGTGAGTCACTACTAGTTGCTTGTGGATCCAAGTCAATCAAATTGACACTTGNGTCTCGGTGCCGAGTAGCNAGACCTAACCCCATAAGAAGCGCAAGTGTGCTTTTCCCGACTCCCCCCTTAGAATTAGCGAATGCCACTGTCTTCGGTCGGGAGTTCAATCTTGGTCCCGTTTCTGACCGCACTTTACTCACTGTTTTCCTCAAGAAAGATCAAGCTNTCTAAGTGTTAAGTTCTTCAGTGTCCGAGNCCATATTTAATCCGGCATTAAATGCTTCCAATCGGCTAGAGACTTNCGGNGCATGNGAATCTTGNTCCCAGTCGGTAGTAATTTCNCCTATTAACTTTGCACCCTCTTCAGTTTGAATGGAGCCATATTGGATTTTTCCNCTGATNCGTCCGGTTGAACAAACTGTCAGTTTCCCTGTGAGNGATAGGGTATCCTCTACTGTGCCTTCTATTGNAGCGGTCTCTCCAGAAATATCTCCTTGNACTACACCATCAACACCGACTATTAAATGCTTTACAGAAACTTTACCCACGATCTTTCCATCGATTCGAGCGGTGCCATCAATTGCTANAGATGCNCCCTCAAGATGGGTCGCCGGTCCGACATAAAATTCGAATTCTTTATCATATTGCGTCACTTNAAACCTCCGATNCAAGNGCTACTNANCTGCCCTTNTTCCCACATAAAATACAGCTNTAGTAGTTAATTTACTCNTCAAGACCAATANGTGTGATNTTAGCACAAGAAAATCAACCTGTGCCCATTTATTAGCCCTTGCTANAGTCTTTGNATCGCGCCTNGTCNTTTTAGCCTTTNNAAGAATCAATNTTCTCTTGGAGCNTTCTTNCTAATATCTGGCTAGCTTGGTTCGGNTTGGCCTGTCCCTTNGANACACNCATTATTTGNCCCATAAAAGCGCCGAGTTTTTTCTTTCGGCGCTTTTCATCAGCTAAAATATATTCTTTAACCAAGGATTGGTTACTATTCAAAACGTCGGTTACCACTNTNTCCAAGGCAGCACNATCCGAAATTTGNTTTAANCCCCGCCCTTCAATTANCTCNTCTACTTCGCCTTCGCCATGCCAAATGGCATCAAAAATCTCTTTGNCCATTTTCCCTGAGATTTTATCGCNATGCAGGTNAGTGACTAAAAGGCTCAGTTGATCTGGAGGGACAGGACAGTCANCCACATCNCTNCCTTCATTGTTAAGCNGAGCTAGAAGNTCACCNGTCACCCAATTNGCNGCAAGTTTTGGCTGGCCGCTTTTGANGGCCACCTGCTCAAAATANTCTGACAGAGCCTTTTGATTGGCTANAGTTTTTGCGTCTGCAGGAGCAATCATATATGTTTCTATCAGTCTCCTGGAGCGCTCGTCTGGCAATTCAGGTAATNTCNNACGCAGAGNTTGAAGTTGCTTTTTTGTTACCACTATNGGTAAGAGNTCAGGACATGGAAAATAGCGATAATCGTTTGCCTCTTCTTTACTTCTCATCGCTCGGGCGCGCTTATTTTCGCCATTATAAAGACGGGTCTCCTGAANAACAGAGCCCCCTCCCTCGAGTATTCCTATCTGTCTATCNACTTCAAGCGTTATGGCCTCTTCCATAAACTTGAAAGAATTTAAATTTTTTGTTTCAGTTCGGGTCCCCAATGTNTTNTCTCCCANAGGTCGGATAGANACGTTTACATCAAAACGCATTGAACCNTCAGCCATATGGCCATCACAAATGCCGATCGAGGTNACTATTCCATGTAATTTCTTTGCGAATAGAACCGCTTCGGAAGNATTTGAAATATCNGGCTCGGTAACAATTTCGATTAATGCAGTGCCTGCGCGATTTAGATCAATTCCAGAGCAGTGNTTATCAAAACTACCTTTATGGAGGGATTTGCCTGCATCTTCTTCNAGNTGGGCATGGTGAATGCGGATGAGCTTTTTACTTCCATCCGAGAGCTCTATGTCAATTGCCCCNTTACCTATAATCGGTTTGTCTAATTGAGTGGTTTGATAACCCTTNGGAAGGTCAGGATAGAAATAGTTCTTGNGCTCAAAAACTGATATTTCAGGAATATGNGCGTCTATCGCAAGTCCAAATAGCAAAGCATGATTTATNGCNTGTTGATTNACAACNGGCAAAGTCCCTGGCATGGCTAAATCTATTGCACATGCTTGAGTATTCGGAANTGCTCCAAACTGTGTGCTNGCGCCGGAAAATAACTTGGATTTTGTGTTGAGTTGTACGTGAATCTCCAATCCAATGACNACCTCCCAATTCATAGTGAAANNCCCGATGGTGGNGCACTATGCCAACTTGTTACCTTNTGGAATNCATGGGCAACNTTTAGAATCTTTGCCTCCTCAAAGTAATTTCCTANCAACTGGAGACCTACCGGATTCCCTCCGACTAGGCCACATGGTATTGACATCGCAGGAAGGCCGGCCAGATTTGCTGCTATGGTNTAGATATCTTCNAGATACATCGCTACAGGATCATCTCCCTTAGAACCAAATTCAAAGGCGGGNGATGGGCAGGTGGGCCCAGCTATGAGGTCGACTTTCTCCAANGATGTTGCAAAGTCGCGTTGNATAAGCTGCCGGACTCTTTGAGCTTTTAAATAGTATGCGTCATAGTAGCCTGCGGACAANCAATAAGTNCCAATCAATATTCTGCGTTGTACTTCNTCCCCAAAACCTTCACCCCGNGTTCTGCAGTAAAGATCATTTAGGTCGACAGGATCTTCGCAACGGTGACCATAACGNACTCCATCGAATCGCGAAAGGTTTGCTGAAGCTTCCGCCGGCGCAATCACATAGTATGCAGGCACGGAAAGGTGACTGTTTGGGAGATTTATCTCAACCAACTCAACTCCAAGACCCACCAGAATATCCAGACTTTCTCGCACGGNTCGTTCAACTTCAGTATCTAACCCTGAATGGAAATATTCTTTTGGTAGACCGAGTCTNAAACCCTTAATTGAATTGTTTAACGTAGTTCTATAGTTTGGAACCNCTTGATTGACAGAAGTAGAATCAAGAGGATCATAACGCGCCATGCAGTTNAGTAAGATTGCGCAATATTAAGCGGTTCGGGCGATCGGTCCGCCTTGATCTAGACTTGACGCAAAAGCTATCATACCCCATCTAGATACTCTGCCGTATGTGGGCTTTAGGCCACTAACGCCGCAAAGTGCCGCCGGTTGTCTAATTGAACCGCCAGTGTCGGTCCCGGTGGCTCCGGGTGCGAGACGTGCAGCAATTGCAGCTGCTGAGCCGCCTGATGACCCACCTGGAACTTTTTTGGTATCCCAAGGATTTTTCACGGGCCCATAAAAGCTAGTTTCATTAGAGGACCCCATGGCAAATTCATCCATATTAGTTTTGCCCAGCATGACTGCGCCACAATTTTCAAAGTTCCTGACAACGGTAGCCGTATACGGGGGAATAAAATTACTTAGCATTCGAGACCCACAGCTAGTCAGAATACCTTCGGTACAGAAAATGTCCTTATGGAGTATCGGTATGCCGCAGAGCTCTTTAGCGGACCCACTTTTGATTGACATATCCGCTTTGTCAGCATCTTTTAAAGCGGTCTCCTCAGCGACTGTGATCAGAGCGTTGATCTCAGGATTTAAATCGGAAATCCTCGATAGGAAATGTTGTGTTAGCTCCCTACTTGAGAAAGTTTTTAACCGTAAGCCGTCTTCCAACTGGGCAATAGACATGTTATGCATGCAAGAAAACTCTATTCTATGACTTTCGGGACTAAGTAAAGCCCATCATGAGTATGATGATTCAGTTTCTGAAAACGTTCTCGCAAATCGATTTCAGTGACTTTGTCATCGCGTGCCCGCTGAACCGCGTTAAGAGGATGGGCCATTGGTTCCACCGATGATGTGTCGGCTTCACTGAGTTGATTAACCAAATCAAGAACTCGATGTAAGCGTTCACTTATTTCTTCAATAGAACTATTTTCAATCTTTATTCGCGATAGAACCGCGAGCTTTTTGATATCTTCCCGATCTAATGCCATGCCGATCCCCGTTCAATTAAATTATAGTTTATATTCTGGATAAAATTAACGCTACATAAACAAATTTTTCGGTCATGTCGATCCTTTTTGCAGTTGGCTACCATCAGAATTTGTTTTAATAATCCGCTCGAGAGCGTTTTTTTTCAGACAATTGCAGATCATTTGTAACAAATTGGGTTAAATCATAACTAAAACGCTTTACCCGCTTGCTCTGCGAGGAAAGCGCTGTTATCTTTGACCGCTTATTTGGCGGCCTGTGAATGGCATAGGATCATATGTTCTACGCTAGGGGATACAGATAGATGTTACTTAAAAAAATCCGTGGCTTTTTTTCGAGCGATCTCTCCATCGATTTGGGGACTGCCAACACTCTGATTTACGTGCCTGAAAAAGGTATAGTACTCAATGAACCGTCAGTGGTCGCTATCAGGCATCACATGGGCCAAAAAGTGGTAGAAGCTGTCGGCATAGATGCCAAGAGAATGCTCGGTAGAACTCCCGGTAACATAACTGCCATCAGACCTCTGAAGGACGGAGTAATTGCTGATTTTCAAGTCACCGAAAAGATGCTTCAGTATTTCATTAAAAAGGTTCATGCTGATACTATATACAATAATTTTTTACCTCCCAGTCCAAGAGTGTTGATATGTGTACCGTGCATGGCAACAGAGGTAGAAAAACGTGCTATTAAAGAGTCAGCTTTCAGCGCAGGTGCTCGGGAAGTATTTTTGATCGAAGAACCTATGGCGGCAGCCATCGGTGCAGGTTTACCGGTGGAGGAGGCGGTCGGATCAATGGTTGTTGATATAGGGGGGGGCACAACCGAGATAGCCATTTTATCTTTGAATGGAGTAGTTTTTTCTGACTCTGTTCGAATCGGGGGTGATCGATTCGACGAGGCGATCGTAGCTTTCGTGAGGCGGAAGTATGGATGTGTTATAGGAGATAGCACAGCCGAACGTGTCAAAATTGAGGTTGGCACAGCTTTTCTCGCAGAAGAAGTAAGAGAAATAGATGTAAGGGGTCGAAATTTAGCCGAGGGTGTTCCCAGAGCCTTTACTCTGAGCAGTGACGAAATTTTAGAAGCTCTTCAGGAACCTTTGTCGGGAGTTGTTGCTGGTGTGAAGAGGGTATTAGAGCAATCCCCACCAGAATTGGCCTCGGATATTGCTGATACTGGAATAGTGCTGACTGGCGGAGGTTCCCTACTACGAGATATGGATCGCCTATTGAATAACGAAACAGGATTACCCATTATACTTGCTGAAGATCCGCTCACTTGTGTGGCGCGGGGTGGTGGCCAAGCTATGGAGCTGATGAGTGGCCATCGCTTGGCCTCCTTGACTCAAGAAGTTTAAGGGATCGAGAAGGTTCGGCTCCGCTTCTTCATAAAAGTAATAAATTTGAGCCATTAAAATGTATCCGCCACTATTGAGAAGTGTATTAATTCTTGGGCTTATATCTATTGCATTTATGATTGTTGATAGATCGACTGACTGGCTGCAACCTCTTCGCTACGGTACACAGTATTTTGGCAAGCCTTTTTACTGGGCTCTAGAGGTGCCGAAGCGGATAGAGCAATGGGGCTCTGATACCTTTGCTAACAAGACAGATTTAATAAACGAAAATCACAGCCTGCGACAAGAGCGACTTATTTACAGTGGCCGCTTGCAACGAATGTCAGAGCTCGCCGCTGAAAATTTGCGTTTATTACAGTTGCTAAATGCCTCAAAGTCAGTCATCGAAAGCGTTATTTTGACTCAAGTTATTGGCAATTCTCATGTTCCGCAGAGACATACTATTACAATAGACCGAGGCGCTACTGATGGTTCTTTCATTGGACAACCTGTGCTAGATGCCGAGGGTCTAATGGGCCAGGTAATAACGGTCTACGATACACATAGTGAAGTTCTTCTTATTAGTGATGCTAGCCATGCTCTGCCGGTGAAGGTTTTGAGAAATGGTGTGCGCTCAATTGCGGAGGGAACTTCAGATTTCAATCGTCTTACGCTTCGGTTCGTACCTCCGACTTCTGACATAGAGCTAGGAGACCAACTAGTTACTTCAGGTCTGGGAGGTCGGTTCCCTGCGGGTTATCCGGTTGGACAGATTTCTTCAATCGAAAAGACAACCGAGTCTGAATTTATGAGTATAGAGGTCGAGCCATTCGCCTTTTTGAATAGAAGTACGCATCTGTTGCTTGTATTTACTTCTGGCTCTCGAGAGCGTATCGGGATTGAATGATGGCTGCTTCACCAGGCATATTTAAGCTCTCGGCTGCTTTTTTGATGGCAATCATTTGCCAGCTCATGCCTTTTTATGGTGTTTGGATGGATTGGAAGCCAAATTTTATTTTAGTATTAACTATCACCTTGATTCTCAATTACCCTGACTACTTTGGTGTCAGCTTTGCTTCGATCTCAGGCTTATTTGCTGATGTTATGTTGGGCACTATTTTTGGTCATTTCATGTTTATATTTACTCTATGCGGTGGACTTGTATGTGTTCTGGCCAGATGGGTAAGTCATTTTGCTTTGACCTATCGTCTGGTGTGTTTGTTCGCCGTTTGCCTGCTTGCAGGGTTTTTGCAAAGTATTTTAGTGATTCTGCAGGGTTTGCCCGTCACGATAGATTTGTTTACAGGTGCGGCAATAATATCGGTCATGGTATTGCCAATTTATGAGAAGGCTTTCAATCTGTCGCGAGAACCCTGACGAGTGGCAAGCCGAAACTTTGATATTATACTTGCGTCAGCCTCTGTTCGTCGTGCAAAAATTCTCCGCCAGATGGGGGTGAGATATCAGATTGCCCAAAATACGGTTGATGAACGTTACACTCGTAATGAAAGTCCCCAAGATTATGTTCTAAGATTGGCAAGAGAAAAAGCTCAGCAAGGATTATCGATTATGGATCCTGATATGCCCGTGCTGGGCGCAGATACAATCGTTAACTTAGATAGAAAAATTTTTGGCAAGCCTAAAACTCTGAAAGAGGCGACCACTATGTTGGGCGAATTGTCCGGCAGAAAACATTTCGTTTATTCAGCCGTGGCGATTGCAAATCGGACCGCTATTGAACAGAGATTAGCCATAAGCGAGGTTACTTTTCGAGATTTGGACTATAAAGAACGTTTGGATTATTGTAATACTGGCGAGCCTTTTGGAAAGGCCGGTGGCTATGCTATCCAAGGGCTTGGCGCCATCTTTGTTAAACATGTGAGCGGAAGTTATAGCGGCGTTGTTGGATTGCCGATCTATCAAACTTATGAATTACTGAAAATCTTTCGCGTGCCGGTATGGAAAAATAAGGAAAAAAGTTTATTGTCAAGGGATTCTTAATTTTGCAATTGACTAAGAGTGCGTTAGTCGAAAATTGGGCTAGCAGCATGATTTGCTTTAGGATGCTCTGCGGCAAGTTTCTCAAGCGACTATGCTGAGAGGGAGAAACTGTATTGAAAACTGATCATTCATGGGTTGATTCTGGATAAAGGACTTCAACTGTAGATTTTTATTAATCAATTTAACTGAATTTTAAGACCATATGTCTTTGACAAAAAAATTGCTGATTAATTCGACTAGTTATTTTTTGGTACTTGCTACCGTAATATCTCTTTGCCTCGTTTTGTTAACCATTTTTGGAAGACAATCGGCAGAAAAAATTGATTCTAAGCGAGATATGATCGAGGAATTAATTGAAGAAGCCTCGGGGCTTCCCGTTGAACTAGGCTTTCTATCTGCAGAGTGGACAGGGGCTTCGCCCATAATCCAAATTGAAAGACTAGAGGTTGGGTCTTTGGCAACGCCCTCGGCAGTGGTTATAAATGATGCTCGAGCTGATCTTGACATCTATCAGAGCTTGAGGCATCTGGCTTTAATTTGGAAAAATTTCTCAGTAGATCGAATAACCATAAATTTGCAGCAGGATTTGGCAGGCTCTTGGAAGCTGAAAGGCTTTTCTGGAGATGATGGTGGTGGTTTAGGAAATGTTATGTCGGCGATAGCATTTAGCCGACTTGTGGAATTGAAAACGCTCAATTTACGTCTTCATTTTAATGATGGGAATAAACTAAATTTTCTTGCAAGTGAATTAAATTTTGAGAATGAGGATGATTTTCATCGTGCCGAACTTGCATTCAACCTAGAGGGTCAGCAGCAACCCAGTTATTTGATTATCGAAGGGCATGGAGATCCGACTGACATTGAGACATTTGATGCCAGCGGCTATTTGAAAATTGAAGGACTTAGGTTGGATGAAAACATTCTCGTTGGTGTTACAAAAACGGCGCCCCACGTCTTCAAGCATGCATTAACCACTAAAGCTGTGGTTGATTCCGAGGTGTGGTTTGATGTGCATCCGGGAGGTGCAGCTGATTTTAAGGGCAACATTACAATTGGTGGCATCAGTAATCGTTCGGCTTCAATCAGGCAATTAAACATACAGGACATTAAGGCGGACATAACCGCATGGTTCACACCAGGAATGAATTGGGGTGTTCGTATTCAGCAGCTTGCGCTTTTCGAGATAGATGATCGTAGCATGCCAATCAATTTGCAGTTCTCTAAATACATAGATTCAGGTGAGAAGGACTTTGAAATTATACTCGACACCATAGACCTCGAGGACTCGGTACAAATTCTTCGAGAGCTTATAAATGATGACCATTGGATATCCGACCTGGCTCAAAGATTAGAGCTTGGAGGGCGTCTCCGTCAGGTGCACTTTGGTATGGGTGTGAATGGCTATTTTGGTGCGGCAGAGTTGCATGACTTCCATAGTTCAGCAAATGGAGCAATGCCTGGTGTGCGAGATT
This sequence comes from Porticoccaceae bacterium, assembly GCA_002591625.1. Lineage (GTDB taxonomy): Bacteria > Pseudomonadota > Gammaproteobacteria > Pseudomonadales > Porticoccaceae > TMED48. The sequence goes on from PCDB01000037.1 coordinate 84,921, forward strand.
TGGATGCTTTTTTACAGTTAAATGGGACGCAAGCGATTTTCAATTTGGATGACAAAAATGGAGTAAAAATCCACTTTGCCAGAGTTTATGATGAGCCACTAGATCTCCAGAGTTTACAGGGAAAATTCAATATATCTGCAACGTCCGGACTAGGCGTCTTTAAGATACGAAGTGATCTAATAAACGCGAAACTTGATGCCGGGACCGTAAATGCGATGTTTTCTTTGCGAGCTGATATGCCGCTATCAGACAGTGCTCCCGACATGAATATTTTGATAGGAGGGCGCAACATAGATGCACGTTTTAGGGAGAAATATTTCCCAAAGAAAACGCCCGCCGGGTTAAAAACGTGGTTGCAAAAGGCAATTATATCTGCCGATGTTGACGAGTTAGGCCTAGCCTTTCGTAGAGGTGCGCCTAAATATACTCCCATCGCTGGTACAAATCAGTTGTCATTTAAGATTAATGATTCGGCGATTGACTTTCATCCCGAATGGAATGGTGCGAAAAATTTGATGGGTGCAGCAATCTTAGACGATAAATATTTTCTGGCAGAGATTGATGACGGTCTTTTAGGTGCTATTGACCTGATCAAAGCAGATATTGAGTTCGACAGGACAAAGGGCATTGGGTCAAGAATCCGAGCTGAAGCTGATATGTCATCCTCTCTTGCCGATGCCATGGCAGTGCTCTCAAACTCCCCATTAAATAGATCCATGGGCCCACTCAATAGTTGGTATTACAAAGGTAGCCAATCCAGCAAATTGTTCTTGGATATACCTGTGAAAAAGATACAAGGTAATCGAAGTGATGAAACTGATATAGCCTACAGTGCAACCATAGATCTTAACGACGGAGAGATCCATTTGCCTGATAGTAAGATAGCTGTGACGGCAATATTTGGTGATTTGGTTTTTGAATCGAAACGAGGCTTGTTTGCGGAAAACGTGAAAGGTCGTTTCTGGGGCCGACCGATTAGAGCTCGTTTTTACACTGAGAAAGACTACCAGATGGTAGACATGGAGAGTCGAATAGAGCCTAAAAAGTTGAATAGATTAGTTGACTTTCCTTGGCATGAAGTTGTCGAAGGGAATATACCAATAAGCGGATCGTTGCGAATACCTCGGCAATCAGCAGCTCTAACTCAACTATTTGTTCTGGAATTGAATAGTAACTTGGAAGGCGTAGAAATCAGCTTACCAGAACCCTTTGGTAAGATGCCTGAGCAGTCAATGAAAGCAAATCTGGCAATCATCATGGATTCGCAGCTTAAGGCCATATCGGGAAATCTAGCAAGCGATTTAAATCTCGATGTTCGATTTCGTGAGGGCCTATTAGACAGAGGAGTCTTAAGCTACAAACGAAATGTCGAAACACCAAAAAGTGGAACATTTCTCTTTGCCGGGCATTTGCCCACCGCAGACTTAAAAATGTGGGAGCCATTTGTTCAGATTTTTACTATTAATCCAGCAGACGAGATTGAAGATATTGCATTTAGCAGGGATAAACAAAACCGATGGGAACCATCCCTCGATCTAACTTTTGATTATCTGACGCCGTTCAATATGCGTTTAAACAATGTTTCAGCTTTGATTGGCTGGGAAGAGCAAGGCACCACTGTGAGTTTTCAGAGTGATATTGCTGACGGAGATTTTTTTCATTTTCATTCTGAGGATAAATTACCTCAATTGAAGTTGTCGAGATTAGCAATTGCCAAAAATTGGCTGCCAGAAAATGAATCATCAGTTGTTATGGATCCAAGAGGATTCCCAAATCTTGATATATCTATTGATGAGTTGTTTGTGGAGGATGAACTATGGGGTGGTATTGGTTTTAGCCTTAGATCGGAAATTTCCGGAGCTGCGTTTGGCGATATTAGCGGCAACATTTTTGGTTTTAATCTCGGCTCCAATAATCAATATCCACCTGCAGAGTTTTTTTGGCATTTTGACGGAGACATCCATTCCAGTAGGTTGGTCGGACCTGTCAGACTGACAGACGTGGGAGAGGTTTTTCAAAGTTTGAATTTGCCAAGAATAGCGGACAGTGAATCAGGTAGTGTTGTTTTTGATCTGAACTGGCCGGATAAACCTTGGGGTTTTTCTCGAGATAATTTACAGGGCGATTTTAAATTTGAGTTTTCTTCAGGTAGTTTATACAAATCTTCTCCAAGTGCCGATTTGGCTCTTAGAATGATCAGCTTGGTAAATTTTGCCAACTGGTTAAAAAGGCTACAGCTGGATTTTTCAGACGTTTTCGATCAAAACCTTCCCTATGATTCACTCAATGGCAGCTTCTCTTTTAATGCTGGCAAGGCTCGGCTAGATGAACCATTGCATATGAAGATGCCTTCGGGGAAAATGACTATGGCTGGTGAGTTTGACTTGGCCAATGAAACCATGGAGGGCAAGTTAGTTGCAACACTTCCTGTAGCGACTAATTTACCTTGGGTAGCAGCCATTGTTGGCGGTCTCCCTGCAGCCGCTGGAGTATATTTGACAAGCAAATTGGTTGAGGAGCAAGTAGATCGACTATCCAGTATCAGTTATACAATTGCCGGAGATTGGGACGATGTTGAGGTGAGAGTAGATCAAATATTTGCCGAGTCTCTGGACGCAGAAAGCTCCAAGGATGATATGCCATAGCGAGTTTAATGTTCTTTCCGGAAAGGTGGTGTAAAAATAGCAGACAAAAACAAGTTTCTAACGTCAGAACCCATTCGCCAAATTAAAACGAAACAGATTATTTTTTCATGGAGACCGTTTTTAGTTAGAGTTCTTTGTGTCCTACTTGAACATCGTTCTGAAGTTCAAAGTAGTGCATATAGAGCCTATTAGCCATGTAAACAGAGCGGTGTTGCCCACCAGTACAGCCAATTGAAATCGTTAGATAACTTCTATTATTCTCGTGGAATTTTGGGATCCAACGGTCCAGAAATCCGATTATGTCGGCCAACATTGCAGCAACTTCAACATGTGCTTCTAAAAATTGAATGACTTCCGGTTCAAGACCTGTCTTGTGTCGAAGCTCCGTCTTCCAATAAGGGTTTGGAAGGCATCGGACATCGAAGATGAAATCAGAATTTTCAGGCAGACCTCTTTTGTAGCCAAAAGACTCGAAAAGAATCGACATGTAATTGACATTATCGGGCTCTACAATTTTCTTTATGAGGCCTCTTAGCTGATTCTGGGAGAGGCCGGTGGTGTCCACTTTTTGATTGGTGATTTTTGCTATCGGTGCCAAGAGAGAATCTTCTAATTCAATGGCCTCCATCAAGCTTATGCCATTGGTGCTTAGAGGATGTTTGCGTCTGGTTTCGCTATATCTTCTTACTAGATCTGGTCGACGGGCATACATAAAAATGACATCTACTTGAACGCCTTCAGCCCTTATTTTTTTTAAAATTTCTGCAATGGTCGATAGATCACCTAAAAGGTTTCTGGCATCTATGCCTACTGCCAGCTTTTTTTCCCTGAGTGATGGTCCTTTACTAAGCTGAGAGATCAGATTTTGCAATAGACTAGCCGGAAGGTTATCTATACAAGAATAACCGGCATCCTCCAAAATATTTAATGCTGATGTTTTTCCAGATCCTGAGTGGCCGCTTATTACAACTAGACGCATTTTCAAATACTCTGCTCTAGTTGAATAAGGGTGTTGAAAAGTTGTTGGTTATTTCGGCACGCTCTGAGTTGTTTTCGAGAGCTTGAGCTTTGCAGTACTCTAGTGACACAAGATAAAGTTTTCTGATGATCATCATTATGCTCATCCGGAACTACAAGAGCGAAAATCAAATCTACCGGCTGCTGATCTAACGCGTCATAATCAATCGAGAAGTTCAGCTTAATGATGCATCCATAGACGCGAGTAATTCCAGTCACTCTGCAGTGAGGTACAGCTACTCCTTTACCAATTCCTGTGCTGCCAAGACGTTCTCGCGCCACCATGCTTTGCAATAATGCTTCAGCTCTATCTGTATCGCCCTCCAAGTTTTGGGATATAAATTGAGCGAGGTTCTCGAATACTTTTTTCTTGCTGCTCCATTTCAAGTCACATAAGGACATTTCTGGAGTTAATACGTCGGAAATTTTCATCGTCAAAAACTACCGGCCTCTTTGCTTCTGTTTATGCTTTATTACTTGTTTATTTAGCTTTTCGGAAAGTGCATCTATGGCTGCATAAAGATCTTCATGCTCGGAGTTTGCAAATATCTCGGCTCCAGTCGCATGAACAGTAGCTTCTGCTTTCTGTACTAGCTTATCAACAGTTAATGTCACTACAACCCTAGTAATCGATTCGCAGCGACGTTCTAATTTGAGCAGCTTTGCAGTAACGTAGTTACGAATTGGATCAGTAATGGTGAGGTGGTGCCCACTGATGGTCATCTGCATAGTTAATCCCTTTTTACAATGTATTTTCAAATCTCTTACGTTGACTGGATGAAGCGATACCCATACTTTCTCTATATTTTGCAACGGTGCGTCTTGCGACCCTTATTCCCTGTTCATCAAGAAGTGCGGTCAATTTGCTGTCGCTCAAAGGCTTTGATGGGGTCTCAGCGTTAATCATTTCTTTAAGGATAGCGCAAACTGCTGTTGACGAGCATTCTCCACCGCTAGCCGTACCAACATGACTCGAAAAAAAATATTTTAGCTCAAAAATACCTTGTGGAGTCGCCAGATATTTGGTCGTAGTCACTCGTGAAATGGTGGACTCATGAAGCTCTAGACGATTAGACACATCTGCCAGTACCATCGGTTTCATGGCAATCGGTCCTTGTTCAAGAAATCCCTGTTGTAGTTCAACAATAGTCATTGTTACTCGCATCAGTGTTTCGTTTCGGCTTTCAAGGCTCCTTAAAAACCAGCGCGCCTCAGACAGATTATCCTTCAGGTACTGATTATCTTGGCTGTCATCCGAGCGTTTGATTAGACTGCTGTAGGAATCATTAATACGTAATCGAGGAAGGTTAGCGTCGTTGAGCCTGACCCTCCAGCTGTTGTCAATCTTCTCAACAATCGCATCCGGTACAACATAATCTACACTTTGAGCAGATAAAGCCTCCCCGGGACGCGGATTAAGATTTTTNATTAAAAGCATNGCCTCGCGAATTTGATNTAGACTATAACCNGTCTTTTTAGATAGACGTAANGGATCNACAGAGCCTAAATCATTCAAAAACTCNAGCACCAAGCGTTTTGCNTCTAAAATGAATGGTGTTTTTGACGGCAGCTGATTGATTTGTATCAGAAGACACTCTTGAACGTCTCTGGCAAAAACGCCGGCTGGATCGAATTGCTGTAGACGGTGNAACACCGCAATAATTTCTTCTTCTTGCAAAGGTTCCTGTTCAGTTAGGAGATGTTCGGTAATGTTNAGGACATCGTCCGTTAAGAANCCATTGTTGTCGANTGAATCAATAAGTGTCATACCAATTTGTCTATCGCGTTCAGAAAATGGTGTTAAGTTTAATTGCCAGCGGAGATGGTCTTGCAGGGATTCAGTTACCTGNTATACCTGTTCGAGATCNATNTCCCCACTNCCGCCTGCTACGTTACTNGTTATGGGGTTGTAAACGTCCTCCCAATTTCCTTCTACGGGCAAGTCACCTGCNCCACTTTCNTCCCAAGAGAGATCTGGTGTGTCTTGAGTTTCAGATGCTAAGAAATTATTAGATGAATTTAANAAATCCTCCGTTAGCGCGCGAGAATCAACCGGATCACTNTCTTTATTTANNATGGANTCATCCAAGNCAAGATCNATCTCGTCNTGAGTTTNTTCTCGTTTTTCTTCCTCCTCATCAAGTTCCAATAAGGGGTTATTGTAAAGTTGTTCGGTGAGTTCTTGTTGCAGTTCAAGCGTTGACAATTGCAANAGACGAATAGCCTGTTGCAGCTGAGGTGTCATTGTTAGCTGTTGATTTATTTTTAACTGAAGGCCGGGTCTCATCAGGTTTAAATATTGTCCGAGAAGTNTTGAGTAATTTTAGTGCTGNATCCGCTCTTATATCAATTCNTTANGCTAAAAAAAGCGCTTAAAGATANAAGTTATCGCCAAGATATATTTGACGNACTTTTTTGTCTTCTAAAATCTGTTTAGCTGTTCCTTCCGANATAACTCTCCCCTCGGCCATTATGTAAGCTNTGTGGCAGATATCTAGAGTTTCACGGACATTATGATCTGTAATCAAAATTCCAATTCCACGCTGAATCANNNAGCGAATGATNATTTTGATATCATTTACAGAAATAGGATCAACACCAGCGAATGGCTCATCAAGTAGAATGAATTTAGGGTCAGTNGCGAGCGCGCGAGCGATTTCTACACGCCTCCTTTCCCCCCCAGACAAACTCATACCGAGACTATCCCTGAGATGAGAAATGCTGAGATCATCGAGCAATCTTTCTAAAGCATCATTGCGTTCAGCAAGAGAAAGNGATTTTTGTATTTCTAAGATTGAGAGGATATTATCTTTTACGNNTAGTTTTCGGAAGATCGATGGTTCTTGCGGCAGGTAGCTNAGTCCNCGCTCGGCTCGGCCGTGAATNGGCAAATCGCTAATGTCTTCGTTACCAATTGAGATCCTCCCCCCATCTTGTTCAATTAAACCAATAATCATGTAGAANCATGATGTTTTGCCTGCGCCATTGGGCCCAAGCANTCCGACGACTTCTCCTTGCTCGACTTCAATGGATACACCATGCACAATCGGTTTTTTAGCATATACCTTCTCTAAGTTTTGGGCNCTGAGCACCTTCATAAAGCAATGTCTTCCNGAGGTGCTTGCTCTAGTTGATTCTCGAAGTCTGANGGNGGGATTACCAACTGNATACGTTTTCTTTCTGAAAGGCTATTACCGCGTGCCTTCCAAATTCCATTCCTTATATCATAGGAAATAGTATCTCCTTTGATGATTGTACCGTTTTGATTNAGAGAAGCATTGCCCATTAAGTGAACAATCTCTTTNGTAATAAAATATTCAATNTTATCCGCTATCCCAACTAATTCTTCATTTTTATTGGCAGTAAGCCGATTAAAATTTGAGGGATTTCCTTCGCAGAAAATAGTTGAAACCCGATTATTCTCATATTTTACNGTTACCAAGTCCGCTTTAATATTTAGCTCACCTCGATTAATAGAAACATTGCCAATATATTTAGTAACATTTTCATTTTCATTCTGCTCGGCGCTATCAGATTCTATNGTGATTGCNGCNTTGGAATCGTTNGGGAAAGATAANAGCGGGGTGGCAGACCATGCTAAGCTTANTAGAATTGCGAATTTAAAGATATTCATATATGCCTTGCACTTGGGCTAAAAACTTGTAATGTCCTTTATCNGGGTNNGCTACTATNCCGGTGCCATAGACTTTGCCTCTAATATTTTCGAATTCGAAATCNNTGTCGCTTTCCACAAGGCCATCGTNCGGAAAATAAGTCAATTTTTCGGTCTCAAGTNTAGCGATATCACTACCCAAGCCCACTGNAATATGNACATTGCCAGCTAGTTCGATCTGATNACTAATTTGATTTAGCACTCCTGATTCTGCCGAGATTTCTACTTTTCTGCCACTATTTTCNNGGGAAATCACAATTGGATCAAAGACAGAAATCTCAAATAAATTTCTGAAAAATTCTATCTGTGGAGCATGCAGTGAAAATTGCACTTGTCCATCTAATGAAAAAACNCGTGTGTTAACNTTCCGCATATAACTATCGGCTAAAGGCATTGCCTCAGGTNNCCCNNCAGACTTTTTCAAAAAAGATTCTGGTGGTGAATCCCANANAAGAAGGAAGCCTACCGTAAGGAGAGCTGCAGCAATAATCAGTGCGTAGTTCTTNATCATAGGTAGCGTGATATNATNTTGTCGAGTTTGCCTTGGGCTGCGAGGATAAGATCTGCNACTTCGCGCACCGCGCCTGATCCNCCNGTCNTCTCGGTTTGCCANTCTGCAANCTGCGCCACGGNGATATTNGAATTAGCCACGCAAATTCCAAGTCCCACTTGCTGGATGCATTTCATATCTGGCAGGTCGTCTCCAAGAAAACCAATTTCATGTAATTCTAATGTANATTGAAGTCGTCTTTCTTCAAGAACGGGGAGTTTATCTTCCCGTCCTTGAGTNATAAAACTAATNCCGAGCTCTTCTGCTCGGAGTTTAAGTGACGCCGATGTTCTTCCAGTAATTATTCCGACCTGGACACCCGCAGACTGGAGCAATTTTATACCAAGGCCGTCCTGAATGTTGAAAGCCTTAAGCATTTCTCCCTCTTCGCTAAAAAAGAGCTGTCCATCTGTGAGCACCCCATCAACATCAAGAACCAGTAGCTTNAAAGCTGCTGCTGCCTGAATTACNTTTTCNGGGACTGGAGCTAGAATCTGAGCACTTATACTCATTTTATACCACTCTTGTGCTAATAAGATCNTGCATATGGACTATACCAATNACCATTTTNTCTTCGTTTTCAACAAGCAGGACGGTTATTGANTTGTCTTCCATAATNTTCANNGCTTCAGCGGCAAGAATATTTTCCGTNACCGTAATNGGATGATTTGACATGACAGNGCCCATTGGNGTNTTTAGTAGATCCAANCCTTTGTCAATACTTCGACGCNNATCGCCATCAGTGAATATCCCTGCAAGTCGTCCANNCTCGTCAGTAATAGAGGTCACGCCGAAACCTTTTGATGTCATTTCTAAAAGTGCATCTTTAAGCGGTTTAGATATTTTAACTTTCGGGATTTTATCCTCGCTATGCATTACATCTTTTACTCGCAACAAAAGTTTGCGCCCTAAAGCACCTTCTGGGCGAGAAAAAGCGAAATCTTCTGCGGTGAATCCTTTTGATTCGAGCAGTGCGATTGCTAACGCATCCCCCAAAACTAGTGATACCGTTGTACTAGTAGTTGGAGCGAGGTTCAGTGGGCATGCCTCTCGCTCGACGCTAATATCTAGGTTGACCGAAGCCGCTAATGCTAGCGGTGAATCTTTGTCGCCTGTCATAGTTACGAGAGGGATGCCTAACCGTTTTATGAGTGGTATCAGCGCAATAATTTCAGATGTAGAACCTGAGCTTGATATAGCAAGAACCGCATCATCCTTGGTTATCATGCCAATGTCACCGTGGCTTGCTTCGCCCGGATGAACAAAAAATGCTGGAGTTCCGGTGCTTGCCAATGTTGCAGCTACCTTATTAGCTACATGACCTGACTTACCCATCCCTATAACCACAGCACGGCCCGAACATGACATGAAAATTTCGCAAGCCGCATCGAAGTGATCGTCAATATGACAACTCATTGCAGCAACTGCTTCAGACTCCAAACGAATTGTTCGGAGGGCAGAATCTCGATAATTCCCATTAGCCATTATAATATTTTATCCGATCCGACTCGCGCGTTTTTTAAATCCTTTCATTTTTTCCGTCATTCGTCATTACCCCGTGTTGAATGACAACCATAAGATAGCATAGTAGGCTATGTAGCCTAGCAGAAAAACAGCACCAAATGGTCTAGATATAAGCCCTTCACTTTTATTGTTTCTCCTTCTTCCGACAGCCAAGAAGACAAAAAATACTAGGGTAAAGGTCAAGGCAGCCATGCTGATGTAATCACGGTAGAAGACGTCATGGTCAAGTGGCATCGGTGATATTGCTCCTGCAGTTGACATCACCAGCATTAAGTTGAATAAGTTGGACCCAAATACATTTCCAACCGCAATGTCATGATGCCCTTTTATGGCACTTACCACCGAAGCGGCCAGTTCAGGAAGGCTAGTGCCAATTGCGATAACCGTCAACCCAATTACCAGTTCGCTTATGCCAAAGAATTGCGCGATCGCTTTTGCGCCCAAGACCGTGAGTTCGGCGCCTACCAACAGAAAAATAAGGCCAATAAAGAACCATTTTGCGGAGTTTATTGATTCTATTTTTGGTATCGCTTCATCCTTATCTAGTAAAGTGGTGTCACTCGCAGTTTTATATTTAATAACCAAAACGATTAATGGCACTATCAATAGCGCAAGAAGTATGCTTTCCAGCCGATTCAAAAACCCATCGTAAAGACACAGGCCGGCCAAACCAGTTATAAGAATTAGCACTGGGCTTTCTTCTCGTAACATTTGTCTATTTACTGGTAGTGGAGATACCAAAGCTGTTACGCCTAATACAAGACCAATATTGGCAATGTTGGATCCTAATGCATTGCCGACGGCCAACTCTCCAGAATTATTTAGCGCAGCATTAATCGACACGATAATTTCTGGTGCAGAAGTCCCGATAGACACGATTGTGAGTCCGATCACTATCGGTGATATCCCAAGATTTCTGGCGGCACCAGCGCTTCCAACCACAAACTTGTCTGCTCCCCAAATGAGCGCTACGATGCCAATAATAAGGGCAGATGAGGCTATGAAAATGGACACCCAGCAATCTCCAAGGACAAGTCAAGAGAGTTTTTTTATGTTGGTTGCGATGTTATAGTGATGTTGAGTTTCTGTCAGCTTTATTACAGCTTTTTTAGAAGAAAATTAATTTCGCAGTCCGCTTTTGGTTGAGCAAGGAGATAAGTATTTGAAAATCGTTCGAGTCGCACTCATTGCTATGCTTTCTTTAACAGCCACTTTTGGCGATGCTCAGCCGGATCAAAATAATGATGCGACAGCGATTGCAGAGCTTCCATCGGATGACATCAAACTCAAGTTCAAGTTTGCCCAAAGCAAACAAACGCAAGGTTTATTGATTTCTGAGGCATTGGCGTCAGCGAAAATCCAAGAGGACCCTTTTTCTCTGGTCGAGCAGGTGACCTTTGAGTTAATTGAAGTGATAAAATCGCACAGACAGACAAATCCAACAAATGAAAAATCTTTTTTTTCAGCCATTAGAGAAGTCTTAAGGCCACACGTTGATTTTTCTTACATGGCGAGGATGGTCATGGGATCCTACAGGAAGATAGCGACAAACCAACAACGAGATGAGTTTGCAAGGGCTTTTAGGGATGGATTGATTGAAACTTATGGCAGAGGGCTGCTGAGTTTTAATAACGAAAAAATTATCTTAGCTGACCAAAGTCCTCTGAAAAAAGGTCAAAACAAAGTTTATGTCAAACAAGAGATTCACGGTGTTGATAAGATATACCCGCTGTCTTATACAATGAGAAAAAAGAAAACGGGCAAATGGATGATTACAAATGTCACTATCAATGGTATCAACCTTGGAAAGACGCTGCGCAATCAATTTCTTCAATCAGCGCAGAAAAACTCTAATGACCTTGATTTTGTCATAAGCGCATGGGCAAATCAGGCGATCTAATTTTTTAAATAATTCAGAGGTTTCTATGTCACCAGAAGCGATAACTAAGCTACTGAAGGCAAAACTGCCCGATTGTGAGATTTATGTTGAAGTCAATGGGAGCCGATGCCACATAACCGCAATTGGCGAGATTTTTGAGGGTAAGAGACCTGTTCAAAGGCAACAGTTGGTCTACCGCGCACTAAGCACTCAAATCTCAGAAGGGCACATTCATGCTGTGGCCATGAATACTTTTACGTCCGAAGAATGGCATGATGAAAAACAGGTTAATTGTGATTCCCCTCTGGGTTGATCTTCGAGAAACAAGTTTTTTAACGCTGAAGTTGTGCGATGAATAAGCTGTTAATTCATGGAGGCGCTTCCTTGAAGGGGGAGATCTGGGCGTCCGGTTCTAAGAATGCCTCGCTCCCCATTCTTGCGGCTGCACTATTATGTGATGGCACTGTCACCATTTCCAATCTCCCAGAACTTCAGGATGTGATCACGTTTAAAGAGCTTTTGGCTGCTCTTGGCGTCAAAGTCATAGCCCATGAAGAAGCCACTTTGGAGGTTGACCCTCGTTGCGTAAACAGTCTGACGGCACCTTATGAATTGGTGAGAAAGATGCGTGCTTCTATACTGGTTTTGGGCCCAATGTTAACGCGATATGGCCAAGCAGACGTGTCTTTTCCGGGAGGTTGTGCAATTGGAAGCAGGCCTGTTGACCTTCATTTGCGAGGGCTGGAGGCGATGGGAGCAAAAATAGAGATTTCTGATGGTTACATAAGGGCAACGTGCGCAGACCGTTTGGTGGGTGCCCGGATAGTTTTGAGTAGCGTTTCTGTTGGAGCGACAGAAAACCTAATGATGGCCGCTGCACTGGCTTACGGGACCACTATACTGGAAAATGCGGCTCGGGAACCGGAAATTTTGGATTTGGCAGCTTGCTTAAATAGGTGGGGCGCAAAGATAAGCGGTGCTGGCACCCGTAAGGTGATAATCGAAGGTGTGGATAGGATGCATGGGGGATGTTTCGAGGTGATGTCAGATCGAATTGAGGTCGGCACTTATCTGGCGGCCGCAGTTGCTACTAGAGGGAAAATGAAAATATCTCGGACTGATCCAAGGATTCTTGAGGGGGTCTTGAAGAAATTAGGTGAAACTGGAGCAGAAATTAAATTTGGAAACGATTGGATTGAGTTAGATGCGGAAAACCGGAGGCCGCTATCTGTAAATGNTCNAACNGCGCCNTATCCCGGNTTNCCGACTGATATGCAAGCTCAGCTTACTGCCGTGAATGCANTAGCTGAGGGAANCGGAATNGTAGAAGAGACTATCTTTGAGAATCGGCTAATGCAGGTACAAGAACTAAATCGNATGGGAGCAAAAATNGCNATTTCTGGNAACAGNGCCGTNGTGACAGGGGTGAAGAGANTAAAAGGTGCGAGAGTGATGGCNTCTGATCTNCGAGCTTCTGCCAGCCTGGTGATNGCNGCATTGGTGGCAGAAGGTGAGACTTTGGTGGAAGAGATTTATCATATCGATCGNGGCTACGAGCGTATTGAAGAAAAATTGTGCTTGCTNGGCGCTAAAATAAGACGNATTNATCAATGAACTGAGAATCAAATNTATGACGCAGATTACATTGGCATTGACTAAAGGTCGNATTCTTAAGGAGGTGCTTCCACTGCTTGNGNCGTCGGGGATAAGACCATCCCAAGATATCGCAGGCAGTNGAAAACTTGTTTTCCAAACCAACATTGAAAATTTTAGATTGCTCATCCTGCGTGGAGTGGANGTGCCAACTTATGTGCAGTTCGGNGCNGCNGACATGGGCATAGCGGGTAAAGATATNTTGTTGGAGGATGCGGGCGGCGGTTACTANGAATCTCTTGACTTAGATATGGCTCGGTGCCGNCTAATGACGGCCTCATCAAAAGATACAGGAATNGGAGAAGGNCGTATNATAGTAGCGACGAAATATATTAACGTAGCACGGAAGTATTATGCTCAGAAAGGNCGGCAGGCGGAATTTATCAAGCTCTATGGTGCTATGGAGCTCGCTCCTGTCTTAGGACTTGCAGATGAAATAGTTGATATTGTTGACACTGGTAATACACTNAAAGCNCANGGATTGGTGACCAAAGAATTAATAGCAAANGTAAGTGCNCGTCTNATAGTAAACAAAANAGCTATGAAGACCAAATTCGAGGTTATTCAGNCCATCATTGATCGATTAAGAGGAGCTTTGTNAAGTTTAAATGAAGCTTTGTGANATAAATTTATTGAACTCTACCGATCGAAATTTCACTTCGAAACTCGATCACCTAACNNCTTGGCAANCTGTGTCTGACGTTGAGGTCGAGTCCGTAGTAGATGAAATTATTTTCGAGGTGNGAAAAAGGGGTGATTTAGCATTGCTCGATTACACCAATCGGTATGANAGCCGNANGTGNAAGNANGCAGANCAACTTANAGTGCATCAGGATCAGTTGGACATAGCTCTAGANGCATTGGATGATGATCTCCGAACCTCACTTGAAAAGGCCGCGATGCGAATTAGTGACTACCATAAGCATCAGTTGGAAAAATCCTGGCAATTTACCGAGGCCAATGGAACGTCTCTNGGTCAAAAAATTACTGCAATTGAACGGNTTGGTATTTATGTNCCTGGCGGTAAGGCGAGTTATCCATCNACTGTGCTCATGAATGCCNTGCCTGCNCGTGTTGCCGGGGTTGACGAAATTATAATGGCTGTTCCTGCCCCCCAAGGAGTTCTNAATNCTTCAGTTCTNGCAGCNGCAGCAATTGCTGNAATTGATAAAGTCTTCACTATTGGAGGTGCCCAAGCNATTGCNGCGTTGGCGTATGGGACTGATCTCGTCCCCAAGGTCGATAAAATTGTNGGCCCGGGTAATTCTTATGTTGCNACTGCGAAGCGCAANGTTTTCGGTNCTGTGGGATTGGATATGGTTGCGGGCCCGAGCGAGATATTGATAATTTGCGATGGNAGGACCGACCCAGACTGGATTGCAATGGATTTATTCTCTCAAGCTGAACATGATGAAGATGCACANTCTATACTNTTGGCTTGGGATGATGANTTCCTTTCCGCTGTTCATNTGAGTATGACTAAACTGCTTCCGGACATGGAGCGCAGAGAAANCATTTGTAAGGCNCTNAGAANCCGNGGTGCTTTGATCAGGGTTAAAGACGATTCTGAAGCNGTTNACTTGAGCAATCTNTTGGCTCCTGAACATCTCGAATTATCAGTAGAAAACCCCAAGNAATGGCTTCCTCGAATAAGAAANGCTGGTGCTATATTTATGGGGCGTNACACATCGGAGGTCTTAGGAGATTATTGCGCGGGGCCAAATCATGTTTTACCGACCTCCGCCACAGCGAGATTTTCTTCTCCACTGGGAGTTTATGATTTTCAAAAGCGCAGTTCCATAATTCACTGTTCAACTANGGGAGCTTCAGACCTTGGACNAATCGCTTCTGTTTTAGCAAAGAGCGAATCGCTTGCAGCNCATGCTCGCGCTGCCGAATTGCGTATTGAGCAAGACAAGTGACAACTGACGGCGAAATTTATGAGTAGGTATTGGAGTGATTTTGTCAANGGTTTAGAACCNTATATCCCNGGGGANCAACCGTTGGATCCGGCNGTAATNAAGCTAAATACNAATGAAAACCCTTATGGCCCATCTCCAAAATCTTTAAAAGCAATAACTGATTGTGCAAATCAGCAATTGCGGCTCTATCCTTGCCCTGANTCAAAAGAACTGAAGAACACAATTGCNGATTATTATGAACTNNCCCCGNATCAAATATTTGTAGGTAACGGCTCTGATGAGGTGCTAGCGCACGCCTTTAACGGCTTGTTTAGAAAGACGCAGCCTGTTTTGTTTCCNGATATTACTTACAGTTTCTATCCTGTTTTTTGTAGGTTGTATGATATTTCTTACCATCAAATACCGTTAGCGGAAAATTTCTANCTTCAGCTTGAACANTACTGCCGACCTAATGGAGGGATCATTTTCCCTAACCCGAATGCTCCCACTGGTCGNTTTCTAGATCTCAATAACATCGAGAANTTACTTCGCGAGGTCACTAATTCGGTGGTNGTGGTTGATGAGGCTTATGTCGATTTTGGNGGTGCTAGCTGCGCCGCATTGATCCCTAATTANGACAATCTGCTTGTTGTTCATACGCTATCTAAATCTCGTTCATTGGCTGGATTGCGAATTGGTTATGCGATGGGTTCAAGCAGNCTTATAAATGGTTTGAACCGAGTNAAAAATAGTTTTAATTCCTACCCATTGAGCCGGATTCAGGNGNCGGCTGCAGTCGCGTCCTTTAANGANAACACCTATTTTAAGAANACTATTAAAAAGGTTGTCGTTTCGAGGCTAGATCTTACTNGTGAACTCNAAACNTTGGGTTTTGAGGTTGTGCCATCTATGGCGAATTTTCTCTTGGTTANGCACCCAAAAGTNAGCGCTAATTCTTTGTATGAGCGTTTGCGCGNNAATGATATTTTAGTGAGACATTTTGATCGACCAAGAATCGACTCGTATATTCGAATTACGGTTGGAAACAANNCCCAAAATANNGCCCTCANNNAGTGTTTGAGCAGNATNNTCAAGTCGNTTTAACTTGNTCNCCTATTTATNTAGGCCTTGTNCCCACCTTGGCAGTTATCCTCAATAATCGCCCTTGACGCCAGACTTTTAATTTTATGGGAGTTCCCGGTTGAGACTTGGCTATCTGTGTCATGCTGGTTNGTGGATCGGCGATNGGGGCGTCATCTANGGCAGTAATAATGTCACCNGNCATTAGTTTGCTCCTCTCNGCAGGGCCACCAGGAGAAACTGCNCGAATTAGGAGTCCGACTGGTATGTTTTGTTGCTTTGCCATCTCCATCGTTATACTTATTGCATTGAAACCAAGCCAACCGCGCCCCGCCAGAATTTCCTCCATCGTTTGTAAGGCTCGNTCAGAAGGNATTGCAAAGCTGACTGACCCNAGTTTGCGATCTATGAACGTGTTGATTCCTANTAAGTTACCCCNATGNTCTATAAGTGCGCCACCAGAGTTTCCTTTGTTGATTGCTGCGTCAGTTTGCAGATAGCTTTGAAGAGGATTTNTAGAGTTTACATCAGTAACTCCCTTAGCGCTGATAATGCCATGTGTAACTGTTTGACCNACACCATGCGGGTTGCCAATCGCAAGAACAACATCACCNATCATGGCATTTTCAGAGGCTGCTATCCCGATGGGTTTTACTNCCTGCANATCAAGTTTCAGAACTGCCAGATCTGTTTCTACATCAATNCCAATAAGGCTCACTGGGGCNTCGCGACCATCATTGAGCATAACGGCAACATTTCCCGCTCCTTCCAAGAGATGATGGTTTGTTAAAATGACCCCGTCCTTTCGCATGATTACGCCGGATCCNAGAGCCTCGTAGGGTTTCTTTTTNACNATTGTGAAGGTNCCAAATTGGGGGTCCCATCGCTTCTGTTCATCTAAAATTTTCACNCCNCTAGTATAGATATTTACNACCGAAGGTGCTGCTTTGGATACCGCTTNTGAGTATGATATTGCGGCNGNTNGCGTNGGATGCGNAAAATTCGAGTGTTGTGTTTCAGACGGATTTTGATNCGAATTCCTNAGTTGAGGAAAAATAGCGAGCATTACCAAGGCTACTAANAAACCNATCATAAATGAGGTAGCCANATTCGAAAACTGNTGGATGNGCATTTTTANAAACCAAATAACNGNTANAGNTCGTATNATAAGCTGTAAGANGNNCNTGATGATAGCACTTATATATCTNTCNANAAGNNCNTTCGATNATNGGNTGCTTAAGAANTTNAGNNTNGTGCCGTCTNTANTCCATATCGCANNCNATNTNGGNTNNGTNGGANAACNNTTTTCAGTGANAGGTGGACTGNNCGGTTNTGATGTCGAAAAAAAAAAGTCGTGCTTGGGTAAGGCAACACATAAGCGACCCATTCGTGAAAAAATCAAAAAGTGACCGGCTTAGATCTAGATCCAGTTACAAGCTTGCTGAACTTATAGATAGATTGGGTCTCTTGGAAAGAGGAATGGCAGTAGTAGATCTTGGCGCGGCGCCGGGGGGGTGGTCTCAGGTCGCGGCTCGGGCTGTCGGGCCAGAGGGTTATGTGTTGGCGTCAGACGTTATTGACTTCGATAGGATTGACGGGGTAAAAGTGATTTTGGGTGATTTTAACGAACAATCCGTCTTCAACAGCCTTATTGCGGCATCAGGTGGAAGCGTAGACGTTGTTATGTCTGACATGTCCCCCAATCTTACGGGGGTGAAAGAAATTGATCAGCCTCAAAGTCTACATTTGGCTGATCAAGCGCTTTATTTCAGCCGAAGAGTATTGAGGCCAGGGGGGACTCTGATCGTCAAAATTTTTCAAGGTAGTGGATTTGACGAGTTTGTGCTGAACCTCAGAAGAGTGTTTAATGCGGTTAAAATTAAAAAACCGAAGGCCTCTCGATCTCGCTCCAGAGAAATGTACGCTGTGGCAACAGGTTTTGTCGATCACGGGAGATGATTGCATGAATGATCTAGCTAAGAATTTAGTTGTATGGTTGATATTAGCCGCAGTGTTACTGTCGGTTTTTAACAGTTTCGCTCCCATTCCCGAGGACAATAACCTCGGTTACTCTGATTTTGTTGTTGAGGTGCAAAATGACCGCGTATCGCAAGTAACAATTGAGGGCCTGATTATAGAGGGGGAGCGAAGAGATGGCACGAGCTTCCGAACCGTTAGGCCGAACGTTCAGGATCCCGATCTAATGGCAGACCTTATTAATCACAATGTAAAGGTCATAGGGAAAGAACCCGAGAGCCCGAGTCTGATCTCGCAGTTGTTGGTAGCCGCGTTCCCGATATTGCTTATTCTGGGTATTTTCATGTTTTTCATGCGCCAGATGCAATCGGGTGGTGGAGGAAAAGGCGGTCCGATGAGTTTCGGGAAGAGTAAAGCGAAGCTTCTAACAGGGGATCAGATTGATACAACTTTTTCAGACGTTGCTGGTGTGGACGAGGCTAAAGAGGACGTCAGCGAACTAGTCGAATTTCTCAGCGATCCAACCAAATTTCAGAGACTGGGAGGTCGGATTCCGAAGGGTGTTTTAATGGTGGGTCCTCCAGGAACAGGAAAAACATTGCTTGCTAAAGCAATTGCTGGTGAAGCGAAGGTGCCGTTTTTCTCGATTTCTGGTTCGGATTTTGTGGAAATCTCTAAATTCTAATTTTTTGGTCAAGCAATCCAAGAGGACCCAGCCATATTCTGATACCTTGTTGGGCTACTTCCATTTTTTCAGACATCTCAAATAAGTCACCATTCTTTGAAAAAAAGAGTTGTTTTAGGTCTTCAATCTCCTTTTAGGGTCAGAGTTTTTCAACGTTTGAAAAGCCCTCTTTTGGGATGCAAGGTCTATTGTTATCAACAAGTCTTTTCACACTAAAGATTG
>PCDB01000002.1 GCA_002591625.1 Porticoccaceae bacterium
TGACATCTTCTGATCAACTGTAATTCGGTCTGCTTGATCCGAGGCAACAATGGTTTTATCTGGAGAAAATAACTATTTAGATAATCTAAGCAGCTGGGACGAGTCTTTCGCCAGAATCCAAGCGGAGAGATGGGATATCGACCTCACTGAAAAGCACCTAGAAATCCTGCATACTGCAAGGCGTTTTTATAATATTTACGGTTTCTCACCTTCTATGAGACCGCTAACAAAATTTGTGTCTGAGTCACTGCAAACCGAAAAAGGCAGGAGTGTCTACCTTTTGACTTTGTTTCCCGGCGCCTCAGCAAAGTTGATTGCTGACATTGCCGGGATACCAAAACCAAGAAATTGCCTGTGAAAGGAGAAATCCATGACGTCAAATTTGCTAAATCTTGATTGCGACTCTGACTACTCTAAAGCTGAAAAGATGGATGCCGAGGCAATAAAAACTCATCTTGCGCTCGTTTCCGGATGGAAACTAGTCTCATCGACCAATGAATCAAGAATTGTTCGTACTTTTAGCTGTCAAAATTTTAAAACTGCCATTGAACTAGCCAGCAAGATCGGGGCCGAGGCAGACAGGCAAGACCATCATCCGTCAATTTTAGTGGAATGGGGAAAGTGCACTGTGACCTGGTGGACACATGCTCTCGGCGGCCTTCATCTTAACGACTTCATCATGGCCAAAAAAAGCGAAAAGATAGCTCTCCTCGATAATTAGTCACTCATGGACTTCTATTTCGATTTTTTTGGAAAATAAAGGCGGATCGTGAGGAATGTGGTAATGGTTCCCCAGTAAAAGCTGCAAAGTATGTTTGCCAGGAGAGAGTTTTATGCTAGTTTGAGTCTGGCCTTTGCCGTAATGAATTATTTTGGCAGATGCTGGTATCGCCTTGTCAAAATCAGGCATGACCGCCTGGTCTATCAGTAAGTGATGGTGGCCCGTGTTGTCAATTGGCACGCCAGCGGGCGCCACACCCATTCCTTTCAATCCAAACAGTATATCTATGGGCTCCTCTGCTTTAAACTTATCGCCATCCAAAGGTTGGATAATGAAAACGGACGCTCCGTAAGAAGACTCACTGATATAAGTTTCAGCACCTTTAACTCTTTCTTTCCCGTCGGGATATGCTTGTGCTGTCATACCCAGAATTAATATCCACGCAAGGGGTCTTAGTGTCATCATAACCTTCATCTCTGTGTATTTAAGTTAATTCTATTATACAAAAAATCCAATATTTGCGTTGGAGCAGGATTTATCCTAGGTAAATAAGTTATAACCCCTATAATGCATACTCATTTATCGGTGTACTTAGAGAATTTCATTGGACTCCCCGACACTAAACGCTTACAACGATAATCTTTCTAAGAAAGTCAATGGCTTTGAATCGAAAATAAGAAAATTCTATTCTGATAATCTGGAGATCCACCCTTCCCCGCCAGAAGCCTTTCGATTGCGAGCCGAGTTCCGAGTGTTTCACGATGAAACTGGAGCGCACTATGCAATGACAGATTCCATTACCAAAAGGCCCTATATCATAAAAGAATTTAGAATCGCTGGACCAAAGATACAAAATCTGATGCCAGTCCTTCTTTCCGCAATCAATGGCGATTTGGTTCTCCGCAAGCAACTCTTCGGGATAGAATTTCTTACCACCCTGAGCGGCGAGGCTCTCATCACGCTTTTGTATCATAAAAAGTTAGACCAAAATTGGGAGCAAAGCGCTTCCGAGGTTCAAGATACTATAGATGCCATGATAATAGGGCGGAGTAAAAAGCAAAAAATCACTCTAAAAAGTGATTTTGTGACCGAAGAAGTGACTTTAGGAGCAAGAAAATTATTTTATCGTCAAGTCGAAACAGGATTCACGCAACCAAATGGACAGGTGAATATCAAGATGCTTTCATGGGCACTCCAGCAAACTAAGGGTTCACAGGCCGATCTTCTTGAAATATATTGCGGCAATGGGAACTTTACACTAGCTTTAGCCGATAACTTTGAAAAAATCTTGGCCGTAGAAATTTCTAAACTTTCTATTAAGACGGCACAACACAATGCTTGCGTTAATGGCATTAAGAATACGTCATTCATTAGAATGTCCAGCCAGGAACTGACTCAGGCGATCGACGGCATAAGGCCGTTTCGGCGACTTAAGAACATAAACCTAAACGAATTTAATTTTTCTACCGTGCTGGTGGATCCTCCGAGGTCTGGACTTGACCCCACAACAATTTCCCTCATCCTTCGCTATAAAAAGATTATATATTTTTCATGTAACCCATTGACTCTAGTTCAAAATTTAATCGGAATCTTACCCACACATAAGATTTCAGCGGTAGCCGTCTTCGATCAATTTCCTTGGACGGATCACCTAGAAGTCGGATTGGTACTAGAGGCTCAGCGGAATTGAATACCGACCAAAATTAATCTCATACTTCTGAGTCAGAAAGCTTATTACTATTTGACAACATTTCGTGTTTAAACTGTTTCTTTGTCTTTGCTCCCAACTGTTTTAGTTCCTCACTCCTGCCAACTAGGTTTCCTTTTCCTGTCAAGAGGCGTTTTTTTGCATCTCCGAGCACATCTTTACAACGTTGAAGGTATTTGTCTGCCTCTTCCAGAGCATCAACATACCGAACAAATCCATCGTAAAGCCGCCCAGCTTTCTCTGCGATAATCTTTGAGTTACGGTTTTGATCATCGTACCGCCATAGGTTCTTGATGGTTTTGAGTGTTACTAACAAAGTGCTNGGACTTACAAGCACTATACTTCTCTCATACGCATCNGCCATCATCTCTGGAGCATGATCTAAAGCTAGCATNAAAGCAGCTTCNATAGGCACGAATAAAAGAACAAAATCTAGGCTNTTGACCCCCTCTAGTTGATCGTAATTTTTGGCACTAAGGCNCCGTATGTGTGTTTTTAATGAGTTAATATGCTTTCCTAAGCACTGATCTCTCTCCAATGCGTCCTGACTNTTAAAGTACCCCTCGTAGGCGACCAAGCTTACTTTTGCGTCAATGACGATGTCCTTTCCTTCTGGCAAGTGGACAATGATATCTGGCTTCTTTGTTTTGCCTTGTTCATCGGTTTTAGATGCTTGTATATNGTATTCTCTACCTCTTTTTAGACCAGAATCTTCAAGAATTTTTTCAAGTATAAANTCTCCCCAATTACCTTGGAGTTTACTATCGCCACGCAAGGCATTTGCNAGGNTTACTGCATCCTCTGAAACTCGCATCGTGTGTTTTTGCAATTCACTTATCTGNCCTATGAGTTTATTACGATCTGCAGTTTCCTTNTCATAAGCNCTCTCTACTTGTTTTCGAAAGTCTCCAATATCCCTTCGCAAGGGTTCAATNGAGTTTTCTATCGTCAATTTACTCTTGGCCGCAAATTGAGTTTGCTTTTGCTCAAAAATACGNTTCGCAAGATTTTCAAATTCATGCGACATACGGGTTTTCGTCGTGTCCAANAGTTCAATCTTCTCCTTGTNCTCTTTNAATTGACGTTCCAATTTGACGCCNAGGGAAGCTACTTCTTTTTCNAATTCNAGGTTCTGTCTNTCTTTGTCATGTANAGAATCAATCAAATTTGTTTCCGATTGCCGGCTTTGTTCGAGCTGAGTTTCGAGTCGTANAACTTGCNCTTTCNTTGCNAAGCTGTTGATTAAATANCCACCCATTGCTCCAANAGCAAAAGTGGCTAGTCCGACNAACATGCACANTACTTGTATAGATAATTCCATAAAGATATTGTATCAGCAACATTTCCCTATTGGGGGTTAATCTATTTTACCANTGGACAAAATTTAAAAGGGANAAGTGAAATGACAAGGCCAAAACCTTTGCCCTCTATGATCGATATTTCGATATTCGAACAGGCTTTGGAAGATGAGAGCGGGCTTATAATNGTNCCTAACGAANGGTTAGCCAATCAAATATGTGCTGCTTGGAGCCATATGAAACATCCTAACCTGAGCGCCTGGCAGTCTCCTAACGTTCATTCCATGCTCTCATGGCTAAAAAGCTGTTGGGACGAAATGCATGATCTTCATNTAGAATCNGTCACGCCCTGGGCAATGGCCGAGCGNGCTCAAAGACTATATTTTTGGGAAAAAACGATAAACAANTATAACCCAGGAATGNGCNCACGCTTNAGTNACTTGGCTGANGATACATNCAGTGANCTCTGCAGTCATNGNTTGCATATTGANGGCGTTCCGGGCGATACCATCAGNTCGCAACAATTCAAGCTCTGGTCTANAAACTATATNAAACTAATGGAACATAATGGTTTTCTGCACCCAGAGACATGTTGGGAGTTTATAAAAANAAATCTANAAAATAACAAACTTCAAACCTACCGAACCGTGTATCTATACGGATTCCAATCTATNCCACCTCTTCAGATGGACATANTGGATAACGCGGCAGATCAATGTGTGTTGCTGGATCCTTTTTGTGTNGACATGNTCGAACGACTAGCCGATGCGAATCANACTGTCCGCTCACTTTTTCAGACCAGATANANCNACATTGANAACATGTCCAAAGCTCGGAAAATAAAATTTCATGATCCCGANGAAGAACTCAATGCNGCAGCAACTTGGGCNGCTGGTGAACTCCAAACGAACTCCCATCAACGGATCGGAATTCTGATCCCTGATTTGCCNCATCGACTCGATCAAGTTNATCGATCTATTGACAGGGTATTGCGCTCAAANAATATAGATATGCCGGTAAATTTTTCTGCTGGGTCACCTCTCTCNGGAACTCCTTTGATATCGGGCGCCNTAGAATTACTCTCNNCNATCGNAAATNAGCAGCCGTTATCATTNTGGCTTCGACTGATATACTCACCATACTCAGCCTTTGAATTACTCCCTCTTNAAGTNAAGTCAGATATAGAACTNCANCTTCGAAAGAAGTCGCGCCTTAGTTTNACAACCANACAATTCCTATATGAGCTNGAGAGANNTAAAACNTCGGNGGATATAGGAGANGCCATCATGGCGTTCCGAGCTCTCTCTACTCTGGGAGAAAATCAATCATATCGCAAAAACACTCTATTAAATTTTTCANATTGGTCTGAACGCTTCCAGGTCCTTTTAGAGNAACAAAATTGGCCCGGNACCAAAGNACTTTCCAGTTATGANTATCAGCAACTNANTCAATGGGANCATCTAATNGAANANTTCCGTGGTCTCGATAATCTNGGAGANAGAATTAACTCGAGTAAAGCCTTTCAAGTTCTTATTTCTATGGCAAATGATCATATCTTCCACGAGCAAACACCTGACGCACCCCTACAAATATTGGGGCTTTTGGAGGCCTCTGGCCTGCATTTTGATAAAATATGGATGTTGGAATTAGACAACAAAAATTTCCCTCAAATGCCCTTAATTAATCCTCTGTTGCCAGTTAGTTTTCAGAAAAAGCACGCGTTGCCACGGAGTGAGGGAGCGCGGGAATTGCTTATAGCAAAAAGTCTTCTCCAAAGTTTCCACGCTAATGCTAACTCATTGATCTGCAGCTATCCATCGCAACGAGACGACGAAATGTCTGTCGAAAGCCCCTTTTTGAGGGACATAGATACCTCTGAACATCTCGAATCACTGAAACTAGCTGATAATCAAATGCTCCATAAAGACTATCATCAATCTCAGGCAATCGAGTTTTTCGAGCAGCCTACGGTGCCTCTTGAAATTCGCAAAGAGAGTATTAAAGGCGGTGCTGCCATCCTTCGAAATCAATTCATCTGTCCCTTCAATTCATTCGCGATTCATCGATTAAGAGCAAAACCATTAGAACCACCACATCAAGGAATAAATAAACGTCAGCGAGGAATCTTAATTCATGAAATTCTATTCACATTGTGGTCCAAATGGAAAAATTCTGAAAGCTTAGCTAAATTGAGTGATACAGAGATCACATCACAAATCAATGAGAGTATTGATTTGACTTTTTCTAGGTATGATCGTCTTATAGATTCTCTTAATGGGATCAGATACCGCTCATTAGCAAAATTTCAGATATTGAGACTGATTGAGGAATGGTTGGCTAAAGAGAAACTCCGAGAACCTTTTGAAGTAATTCTGCTAGAACAGATGTTTACGATAGAATTTGGTGA
Organism: Porticoccaceae bacterium; assembly: GCA_002591625.1. Classification (GTDB taxonomy): domain Bacteria; phylum Pseudomonadota; class Gammaproteobacteria; order Pseudomonadales; family Porticoccaceae; genus TMED48. Next base: position 6,135 of record PCDB01000002.1, read on the forward strand.
ACTTTCTCTCCAACTGTTTGTGGATAGAATTGATCGTGTGGGTGATAAAATACTCATCATTGATTATAAAACTGGTGATGTAAAACCCCGAGGATGGGATCCAGAACATTTAAAGGAACCCCAACTACCCCTCTATGTTCTTGCCTGCCAACCAAGCCCTAACGGTTGTGCATATGCACAACTTACAATTAACTGCGTCAGATTAATTGGTGAAAGTGATGGGCTTTTATCTCCCGAATTGACTGCGATGGAGGAATGGCAAGCCCGAATTAGTGATTGGAAAACGGGACTCNAAAGATTGGCTGATTCATTTTCTTCGGGTGATTGTGAAATATCTATTAATGATCTTTCTGCTTTTAAACAGCAAAATTTTTTATTCCCTCTAAATAGATTTTTTGAAAAGTTTTGATCGCTAGACACATAAAATACGGAATCATTGTTAATGAGTAAACTGAATGACTCTATATTCAGACAAGCAGCTATAGATCCAGAAAGAAGTTTTATTGTTTCTGCCCCAGCNGGGTCGGGCAAAACAGGCTTAATTATTCAAAGATATCTCGCGTTGTTATCTATTGTTGAGAANCCAGAGGAGATTCTCTGTATAACCTTTACAAGGAAAGCTGCCTCAGAAATGTTGGCTCGCGTATTAATAGCCCTTGAATATGCTCATACATCTGCANGCCCATCTGATCCAAACGATGCTACGACATGGTTTCTCGCAAACAAGGCGCTAGCCCGAAGTAATGAGCTCGGCTGGAATCTATTAAATCTCTCATGGAGATTGCGGATCCAGACTATTGACGGCTTCTCTCGCCACATAAGCAATCTCTTCCTCGTGGAATCATCGACTGGCTATGCGACAAATCCAAGCACTCAACCTTTGATTCACTATCAAACAGCCGCACAAGCCTTACTTTCGAGGATAGAAGAAGACAATCTAATCGGGACATACTTGGGTGTTCTATTAGGCCATTTGGGGAATGACTTCGGTCTCTGCGCCCACCTTTTGTCTAAACTTTTGGAACGGCGAGAACAATGGCTCCCTTTAATTTTTCGGATTCAAAATAATACAGATTATTTCCATTCTGTGCTCGACCGTATTANAAGAGAGCATCTTGAAAATTTGGCCTCCCTTTTAGGTCCGATTATCAATGAATTTCTATGTCTCACCCACCAAGCTGCAGGCCTTGTTTCAAAGAGGAGCAACTCCGAATTAGAGCAGCCTAGAGACCTTAAAAGCCTTCCAGAGTGCTCTGTAAACGGGCTTGCGGCTTGGAAAGCATTAATTAGGCAATTCCTCACAAAATCGGAGACTTGGAGACAAAAACTTACCGTAAATGAGGGATATCCTCCGGTGGCGAAACAACAAAAACTCCGCGCCCTGGAACTAATAAAATGGTGTCAAAAGATTCCAGGACTGCTCCAACTTATGATTTCGGTTTTGAGGCTTCCTGAGCATCATAAAAACTCCGCACAACATCAAGTTCTTGAGGCAGTAGGGTATCTACTCCCTCATCTAGTGGCGGAGTTAAATGTTATTTTTGAGAGCAGTAACGAATGCGATTTCAGTGCCATCACGCTATCGGCTCTCGATGCTCTCAAGTCAAATGATTGCTCAACCAATGTATCTCACACGTCTTTGCAACTCGATTACAGTTTGAAACACATACTGATTGATGAGTTTCAGGACACCTCAGCTATTCAAATAAAATTAATTGAATCATTACTTGANGGCTGGGAACCTGATGATGGGCGAACCATATTTCTAGTGGGGGACGCGATGCAATCGATGTATAGCTTTCGCAATGCAAATGTAGGCTTATTTCTCCGAGTACAGCAACACTCAATAGCACATATTAAAATTGANCCACTTACGCTTACGACTAACTTTCGATCCCAGAAACTCGTTATCGACTGGATTAACGAATACTTTTCTTCCGCATTTCCATCCCACGAAAATCCTTCATCTGGCGCCGTAACTTATACACAGTCCATTGCAGCCAAAACGTCTAAACAAAAAGCTGAGGTTAATTTCTTTGGCTATTGTGGGAAAAATTACGATGATTTCGAAGCTCGACACATATCTGAGATCTGCAAACGGATCAGGTTAAACCATCCCAGTGATACGATTGCTATTCTTGCCCGAAATAGAAGCCATTTAAAGGCAATTACTCCAGCTTTGGCAGACAACAATATTATGTGGCAAGGTATTGATATAGAAACGCTTTCCAATCGAATGCAAGTCGTTGATATGATATCCCTTACCCGAGCAATTATGTCCCCGAGTGATCGAATAGCCTGGCTTTCAGTTCTGCACGCCCCGTTTTGCGGCCTGGGACTTGAAGATTTATTAGTCATTGTAAATAGCACTCAAGATCACTCAGACGAAAATCCACTTATTATCGAACAACTTATCAATCACTTTGAAACCACCGAGAATCGAAAAAAATATTCGCTCAGTAAATACGGCGAAAGAGCTTTAGCGCGAATCATCCCTGTTCTCAAGAATCTTTGGATCAATCGTCGGCGACAAAGTCTTCGTGATTCCCTTGAAGATTGCTGGATCAAACTCGGCGGGATGGACGCATTACAAAACGAAAACGATTATGAAGATATCATGACTTATCTGAACCTCGTCAGCCAAACGGAGGTCGGAGGAATCATTCAGAATATGGAAAGCTTTCAACTTGCAGTCGATTCTCTCTCCTCAAACCCAAAATTATCCCAATTAAAGAGGAAAGATCAGAATCCTGTACAAATAATGACGATGCACAGAGCTAAAGGTCTCGAATTCGATCATGTAATTCTGCCCGGTTTGTCTCGCTCCGTAAGCGAGAGAGACAAACCTCTCCTCCTATGGAATGAATACGTCGATCATGCAGGTCATAGTGAATTTATTATCGCGACCCGCGGCTCCGAAGCTGAAGCGAATGACGAATTATACGATTATCTAAGGCATGATCGAGCAATTCGATCTCGCTTAGAAGATACGAGAGTCCTCTATGTCGCTGCAACCAGAGCTATTCACTCCTTGCACCTATTTGGAGAACTTAAACAAAACGGGTCGAAATGGCGGACGCCTCCACCTAAGAGTTTATTAACCAATATATGGCCTAAGTTATCAGCAGACATCGAGAAAAAGCGTTACAAAGTTCATATAGCCAAAAATGAGGAGGAACATGATCTCCAAGAAAAAAGTCAGACTTTCAAGACGATGAGACGTTTCATCGCAAACTATAAGCCTAGAGACAATATCAGCAAAGGTATTGATAATCGCCAGAGAAGCAGTAATTTGACGAACAGTCTCACCACTCAAGTAACAGAAAAGCCATACGATCACAGTTTTCGATCGATGCAATTGGGAAAGTGCTTGCACCGCACGCTCAAACAGATTGCGAAGTATGGGGTAGAAAACTTTGGCATAGAAAAATTAGATCAACTCAAAATTGGATGGTGTTCGCAACTGAAAGAGAATGGTGTTTTAGCGTCATCTGATGAACTTGATGAGTTGAAACGCGCATTGAAAAATATGCTAGAGGATCCATTTGGGAAATGGCTACTTGAGACTAAACATGACTCAAGCGTTGAAGTTATGTTTGATTATAGATTCGATAACGGAGGCCAAATAAAAAGATCTATAATTGATTTAACTTTTTTATTTGAAAATACTCGTTGGATCATTGATTATAAATATGCTCATCCCATCGCCGGTCAAACAATAAAAAGCTTTACCGATAATATGATAGATAAGTATCGTGGCCAATTGCACCACTACGCCTCGTTACTGAGAGGAATTGAAGACTACCCCATTCGTTGCGGCTTATACCTGCCAAGAGTGCCTTTATTTATAGAAATACCCGATCGATAGTCTGTAATCTTAGTCATTTATACGTACAATGGCGTCCTCTCGGCAAATATGCTTAAGGTATCCATATGGCTTCAAATGCAACAGATAACGTAAACATAGCAAACCATGAAACGCTTATGACCCCAGAGTTGTTGAAGGAAGAGATCCCTATATCTCCTTCTGCAGCGGCGGTTGTGACAGAGGGACGTAAACAAATAGAAGCAATTCTTGATCGAAAAGACAATAGAATCTTCGTGATTATAGGTCCGTGTTCCATACATGACGTGAGCGCCGCCAAAGAATATGCTGAACGCTTAAAGCTCTTGTCAGATAAAGTAAAGGACCAAATACTACTCGTAATGAGAGTATACTTTGAAAAACCTCGAACAACTGTAGGTTGGAAAGGTCTAATTAACGACCCATACATGGATGATTCGTTCAAAATTGTCGATGGATTACATATTGGGCGCCGACTTCTTCATGACATCCTAGAAATGGGTCTTCCTACTGCGACTGAAGCTTTGGACCCGATATCTCCGCAGTATATGCAAGATTTGATAGCTTGGTCGGCTATAGGGGCCCGCACCACAGAGTCCCAAACACATCGTGAAATGGCCTCAGGTTTGTCTTCTCCGGTGGGTTTCAAAAACGGGACCGATGGAAGTCTTAATGTGGCAATTAATGCGCTTAAGTCAGTCGCGAATCCGCATAGATTTTTGGGTATAAATAGCAAAGGTGGTGTCTCGGTAATTACCACTCGCGGAAATAACAATGCCCACATAGTCCTTCGAGGCGGCGGCGGCAAACCAAACTTTGATTCCATTAACATTGCGCTTTGCGAGGAACAACTTGCCAAAGCAGGCGTTCCAGTGAATATCATGGTCGATTGCAGCCATGAGAATTCAAATAAGGATCATAAGTTACAACCGTTGGTTTTGGAAAATATCTCCAATCAAATCGCTGACGGCAATGAGTCCATCATTGGACTGATGATTGAGAGCAATCTATGCTCAGGTAATCAAAAACTTTCCGCAGATATAGGCGCATTGAAATATGGGGTATCTGTAACCGACGCCTGTATTGATTGGGAAACAACCGAAAATATTCTTATTAAAATGGCTAAAGATGTTGACTCATCACTAAAAAAACGTTGCACCAAAAATCATAAATAACTCAATGTCTCTATACTATGGGGGCAACAAATAATCAGACCTGTCAACTTCAAAGCGCCACTAGCTGCAACCCCAGATCTATGTTTTAGAGAAAGCATGTCAATCTTAGTTTATCCAAATAGTTTTAGTGTGGTTTAATGAATTAATGATAAAACTTTTTTTAATCGCAACTTTAATCTTGGGGATCTGGTACTGGCGGATTATTCTGCATCGGACAACGACCGAGAAGCGTAAAGAGTTTATTTGGAACAGTGCAATTTGGGCATTGCTAATAATTTCAATCGGGCTTGTAGTAGCTGGGAAAATACACTGGATCGGCGCGGGGCTTGCCGCTTTGATCCCACTTTTGAAGTGGATAATCGTCTGGGGCTGGCGCGCCCTCCCGCTACTTCGAATGTTTGGGTTTTCCAAGCAAATTCCCTCTCAATTTAAAACCAAGAGTCTATTCGTTACGATAAATTTTTCCAATCAACACATCGATGGTGAAATTTTGACTGGACCATATGAGGGAAAACAACTTAGTGAATTAACTATAGAAGAATTACGACTCTTAGTTGACGAGTGGAGAGAAAATGATAAAGAGTCCTTTATTCTGCTGCAGAGTTACATACTCCGGACTCGCGACAATAGTGGTTTTGAAGGATCATCATACAGTGCAACAAAACCAGATTTCTCGGAACTCACGCAAACAGAAGCGCTGGAAATACTTGGCTTGAAGCCTGATGCGACTGAGAGCCAGGTGCAAAAAGCACATAAGCGACTGATCCAAAGATTACATCCCGATCGTGGAGGAAGCGATTACTTGGCAGCTAAAATTAATGCCGCGAAAGACAAACTGACACCACGTTGAATTATATGAGAAAACCTAACCGTCAATTAGCTGTTAAAGATGCCCAGGTTTGAATCACTAATTAAATGAATATACCTGCCTAACCATTCATAGGGGTTTTCATAAATCCGATTGATCTATTATTTTGACTGAACCAGCAAGATATCAAGTCATAACTTANCGGGTTTCTCAGAGCCAAACTACGTAAGTCTGTTACGGAAGGCTTATCCAGAGTTCTTAATTTTTTGAGAATTGGATCCCGATAGTCAATAGCCTGCCTACCCTAACAATTGAGTGCGATAATGCCCCCAGATTTCGAAAATCAATCAAAACAGGAATCAAATCTTCAGGGCGAGAAAGCGCCCCCCTCGATTAACGCATAACAAAATATTAGATCGACATTACCAATGACTTTTTCTTTTAGCTGATGATTTGGCATACAAGGCCATTCAATGTACGCAACAATGTCATAATCTGCGGCAATTTTTTGTGTACCGTCAAAATAATTATCTGTCTGGAAGTTTCTTACATAAATTTTCTGAGTTGTAACTCTAAAACCCGCAAACCTATGTTTGGCGATCCGTCCAAAAACAAACGCCAAAAGATTTAATCAAAAAATGAATAAGANAAGTATATTAAATAATCATCCTGGCCAGAGTAACAAATGCTAATTACAATTGAATTCATATATAAAAAAGGAAAGTTGCATGCCATCTGACTCTGCGACCCTCGAACTAGCTCGAGCTCTCATTTCGCGTCCGTCAATCACACCCAAAGATGAAGGATGCCAAGAAATTATAATAAATAGACTACAGAATATTGGTTTCGATGTGACTCGACTCAACTACGGAGATGTAAAAAATTTTTGGGCTATTCGCGGTGATAGTGGCCCTATATTTTGTTTTGCTGGCCACACCGATGTTGTCCCTGTTGGTGATGAGAGCAGTTGGGAGTTCAACCCTTTCAAACCCGNNGTCCACANGGGATTACTCTATGGTCGCGGAGCAGCAGATATGAAAGGTTCTCTTGCAGCAATGATCGTCGCCACTGAACGTTACTTTTCCTCGAGAAATATCCACAAATTTCGAATAGCCTTTCTAATTACTAGTGATGAAGAGGGGGCGGCAATAAATGGAACCCGGCGAGTTGTGGAGTGGTTGCAAAAACGANAGCTGCTCCCCAAATGGTGTGTTGTTGGCGAGCCTTCCAGTGCCAAGAATCTAGCGGATACCATAAAAAATGGGCGTCGAGGATCCCTTGGGTGTGTCTTAACCATTCATGGTACCCAAGGGCACGTGGCTTATCCACATCTAGCCAACAACCCCATTCATCAAGCCATGCCGGCATTGCAACGTCTAATCGACGAAAAATGGGATGAGGGTAACAAAGATTTCCCACCCACGAGCCTGCAAATATCTAATATTATGGCTGGATCAGGAGCGGTTAATGTAATCCCAGGCAAGTTAGTGGTCAAATTTAATTTTAGATTTTCTACGGAACTCTCTGAACAAATTTTGAAAGACCGTACGTCCGNAATAATGAATGAGCATGGATNGAATCATGAGTTAGACTGGCAATTAACAGGCAACCCTTTTTTAACAAAGTGGGGCTCGCTAGTCGAAACAGTCAGCGATGCTATATCGAATGTAGTTGGTCACAGACCTCAATTATCCACNGGAGGCGGAACCTCAGATGCAAGATTCATTGCGCCTATGGGTACAGAGGTCATCGAGCTCGGTCCTGTAAATAAAACCATTCATAAAGTTAATGAGCATGTGCGTGTGACCGATCTAGAAAAACTAACCGATATATACCATGAGCTTCTAGCACGCTTGGGTACCTAAAAATTTTGANCAAAGTTCATATATTAGTGAGGTGGTGATATTACAAATATATCAAAACGAGTCGTTTTACCTCGAATTGAATAGCTTGGCAGATGGTTGTCAAGATACTGAGCCCTTANAGGTCGTTTCACTACCACGCGATATCGGGCTTTTTTAAGGGCCAATCTAAGCAAACTAGGCGCATCGTCATCCATACCTACAATGCTTCGAAATGCCTGCATTTCCTTTCGCACTGCCGCGGATTTATGACGCTTTTGGTACATCGGGTCAAGATAAATTACATCAGTTGAATCGGCATAAGTGCTAAGGAAGCTATCTCCATCCATAAAAATAATCGTCATGCGGCTCACAATATCTTTGATATCACAATCAAAAGTCCCATAATCCGNTGCCCGCTCAAAACCGTTTTCAAGCAAGCTATAAATAACTGGATTACGCTCCACAAGCGTGACGAGGCAACCCAATGAGGCAAGGATAAAGGCGTCATTTCCTAAACCAGCTGTTAAATCTGTAACATGAGGTCTAAAGTTCTTGTTCACACCAATAGCTTTTGCAATCGCTTCTTTTTTGATCCCACCTGAAAAACGCCTATAGGCCAAACTTTTGCTTAAAAAATCACTAAAAATTGGTCCATGTTGCTTTAANCCTAAACACTTTAAACAAACCAGTGTGTCTCCAAACTCAATATAATAGCGCCTACCCCTTTTAAGGTACTCATCAACATCCGTCTCGTTAAAGTCACTTCTATAATCCAAGCTTAGCCGTTCCGATAACGCTCTAGCTTTAGCTGACAATTGAACATTAGTGCATAGAATGAAAGCAATGCTATCGAAGTGCCCACCAGCTAACAAATTCATAGAGTTATCAAACGATTTGTTATATTTACTTTGTCTAACTTAAAAATAAAAAACATAATCAGAAACCGATAATATGAAAAGGGGATCGTTACTATAACCGCTCTAGCTGTGTAAACCATCCAAAAAATTTATTCACATATATTGTGGATAACTTTGTGTATAATCGACTTAAAGTGCGATGCGAGACCTGTAAAACAAAGGTCCCGACTTAAATTGATCAATTATTGACCAATTAATAAAGNTGTTTAAAATCAGTTACTTATGTTCATTCAAACAAATAATCAATGACTTATGACGATTTTTTGACAGTTTTATAAGAAACATCAAGTATCTGTGGACAATAAAATGTCCCTTGGGGAAAAAATTGAGGAAAGAGCAAAAACTTATTGCACTATACACTTTATCGTGCTAANCCCATCTTAGTGCTTTTACAACTTGTATTTTTTGATAAATTCTATAAATATTGCAAGGTTATTTAGTTCAACTCGAGCCATCCAATTGNCTTATCCTGATGGGCGAAATGTATAGCATTTTGATCAATGCAGGTATTCTCTATACTCTCCACTATTCGGTCGATGCTATTATTTTTGTCACTAATATGCCCAAATATTAGTTGCTGCAGCCGGGTCTGGTCAATTGCATTCAAAAATTCGGCTACCTGGCTATTTTCAAGGTGCCCCCATTTACTGTCAATCCGCCTTTTAAGGTGAGAAGGGTAAGGTCCCGATCGAAGCATCTCTTTGTCATAGTTAGCTTCCAATAGCAAACCATCGCATACTTTATATTGCTCAACTATATATTTCGTAAAATGCCCTAAATCCGTAAGGACCCCGAGGCATAACGATTTATATGCAAAAATATACTGAACGGGATCCGCCGCATCATGAGGAATTGGCACAGGAGTAATGGTTAAATCTCCGATGCTAAATTGATGATGATTTTCAATCAAGCGAAATAGTTCTGTAGTTTTATAGCTGATGGCTCGCTTACAGCCAACAGTGAGAAATACTGGAAGACTATACTTTTTGGCCAACGCCATGACGCCCATCCAATGATCATGATGTTCATGCGTCACAAGAATGGCATCTAATTCATTCCCCGACAAACCCAAATTATTCAACCTACTAATGGTTTGTTTAAGCGAAAATCCGCAATCAACCATAATACACGTTGACTTAGTTTTAATAATGGTCGAGTTGCCCCCGCTACCACTCCCAAGAGAAGCAAACTTCATAAACCAAGATCCTAAGAGAGATTGCTGCGCAGCAAACCCAACAGACGCAGCGATTCCGAATCAACAAGTTGTTCGCCATTATGATCCCTTAGCTTTACTTTTACATAACCATTAGTGCGCTCCATGAGAATTTGATAGTTTGATTCGAGAATTTTCTGCTTCTTTCGACCACCAAACAAACGCTTAAAAAAACCTACTTCTTCATCTAACTCAGGCGTATAATTTACATAGATAAGGCCTTCGCTCCTATTTTTGTCTACTATTGAAAAACCACCGCGCGATGCCGAATAATTAACTGATGCCCAACATCGATCGTAAGTAAGGGCGATGCTAATGTATGCTTCCTCCGCGTCACCGGCCGAAATAGCTACTTTTGCGTCACCACCGATTTTTTGGGCCAAGAGAGAAACCTGCGAATAGTTGGTTGTCGAAGCTAGGTCATTAGCAAGCATCTCCAACATATCCTCCTCTCGATTATCATTATCGGAGAGTGCTGGCCAACTANCCATATCTTCGGCTGATACTGGGTTTTGCTGGTGTAATGCGGAAATTTCGGTACTGTTAAGTTGAACTCCCGGCTCAATAATAAATCTAAATCTGTGGCTGTGATCCTGATCCGACTTAAAAGTAATACCAGCGGTCTCAATAATGCCCGATGTACCGTCCGCGATGGCAGTGGGAATGCCGTTGCGACTTAAAATATTTCTAACACGAGGCCAAACCTCACTGGGCGCCAAGTTAATCAGCACCCAGCGTCTGTCCTCAAAGCTTTGGATCTTCACTACTTGTTCAAAATTATTTATCGAAGCCGGCTGGGGTCGCGGAACTTCGTAGTCATAAGTCAAATTTTCTTGACCCGATATCGGCGGAATAGGATATATCTGACCGATATTTGATTTGTCCATTCCATCAGGAATAGTAATTGGCTCGACTTCTTCGGACAGTAAATAATCATTCGATCGATCTCTCAAACCCAACCAACCGCAACCAGTCAAACTTATACATAACAGAGCAATCACAAAACCTTTAAAAGCTTTCATATTGTTTACCAACCCAAACAGATTTTAATCAAAATCAATCATGGCATCACGCATTGCGGTCTCAATTGCAGAACCATTAGATTCAGACATAGGGGTAAGAGGCAGACGCAACACGTTTTCTATATACCCCATCCTAGACAATGCCCATTTTACAGGAATAGGATTAGATTCCAGAAAAAGCGCCAAATGCAAAGCCCTTAGCTTTTGATCAATATTGTCGGCCTCAGAATCGGCACCCGATAGCGCAGCTCTGCACATTTCAGACATCAGTTTGGGCACAATATTTGCCGTGACCGAGATATTCCCATGAGCCCCTGCGATCATTAATTGTCTGGCAGACATGTCATCCCCGGAATAAACTGAAAATCTAGACGGCGTTTGCGATATTANGGCAGCACCTCGCTCAAGATCTCCAGTGGCATCTTTAATTCCGCAAATATTAGCCAGTTTCGCCAGTTCAAGCACAGTATCAGTCGACATGTCGCAAGCCGTTCTACTNGGAACGTTGTAGAGAATCTGAGGGATATCGACTTCCTCGGCAATCGCCTTAAAATGCAGGTAAAGACCATGTTGCGTCGGCTTATTATAATAAGGAGTAACCAGCAGGCACGCATCCGCACCGACTTCTTTTGCTGTTCGCGTAAGTGCTATAGCTTCTCTTGTACAATTCGCGCCTGTTCCTGCGATGACCGGCAAACGCCCATTCACATATTGCACAACAAAATCTATCACGCTTGAATGTTCGTCAAAATTCAGGGTCGCCGATTCCCCGGTCGTCCCAACTGTTACGATACCATCTGTTCCTTGATCCACATGCCAATNGATCAATGATTTAAGCGAATCCCAATCGATATCATGTGAATTAACACGAAACGGGGTAACCAAGGCCACCAAACTACCAGTAATCATCAAACAATCCCTCTCACGTTGGTGCCAATTTTAACTCTAGTCTCATGAGGTGTAAAAATCTTTTTCCCCTTCAGGACGAGTTTTAAATCGCCGATGGACCCAAAGATATTGTTCCGGTTTNAGNAGAATAAATTCTTCGATAAGTTTATTTATAGCGGTAGCATCTTCAAGATCATCGCCAACAGGAAAATTNTTCAATGCAGGATAGAAAGTAACTTTATATCCTTTGGTCCCGGACAAGCGAATATGCGTAAACGGAACTACGGCTGCACCACTCATTTGAGCGAAACGGGCGGTGGCATTAACAGTGGCTGCTTGAATGCCAAAAAATGGAGCAAATAAGCCGCTACCCAAGCCGTAATCTTGGTCAGGGCCATACCACAAAGCGCGTCCATTCCTGAGCGCCTTGAGACATCCTCTCACATCCTTGCGCTCGAATACCTTGCTATTGCCACAACTCTTGCTAACTCGACCTCTCGCCTGCAAAAAGTCGTACACAGGATTACCATGCGCCCGATACATTCCGTCAACCTTATCATATGCAGTTGTGGCTGCAGCGGCCCCAATCTCTAGGGTAGTGTAATGAATGCCNAGCAACAGCACTCCATTTTTCGACACATTAGNCAAGTTTTCAGCGCCCTCAATCTCTACTAAACGGCTGAAACGCTTCTTGCTCCACCACCATGCAATCCCTATTTCCATTAAGGCGATACCAAGGTTAATAAAGTTATCCCGAACCATTTTATGCCGTTCTTGCCGATTTAAATTAGGGAAACATAGCTCAATATTGCGTTCTGCGATGCTTTTTCTAGAAGACGTAAATTTGAAAGCCAGCAATCCAATAGACTCGCCAAGAGACAATAAGGCAGAAAATGGTAATTGCGAAATTAACCACCAGACACCAAATAAACACCAACTCCCCCAGTTCTTTGGGTGAAGCAGAGCAGTCCTAAATTGAATAGTTCGCATACTCAAAAGGATCAACTCAAATACAAATTTTTATAAATATGCGAGCAAATAATGATTTTCCTAACNCAANAGACCNCTGATTTTTACGTCAACTTCNACATCTTCTTCATAATCNACACCGTCGACGTTNAATCCGAAGAGGTTCATAAATTCAGNTTTGTAGCCTTCAAAATCTGCAAGGCTATTAAGGTTATGATCATCTATTATTTTCCATTTTTTTATTATAGCTTCTTGAATATGTGCTTGTAGTTCAAGATTATCCACCCGAAATCTTCCCTCCGCATCAACGCGCGGCATGGAGTTATATAGGCATTCTTCGAAAAGTCTGTCTATCTGTTCAATACATCCTTCGTGGGAACCCTCACTCTTCATTTCCTCGAATAGCAGAGACAAGTANAGAGGCATTATTGGAATAGCCGCGCTAGCCTGCGTTACCACAGCTTTTAAAACCGCAACTCTAGCATCACCATTTATGGCAGCAAGCTTGTCTCGTATTTTTAAGACGCTTTCATCAAGGTCCTGTTTTGCGCGACCGATTGTTCCATGCCAATATAAGTCCCATGTTATCTGTTCGCCGATATAAGTAAATGCAGTGGTTTTTGCACCGGGCGCCAAAACATTTGCTTCAGACAGCGTATCGATCCATCGTATCCAGTCCTCGCCACCCATCACCGCCACAGTATCAGAAATTTCTTTTTCGCTAGCCGCTGATAATGTGAACTCTTGCACAATACCCTTATCCGTATTTATACCGCGCATAGATACTTCTTTACCTATCGGTTTTAAAGTTGAATTAAAAATCTCATGTGTTACTGGATCAGTCTTTCTCGGGGAAGCGATGCTGTATATAACTAAATCGACTTGCCCCAAGTCAGCCTTTATTGTGTCCACCGTTAGCTGTTTAACAGCTTGACTAAAAGCATCCCCGTTAACACTTTTAGCATAAAGACTCTGGTCATTTGCATACGAATGCACAGCAGCCGAATTGTACCAACCAGCAGAAGCTGGACGACCATTGGTGCTATCTTTTTCAAGAAAGACTCCAAGTGTGGCCGCCTGATATGCAAATGCCGCCATTATCCTTGCCGATAACCCGTAGCCCGTCGACGAACCTATTATTAATACACGTTTAGGGCCTGCACTGGAGCCTCTGGAGATTGCATAATCAATTTGTTTTATAACATTTTTTTCACACCCGATCGGATGCGCGGTGGTGCAAACAAAACCGCGGACTCGAGGTTTGACAATCATTTCTTATAGCTCCATTTGTTCGCCCAGCGTGAATGTTTATTTCGTCTTTCCCTGCTATCATAACTTATCGATCATTGATTCTTAAAGTATGTTGACTGGCACTGAATAAACGCGGAGAATTCTAGACGAAGAATCGGTCATCACCTAAATATCGCAGTTAGATTCGACAAGATTGATATAACAATATCGATACGCAAAACTTTTTAACTTTTTCTCTAATGAGATTGTGTCACAGTTTCGGACTACCTTATGCCAATAGAACAACAAACAGACGAATTAAGCACACGTGATAAACTCGTGAAATTACCTTATCCTTTTTTAAGGAATGAGTTTCTTGATGCGCTAGAGACTAGCCGCAGTGTCGGACAATCAAGTGGTTGGTCGCCAATTCATATCCACCTTGAAGATCAAGCCGGTGGTGGTTTCATGCCATTGTATCTCAAAGCGCATTCAATGGGAGAGTACGTCTTCGATTATGTTTGGGCTAACGCATATCATCATCATGGCTTTAATTATTACCCAAAGCTCCTCTCGGCAATTCCATTCACACCATCCTCTGGCCCCAGGACAAGACATAAAACAAATCTTACTGGGCAACAAACAAAATTATTTCTGGAAAAAGTTTACGAAAAATCTGATATATACAACGCATCAAGCTGGCACTTGTTATTTCCGGATGATAGTTCGGTAGATGCATTCGCCGGCCTGAATCTTCTTCATCGATTTGGCGTTCAGTATCACTGGTTTAATTATGGTTACAAGACATTCGATGATTTTCTCGCCACATTTAATTCAAGAAAAAGAAAAATGATACGACGGGAAAGATCTCAGATAAAAGCACAAAACATAGAAACTGAAACCTTATTTGGTCAAGAAATCACTCCGGAAATTTGGAATTTTTTTTATCACCTCTACCAGTTAACCTATGCAAAGCGAAACGGCAGCAACGGCTACTTAACGTCTAAGTTTTTTGAGCAAATCGGAAAATCGATGCCTGGTCAGATTGCTATGGCAGTTGCTCGAATTGATCAAAAACCCATTGCTTGTGCTCTTTATTTTTATGATGCAACTACCTTGTATGGCCGATACTGGGGAAGTATTAGAGAATTTAATTATTTGCATTTCGAACTCTGCTATTACTCTGGAATCGAGTTATCCATAGCAATGGGCTTGCAACGATTTGACGCTGGAGCACAAGGAGAGCATAAAATTATACGAGGATTCGAGCCTAGGAAAACCCATTCCCTGCATTGGATTAAACACCCTGACTTTCGGGGCGCGATCAAACACTTTTTAAGAGAAGAAGCTGTGGCTATCGATCACCATATCAAGGAGGCAAGCAAACTGCTGCCTTTCCGACAAACCTGATTACCACTCTCCAACATTAGTCATCGAACTCCAGGGCTCGACAATATCAAGCGCCTGTCCCCTCTGTAGCAATTCGATTGATATGTCATCTGGAGATCTTACAAACGCCATTCGACCATCTCTCGGTGGTCGATTAATAACCACCCCACACTCCATCAATTTATTACAGGTTAAGTAGATATCGTCTACCTGAAAAGCAATATGTCCAAAATTTCGACCACACTCATAAGGTTGACTCTCCCAATTATAAGTCAGCTCGATCAATGGCGATTTTTTATCCGCCGGTATTGGCAGATCATCAGGCGCGCGCAGAAAAACCAATGTGAAGCGACCTTTTGGGTAATCGCTTCTGCTAAACTCTTTCAAACCGAGAGCACCGCAGTAAAAATCCAAGGATGCCGATAGATCACTCACTCGGACCATAGTATGAAGATAACGCAAAAAAATTCCCTCCCCTGAAGTTTGAGACAGCAAAACTTTTTAAAGCACTAGCAAACGAATGTCACTTAAGATTCGAACCAGATCATTCATAAAGGCACCGCCATCAGCACCATTAATAATTCTGTGATCATATGAAAGTGCCAGAGGGAGGTATAATTTTGGAATAAACTTATCTCCGTCCCAAAAAGGCTGCACTTTTGCTCTGGCAACACCCAATATCGCCACCTCTGGCGGATTGATAATTGGAGTAAAACCAGATCCTCCCATCGCGCCTAAACTTGAAATAGTAAAACACCCACCTCTCATCTCATCCGGCGAGAGCATGCCGTTCCGAGCCTTAACAGCCATATTACCGATTTCGTTAGCGAGCTCGAGGATGCCTTTTGAATCTACATCTCTAATTACAGGGACCAGTAATCCTTTTTCAGTGTCAACTGCAATGCCAATGTGAAAATAATCTTTTTGAATATAAGACAAACCTTGATCAACCAATGACCGATTAAACTTAGGATTGCTTTTAAGGCAAAAGAAAACCGCTTTGATGAGGAAAGCGGTCAAGTTTATCTTCGAGTTTTCAGTCTTAGATTGGATATTCAAAGACTTTCTAAACTCTTCAAGCTCTGTAATTTCTGCGTCATCAAATTGTGTCACATGTGGCACTTTTGCCCAGCTCTCTTGCAACCTTTTCGAAGTAATTGACTGAATTTTTGTTAGCTTATGCTTTTCAATTCGTCCAAATTCGGCGAAATTAATCGGCCTCTCTACGTAGCCTTGGTTATTCGCAAATGATTCTTGGAAATTAGTGGAGAGTTGCTGCTGAACAAAATTGTTAAGATCTTCACGAGTAACCCGACCTCGAAGCCCCGATCCATCAACGCGCGACAGATCGACACCAAGTTCTCGAGCCAAGAGTCTCACAGAAGGACCTGCATATACTCCTGCATCCTCTTTATAACTGGCGTTGGGTGAGTCCAATTCTTGTGGCATTTTAGGCGTGCTTTGGGGGCTGACGGAGGAGGCGCCTCTCGCAGACGGCGTTTTATCGCTATCTATATCATTTCTTCCATGAACAACACACTGCGCGTCATCTTCATCGTTACCAGAATCTGACTCAAATAAAGCAGTTTCCTTCATTGACTCAGGCGATGGTGCCAATAATGTGCTCTCTACTTTTAATTCGGCAACCATATCCCCGGTCGACACTTCATCACCTTCTCGAACTAAAAACCGATGAAGAACTCCTCCGGATGAAGACGGCACATCCATGGTTGCTTTATCCGATTCTAGCACGATTAGCGAATCCTCTTCCTCAACCATGTCGCCTGGTTTAAAGCATAGTTCGATAACCCTGACTTGATCGACTCCGCCGAGATCTGGTACTAAAATAGTTTCTAACGTCATATACTCCGAGCCTCTGCAGAATTTCTCTCTCATCCACGATTATAATTGTAAACTCTACAAAAATAAGGGGTTCTCTTTCTCTTGATCAATACCGAAATCAGCAATAGCAGTACTGACCAGCTCTTTGTCAAACTTCCCAATATCTGAGAGTGCTTTAAGCGCTGAAACAACTATAAAATAGCGATCAACCTCAAAAAACTTACGCAGAGCCTCGCGGCTATCACTACGACCATATCCATCGGTGCCTAAGACGTGTGTTGGTAACGGCAAATACGCTCTTAACTGATCCGCATAACTTTTTACATAATCAGTTGCAACAATACACGGACCTTTTAACTTACTCACCATTTTTTCGACGTGGCATGTCTTAGGCGCCTCCAGCGGATGAAGAGTATTCCAGCGATGAACAGCCTGGCCTTCTCGCACTAGTTCATTAATACTCGTAAGACTCCAAACATCTGATCCAATCGAAAATTCCGAGTTTAATATCTCAGCAGCTGCTATAACCTCATTAAAAATAGTACCTGAGCCCATTAATTGAACCTTAAGATCATTTTGCTCATACTTTGCAAAGAGATACATACCTTTGACAATACCTTTATCAACGCCATCAGGCTTCACCGGCTGGGGATAATTTTCGTTCATCGTTGTAATGTAATAAAAGTAATTTTCCTTGTCTTTAAACATACTTTTTAAGCCTTTCTGAATAATCACTGCCAACTCGTAGGAAAAAGTCGCATCATAACTACGACAATTCGGGATTGTGTTTGCGAGGATATGACTATGACCATCTTGATGCTGCAATCCTTCTCCATTCAAAGTTGTTCTTCCAGCAGTGGCGCCTATCAAAAAACCTCTAGCTTGACTATCACCAGCAGCCCATGCAAGATCTCCTATTCGCTGAAAGCCAAACATCGAATAAAAAATATAAAAAGGAATCATCGGGAAACTATAAGTGCTGTATGTTGTCGCAAGAGCTAACCAGGCGGACATTGCACCAGCTTCGGTAATACCCTCTTCAAGTATTACTCCTTTTTTATCTTCCTTATAATAGAGTATTTGTTCGCGATCATGCGGAGTGTATTTTTGACCCTCAGAGCTATAGATCCCGAGTTGACGGAACATACCCTCCATCCCGAACGTCCGCGCCTCATCCGGAACAATAGGAACAATATGCTTGCCAATGTTTATGTCTTTAATGAGAGCCGATAAAATTCTCACAAAAGCCATAGTCGTAGAAATGCTGCGATCTCCGGTCCCTTGAAGCAGAGATTGAAAGGCGTCTAACTTGGGTACGTCCATACTGCCAAAATCTGATTGTCGTCTCGGCAGCGGGCCACCCAAAAGTTCTCGACGCTTGCGCATGTAAGTCAGTTCCGGACTATCACTCGGAGGACGATAATATGGCACGTCATTTAATTCTTTATCCGTTATTGGTATACCAAAGCGATCCCTGAATGATTTCAAACCTTCCAAATCTAATTTTTTAATAGAATGTGTGTCATTGGCCGCTTCGCCTGCAGTACCTAGCCCATAACCTTTTACCGTATGAGCTAAAATGACCACCGGCTGGCCAGAGGAAGCGCATGCCTCTGAGTAGGCTGCATAAACCTTATATGGATCGTGTCCGCCGCGGTTAAGGTACATTATCTGCTCGTCCGACAAATCTGATACCAAATCTAACAGAGCTGGATACTTTCCAAAAAAATGTTCTCGGGTATATGCGCCACCATTAAACTTATAATTTTGCAACTCACCATCACATACTTCGTTCATTCGTTGCAGTAATAATCCTGATTTGTCACGCTCTATCAGAGTGTCCCAATGCCTCCCCCAAATAACCTTAATAACATTCCAACCAGCCCCACAAAACACGCCCTCAAGTTCTTGTATTATCTTTCCATTCCCTCTAACGGGCCCATCTAACCGTTGCAAATTGCAGTTGATGACAAAAATGAGATTTTCCAGTTGCTCCCTTCCGGCGAGTGCTATCGCTCCAAGAGTTTCTGGCTCATCGCACTCCCCATCGCCGATGAATGCCCAGACTTTTCTGTCTTCCCGACGAACCAACCCACGTGCCGATAGATAGCGCATAACATGCGCTTGGTATATCGCTTGAATAGGGCCTAATCCCATTGACACAGTGGGAAACTGCCAGTAGTCAGGCATTAACCAAGGATGAGGGTAAGAGGACAAACCTTCACCCCCCGTTTCTCTTCGNAAATTATCTAGTTCCTCCTCAGTGAAGCGTCCTTCCAAAAATGAACGTGCATACATCCCGGGAGCACTATGCCCTTGGAAATAGACAAGATCACCCAATTGATCGCCCCGATTTCCTCGAAAAAAATGATTAAATCCAACATCATAAAGTGTGGCAGCCGAAGCAAAACTGGCAATATGTCCGCCAATTCCAGCGCTCTTTTTGTTCGCCCTCATTACCATCGCAAGGGCATTCCAACGAATCAAAGATCTTATTCTCCTTTCCATAAAAAGATCGCCGGGCAAACGCTGCTCACGTTCGGACGGAATGGTATTACAAAAATTTGTCGTCGAGGCTTTTGGCACTCTCACATCACTGGCTTGCGCGTGTGAACGCAGTTTTTCTAAAAGAAATGCTGCTCTTTCTTTCCCAGAATTTTTGCAAACAGAGTTAAATGCAGCAATCCACTCTTCAGTTTCAATGGGGTCGTGATCATTTGACATGGCGCCTCCATATTATGAACAAAAACCAAACACCTAATTGTAAGCTAACATGCGCACCAGGGCGAAAGCTCTATATCTAAAAATACTACATCTTATAGCGCAAAATATAGCCACTTTGTGAACACAATGACTCATATCGGCCAAAGCTTTGGGATGACACTACAGATCGGACCGTTTAAAAATGAGACAATGAAGCCGAATTTACCCCAGCTTCTCATAAAATACAGGGCAGCCAATTTCAAACCGCTTACATAATTCGCACAATTAATCGCTCTTACTAGACAACAGACATTGCTTTATAGCACCACATCCAAAAAGTTTACTCTGNGCTTGGGCGAGGCCACGCGTTATAGATCGCTTTAACGAAGGTCGCAAGAGGAATAGCAAAAAATACTCCCCAGAAACCCCATATACCTCCAAATAACAAAACGGCTGTAATTATAGCAACTGGATGCAAATTGTTAACTTCCGAAAACAGAATTGGGACTAGTAGATTACCATCTAGAAACTGGATGGCCCCATAAGCTATACAAAGCCATAGAAAGTTTACGTCGAACCCCCATTGAGCATATCCCACTAACAACACGGGAATTGTGACGATGGCTGCACCGATATAAGGAACCAATACTGACAAACCAACAAGAAGTGCTAATAATGCTGCATATTTAAGGTCTAGCCAAAGAAATGTAACAAAAGAAGCCATCCCTACCACAAGTATCTCTATGGCTTTTCCCCGAATATAATTCGAAACTTGAATATCCATTTCCGCCCAAATCGCTCGCATTACAGGACGCTTTTGTGGCAGGAGCCCAAGAACTAAATCAATTAATAAATTGTGATCTTTTAACATAAAAAAGACCAACAAAGGCACTAAAAAAAGGTAAATCATTAAAGCGATCAATCCCGGGAAACTATTTATCGACAATGAAAGTAACTGTTCAATAACTCCCCCAAGCTCATTTGATAGTCTTAACCAGATGATATTCACTTGTTCTGCTGTAAGGTATTCAGAATATCTCTCTGGCAATTGCTTTAATAGGTCTTGTAATTGACTAACTATCAGAGGCAGCTCGCTTAGCAAAACTGATGTTTGTCTGCCAATGATCGGGGCGGCGCCAATAGCCACAGACAGCATGACAAGCATAAAAATCGCATATGCAAATGCGATAGATAATGTTTTTGACAGCCCACGCGACCGTAATTTATTGACCAAGCCCTGGAGAATAAAAGCGATTATCAGCGCAGCGAAAAGTGGTCCGAGGACAGCTCCTAGCAAAACGACAACAGCGACAGACGAAATCAGTAATATCGATAATAGTATCGTTTCCTCGCTTCCGAAGTACCTTTCAAACCAATTATCAAAAACTTGTCTCATTACGCCACTCCAGCCTTAGATTCATGTTTAAGCTCGTCACATTTTTACATCAAATTTTAAATCCATCTCCGACCGCCATGTTCAGTCGAAGTTTGCCCTATTATACGATAGAGTAATAGTCCCAAGTCTCCAAGAGCTATCTAAATATTGTTATGTGTATTTCACGACGGAAGCAGCAGCTACTAACTATCTTTTTTTTAGTTTTTTTTCTAAAGGTCCCCGTAAACGTTGCCGAAAGCTCAGACATAAAACTGCCAAAGCTTGGGGATGCGACTTCAGGTATAGTATCGCACGAACAAGAATACCTAATCGGCAGAACATGGTTGAAAGCATTTAGAAGCAGGATCAAAGAATATCAAGATCCTATCTTAAAGCAGTACCTTGAGCAATTGCTGAATAATCTAGCCAGCTACAGCCAACTCGAAGACCCTCGACTAGAGCTAATAATAGTAAACAATCCCACAATAAACGCTTTCGCAGTGCCCGGTGGAATCATTGGCGTCCATACTGGTATTTTTATTCATGCAAAAACTGAAGACGAACTGTCATCTATTCTTGCCCATGAACTCGCNCATNTGAGTCAACGCCACTTTGCGAGGGGGATTGAAGCGCAGCGAAAAACCTCATTATTGTCCATGGGCGGCCTACTAGCTGGTCTGGCGATCGCCGCAGCTGCCGGAGCGGATGCAGGGACTGCTGCGATGACGGTCTCTCAAGCGGCAGCCATGGAGGGCAGCCTTAGGTATAGCCGCAGCAACGAACAGGAAGCAGATAGAATCGGCTTACAAACAATGAAGGCTGCTAATAGGAATCCTAGGGCAGCCGCAAAAATGTTTGAGACCATGCTTTCCATCAGCCGTCATTCAATTAACCGACCACCTGAATTCTTATTAACTCATCCAGTCACAGAGAAACGAATCGCCGATGCTCGCAATCGAACCATGAACGCACCGCTGAAACATTACCCTCCAAGCGAGGAATACCTATTGATGCAATCCCGCGCTTCGGTCGCGTTAAATCAGAATCCAGATAGGACTATAGAAAACTTCAAATTAAAATTAAGGCAACGCGCCTTAAATTCTGACGCGATAAGCTACGGTCTGGCACTCGCCTACATTAAAAAAAATGACTTCCNTAAGGCAAGGCGTCTAACAAATACGCTTATTGAAAATCATCCGGGGCAACTAATCTACAGATATACGGATATAGAGATCGATATAGCATCGAAACTCCATGACAAAGCGCATAATAAACTACAGATCTTATTGCAAAAACATCCAAATAATTATCCACTTCTAGTACTTCAGGCAGAGTTATTTTTGAATAGAAAAAAATACTATGAATCAAGCGAGGTGCTAAGCCTGCTCACAAAAGATCGACCAGAGGATCCGGACATTTGGTATAGGTTGGCTGAAGTGAGTGGCCTAGCAGGAGACATTGCAACAGTCCACAAAGCAAGAGCTGAATACTTTATTTTGGTTGGGGCCTTTGACCGAGCAAGGAAGCAGTTGAGCAGAGCAGCCGTGCTTTTAAAACATGATTTCCAACAGTCNGCAATCATTAGGCAGCGACTGAGAGACCTTGCTTCAATAGAGGAGCGAGTGATAAAACTATAATCATAGCTTGTCCTCCCGAATTACCGAATCAACCACGGAAGTCCATCATTCGCTTGAGCGACTTCATAGCTTTAAGTGCCACCTCGGAGTCGACGTGTATTTCATTCGCTGGAGAGTCCATACAATTTAGCAGACTTTCAAGGGTATTCATCGCCATCCANGGACAGTTGGCACAGCTTCTGCAGGTAGCACCATTTCCAGCCGTGGGGGCTATAATTAACTGTTTTCCAGGAACTGCCTGCTGCATTTTGTAAAATATTCCTTCATCTGTCGCCACAATTATTTGAGGGTTTGATAAATCCGAAGCAGAGTTAATCAGTTGAGAGGTTGATCCAACATAGTCCGCAATATCCACAACGGCCTGAGGTGATTCAGGATGCACAAGTACCGCAGCATCCGGATAAACTTTTAGCATGTCCAGTATCCCTTGGACTTTGAATTCTTCATGAACGATGCAACTTCCATCCCATAAAATCATATCCGCACCGGTTTTGTTTCTAACATAATTCCCCAGATACTTATCAGGAGCCCAAAGAATTTTTTCTCCCCGGGAGTCGAGGTAGTCAATGACATCGACCGCGATACTGGAAGTTACAACCCAGTCAGCACGCGCCTTCACTGCAGCAGAGGTGTTAGCGTAAACCACTATGGTTCTGTCAGGATATANATCACAAAATTTATTAAACTCATCGATCTGACAACCGATATCCAACGAGCANGTTGCATCCANTGATGGCATNACCACTCGCTTTTCCGGCGTTAGAATTTTCGCGGTCTCNCCCATAAAAGCGACTCCNGCTACTATCAAGGTATCAGCATCACAATTTTTNCCATANCTTGCCATTTCNAGNGAATCAGAAACCACCCCGCCTAATTCTTCAGCCAANTCTTGTACCAAATGGTCAGTGTAATAGTGNGCTATTATCACCGCGTTTTCTCGAATCAAAGTGGATTTTATCTGCTCTTTAATATCCGTTATCTGATCCGAATCAGGCCGTTCGACCAAATTGAATACGTCGGGATGAGCCTGTCTTAACGTCCGAGCAGTTGCATCGCGCCTTAAAATTTCATTTTGAGGCCTCATTGGAAGCAGTCCCATGAAGTTTGGCTAAGATCTAGCATTTTTTAGGGTAAAGAAAAAACATGTCAAAACGCACCAATCAATACTAGCGGCAATGAAATGACGGTAACTTCATCAAGCTTTGAATACTTGAGATTGTAATCACCGGAACCTTCTGTTCTTATATCATATCTGTTGTTCACTAATTATCTCTATTTACTCAAGCATGCCCTGAAATCCATTTTTATAAAATCCCCCTCTATAAAAGGGTTGGCCTTTAAAGTGAATTCAGACATCAATCAATCATTTAAAGTTACGCATTATCTCAGACGATAGACTCTCCTAAAAACTCTTCTCGGTACCTTGAGTAAGTCTGGCCCACCATTTTGAGAAAAGACGATCTAAACTTATCTCAGCCGCAATACCAAGCCGATCAATCAGAGATTTTTTAATTACATATTTGATTTCGAATACATCTGACTCGCCGATACAATCACCGATATATTCGTCACTTGTTTGAATACTATCAACTAAATCAAGTTCTTTGGCTCTTGCACCCAACCATACCTCCCCCGTGGCGACTGACGCCATATCCATAGTCGGACGACGCTCATGGACGTATTCTTTGAATAGATCATGGATGTCCTCGAGATCCTCTACGAATTTTTCACGCCCTTTCTGTGTATTCTCCCCAAATAAGGTGAGAGTGCGCTTATATTCCCCAGCCGTGAGCATTTCGAAATCAATATTATTTTTTTTCATCAATCGGTTAAAATTGGGCAGTTGCGCGACCACTCCAATTGAACCGATCATAGCAAATGGCGCAGCCAATATTTGATCAGCAACGCAGGCCATGGCATAACCCCCGCTGGCAGCAACTTTGTCGACACAAACTGTCAAAGCTATACCTTTTTTCTTGAGACGATCAAGTTGACTTGCCGCTAAACCATACCCATGCACAGTTCCGCCCCCGCTTTCAAGGCGAACTACAACTTCATCCGAACTTGAGGCCTGCGTCGTTATTGCGGTGACCTCTTCTCGCAAATTATCAACCTCAGTAGCTCTTACGTCACCATTAAAATCAATGATATAAACTTTCTTCTTCGGTTTAGTGTCATGTTTAGCGGATTTAGCAAGGAGTTTTTCACTTTTTAATTTTTTCTTTTTATCTTCTCTCAACTCTTTTAACTTAAGTTTTTGCTCATGGGAATTTAATGATGACAGTAAAAGCGTCTCGCTCATATTTTCGTACTGCTCATTCAATTGGTTAATTTCCAAGACGCCTTTTTTGCTATCA
>PCDB01000063.1 GCA_002591625.1 Porticoccaceae bacterium
GACCTGGTCAAGCAATGCAGTTTGGTAAAACAAAAGCAAGATTTGCGATGGAAGCTGATACAGGCGTAGTATTTGATGATGTTGCAGGAGTAAACGAAGCTAAACAAGATTTAGAAGAAGTTGTAACTTTCTTAAAAAAGCCGGAAAAATTTACTTCTGTTGGAGCTAGAATTCCCAAAGGTGTACTACTTGTGGGCCCTCCAGGAACTGGTAAGACATTATTAGCTAAGGCTATTGCTGGTGAAGCAGGAGTTCCCTTCTTCTCTCTTTCCGGTTCTGAATTTGTTGAGATGTTTGTCGGAGTAGGTGCTAGTAGAGTCAGAGATCTATTTAAAAGGGCAAAAGAAAACAGTCCTTGCTTGATTTTCATCGACGAAATTGATGCTGTCGGCCGACACAGAGGCGGTGGGTATGGTGGAGGTAATGACGAGCGAGAACAAACGCTAAATCAACTGCTTGTTGAAATGGATGGTTTTGAGGGCACTGAGGGCGTTATAGTTATTGCTGCCACAAATCGGCCTGATGTTTTAGACAAGGCTTTGCTGCGCCCGGGGCGCTTTGATAGGCAAGTATATGTTGGCTTGCCAGACATTCGAGGGCGCGAGCAAATTTTGAAGGTTCATTCCAGGAAAGTACCCATTGATGAAATGGTAGAGCTTAGCGTTTTGGCGCGAGGTACGCCTGGGTTCTCTGGTGCTGATTTAGCTAACCTTGTTAATGAGGCAGCGCTCTTTGCAGCCAGGGGAGATAGGCGTGTAGTGTCCATGGAGGAATTCGAAAAAGCCCGCGACAAGATTATGATGGGAGCGGAACGTAGGTCAATGGTTATGTCTGAAAAGGAGAAGCTTACTACCGCATACCACGAGGCAGGGCATGCCATAGTAGGCCGACTGATGCCCGAGCATGATCCAGTGCATAAAGTCACGATCATACCTCGCGGCAGGGCTTTGGGTGTCACGCAATATTTGCCAGAAGAGGATCGGTATAGTATGAGCCGTCGACAACTGTTTAGCCAGCTTTGCAGCTTGTTTGGCGGGCGAATCGCAGAGGAATTGATTGGCGGACCCGAAGGTGTTACTACAGGTGCCCAAAATGACATTGAGCGAGCGACGCAGATGGCCAGAAACATGGTGACAAAATGGGGTTTGACGGAAAAAATGGGCCCGGTTCTCTACGGAGAGGACGAAGCTCAAGCGCCAGGCGGGGGCAACACCCATTACTCAGAGGACACATCAAGAGAAATAGATAAAGAGGTTCGGGCAATTCTAGATAGTGCGTTTGTTAAAGCAAAGGAATTGTTAGAGGAATATAGAGATGTACTAGAGTCAATGAAAGATGCATTAATGGACTACGAAACTATTGATGCAGACCAGGTCGATGACCTCATGAAACGCGTCCCTGTGCGGCCTCCACGAACTTGGGATGACAACGATCTCGACGATCAGCCAAACGCCGGTGGCGGAACATCAGTAATGGGGGAGGAAGAGGACTCTGGACCTATGGGAGACCCGGTTCGAGGAACTTAGCGTACCAAAATCAACGTTTAGACAACTGGGTGAGTTGCAGGAAGGTGTGACATAGGGAAATTCCTACCATATGGTGCTGCTTCTCCCACCGTGATGGGCATAATAAACATTACGCCAGACTCTTTTTCAGATGGGGGAGAGTTATACACCACACGCCTAGACCTCGATAAGACTCTGTTCAAGGCTCACCACATGGTTGAAGCTGGGGCAGGGATAATAGATGTTGGCGGCGAGTCTACCCGCCCTGGTGCGTTCGAGATAGGGGTTGAGGAGGAATTAAATCGGGTTGTACCCGTAGTGGAAGCACTAACAGCGAGATTTGACACGCCTATTTCCGTTGATACTAGCTCCTCAGAAGTCATCCGTGAAGCTGCTTCTGCTGGAGCAAGCCTTATTAATGACGTTCGGGCTTTAAGACGACCGGGAGCTTTAGAGGCTGTAGCTAAGACAAATCTTCCGGTCTGCCTAGTGCATATGCAGAATGAACCAGCTTCGATGCAAGTAGCGCCGACCTATAAGAATGTTGTCGCTGAAGTGAAGAGCTTTCTTCTTGCGCAGCGGAATCGTTGTTTGCTCGCAGGCATACCCTCACACAAAATCTTGATTGACCCAGGATTCGGTTTCGGTAAAACGACTGAGCATAACCTATGTCTTTTTAAATCCATTGACCAATTTGTTGAGACTAATGTACCTGTGCTGATTGGAGTTTCTAGGAAACGCTTTATTGGTGAACTTTTGAATGAAGCGCCTGACCAAAGGCTGATTGGAAGTGTTACCATGGCTTTATTGGCTGCGCAAGCTGGGGCATCTGTTCTGCGGGTGCACGATGTTAAAGAGACTAAGCAGGCATTGAGGCTATTGAGCTATACTGAAAAGCTCTCAGATACATAAAGCGATACAATAAATGGCAGAAAAAATATTTGGTACTGATGGCATACGAGGTCGAGTGGGTGAGTACCCGATAACGGCCGATTTTGTGCTCAAGTTGGGATGGGCAGCTGGGCAAGTTTTGACTCGAAGTTGCGAGGGTAAAAAGCATGTATTAATTGGCAAAGATACCCGAGTATCTGGATACATGTTTGAATCCGCTCTAGAGGCTGGTTTGATAGCCGCTGGTGTTGATGTTGGTATGCTTGGCCCAATGCCCACTCCGGCGGTGGCTTACTTGACGCGGGCTTTTCGCGCGTCCGCCGGTATTGTTATTAGCGCCTCTCATAACCCCTACCACGACAATGGCATCAAGTTTTTTGGATCCAACGGGTTCAAATTGCCGGATACCATAGAGGGAGAGATCGAAAATTTACTGACTAATCCGATACATACCAACAGCTCTGAGCATCTTGGTAAAGCAAGTAGAATAACAGATGCTGCTGGTCGCTACGTTGAATTTTGTAAGGCCAGTCTTCCCAATGGCTTCGGTCTTGGTGGACTTAGACTCGTTTTAGACTGCGCTAATGGCGCGACATATGGTGTCGCTCCAAAAGTTTTTGGTGAACTGGGAGCGGAGGTTTTTACAATTGGCGCTGATCCAGATGGTTTTAATATCAATGATGGGTGTGGGTCCATGCATCTCTCTCAACTACAGAAAGCGGTGCGCGAGCATCGAGCTGATCTTGGGATAGCCTTCGACGGCGACGGCGATCGAGTTATGATGGTCGATCATAAAGGAGAAATTGTTGATGGGGATGAGTTGATCTTTATACTCGCGTTCTTTCGAAAAAAAACCTTGGGTTCATGCAATGGAGTAGCAGGCACTCTAATGACAAATCTTGGTTTGGAGCACGCTCTTTCGAATTTAAAAATCCCATTTGAGCGCACAAAAGTCGGAGACCGGTATGTTGTTGAGGCTTTGCTTAAAAATGGTTGGAGTCTGGGAGGGGAAGCATCAGGGCATCTTCTTTGTAGCGATATAAACACAACCGGCGATGGTATTATTGGGGCTCTTCAAGTGATTCGTGCCCTCGAAGAGCAAGAAGTTGAATTGCATAAAGCAAAAAAAGCGATGTCAAAGTTTCCGCAGCGAATTGTAAATGTGCCTCGGAAAAAGGATAAAGATCTGACTCAAGATAAGCCTGTTCAGAGGGCAATCGCCCGAGCAGAAAAAAAATTGAATGGAAAAGGCCGTATTCTCCTGCGACCCTCAGGCACTGAACCCATTGTCAGGGTTATGGTAGAGGGTAATGATCACATTCTGGTGAGTAGCCTTGCCGATGATATAGCGGAAGTTGTTCGCCACTGCATCGCATGACAGCACCTTTTGATGGTTGAATAATTAGTTAACGTGCGGTAGCATCCGCGACCCGTTCAATTACACATTCCATGTTGGGAACATAATGTAGTTGGCTACGGACCTAGAGTAGCGTAGGTAGGGAAAATGTTAGTAGCTGGAAATTGGAAGATGAACGGGTTGCTAAATGATGCGGAGCATCTGGCCGAAAAATTGGCTTCGGGTAATACACAAAATAGAAACACTGAGGTAATTATTTTCCCTCCATTCCTCCATATTTCCGCTGTCGCGCGGATAGTGCAAAAATTTGACATAAAAACTGGAGGCCAGAATTGTTCAGTTGCAGAATCTGGCGCAAATACAGGTGAGATTAGTTGTGAAATGCTTCTCGATATAGGCTGCAGTCATGTGATAGTGGGTCACTCGGAGCGAAGATCCTTGCATGGTGAAACTGACGCTTTGGTGGCCAAAAAGTATGCAG
Organism: Porticoccaceae bacterium; assembly: GCA_002591625.1. Taxonomy (GTDB): domain Bacteria; phylum Pseudomonadota; class Gammaproteobacteria; order Pseudomonadales; family Porticoccaceae; genus TMED48. Next base: position 4,235 of record PCDB01000063.1, read on the forward strand.
CAGCGTTGGATGTTGGTTTGACACCGATATTGTGCGTCGGGGAGTCTCTCGAGCAGCACAATTCGGGAGAAACTGAAGAAGTTGTCGTCAGGCAGTTATCATCGGTAAGAGAAACAGTAGGACTTGGAGGGCTTTGTTCGGGTATCATAGCCTATGAACCTCTTTGGTCGATAGGTACTGGGCGTGCAGCTCTTCCCTCGAAGGTGCAGAGTGTGCATGAAACGATTCGTTCTTGCTTGGGGGACGAGGGTGCTAAAACAAGAATAGTTTATGGCGGGAGTTTGAATAGCCAAAATTCAGCAGCCATGTTTGCTGAAAAAGACATAGATGGTGGATTAGTGGGAGGAGCCTCCTTGCAGGCTGAGGAGTTTTTGCGGATTATTAAAATGGCAGAACGACTATAATGACAAACTATATTTTAATCTTTCATTTCATCGTTGCAGTTGCTTTGATTGGACTTATTTTATTGCAACAAGGCAAGGGAGCTGAAGCAGGAGCATCTTTCGGTGCTGGAGCCTCTCAGACGGTCTTTGGCAGTGGTGGAAGCTGGAACTTTTTCAGCAAATCTACAGCTTTGCTGGCGGCCGTTTTTTTTGCCACGAGCATCAGTCTGGCGTTGGTAGCCAAAAATAGTTCTATTGTTGATGACGAGTTTTTGGCAGAGTCGGAAGAAGATACTGCAAAAGCCATCTTTGATCCAGATATACCCATCTCCGAAGGTGCCCGGGAAGCTGATAATGATTTAATGGATCTACCCGGAGAATAACTAATGTGTGGCCCAAGTGGTGGAATTGGTAGACACGCTATCTTGAGGGGGTAGTGGCGCAAGCCGTGCCGGTTCAAGTCCGGCCTTGGGCACCAAATTAGAGTAACATAGCATCATTGTGCGAAAAAATATCTGAAAGACCGCGTAATGCTTTACCACTTGGCACTGTCTTCTTCCTCGACCTATTTCTGAAGCTTAAAACGACTGGCTGGTAACCCTTGAAAATTTGTTCTGTAAATCAATAAACTGCCTGACTTGGGACGCTTTTTAAGACGCGAGTCACTTAAACTTAAGCGGGCTGTGGTTACCAACAGCAGGTTTAGATCATCGCCACCAAACGCGACACACGAAGGTAGATCGACAGGTACCTCTAAAACAAGGCTTTTTTCTCCATCATGACGGTATCTTGCGATCTGCGCACCACCCCAATGCGCATTCCACACGCCTCCATCACAGTCCACCGTCGACCCATCCGGAAACATGCCCTCTCCAGTTTTAGCGAAGGTTTCCTTGTCGGTAATGGTATTTTTCTCTGGATCATACCGATATCTCCAGATCGTCTGCCGCGGGGAATCTGCGTGGTACAAAATTGAACCGTCGGGGCTCCAACAAAGTCCGTTAGAGGTTGTTATGTTACTTATGTGCTCAGTTAAAGTATTTTGGGAATCGATGCAATATAAGGAGCCAAAAACTTTGGCTACTTCAGGCTTTTCCACCATCGTGCCTGCCCAAAATACTCCAAATGGGTCAATCTTTCCGTCATTGAATCGCAAGCCATAGGCTAAGATATCTGGACCGTAAAGCCACTGCACAGCTCCGGTGGATAAATCAAAAAAAGCGATCCCACAGTCAAAAGCTACGATTAACCTATGGTCATTTTCGACGAATCCAAAACACCCAACGCGATGCGGCGTATCCCAAGTCTTGAGTCTATCTGATGCCAGATGGTACTCAAATAAAGTTGACCTCTCAATATCAGTCCACCAGATCGTCGACGTCGCTTCATTCCAAACAACTCCTTCACCAAGTTCATTTTGAACATCAACGGTATGTATCAGTTCAGGTAATTCTTGTATCACAACTTTAGAGTCCCCATTCAGAGGGACGACAATACTTTTTTTGGGCTTGAATGTGAACTGATTGATGAAGATTTCGATAGTTTTGTTACTTGTCGCAGACAAAAGCAGAAATCATTCGACTCGGAAGTAAAAGAACGGCGTAAGCAAGAACGGTTGAAGAAAAATAAAGTTTTAAAAAAGCTCCCGCCTGGGTTTTCGATGAGGGCTTATGCGGATTTCGAGCACGTCTCCACGACTGCTCATTAGGACGAAGGAAGCCATTGCTGGAACAAACGCCCCGGCTCTGGTGATTTCTTTAGGGTAAGAAAACTGGTTTGGTCTAATCGTGAGTGCGCTTGCGGTCTATCTAGCACTTTTAAGACTGAGCTGGGATGACCTCTAGGCGAGTAATATCAGGAGAAACCGCTTTTTTTTACCCAGTTCGGGTGAAGTAGTTAAATTGTAATAATTTTGTGTTCTAATTTTGCCGTGATTAACCCAATAGAGCCCGTCTTTGAAAAATACTTGAGAGATAAGCCTCGCTTGAGCTCTAAGACCTATGAATTTGAGAATTCAAAAGTTTCTGATAATTTTCTTGCCTTGGAGCTATCTGGATGTGCAGCTGCGATGGAATGGAACAGTTCTCAGGTATGGGTTCTTATGATCGCACATTGATGGTTTGTAATCAGCGAACTGGAGGGAGATTAGAGTGTTAGGAAGAGAGAGATTGCACTGATTGGTTGGTAAAGCAAGTGTACAACGAGACCCCTATCATTAGGAATGCTGATTATGAGGAGAAAAAAATTCAGGAGTTATTGGAGAGATTGGATTCCGTCAAACAGACACGCTCCAATCTAAAATCGGCTTTATGGATGCAATCGTGAGCGGTGTTACCTAAGAGCGGAATAATTGTCATCTGAAGATGCATGTGAATATAAGAAAAATCAAAACGACTCCTCCAATGAGGACGTTTTCTAGAAGATAGAAAAGGTTCCTTCTTTTGATGAGTCCAAGCATACAAGGGGAAAGGTTTTCTCGATAATGCCTGTTTAAAGCCTCGCAAGTTATTATCAGTCGCAACACTCTCGATCTCTCAATGTTTATTGTCTTAAAAATCACCTTCTGTCCGGAACGCAATTTGAAGCATTCAGTCCCTTAGAGATTTAAGAGTCACTTAGGTCTCTTTTCTTAATGCGTCTTGTTAGACTAGAAAACATCGGAACTTCTATGAGATGAGGGTCTTTCAATTATCATGAGAATGACAATATTGGGATCATGTATTTTTTGTATCGTTTTTGTTGTTTTATTAATAACGCATTGTGCTGGTGGATTTAACAGTTTCTATTCTTCCTATTGGAGAGTTAGCAATGAGTACGACCGCAGGTTGACTCTTTTTGATGCATTGTCTGAGCAATCAAGGGGTATAGTTTTTGCAGGGGATTCTATAACTTATGCGGGTCCTTGGTCTGAACTTTTTCCTAAAAGCCAAACACATAATTTTGGTATCGATGGGGATACCACCGAAGGATTATTAGGGCGCATAGATGCAATAGGCCTAAGACAGCCATCAAAAGTTTTTTTGATGATCGGCACGAATGACCTGTCCTCAGAATTTTCGGAGGATGAGAGCATAAAAAATATATTGGAGACTAGCCGACAACTAGCAGCAGTTTCATCGGAAACAGAGGTATTTATTCAAAGTATACTGCCAAGAGATATAGAATATCGTGAAAAAATAGAATCACTTAATAAAAAGTTGCAGGAGTCCTTGCCGAGCGAAGTCACGTGGATAAATCTCTACCCTCATTTTTTAGATGCTGAAGGGGAAGCAATAGCTCCTGAATTCAGTAATGATGAATTGCACCTGACGGGCAAAGGTTATTTGCTTTGGAGGGAACTTATAACTGATCATGTTAATGACAAAGGTAGGAGTAGTGTTATGAAATTAGCACGCGCGCGAATAAACCCCGTCCCAGAGAGTGAATGGACAGTTGCACAGAGACGTTACCTCGAACCAATAAAAGGAAAGGCGCCCTTTTATAATATTTCGGCTACACTAGCGCGACACATAGAGGCTGCTGAAAAATTTAATGTCTGGGCTTATCATGTTATGGGTGATAGTTCCAAGCTTGATGGTCGACATAGAGAAATATTAATTCTTCGAGTGGGTTGGTTATGTGACTCAGAGTATGAGTGGGGTCAGCATAAGATCTTTGCAAAAAACGAGGGGCTCAGTGACGAGGAGATTGAATGGATTAAGATTGGCTCGCAAGCTGAAGGTTGGAGCGATATCGAACGTGCCCTTCTAGATGCAGCCGATGAGCTTCACGAGAATAGCTTTGTTAGTGATCACACATGGGAAGTGCTTTCCAAGCAATATACAGAGCAACAAATGATGGATTTGGTGTTCACTGTTGGGCAGTATCACATGGTTTCGATGGCCTTGAATTCGTTTGGCGTGCAACTCGATGATGGGGTTGAGGGTTTTTGATTAGTCCTTCGGTCTCATTATAGCTGTTAAGGGTAAAACAGATGTTGGAAAAGATAACCAGGTCGTAATACTGGTTTCCATTCCTGACTGTTTCATAATAAAGTCGTGTTTCGGGCATTAATTCCAGCATAAGTTTTTATTATAAATGCAGCTTTTATTGCGCATAGACAACACAAAAACACTTATTGACAAAGCGTTAGACTCTTAATAGCATCCTCAACTGAGAGCAGAATTTCAGATAAGTTTTGCTCCCCACTGTGTGTACTCTTAATAGTCATCAGTGTTATAAAAATAACGCGACCAGCATTTTTCTAGTGATGAGACGCGATTTAACTTGGTTTTAGAGAGGATTTATATGTCTTTGCCTAACAGCATTCGCCGTTCAATGTTTGAAACCATGGTGAGAAGTCGATTCTGGGATGATCGCCTCACTGAACAATACTGGATTGATAAAACTCCCGTGTTTGCGTTTGGAGCGGGTCCGTTGCCAGGCGAATTACATACCTCTCACGGTCAAGAGCCGGTTGGAGCGGGTGTTTGTGCGGCTTTAAGTGATGAAGACATGATCACAACGGGGCACCGACCGCATCATATAGCAGTTGCTAGAGGCGTTGATTTAAGAGAGATGTCTGCTGAGTTATTCGGTAAAAAGGCAGGACTTTCGGGAGGTCGAGGTGGTCACATGCACCTTTATGATAGGCGAGTGAACTTCAGTTCGAGTGGTATTATCGCAGAAGGATTGGGACCTGCGGCAGGAATGGCTTTTGCCAGAAAAATGCAGAAAAAGTCGGGAGTGGCACTAAGTTTTCTAGGCGACGGAGCTGTTAATCAAGGGGCTTTCCATGAAGTGATGAATATAGTGGGCCTGCATAAACTTCCGTTCATCTGTGTTATCGAGGACAATAAATGGGCTGTGACAACGCACAAATCGATGTCTACAGCGTGCGAACGGAACAGTGACAGGGCAGAGAATTATGGTATGACCGGAGAGTTTGTGGAAGGAAACGATCCAGAGTTAATCTATTTAGCTACCCAGCGAGCTTTGGAGCGTGCACGATCCGGAGAAGGTGGAACCATTTTAGAAATCGAAACAGTACGCCTTTCCGGCCATTTCATGGGCGATCCGGCTGGTTACATCACTGGTGAAAAAAGCGAATATCAGGTCGATCCAGTTCCCGTCTATCGGGCTCGATTAATAGATGATGGAATATTAACTGAACAGGAGGCATCGGATACAGAGAGAGTTATTGGCGCGGAAGTAGACGAGGCCATTAAATTTGCTCTCGATGCTGATTATCCGGATGCTAGGGATGCCCTTAATTGTACGTTTGCATGAAGCCTTTAATAACTTAAGGCGGCCATAAAAAACATAAAGAGGTAAAAATGAGCACTAAAGAAGCGGCCCCATGGGAATCACCAACGTCAGGTGAATCAAGAAGTAGAAGTCTAACAATTTGCCGAGCACAGCGAGAAGCAGTCGATTGGGAAATGGCGCATGATGAACGAGTGTTTATGATGGGGGAAGATGTCGCAGGGTTCGGTGGAGTGTTTGGAACGGCGGACGGGCTTGGAGATAAGTTTGGCGCTGATCGAGTTATAGACATGCCGATCTCCGAAACGGGTTGGATAGGTATGGCCGCGGGTGCAGCAATGGAAGGAATGCGTCCAATTATTGAACTGGCTTATGTCGATTTTATTGGAGTATGTTACAACGCCATAGTCAATCATGCGGCAAAAACATACTTTATGTCCGGCGGGCAATTCAAAGTACCAATGGTTTTAATTAGTGGCACTGGGGCTGGTTACAGTAATGCCGCGCAGCATTCTCAATGCCTTCACGCTACACTGGCGCATATGCCGGGTCTCAAAGTGGTATCGCCCACTAATGCATACGACGCCAAGGGAATGATGCATACAGCGATTCGTGACGATAATTTTGTGGTGTTTCTGGTGCATAAAGGGGCATCGGGAGTAGGATTCATGGGTCCCTTGGTTAAAACGTCACTCAGTGACGTGCCTCAGGAAGACTACACGGTTCCATTTGGAAAAATAAAAGTCTACAGAGAGGGCACCGATGTGACGATTGCTGGTGTCGGCCTTGCTGTGCATCAGGCGCTAGAGTCTGCAGACTCTTTGGCCAAAATGGGTATCTCTGCTGAGGTGATTGATATCCGTAGCCTAGTTCCTCTGGATAGAGGAGGCATTATTGAGTCGGTGGCCAAGACAGGCCGGTTAGTTGTTGCTGACGAAGACTATCATAGCTATGGGGTTTCGGGAGAAGTTATTGCAAGTGTCATTGAGCATGATGCTACAATATTTAAAGCGCCTCCTCAACGAGTATGTATACCAGATGTTTCAATTCCCTTTTCGCGGCCTCTCGAATATTCCATTCTGCCTCTTGAGGAAAGAATTACATCGGCAGCGCTTAAAACCATTGAGAATGTATAGTGAGTGAAAACGGAAAAGTCTTTGAGTGGCGCGTGTCTGACGAGTTATGTCCAACTGAAGAGGATTCCGGCAGCATAGTGCTATGGATTCTTTCCGACGGCGCAAAAATCAATCAAGGCGATATAGTTGCGGAGTTTATGGTACAAAAAATTACACATGAACTGCAGGCTCCAGCGTCTGGGATTTTGCATATTAAGCTGGAGCCTGAAATAGAGGCCTATAAAGGAGACTTGCTAGCCCTAATCCTCATGTGATCATGTGCTGTTTAACGAGAGGTTTTTTAGTGCCAATATTTTCAAATTAATGCGGCAATTACTGCCACCCTTGGGTTATAAATTCAGAGAAAGCTAATACAATTTTGAACAAAACATTCGCCATAGTTGGACCGAAAGTTGATATTGCATACGACGAAGGGGCAATTGATGCGTTTATGGCAACTGCAATTGAAAAAAATCCCTCATTGGCCAGAGACTATCAAGTTAGGTGGATTGGTCTTGACGACACAACCACCATGCAGATTATTGATTTTATTAAGTCAGGGCAAAAAAAAGCAACCTTTACTTTGCCATGGATCAACAAGCGCAAGAGTTGGTCTGACGCGCACTCTGGCATGCCAATTGTGCTCTTGTCAACGAATGGTGATCCAATGTTAGTGGTGCAGATTACTAAGGTTTTGAAGACTAGATTTGGTTCTATAGATAGCTCTATCTCTGGTTTAGATGGGCCGCCAGTCAGAGATCTTGATGTTTGGATCAAATTGCATACGACTTATTGGAACGAGGTGCTTCAGGAATATGGATTGGTTTGTTGCGACGATATGCCAGTCCACGTTGAAAAATTTAAACTCGCCTACCCGCCTTAATTCTGTTTATCGTTGGTAATTGGGTAAAGTACTGCGCTTTGCTCCGAAACGTATTTCTCCCCCTCTGAAACCCCCTCCTCTTCAGCTAGTCTGGGTCTACCCGCCAATTAGTCCTAATGTGTTATGATTGTCGAAAATGTGGTCGAGAAAAAAGCTTTTTACGGTGAGTTGAAAATTGTCCAGATTTTGCGGGTGAAGTTAGGGTCGTCAGTTCGCGTTAAAATTCCCTAACAACATAGTTTGAATATAAGATTTTCTGGATAAGGTGATAAAGCTATTTAATGAAGTCAATACTGAGAGCATTGCGATACGGCAGGTTGATAAGAAATGTTTATACCAAAAGATTTGTTAAGTACGGTAGCCAACCGGCAGGAATCTTTTGGTCTAATAAACAACGACAAATTAGTCGGTTTAAGATAATTCTTGATCAAATATTGTTTGTTCGACCCAAGGGCTCAGTGAGCATTGCAGACGTGGGTTGCGGATATGGAGCGATGCTGCGCTTTATTCGGGAAAACAAAGCTTACAACAGACTCATCTATAGCGGGTACGATATAAACCCAATGCTGATTAAAGCTTGTAAAAGCGACGCTCGTTTGCCGTCACGGCATTTTCATATTGGAGAGCGTCCAGTAAATTCGGTTGATTTCTCTGTTATGTCTGGTACGTATAATATGGCAGTAACTTCTGACGTAGATGATTGGGAAGAATATTTTTTTGGCTGCCTTGAAAGCTGCTGGAAATATTCTCGCAGGGGAATGGTGTTTAACCTGTTGAGTGCAGAAAAGTCTCACATTAGTGACGGTAGGCTTTATTATGCTAACGTTCAAAGAATTCGCGGCTATTGCAAGACAAACTTCGGAGTGACTAGAGTTCTTCGAGAGCCGCATTTGCCCTCGGATGTAACTTTTATGGTGACTCGGGATTAGAACAAACTTTTAGGGGGGCTGATGGGAAAATTGTTAGCCGGTTTCTTTGGATGGATGCTAGGCGGTCCGGTTGGTGCAATTATAGGTGTAATTGTAGGACATCAATTTGATCGAGGTCTAGGTTTATATTTAAGGCCAATCTCTAAGGAAGAGAGAAATCGCGTTAACCAAAGCTTTTTCACGACGCTTTTTAAACTGTCCGGGCACCTAGCTAAAGCCGACGGCCACATTTCAACATCAGAGATAAGTCAAGCTGAAGAGATGATGCGTCGAATGGGTTTGGATGCGCATCGTCGCAAAGACGCAATATCTTTATTCAAGGCTGGAGCAGCGACAGATTTTTCTCTGGATGAAACTTTAGCCTCCTTTTGTTACATTTGTGGTCATTACAACAACCTTAAGCTTCAAATAATTAAATACCTTGTTTCGTTGGCTATAGCAGATGAAATACTGGATGAATCTGAAGAGGAAATATTACGTCGGATAGCAAGTGCATTAGACTTTCCGACCAGCACGATCGACCAAATTTTCAGCATGATCGGAGCTCAGGAAAGTTTCGGAAAGAATGCACAATCTGATTCCAATTCATGCCGAATCGATATGGCCTACTCGGCACTGGGCGTTGCAAGCACAAGCTCTAATATGCAAGTGAAAAAAGCTTACCGAATGCTCATTAGCGAGAATCATCCCGACAAGCTAATCGGTCAAGGGATGCCAGATGATATGATCCAATTGGCGACTGAGAGAACGCAAGAGATTCAAGCGGCCTATGAGATTATCGTTAAATCTCGGGATCAAAAGGCCTAGAATAATGGTTACGGTATTCATGAAATTATTTAATGAGGCTCGGTCGTGTTGACCTTGAGGCGTCCTCTTTCTATAATGCGCCTCCATTCTGGGTAAGCTTTAAAAGCCATTGTATTCTTGTTGTTGCGGGATGGAGCAGTCTGGTAGCTCGTCGGGCTCATAACCCGAAGGTCGTTGGTTCAAATCCAGCTCCCGCTACCAAGAGTGGAAAGAAAAGGCCCTGTGCGTTATAGAGATGTTTGATGATACAGACACTAGTTCTTTTAACGAAGTAATGTATTGTAAACGTCGATTCCGTCACTAAGGGAAGAGACTTTTATAGGTTTTTTCTTTTGTATATAGAAAATGGGCTGTTAGCCCATTTTTTTTTGTAGTTTTTGAGGAGTGAGTAATTGAGTTTGGGAACTGGCGCATTGAAAGAATTGCTGAAACCAGTTGTGATGTCTATGGATTGTCAATTATGGGGTATCGAATTTTTTACTTATCGCAATCAACAGACCTTGAGAATCTATATTGACAAAGAAAAAGAGAATGTAAATATCGATGATTGTGAACGCGTCAGTAGGCAATGTGCAAGCGTTCTAGACGTGGAAAATATGATTACTGAAAAATATGTTTTGGAAGTTTCCTCGCCGGGGATTGACAGGCCACTTATGGAGTTGGAGCATTTTGAGCAGTATCTGGGAAGTAAAATAGAGTTAAAACTGCGTTTTCCGCTTGAGGGAAGGAAAAACTTTAAGGGGTTTCTGAAACAAGTGGATGGCCATGACATTGTCATTGCAGGTTCAGACGAAGACTATTGTTTTGTTTTTGAAACTATAGACAAGGCAAATTTAGTGCCTAATTTATAGGTGCTCTCGGGGTAGCACAAATGAGTAGAGAAATATTAATGGTTGCGGAGGCTGTCTCAAATGAGAAAGGGGTAGACAGAGAGGTCATCTTTGAGGCAATGGAAGAAGCGCTGGCCACTGCTACTAAGAAACGCTTTGAAGAAATGGCCAACATTCGAGTTTCTATCGATAGATCGACTGGCGAGTATGAAACCTTTCGTTGGTGGGAAGTCGTGGCGGATGATGTTTTGGCCGAGTTGGGCACGCAGTTCACTACAGAGGAAGCTAAGGAAAAAGAGTCCAAACTCTCCGTGGGTGATATTTATCAAGAACAAGTTGAAAATGAAGCGTTTGGGAGAATTGCCGCACAACTTGCAAAGCAAGTAATTGTTCAAAGAGTTAGAGACGCAGAACGGGAACTAGTCATAAATCGCTACAGACATCGTATCGGAGATCTAATAAACGGCACAGTCAAAAAGGTTACCCGTGATCATATCATAGTCGATTTTGGGGATAACGCAGAGGGATTGCTGCCCCGCGAAGAGTTAGTTGGCCGTGAGATCTTTAGAGTAAATGACCGAACTCGCACTATTCTGACGGGTATAAGAGATGATAGTCGTGGGCCCCAGTTAATGGTGTCGAGGATTTCTCCAGAAATGCTCATCCAGCTATTTAGGATCGAGGTGCCAGAGATTGCTGAGGGTGTAATCGAAATTAAAGGTGCTGCGAGAGACCCAGGACAACGCGCAAAAATCGCGGTCAAGAGTAAAGATGCGCGAATAGATCCAGTTGGTGCTTGCGTAGGAATGCGCGGAGCCAGAGTTCAAGCTGTTTCTGGTGATCTCGATGATGAAAGAGTAGACATTGTTCTTTGGGATGACAATCCCGCCCAATTAGTTATTAACGCAATGTCCCCAGCTGAAGTTGGGTCTATTGTTGTGGATGAAGATGCCCATTCTATGGATGTTGCTGTTGAATCTGACAATCTTGCTCAAGCCATTGGAAAAGGCGGGCAAAATGTTCGTCTGGCCTCAGAACTGACTGGTTGGAACATTAATGTTATGACTCTCGAAGACGCCGAGGAAAAGCAACTTCAAGAAGCTTCGGACGTTGTCGAAAGTCTAATGAGAGGACTGGATATTGATGAAGATGTGGCGATAGTGCTTGTTGAAGAGGGATTCACAAGTCTTGAGGAGGTTGCCTATGTCCCGCTTGAAGAAATGAGTGCGATTGAGGGCTTTGATGAAGGAATAGCTGAAGAGCTTCGTTCCAGAGCTAAAGATGCTTTGCTGACAATGGCATTAGTTAGCGAAGAGCAATTAACGAATACACCTCCCGCTGAAGACTTATTGAATATGGAAGGAATGGATCAGGATCTTGCATATAAGCTGGCGGCAATAAAGATTGTTACAATGGAAGATCTTGCAGAGCAGGCCGTTGACGATATATTGGAATTAGAGGGTGTCGATGAGGAGAGGGCAGCTGCGTTAATTATGACAGCCCGAGCTCCTTGGTTTGAGGGCGATAGCAATTAATAAGAAAAGCTTTTTTGGGGAACAAAAATGGCTCAAGTGACCGTCGATAAATTAGCCCAAACGGTTGGCACTTCTGTTGATCGTCTTCTCAAACAGATGAAAGAAGCAGGGTTGCCTCATTCTAGTGCTGATGACTCGGTTTCCGATGAAGAAAAGCAGACACTTCTTGGTTATCTTAAGGGTCTTCATGGGGCCGTCGCGATCGAACCGAAAAAAATTACACTACGGCGCAAGACATTAACTACGCTCAGGTCCGCGAATCGAAAGACTGTAAATATTGAGGTTCGAAAAAAGCGAACCTATGTCAAGCGTAGCGACGATGAGAATAACTCTTCTGACAAAACAGCGATGTCGGAATCGGCGGATACTGGTGCGGAGGCGGTTGGATCGTCAGTTGCTGCCTCAGCAACTGACGAGATTGAAGCCAAACGAGTCGCGGCAATTGAAAGCCGTATTAAAGCAGAGGAGGAAGAAAAAAAGAAAGCTGAGGAAGCAATACAATCAAAAGAAGAGAAAACTGAAAAGTCGGAATCGACTATCAATCGAGAGGGTGCAAGTACCAATAAGTCTGATCGCTCAACTAGGATACCTGTTGACCCGCAGCCTGTGATTGATTCTGCGCCAGAGAAAGGGCGTCGCTCCAATAGGAAGGTTGACGATGATGACATAATGCGTCGTGCCAAACGCCCAATCGGAAAAAGTGCCAAGAAGAAACCACGGTTAGTAATGGATGAAGTGGCTGATGAAGGACGAAAAAAAATGCGTCTTAAATCAGGCATTGCTGCGCCACTAAAGATAGATAATAAACATACTTTTCAAAAACCAACCAAAAAAATCATTCTTGAGGTTAGCATTCCGAATGAGATTACTGTTGCGCAACTTGCATCTAATTTAAATATTAAGGCTGGCGTTGTGGTAAAGGAACTCATGAAACTCGGGCTTTCAGTTTCGATTAATGAGAACATAGACCAAGAGACTGCTTTTTTACTGGTGGAGGAATTAGGTCACACGCCAGTAGCGGCTGTTGATGAGAATATTGAGACTGAGTTGGCGAAGCAATTTGATCTTCATAGGGAATCTGGGAAAGAGGCGCCAAGAGCTCCAATCGTTACTGTTATGGGTCATGTTGATCATGGCAAGACCTCCTTATTGGATTATATTCGTGAGACTCATGTAGCCTCTGATGAGGCGGGTGGCATAACTCAGCATATTGGTGCATATCACGTTCGCACTTCAAAAGGAATGGTCACGTTTCTTGATACCCCGGGACATGCTGCTTTCACAGCAATGCGAGCCAGAGGTGCTAAAAGTACAGATGTTGTTATTCTTGTTGTAGCTGCTGATGATGGAGTTATGCCGCAGACAGAAGAGGCGATTCAGCATGCGAAAGCAGCCGATGTGCCAATAATTGTGGCGTTAAATAAAATGGACAAAGAGAACGCCGACCCTGAAAAAGTTATGACTGAATTGGGCGCTAAAGATGTAATTCCTGAAGAATGGGGCGGCGACACACAATTCATAAGAGTATCGGCCCAAACCGGTGAAGGTATTGATGATTTGTTGGAGGCGATACTTTTGCAATCTGAATTGCTTGAATTGACTGCGGTTTATGATGGGCCTGCGAGTGGCGTGATAGTTGAATCTCGCATTGACAAAAGTCGAGGGGTGATTGCTACCGCTTTGGTCCAGCAAGGTAATCTATGTAAGGGCGATTTTATGCTGGCTGGAGAGACCGTTGGCAAGATTCGCGCAATGACCAACGAGGCTAAACAATCCATTTCTGAGGCTGGCCCATCTATACCACTCGAGATTTTGGGTTTGGACGATGCCCCAAATGCGGGGGATGAATTCTTTGTCGTTTCAGATGAGCGAAAAGCAAAGGAAATTGCTGAGGTAAGACACGATCGGGCTAAAGCCGAGCGCAATATTAGGCAACAAGCAATAAAATTGGAGAATATGTTTTCTGATGTCTTGGAGAACGCAGCACATAATTTGAGAGTAGTAGTTAAGACTGATGTTCGAGGATCACTTGAAGCCCTTACCGGTGCGCTTAACGACTTCGCGACTGACGAAGTTGCGGTAGATATCGTTGCATCGGGCATAGGGGGTATCACGGAGTCTGATATTA
>PCDB01000064.1 GCA_002591625.1 Porticoccaceae bacterium
CCATCTGAGATTTCAGATCACACCGCATACGGTTTTAATCTGATCGAGAAGACAATTGTTGAGGTGTTTAATGATAATGACAAATCCGTTCTAACCGCTCCATATATGTTGATGGGGGGAACAGACGGGAGACACTATGAACGTATTTCAGAGAATGTCTATCGATTCAATCCTATCCAAATTGATAGCCAAGATGTTAGTCGAATCCATGGAATAAATGAGCGCATATCTGTGGATAATTATTTCAATATGATCCGATTTTACTACCACCTAATAGAGCAAATTTGAGGATACTAAAATGAGCTTGGAATTGGACTGTTGCGCCTGTCCCTCCTCCCTTTTTATGATTAAAATTATCAAAGATATTCTCTTCGCTGAATCAAATGGCGAATTATTCGCCGTTTTAGATCGGTTGGGACAATTTACTGTTTGGCCTGAGCGAGTGAAATTAACGAGCGATCAGAAAAGGTCCCGATTCCCCCTTAAAAAGAAATCGGTGAGCATATATCCCCTTGTAAAAGGAAGCGAACATTTTATTTTTTATTTGTTATTGAGATGTGCTAGAGGCCCCGCTTACTCAAAAAAAGAGTGATCAGAAATTGGGCATTAGATAATCGGAGTTCATCAAGCTTGCTAGGCTCTCATCGAAATTTTTCCCGTCAAAGTATGTGACTGTTTTCACTTTTGGGGGATTCGACAAGCAGTTTAAATTTACACTATATGAGTCAGGGTGAGATTTGGGTTGGTAAAAACTTTTTATCCCGCAAAGTGAACAGAATAGGTGTTTTGCGCTTCTCGACCCAAATTGATAGGGAGTGAGCAGTTGACTGCCTTGAATTAAGGCAAAATCTGCATGCTTAATAAATAAGTGCTTGTATTCTGATATTGCGCATATAGAACAGTTGCATTTCCAGATGTCTACTGGATCGGGACAGTTAATTAAGAACCGAATGCCTCCACAATGACATTGTCCTTTATATTTGTGATGCATGTTTGTTTCCCTCCCAATCAATTTAAGACTATGAAATTGTGTCATCACTCCAATAGGACCAAATAGTGTAATCTGCAAATCGCACAGATTTATGACCAAATGCAGCCCGTAAAGTAATCCTCCTCCGACCAAACAAAAAAATGATGTTTAAATGATCTTAAGCTGTGTGTTCTATAATCAAGGTGGGTACTTTATGAGTGTGTGATTTAACAGTTGCCACCAAGGTGTTCTCTTTCAAATCTCTTTTGATGGATGTCACCTCAACCCCATCGGTAAGGAGTCTATCTCGAGTTGCAGAAATCGACTTAACTGCCCAAGCCAAGCCCCAGAGCTTATCCCCGGATCCATTATTATTCTGTTCAATTACCTCGATCGTGGTTTTATTTAATCTGAAGAACAGCACCCTACTTTTTGACCCGTCCATTGTTTTATCAAGTGCTAATCTTATATCTAATACATCTCTAAAAATAGTTACAAAACCATTCGCATCACTAGTTTTCAACACAACATGATCTAACCGATTAACTGCTGCTTCATCAATCAATGGTTGTTGAGGAAGTTCTCCCTCCACATGTTCAATGACAAAGGAAAATAGACTTCTACTCAGTTTGGGTGGTAAAAAGAGAGTCTTCCATTTCCTGGTCGTGTGATCTAGGACATTTTGTCCCTCACCAATTGATGGTTCGTGAATACCATGAGCTTTCGTTTGTACAGCCCTCACTGTTTGATCCATATCTTTCGTTCCAAATGCCCATCCGGAAAAACTTCGCCGTTCTGTTCAAGCAGCTAGTTAACGAAAGCAGATCCTGGTCCTTGTCCGTCCGCTGATAAAAGCTCGAGGTAAGTGTTCTCGAAATTGAATATTGAGTTGACTGTTCCTAGCTCTTTGTGAGTCCCATGCCAAACGGGGGCATGCCGAACAATTTAGTATAATTAGTTTCTGCTAGTTCTATATCGCTTACAGCAACGATTAAGTGGTCTATTGTCTGAATAGTGTTTTAATTAAAAACATAAATTGACCAATTTTTTCCGCAAGTCGCACTGAATTTCAAACTGCATGGTGAGTTCACTCGACAAAAATTTCTCTACTCTTTCTCATGGATTTAATATTCTGATCAACAATCAGATCTTTTCGGGACCGAACCGCTCAATTGGGTTTCAAAGATTATTTCAAGATTCGACCTGCTTTTTAATTAATCCTTATAGTAGTGACTGATTGGGAATCTGGAGTACACTTGCACCTCATAAGGACAGCGATGCTTAGCTAGTAGAGAGCCGACGTACACAGGATGAAATATGATTAATCTTGATAGAAAAAATAATATTTTTTATCTAACACTTGATAATGAAGAAAATCGATGGAACACCAAATTTGTTCGCATCATCAGTGAAGCGATCGACGAAATCGAAGCTTCACAGGGCGCTGCAGCACTTGTGACAATCTCAAGTAGTTCAAAATTTTTCTCTAATGGATTGGATCTTGATTGGATTTCCAAGGCAGAGGGCCCAGATAGGGATGCTTTTCTTCCCGAGTTTATGGCTTTGATGGGTAATATTATTACATTATCGATTCCGTCCGTCTGCGCCATTAATGGCCATGCCTTTGGAGCGGGCTTCATGCTGGCCCTCTGTCATGATATTAGGTTCATGCGAAAAGATAGGGGCTTTGCCTGCGCTAATGAAATTGAAATTGGTATGTTGATCCCAGAGCCTGAATTGGCATTATTTAAACATAAACTGCCTGCGAACGTTTTTTTTGAAACAGTGCAGTTGGCCAGACGATGGACGGGCCCTGACGCTGCTCATGCAGGCATCGTATCAGAAGCGGTTGATCTTCCGGATCTTCTCCCCAAGGCCATAGAAAAAGCTGAATCATTGGCACATCTGGGTAGTAATCGCCAATTATATCGAGCCATGAAGGAGCGTTTGTTTGGAGCGTCGGCTTCAATTAATGATGTGCATGGTGCGGCTCATTTGCTGAAAACCGGTCGTCCATAATTTTATTTAGTAACTTTGGAATAGGCTTGCAGATCCAACCAGGTCTGGTTTCGAAGTGGGTGCTTTTCCATAATGTATTTTGATTTCTAAGTTTTTTTAGCTTCAAGCGTATCAGCATTAATAGACGATAAAAGGGCTCAAAAAAGATGGACATAAAACACGTTGGGCTCATGGGTTTCCGTACATTTTTCGTCATGCCGGTATTGGCGAAGCCGCAAATCCTGTTTACTGCTTTTGAACAAATACTGGTTTCGGAACGTAAAAATTACCGAAACTTAATCACTCGCGGTTTGAACATAAAACAATGATGTTAGCTCTTTTCCTATTGCTGCTAGTATTCGGGCCAACCATTTGGTTAAACTTCGTGTTCAATCGGCATGATAAGATCTTGGTCGACATGCCGTTTACGGCTGGCGAGTTTGGGCACGACGTTCTTCGGGAGCATGGGCTGGAGAGTGTTTGCATCGAAGAGACACGCGGTGGGGACCACTTTGATGTGAGAGAAAACAAGGTGCGAATTGTGGGACAGCGGTTATCTAGAAAAAGTCTCACTGCTATTTCGGTAGTTTGCCATGAGATTGGTCACGCCATTCAGCATGCTGAGAAATATAGGCCTCTAGAGCAGCGCACTCGGATTGTAGAGCGTACAGCATGGATATCACGCGCGGGCAGTGCCATTTTATTTCTTGGGTTACCGGCTATATATGCTTCTGGCTCCTATTCGCTGATCAAGATATGTTTAATTTTGGTAATCCTTTCAGCGATCATCGGGCTAGTTATCCATCTCATTACTCTCGATGTCGAATTAGACGCTAGTTTTAACAGAGCGCTTCCGATTATCAGAGAAAAGGTTCCTGCGGATTACCACGATGCATGCCGTTCTGTGCTGCGAGCGGCAGCGCTGACTTATGTAGTCGGAGTGATTGGAAACTTATTTTCCCTGCGTGCTATTTGGCTGCTTATATCCAGATTGACTTAGCATTGGTGCCAGTAGATTATAAAGCTCTTCTAATTCAGTCTAGGGTAGGCGTTAACAATGTCAAAAAAGATTTTTGTCGTTTTTGGACATCATAATACTTCGACGTCTTTCAATGCCGCTATCAGAGACACTTTTGTCGAAGAGGCAGTATCCTGTGGGCATGACGTTGATTTAGTAAATCTCTTCGAAGAGACTGAAAAACTCCCGTTTTATAATGGTGAAATTAACCCCGTTCCCAAACTCGTTGTGGATTACCAGAAACGATTAGACAACTGCGACATTATGCTGCTCATAGGTTCTTGTCATAATCTTAGACTTAATTCAATCCTCGAAAATTGGATTGACTGGGTTTTGCACCCGCCATGGTTTTTCAACTACCGTTCTATTTTTCCGGACAGCAAATTTTTCAAAAACTACGGATACCCGATTGCGGGAGCCATGAAAGGAAAGCTGGGCATTGTTTCTATCACTTATGGTGGCCCAATGGCGACATATTTTAATTTTTCGCTCTTTGACAATATACCTTACCGGAGGATAAAAAAATCAGTGTTTCAACTGGGAGGGCTAAAAACCGATTACCTGAGATTCTATTCTGTGCTCCCAAGCATGAATGCCGATGTGTTCGAACGTCACATGATGAAAGTGAGGAGACTTGCTAGAAACCTATAGACGGGGGTAATGCTTAAGAACATGGGCGGCTGCCGACAGACCACATGGCCCTGGGCTTTCAAGCGACGAACGGTACTTGTTTTAATACTCTGGCACTAGTGGTTTTGCAACCTTGCTGACTTCGCCTCAGATTTACAGCGTTTTGAACAATGCGTGACCTCGTCCCAGCATCTAGACCATTTTTTGCGCCAAGCGAAGCTCAGACCACAATTAGTGCATATTTTGTGTGGCAACCTAAACTTTTTTGTCATAACACGTCATCCAGCTAAAAAGATACACCACCACTATTACTTTCTCTGAGCTGCATCAGATCAGTTGGTTAGGCTTGGGCAGTGCATCTCCATCGTGTTTGGGGCTGAAACCTGCTTTGCTCCAGAATTTCGTAACAGGTTTGGCAACAAATTTGATAGCCCAAAATCGCGCATGTTACGTAGGTTTCTTAGTTAACAAGACAACATGTCATTTCCGAGAAAACTTGAGGAGAAGTAATATGCCATTAATTGATCTTACGCCAGACGAGCTTTTAAAAACAACCCGTTCAGTGCGCAAGAGGCTCGACCTTACCAAACCAGTGCCAATGGCAATTATTGAGGAGTGCATGGACTTGGCGCTGCAGGCGCCTACTAGTACTTATGGTGAAAACTGGCGTTTTATGGTTGTAACTGACCCCGATAAGAAAAGAGCGATAGCCAAATGGTATAAAAAAGGGCACGAACTCTTCATCATCAGGAAAGATCTATTGCAAGGGGAATCCAAAGATGTCTCCTCCCCAGAAAACCGAGTCTTACGTTCTATTAATTATCTCGCCGAAAATCTTCAGGATATCCCTGCATTGATGATCCCTTGTATTCTGGGGCGACTTGACTCAGAGGATGTTGCTTATAACGTCCAATATCAAGCCACCATGTATGCTTCAATTATCCCAGCGGTTTGGAACTTTATGCTTGCTGCACGAGCTCGGGGTATGGGCACATGCTGGACAACCTTACATTTGCCGTTCGAACAGGAAGTGGGGAGCATCTTGGAGATTCCAGTTGAGGAGGTTACTCAAATAGCCATGATCCCGATTGCTTACACACTGGGAACAAAATTTAAGGCGGCAGCACGAAGACCGTTGCATGAAGTTATGCGGCTGAACAATTGGTAAGTCGTCAAATCTGCTGAGAGAGCACATGTCATCGTTTGAAATCGCGTCGAAGTGCTTGTTTTATGTAGCTGTTCCAAGATCGCATAATTCCGTTTTGCAATGGCTGCTGAAAACAATAATGCTTGGAACAAGCAAAGTGAACCCATTAGTTTTAGAGGCTGCCCGCTAGGGTGCTAACCAAACAGGTAAACCCAGGCCGGAAAGGAGCCAAAAGCCACTCAAGAAAATTAGAAACACAGCAATCATGAACGCTCTCATTTTTTTACCTCACCATCAATAGGAAACACTGGAAATTCAGTAATTCATTAGATGCTTAGCAGCCAACACCTATATTACGCATCATTTAAGCTAATATCTTACTAACAGCTTATTGACTTAAGAATAAATTTTAATAATGTTTCTATTTGTGCAATTCATATTACGTTTGCTTATGACGCTTTTGTGTCAACGGTTAAAACACTGACGTTCTCAGCATCTTCTGGTTGCAAGTTGATATCGACTCGATACAACCTTACCCACTATCAGTCCCAAGATAATATAAACTGGCGCGGTCAGCATTGCCAAGATTGACTCCCCCGTCAGTAAATTCACTGAGCCGTCGGATAACAATTGCTCCATACCTGTCTGATAAGGGATGACGTAGTATTTTATTAGGAGAGGAGGCATCAACAAGCCATACAATATCAAAAAGCCTGAGGCAAGCATTGTTGCCTTGGCTTTTTTTGGATCATGATCTTCATTCGGGGTTCTATGTAGATGCTTGCGGTAGTTAATTTCTCTCTCTGTCACCGTGCCTACTCTGGACAAGAGTATGATAGTTGTTACGCTCAAACCCGCACCCAGAATTGCTGGATTTAGGTAACTAGGTAACTGAATAAAGCCTAAATAATCAAAACCTGCTGGAATTACGTTTCCAAAAAAGCCTGCAATAATGCCCCAAAAGGCTGCTTTTGCTGTGATTGATTTGCTCCAGACACTCATGAACCCCACCGGCCCCCAACTAGAAGCGAAAACAGTGCCAATGAAAAGCATTAGCCAAAAGATATTCGGTGGGAAAATAACGCAGAGGAGAAGGACAACGACACCGGTTGCAAGCATAGCAAGCCTCGAGGAGCCTACGGTTAGTTCCTTTTTGCGTGAGAGCAAGTCATTGCTAACACTGAAGCCAACGAGAGAAAGAAAAGTCGATGCGGAAGATAGAGCTGCTGCCATAATGCCAGCTAGTAAAAGGGCGCCTAGGAAGTCTGGAACCAGATTTTTAGCTGCCCAAATTATTACAGTCTCAGCCGGTGATATCTCGGCGTTAGCCACATTAATCAATCCGCCAACGCCGTAGATTAGAATCTGCATCAGAGCGACTGCGAAGCAGGCGTATATGGCGGCCCGGATTACCACATGCTCGTCCCGTGCCATGAGATGCCGGCTGGCTTGCCAAGGCCCCACCGCATAAACAAAGCCCCATGACATATCCATGACGAGGCTCCAGATAAGGTAATCAATGGGTGTTTCCCATTCGGTGCCGGATCCTATTGTTCCATGCCAACTTGCGATGTCATGTTTACTTTTAATGCGAGTTAAGTCCTCGACGGCCTGTGCGGTTCCTCCCATTCCCTCAACAACGTAGTAGACAAAAAAAACTGTTGCGGTGCAAAATAAAAGAAACATCAGTGTATCGGTTAAAATGACTCCTTTGGAGCCGGAGTACATCGTAAATACTGTATAACTCAACCAGGCCAGCACTATTGCTGCAAAATAATGTAATCCGGTTAACTCAGATAGGAGGATGGCTGCACCTTGAGTGACCACAACTAGGTACCCCCCGAGGCCAATAATTATGGTTAGCCCGGCAACCTGCTGAACTCTATGGCTATCAAATCGTTGCCCAAAAAAATCAGCGACTGTTGGCGCCTGGCTGCGCCGCAGAAACGTGCCAAAAAACAGTGCGCCATATACATATCCGATTACGGCAATGCCCGGCATTAATATATAGGGGCCCAATTGGCCATCATAAGTGAACCCTGCCTCGCCTAGGAAAATTGATGCGCTAAATACGCTTGCCACTAAAGTACCGACGATAAGAATTGTTGGGGCCTGACGGCCAGCAACAAAATAGTCGTCTAATTTTTTTACGCTTCTACCTGCATAGAGGCCGACTAAGATAAAAACAATCACGCTACATGTGATTGCGATCGAAAAAATATTCAAGCTAGTTCAGCCTTCGGGGCGAACACAAAATTTCTAATGTATGGGACTTTTCGTGTCGAGTAACCCATACCATCACTTTTAACCGCGAGCGGCAATCGCGCTTAATTGTTCTTTTGTGGCTGGTTTTTGATACTTGTCTTTCCAGCTGCTGTACGGCATTCCATACACCGCTTCTTGTGCCTGTTCAATATCGATATCTGCTCCTTGCTTTTCGGCCTCCGCCATGTACCACTTGCTAAGACAGTTGCGGCAAAAACCTGCAAGGATCATAAGATCAATATTTTGAGCGTCTTTATTTTCATCAAGATGAGTTATGAGACGTCTGAAAACCGCTGCCTCTATATCTCTTAGCTTTTCAGGTTCCAACATATGTGATCCTCTGAATTTAAGCACTAGTTCAAGTGTGTGGGTTGATCAAAAATTCTATCGGGTAAAAATTTGATGGGTATAACCCTCTGGAATCGGGGGATGCTGCGGATTAGCGGACCGTTCGTGGCGGATCTCTCGAAACTGCATCGCGTTACTAGGTTTGAATAAAACGAGATTCCCATCCTCAAAGGATTTTATATAGTACTCGTCAATAATGGAACCACCCCAAGCAGATTGCGTTTTTTCTGTAATCAAAATGAAACCATGCTCGATCATGATCGATTCGGAAAAGCGTTCTCTCCGGAATTCCTTATTGTGGTGATATAGGATCAACTGGTCTACCGTGGCCGTGTGGTTTTCTCGTTCGATGATCTCAGACCAGTCCGTATGAAATTCATCGTATTGCACATATGTCTGAAAACGGCCGTCTAGCTGTTCTGACGAAATAAGTGGGGCTCTGAAAAAGGTCTTATTTTCTTTCTCGAAAACTCCTGCAACAGTCAGTGAAAGTAGATTGTCCTTAAGTATTATAGAGCTACTTTTCCCGTCTAAAATCATATACTTGTTTATGCTACTTGGGATGATGTTAAAGGAGCGTCTCGGGTGAGAGCGCAAAATTGAGCTAAAAGTGATAGTTTTGCCAAAAACGTGTGCATGAGATTCACCAGTGGATTCAATCCAGAAGCCTTGAAGAATCTTATCTGTTGTGTCTTTAGGCACTCCACATGATGTCAAGACGGCTGAAGCTAATAAAGGAATGAAGAATTTGATAGATCTCAACGCGTCCAATTCGGTTCACTGATTTTGATGAAAGACTTTGCTGACTACTACGTTGGCTGTAAAACGTCTCAAGTGTATGGGCTGAACGACCGACAGCGCGCAGGTAACTTGCGAAATGTTTGCCATCCGCGCGCAATGGTAATTGCGCAATCTCATGGATCCAGCGCTTTCAAACACGCCATACTTGTTGCGCCAAGTGGATCGCTCAAAGTTATTGAGGCCTCACTTTTTGAGCATGCTCTTTCGCGGCGGTCGCGGCGGTGATACCGGAGATCGTCATGAAACAGCCTTACGGCGCGCCGTCTCGTCCTGCGCATAAGCTTCTGCATATAACTATCCTTTTCGTCAGTAGCCGATTTAGTGCACCGTGGATCCTAAGGTATCTAGATCGACTGGTAAATATACCGATTCTATGTCGACTTTAACCTCCTGTCTCTTTTCGAGCCATTGTTTCCTAACCTCGATTGCATCTTGCATGCTTGGCACAAAGCCAACTTGACCAGCAGTATGATCAGTGAGCTTGTATAATCGCATTAAGAATGATGCACTTGTTATGCCGTTTTGAGTTACGGACCATTCCGGAATCAAGAATTTGTTGACCATCTGTCACCCCCGCTTATGTCAGTTAATGAGCTTTCAGCGCCTGCTATCAAATAACCGCTTTTAAGCGTTTACGCGACTCCTCCTCAAACCAGACGAATATCATTAATGCATATTGATTATCTGTGATATGATAAATTATTATAGTAATATAGATTATAAGCCTAGTTTCGGCTTTTATAACCAATTTTTGCCGTCCTAGCCTATCTAGTAAAACCTTTTGGTACCATCGTTCGATTAATTAACGGCCCTAGCTTATGACAAACAATTCTATTTTTATCTTTAAGAGGTATTCTCGTGAGTAATGAAAAGAATCTTTTAGGAGAGCCATTAGAGGAATGTTGTAGCAATCCTATTACTGGTTTTTTTCGAGACGGGTTTTGCAGATCAAGCAAATATGATGCTGGTTCTCACACGGTATGTGCTCAAATAAGTACTGAGTTTCTCCTTTTTTCGAAACATCAGGGCAATGACCTATCTACACCTCGTCCTGAATATCAGTTTCCGGGCCTAGTCCAGGGAGATTCTTGGTGTCTTTGCGCATCGAGGTGGCTGGAGGCATTCGAAGCTGGTTGTGCCCCTAAGATATTTTCTCGCAAAACCAATATCAAAGCTCTGGATATCATCCCACTGCCTGAGCTTCGAAAATACGCGATTGATCTGAGTTGACTTTCGGGCTCAAAGCTTCCTCTCTAGGCCACTGCTTTTTGTTATTTTAATTTTGCAACTGAAACACTATCAACGTTTTTCATGCCGCGCTAATTTAAGCTATTATTTGTCTGAGTTGTTGAAATATTTTATAACGGATTTTTTCTCAGTTAGGTTGATGACTGCAGTGAAAAAAGGACAGGTAAGTGAACAAGTTCTCATTCTCCTACTAAATCAGCTTGGTCAACATATCTGACAGGCCAAACGCGAAGCTTATTTAGGCGCATACGCGTTGGATCAAATAAAAATTTCACAAGGATATGGTAAGTGTCAATATCCATAGGTTTACCCTCCATCCGACGGCATGGCGCATTAGCATCTAAGGTGCTTGCTGCTGGTGCATAACCAAATTCGCGCAATTCGAGCATGCTTGTTGGTTTGGCTAAATAACGCCAGTTGTCAACAAGGTGGAACTGAGAAGAGTCACCATCGCATGAAGAACCCTCCTCAATTACGATGGCTGATGGCCATGGCCAGACCTTGAACTGATAATTAGCTAATGCTTGTCGTAATCGTTCGTTATAAACCGAGACAGCTTCTGAATTTTGACACGCGCCAAAACACCTTTTCAGTTGGGCTCGGAAACAGGGCCGGTCGCCTCGATGGTTCTGCGAGGTCTCAAGCCCAAGAAACTTATGACACAGGTAATATTCATTCGCTAGTTTCTCCAGTATTTTCTTTGCCTGTCTGGAGGACCTGAACAGGCCGAAAGCTGGCGCTCCGGTTTGTTCCGTGATCTTTTCTATACTCACGCTGTTATATTCGGATCGCGTGCCCTCAATTTTGAATTGAAAAAGGTGCTGGGTCCTTTTTAAACGTCTATTATAAATTGGGTTCATCGACTTGATATGCTCACTTTCAAGCAATTGGGCACTGAAGTCAGAGTTTGTCCTCTCAAAATCTATGCTGGCCATTCGCAGATTAATGCGATGATCCTTGGGATTACGAAAATCTTGCGCAAAGTGACTCATAACTCGATTTCTAATATTCACGCTTTTGCCGACGTAAAGTAGAGTATCCGCGGCGTCCCGAAAATAATAGACTCCAGAACTTTTTGGCAGCTTCTCTATTTCGTCAATAGGCAACAGTGCAGGAAGGGAGGGTTTTTTAAGAATGCTCTCACATGCCGCAGAGATTTCGCCGTTATCGAAAAGAACTGACGATTTTAAAAAGAAGTGATAGATGGCCATCGCGTCATCAAGTGCCCGATGTCGTTTTTCGACGGTTAATTGGAATCGATTGATAATTTGGCTTAGGCCATGTCGGGAAAATTGAGGATACAGTAAGCGACTGAATCTTACGGAGCATAGGGTTTTTGCAACGAAACGATGCCCGATTCTCTCAAATTCATTTTTCAAGAAACCGTAATCAAACCTCGCATTGTGAGCTACGAATATACGCCCTTTTAAAAGGTTCATCAGTTTTTTGGCTATGTCGGCGAATTTGGGCGCGCCTTGTAACATTTCAGGTGCGATTCCAGTGAGAGATGAGATGTTACTGGGTAAGTTTGCTTCAGGATCCACAAGAGATTGCCAACGATCTATAATGCTGCCTCTCTCGACTACCACCAAGCCGATTTCTATGATTCTGTGTCGGGTAGCATTTCCGCCGGTGGTTTCGCAATCTACGAGTACCATACTTTCAGGAAACTCATCGGATAGTTGCGTAGTGTTACGATCAAAAAAATTGATTTGCATTTGCTGGGGCCCGTTTTATTTCGTTAGTGAAGCATAAAAATTCCAGCGGATCCGCACTTTGTTCCGATCATGCAGTAATTCGAAAATTACTCGGTTTTTTTTCCCACACTGGCAATATCGATCTTGCAGGACGGTTTGCTATTAGTAAATAATTTTGAGATCCACCCTCGATTGAGAGCAAATGCTCTGTAGGCGCAGTCACTTATGCTCTTAATGACAGGCCACCGAAGCCAAGCTACCCAGCGGCCTTTTCCAACAAGTGTCCAGGCCAGACATGTGACATCCAATCCTTGAATCAGTTCGCCTGAGGCCAATTGGCCATGCAATACTCTGCTCGCAGTCTCTTTATCGATCGATGGGAAACGAACTTCAAAAGTGGTGTCATGGATATCCTCGAACGAGATCGAGGCGTTCTCATCGAGTCGTTTTAAATGCCTTACCTCGGAGTCACAAAGGCCACAGAGACCATCAAAAAAAAATGTTAGTTGGGTAGTTTTGTCGCGGACTGCCATTTGTAAATTCCAAAATGCTAATAACGGGCGCAATTCTCTATAAAAACAAATGAAGACTAAAAATCAACATGCTTTCGGCGAAAACGTAATCTTTCCACAGCGTATGCTTTGCCTTGCATTACCGAGTAATTGAAAGACAACGTGTGCCTTTCAAGCCACTTGCGATGCCTGTTAGGCTTTGTTATAAGTTACATTATTATTACGGCAAAAAACCCATTTTCGATGAACATTATTGAAAATGCAGTTCAATTTGGGGTTGCAAGCCCTCAGGCATGGAATTAAAAACCCAAGGCATAAACTTCAAATGGGTATTTTTCTCTTTCTCTGCGATGATAAAATTGCTTACCAAAGTGTCCAATTCAGTTCAGGTATTTTTGGGTGAACAAAACTTGGTTCTGCATAGGCGGAATGCTTCGGTTGGTCTAATTTCAGTCGAAAGATAGGCTTAAAGCACTTAGATGTATGGAGGGCTGTTGGGGTATGAAAAATTCACAAATCGTGATCGACTCTCTACCAGAGGATAAATTGAGTCAAGATCATTTCCGGCAGATCAACGTGCCATTACCAGATGTCGAGTCCGGACAGGTTTTAATTAAGACAGCTGCTATTTCGATAGTGGCCGGAGCGCGAGCTGGTTTGCAAGGCAGTGCTAATTACACAACGGGTCCTGCCGTCGGGAAGGTAATGGGGGGTGCTGGCGTTGGCGAGGTGGTATCGAGCAACGATGAAAAATTTCCAGAGGGTGTTTGGGTGCTCGGTGCAACTGGCTGGCAATCCTACTCCGCGCTGTCAACCGACTCTCTCACCCGAATCCCATCGGATCGGGATCCGATAGATTATCTTGGACCCTTAGGCGCTAATGGAATGGCGGCTTATTTCGGCTTGCTTAAGGTGGGTCGAGCATTGAGAGGAGATACCGTTATGGTGTCTGCTGCTGCCGGTTCAGTAGGACATTTTGTCGGACAAATGGCTAAGATTGCCGGCTGTCGTGTCGTTGGGGTTTGCGGAAATGATTTGAAGTGTGCGAGGTTAACTGACGAGTTGGGCTTTGATATTGCTGTTAACTACAAAAACCATAGTTTCAGAAAAGATCTAAAGTGCGCAACTCCCGAGGGGGTCGATCTTTACTTCGACAATACGGGCGGACCCATTTTGACATCAGCATTATTTCGAATGAATGTCGGTGGGCGAATTGCTTGTTGTGGGGTTGTTTCTCAGTATGACACATCCTCACCGAATGCAGGCCCTAAGGGGATCCCGGGGTTGTTAGTGAATAAGAGAATCAATATGCAGGGTTTTTTATTTTTTGACTATTCAAACGAGTATGAGCCGGCTCGCGAAGAAATTAGCAGATGGCTAAATTCAGGTGACTTGAATAGTGTGAATGATGAATTCAGGGGACTTGAATCTGCCCCAGAAGCATTCGTCAACCTTCTTTCAGGCGGCAACTTTGGGAATCGCATAGTCCGGTTGCCTTGAGAAGTTCAGGAGTATTTTTTTGGTCAACGGAAATGCCCCATAGATGGCATACTGCTTACGCCATTTTTCAGCGGATTTAAGTTGGCAAATAAGAGAGCTGACATAAGTGTTATACGGAAAAGCCGCGGATAGATTGCGGTGGCATAGCTCAGAAAATTAAATGTTTTATTGAAAACTAGGGGGGGAGATTTCGAGCTGTATAACATGTCCAGTTTAGCTCATATCATAATACCACCTCTTTTCTGGCGTTGCTCTCCGCTTTTGGAGGCGTAACTGATTGAAAAAGCCGTAAGGTGGGTCGATTGATCCTGCCTTTAGTTTAGTCGCCTGCAATCGTAATTCGCTGATTTGTGATGTAACGACCATCCTCGGAACACAGGTGTGCCACTGATGCTGCGATATCCTCTGGAGTGCATACGAAACCAAATGGCATATCTTCATCCAGCTTGCGAATATCTGATGGCCCGCCGACTGCCGCTACAACTTTTCGACCCATATCGGTGTCGACTAAGCCTGGTGCTACAATATTGACTCTCATTCCATGAACTCTTTCTTCTCTAGCCATTGTGTGTGCCATAGTTTCAAGAGCCGCCTTACTCACCGAGTAGACACCAGAGCCTGGCTTTAGCGTTTGCAACGCAGTGGAAGACAGCACAACTATATCGCTTCTTTTAGCTTTGCGCAGGTGCGGAACCAAGCTCCTGCAAAGATAGATCGGTCCCCAAAGATTGACATCTAGGATGGTATCCCACTGTTCATTTGTCGCATCGGCAATGGCTGGCCTATTAATCGCAGTCGATCCAATTGCGGCATTGCATATGAGGGCGTCAATCTGTCCAAAATCCTTGATAGCCGCGTCAATCATCCTTACACATTCCTTCTCATCAGCAATATTCGCTCTATAAACGAAAGATTTAACGCCAAGATTATTAATTTGATTAGATACTTCCTTTGCGGCACATTCATTGCGAGCGTAATCGGCACAGACCGGTAGAATGCTACATACCCCTCATTCGCCGTCATATGCCGTACGCAATGGCCGAGGCGACGGCC
>PCDB01000065.1 GCA_002591625.1 Porticoccaceae bacterium
AAAAGAAGAAAATTAATTTCGCAGTCCGCTTTTGGTTGAGCAAGGAGATAAGTATTTGAAAATCGTTCGAGTCGCACTCATTGCTATGCTTTCTTTAGCAGCCACTTTTGGCGATGCTCAGCCGGATCAAAATAATGATGCGACAGCGATTGCAGAGCTTCCATCGGATGACATCAAACTCAAGTTCAAGTTTGCCCAAAGCAAACAAACGCAAGGTTTATTGATTTCTGAGGCATTGGCGTCAGCGAAAATCCAAGAGGACCCTTTTTCTCTGGTCGAGCAGGTGACCTTTGAGTTAATTGAAGTGATAAAATCGCACAGACAGACAAATCCAACAAATGAAAAATCTTTTTTTTCAGCCATTAGAGAAGTCTTAAGGCCACACGTTGATTTTTCTTACATGGCGAGGATGGTCATGGGATCCTACAGGAAGATAGCGACAAACCAACAACGAGATGAGTTTGCAAGGGCTTTTAGGGATGGATTGATTGAAACTTATGGCAGAGGGCTGCTGAGTTTTAGTAACGAAAAAATTATCTTAGCTGACCAAAGTCCTCTGAAAAAAGGTCAAAACAAAGTTTATGTCAAACAAGAGATTCACGGTGTTGATAAGATATACCCGCTGTCTTATACAATGAGAAAAAAGAAAACGGGCAAATGGATGATTACAAATGTCACTATCAATGGTATCAACCTTGGAAAGACGCTGCGCAATCAATTTCTTCAATCAGCGCAGAAAAACTCTAATGACCTTGATTTTGTCATAAGCGCATGGGCAAATCAGGCGATCTAATTTTTTAAATAATTCAGAGGTTTCTATGTCACCAGAAGCGATAACTAAGCTACTGAAGGCAAAACTGCCCGATTGTGAGATTTATGTTGAAGTCAATGGGAGCCGATGCCACATAACCGCAATTGGCGAGATTTTTGAGGGTAAGAGACCTGTTCAAAGGCAACAGTTGGTCTACCGCGCACTAAGCACTCAAATCTCAGAAGGGCACATTCATGCTGTGGCCATGAATACTTTTACGTCCGAAGAATGGCATGATGAAAAACAGGTTAATTGTGATTCCCCTCTGGGTTGATCTTCGAGAAACAAGTTTTTTAACGCTGAAGTTGTGCGATGAATAAGCTGTTAATTCATGGAGGCGCTTCCTTGAAGGGGGAGATCTGGGCGTCCGGTTCTAAGAATGCCTCGCTCCCCATTCTTGCGGCTGCACTATTATGTGATGGCACTGTCACCATTTCCAATCTCCCAGAACTTCAGGATGTGATCACGTTTAAAGAGCTTTTGGCTGCTCTTGGCGTCAAAGTCATAGCCCATGAAGAAGCCACTTTGGAGGTTGACCCTCGTTGCGTAAACAGTCTGACGGCACCTTATGAATTGGTGAGAAAGATGCGTGCTTCTATACTGGTTTTGGGCCCAATGTTAACGCGATATGGCCAAGCAGACGTGTCTTTTCCGGGAGGTTGTGCAATTGGAAGCAGGCCTGTTGACCTTCATTTGCGAGGGCTGGAGGCGATGGGAGCAAAAATAGAGATTTCTGATGGTTACATAAGGGCAACGTGCGCAGACCGTTTGGTGGGTGCCCGGATAGTTTTGAGTAGCGTTTCTGTTGGAGCGACAGAAAACCTAATGATGGCCGCTGCACTGGCTTACGGGACCACTGTACTGGAAAATGCGGCTCGGGAACCGGAAATTTTGGATTTGGCAGCTTGCTTAAATAGGTGGGGCGCAAAGATAAGCGGTGCTGGCACCCGTAAGGTGATAATCGAAGGTGTGGATAGGATGCATGGGGGATGTTTCGAGGTGATGTCAGATCGAATTGAGGTCGGCACTTATCTGGCGGCCGCAGTTGCTACTAGAGGGAAAATGAAAATATCTCGGACTGATCCAAGGATTCTTGAGGGGGTCTTGAAGAAATTAGGTGAAACTGGAGCAGAAATTAAATTTGGAAACGATTGGATTGAGTTAGATGCGGAAAACCGGAGGCCGCTATCTGTAAATGCTCGAACTGCGCCTTATCCCGGTTTCCCGACTGATATGCAAGCTCAGCTTACTGCCGTGAATGCAATAGCTGAGGGAACCGGAATTGTAGAAGAGACTATCTTTGAGAATCGGCTAATGCAGGTACAAGAACTAAATCGTATGGGAGCAAAAATTGCTATTTCTGGAAACAGCGCCGTCGTGACAGGGGTGAAGAGACTAAAAGGTGCGAGAGTGATGGCGTCTGATCTCCGAGCTTCTGCCAGCCTGGTAATCGCTGCATTGGTGGCAGAAGGTGAGACTTTGGTGGAAGAGATTTATCATATCGATCGGGGCTACGAGCGTATTGAAGAAAAATTGTGCTTGCTAGGCGCTAAAATAAGACGTATTGATCAATGAACTGAGAATCAAATTTATGACGCAGATTACATTGGCATTGACTAAAGGTCGCATTCTTAAGGAGGTGCTTCCACTGCTTGAGACGTCGGGGATAAGGCCATCCCAAGATATCGCAGGCAGTAGAAAACTTGTTTTCCAAACCAACATTGAAAATTTTAGATTGCTCATCCTGCGTGGAGTGGACGTGCCAACTTATGTGCAGTTCGGAGCTGCGGACATGGGCATAGCGGGTAAAGATATTTTGTTGGAGGATGCGGGCGGCGGTTACTACGAATCTCTTGACTTAGATATGGCTCGGTGCCGTCTAATGACGGCCTCATCAAAAGATACAGGAATCGGAGAAGGCCGTATCATAGTAGCGACGAAATATATTAACGTAGCACGGAAGTATTATGCTCAGAAAGGACGGCAGGCGGAATTTATCAAGCTCTATGGTGCTATGGAGCTCGCTCCTGTCTTAGGACTTGCAGATGAAATAGTTGATATTGTTGACACTGGTAATACACTGAAAGCCCACGGATTGGTGACCAAAGAATTAATAGCAAATGTAAGTGCCCGTCTAATAGTAAACAAAACAGCTATGAAGACCAAATTCGAGGTTATTCAGGCCATCATAGATCGATTAAGAGGAGCTTTGTAAAGTTTAAATGAAGCTTTGTGAGATAAATTTATTGAACTCTACCGATCGAAATTTCACTTCGAAACTCGATCACCTAACGGCTTGGCAATCTGTGTCTGACGTTGAGGTCGAGTCCGTAGTAGATGAAATTATTTTCGAGGTGAGAAAAAGGGGTGATTTAGCATTGCTCGATTACACCAATCGGTATGATAGCCGAACGTGCAAGTATGCAGAACAACTTATAGTGCATCAGGATCAGTTGGACATAGCTCTAGACGCATTGGATGATGATCTCCGAACCTCACTTGAAAAGGCCGCGATGCGAATTAGTGACTACCATAAGCATCAGTTGGAAAAATCCTGGCAATTTACCGAGGCCAATGGAACGTCTCTCGGTCAAAAAATTACTGCAATTGAACGGATTGGTATTTATGTACCTGGCGGTAAGGCGAGTTATCCATCAACTGTGCTCATGAATGCCCTGCCTGCCCGTGTTGCCGGGGTTGACGAAGTTATAATGGCTGTTCCTGCCCCCCAAGGAGTTCTCAATCCTTCAGTTCTGGCAGCCGCAGCAATTGCTGAAATTGATAAAGTCTTCACTATTGGAGGTGCCCAAGCTATTGCAGCGTTGGCGTATGGGACTGATCTCGTCCCCAAGGTCGATAAAATTGTTGGCCCGGGTAATTCTTATGTTGCTACTGCGAAGCGCAAAGTTTTCGGTACTGTGGGATTGGATATGGTTGCGGGCCCGAGCGAGATATTGATAATTTGCGATGGCAGGACCGACCCAGACTGGATTGCAATGGATTTATTCTCTCAAGCTGAACATGATGAAGATGCACAGTCTATACTCTTGGCTTGGGATGATGATTTCCTTTCCGCTGTTCATCTGAGTATGACTAAACTGCTTCCGGACATGGAGCGCAGAGAAACCATTTGTAAGGCGCTAAGAACCCGAGGTGCTTTGATCAGGGTTAAAGACGATTCTGAAGCCGTTAACTTGAGCAATCTGTTGGCTCCTGAACATCTCGAATTATCAGTAGAAAACCCCAAGGAATGGCTTCCTCGAATAAGAAATGCTGGTGCTATATTTATGGGGCGTCACACATCGGAGGTCTTAGGAGATTATTGCGCGGGGCCAAATCATGTTTTACCGACCTCCGCCACAGCGAGATTTTCTTCTCCACTGGGAGTTTATGATTTTCAAAAGCGCAGTTCCATAATTCACTGTTCAACTAGGGGAGCTTCAGACCTTGGACAAATCGCTTCTGTTTTAGCAAAGAGCGAATCGCTTGCAGCGCATGCTCGCGCTGCCGAATTGCGTATTGAGCAAGACAAGTGACAACTGACGGCGAAATTTATGAGTAGGTATTGGAGTGATTTTGTCAACGGTTTAGAACCCTATATCCCTGGGGAGCAACCGTTGGATCCGGCAGTAATTAAGCTAAATACTAATGAAAACCCTTATGGCCCATCTCCAAAATCTTTAAAAGCAATAACTGATTGTGCAAATCAGCAATTGCGGCTCTATCCTTGCCCTGATTCAAAAGAACTGAAGAACACAATTGCTGATTATTATGAACTGTCCCCGGATCAAATATTTGTAGGTAACGGCTCTGATGAGGTGCTAGCGCACGCCTTTAACGGCTTGTTTAGAAAGACGCAGCCTGTTTTGTTTCCCGATATTACTTACAGTTTCTATCCTGTTTTTTGTAGGTTGTATGATATTTCTTACCATCAAATACCGTTAGCGGAAAATTTCTATCTTCAGCTTGAACAGTACTGCCGACCTAATGGAGGGATCATTTTCCCTAACCCGAATGCTCCCACTGGTCGCTTTCTAGATCTCAATAACATCGAGAACTTACTTCGCGAGGTCACTAATTCGGTGGTCGTGGTTGATGAGGCTTATGTCGATTTTGGGGGTGCTAGCTGCGCCGCATTGATCCCTAATTACGACAATCTGCTTGTTGTTCATACGCTATCTAAATCTCGTTCATTGGCTGGATTGCGAATTGGTTATGCGATGGGTTCAAGCAGTCTTATAAATGGTTTGAACCGAGTCAAAAATAGTTTTAATTCCTACCCATTGAGCCGGATTCAGGCGGCGGCTGCAGTCGCGTCCTTTAAAGACAACACCTATTTTGAGAACACTATTAAAAAGGTTGTCGTTTCGAGGCTAGATCTTACTGGTGAACTCAAAACTTTGGGTTTTGAGGTTGTGCCATCTATGGCGAATTTTCTCTTGGTTACGCACCCAAAAGTCAGCGCTAATTCTTTGTATGAGCGTTTGCGCGCGAATGATATTTTAGTGAGACATTTTGATCGACCAAGAATCGACTCGTATATTCGAATTACGGTTGGAAACAATGCCCAAAATAGAGCCCTCACTCAGTGTTTGAGCAGCATCGTCAAGTCGGTTTAACTTGTTCTCCTATTTATCTAGGCCTTGTTCCCACCTTGGCAGTTATCCTCAATAATCGCCCTTGACGCCAGACTTTTAATTTTATGGGAGTTCCCGGTTGAGACTTGGCTATCTGTGTCATGCTGGTTTGTGGATCGGCGATTGGGGCGTCATCTAGGGCAGTAATAATGTCACCAGGCATTAGTTTGCTCCTCTCAGCAGGGCCACCAGGAGAAACTGCTCGAATTAGGAGTCCGACTGGTATGTTTTGTTGCTTTGCCATCTCCATCGTTATACTTATTGCATTGAAACCAAGCCAACCGCGCCCCGCCAGAATTTCCTCCATCGTTTGTAAGGCTCGCTCAGAAGGAATTGCAAAGCTGACTGACCCAAGTTTGCGATCTATGAACGTGTTGATTCCTAGTAAGTTACCCCGATGATCTATAAGTGCGCCACCAGAGTTTCCTTTGTTGATTGCTGCGTCAGTTTGCAGATAGCTTTGAAGAGGATTTATAGAGTTTACATCAGTAACTCCCTTAGCGCTGATAATGCCATGTGTAACTGTTTGACCGACACCATGCGGGTTGCCAATCGCAAGAACAACATCACCTATCATGGCATTTTCAGAGGCTGCTATCCCGATGGGTTTTACTTCCTGCATATCAAGTTTCAGAACTGCCAGATCTGTTTCTACATCAATCCCAATAAGGCTCACTGGGGCCTCGCGACCATCATTGAGCATAACGGCAACATTTCCCGCTCCTTCCAAGAGATGATGGTTTGTTAAAATGACCCCGTCCTTTCGCATGATTACGCCGGATCCAAGAGCCTCGTAGGGTTTCTTTTTAACTATTGTGAAGGTGCCAAATTGGGGGTCCCATCGCTTCTGTTCATCTAAAATTTTCACACCCCTAGTATAGATATTTACTACCGAAGGTGCTGCTTTGGATACCGCTTTTGAGTATGATATTGCGGCAGGTAGCGTTGGATGCGAAAAATTCGAGTGTTGTGTTTCAGACGGATTTTGATGCGAATTCCTCAGTTGAGGAAAAATAGCGAGCATTACCAAGGCTACTAACAAACCAATCATAAATGAGGTAGCCAGATTCGAAAACTGGTGGATGCGCATTTTTAGAAACCAAATAACAGTTATAGTTCGTATGATAAGCTGTAAGACGGCCCTGATGATAGCACTTATATATCTTTCGATAAGGGCCTTGATTATCGGATGCTTAAGAAATTTAGCCTCGTGCCGTCTTTAGTCCATATCGCATACCATCTCGGGTGCGTAGGAGAAAATTTTCAGTGAGAGGTGGACTGGGCGGTTGTGATGTCGAAAAAAAAAAGTCGTGCTTGGGTAAGGCAACACATAAGCGACCCATTCGTGAAAAAATCAAAAAGTGACCGGCTTAGATCTAGATCCAGTTACAAGCTTGCTGAACTTATAGATAGATTGGGTCTCTTGGAAAGAGGAATGGCAGTAGTAGATCTTGGCGCGGCGCCGGGGGGGTGGTCTCAGGTCGCGGCTCGGGCTGTCGGGCCAGAGGGTTATGTGTTGGCGTCAGACGTTATTGACTTCGATAGGATTGACGGGGTAAAAGTGATTTTGGGTGATTTTAACGAACAATCCGTCTTCAACAGCCTTATTGCGGCATCAGGTGGAAGCGTAGACGTTGTTATGTCTGACATGTCCCCCAATCTTACGGGGGTGAAAGAAATTGATCAGCCTCAAAGTCTACATTTGGCTGATCAAGCGCTTTATTTCAGCCGAAGAGTATTGAGGCCAGGGGGGACTCTGATCGTCAAAATTTTTCAAGGTAGTGGATTTGACGAGTTTGTGCTGAACCTCAGAAGAGTGTTTAATGCGGTTAAAATTAAAAAACCGAAGGCCTCTCGATCTCGCTCCAGAGAAATGTACGCTGTGGCAACAGGTTTTGTCGATCACGGGAGATGATTGCATGAATGATCTAGCTAAGAATTTAGTTGT
Source organism: Porticoccaceae bacterium (assembly GCA_002591625.1). Classification (GTDB taxonomy): domain Bacteria; phylum Pseudomonadota; class Gammaproteobacteria; order Pseudomonadales; family Porticoccaceae; genus TMED48. Next base: position 7,397 of record PCDB01000065.1, read on the forward strand.
ATGGTTGATATTAGCCGCAGTGTTACTGTCGGTTTTTAACAGTTTCGCTCCCATTCCCGAGGACAATAACCTCGGTTACTCTGATTTTGTTGTTGAGGTGCAAAATGACCGCGTATCGCAAGTAACAATTGAGGGCCTGATTATAGAGGGGGAGCGAAGAGATGGCACGAGCTTCCGAACCGTTAGGCCGAACGTTCAGGATCCCGATCTAATGGCAGACCTTATTAATCACAATGTAAAGGTCATAGGGAAAGAACCCGAGAGCCCGAGTCTGATCTCGCAGTTGTTGGTAGCCGCGTTCCCGATATTGCTTATTCTGGGTATTTTCATGTTTTTTATGCGCCAGATGCAATCGGGTGGTGGAGGAAAAGGCGGTCCGATGAGTTTCGGGAAGAGTAAAGCGAAGCTTCTAACAGGGGATCAGATTGATACAACTTTTTCAGACGTTGCTGGTGTGGACGAGGCTAAAGAGGACGTCAGCGAACTAGTCGAATTTCTCAGCGATCCAACCAAATTTCAGAGACTGGGAGGTCGGATTCCGAAGGGTGTTTTAATGGTGGGTCCTCCAGGAACAGGAAAAACATTGCTTGCTAAAGCAATCGCTGGTGAAGCGAAGGTGCCGTTTTTCTCGATTTCCGGTTCGGATTTTGTGGAAATGTTCGTGGGTGTTGGTGCCTCTAGAGTGAGAGATATGTTTGAACAGGCGAAACGTCAAGCTCCCTGTATTATTTTCATCGACGAAATTGATGCTGTCGGCCGACACAGAGGCGGTGGGTATGGTGGAGGTAATGACGAGCGAGAACAAACGCTAAATCAACTGCTTGTTGAAATGGATGGTTTTGAGGGCACTGAGGGCGTTATAGTTATTGCTGCCACAAATCGGCCTGATGTTTTAGACAAGGCTTTGCTGCGCCCGGGGCGCTTTGATAGGCAAGTATATGTTGGCTTGCCAGACATTCGAGGGCGCGAGCAAATTTTGAAGGTTCATTCCAGGAAAGTACCCATTGATGAAATGGTAGAGCTTAGCGTTTTGGCGCGAGGTACGCCTGGGTTCTCTGGTGCTGATTTAGCTAACCTTGTTAATGAGGCAGCGCTCTTTGCAGCCAGGGGAGATAGGCGTGTAGTGTCCATGGAGGAATTCGAAAAAGCCCGCGACAAGATTATGATGGGAGCGGAACGTAGGTCAATGGTTATGTCTGAAAAGGAGAAGCTTACTACCGCATACCACGAGGCAGGGCATGCCATAGTAGGCCGACTGATGCCCGAGCATGATCCAGTGCATAAAGTCACGATCATACCTCGCGGCAGGGCTTTGGGTGTCACGCAATATTTGCCAGAAGAGGATCGGTATAGTATGAGCCGTCGACAACTGTTTAGCCAGCTTTGCAGCTTGTTTGGCGGGCGAATCGCAGAGGAATTGATTGGCGGACCCGAAGGTGTTACTACAGGTGCCCAAAATGACATTGAGCGAGCGACGCAGATGGCCAGAAACATGGTGACAAAATGGGGTTTGACGGAAAAAATGGGCCCGGTTCTCTACGGAGAGGACGAAGCTCAAGCGCCAGGCGGGGGCAACACCCATTACTCAGAGGACACATCAAGAGAAATAGATAAAGAGGTTCGGGCAATTCTAGATAGTGCGTTTGTTAAAGCAAAGGAATTGTTAGAGGAATATAGAGATGTACTAGAGTCAATGAAAGATGCATTAATGGACTACGAAACTATTGATGCAGACCAGGTCGATGACCTCATGAAACGCGTCCCTGTGCGGCCTCCACGAACTTGGGATGACAACGATCTCGACGATCAGCCAAACGCCGGTGGCGGAACATCAGTAATGGGGGAGGAAGAGGACTCTGGACCTATGGGAGACCCGGTTCGAGGAACTTAGCGTACCAAAATCAACGTTTAGACAACTGGGTGAGTTGCAGGAAGGTGTGACATAGGGAAATTTCTACCATATGGTGCTGCTTCTCCCACCGTGATGGGCATAATAAACATTACGCCAGACTCTTTTTCAGATGGGGGAGAGTTATACACCACACGCCTAGACCTCGATAAGACTCTGTTCAAGGCTCACCACATGGTTGAAGCTGGGGCAGGGATAATAGATGTTGGCGGCGAGTCTACCCGCCCTGGTGCGTTCGAGATAGGGGTTGAGGAGGAATTAAATCGGGTTGTACCCGTAGTGGAAGCACTAACAGCGAGATTTGACACGCCTATTTCCGTTGATACTAGCTCCTCAGAAGTCATCCGTGAAGCTGCTTCTGCTGGAGCAAGCCTTATTAATGACGTTCGGGCTTTAAGACGACCGGGAGCTTTAGAGGCTGTAGCTAAGACAAATCTTCCGGTCTGCCTAGTGCATATGCAGAACGAACCAGCTTCGATGCAAGTAGCGCCTACCTATAAGAATGTTGTCGCTGAAGTGAAGAGCTTTCTTCTTGCGCAGCGGAATCGTTGTTTGCTCGCAGGCATACCCTCACACAAAATCTTGATTGACCCAGGATTCGGTTTCGGTAAAACGACTGAGCATAACCTATGTCTTTTTAAATCCATTGACCAATTTGTTGAGACTAATGTACCTGTGCTGATTGGAGTTTCTAGGAAACGCTTTATTGGTGAACTTTTGAATGAAGCGCCTGACCAAAGGCTGATTGGAAGTGTTACCATGGCTTTATTGGCTGCGCAAGCTGGGGCATCTGTTCTGCGGGTGCACGATGTTAAAGAGACTAAGCAGGCATTGAGGCTATTGAGCTATACTGAAAAGCTCTCAGATACATAAAGCGATACAATAAATGGCAGAAAAAATATTTGGTACTGATGGCATACGAGGTCGAGTGGGTGAGTACCCGATAACGGCCGATTTTGTGCTCAAGTTGGGATGGGCAGCTGGGCAAGTTTTGACTCGAAGTTGCGAGGGTAAAAAGCATGTATTAATTGGCAAAGATACCCGAGTATCTGGATACATGTTTGAATCCGCTCTAGAGGCTGGTTTGATAGCCGCTGGTGTTGATGTTGGTATGCTTGGCCCAATGCCCACTCCGGCGGTGGCTTACTTGACGCGGGCTTTTCGCGCGTCCGCCGGTATTGTTATTAGCGCCTCTCATAACCCCTACCACGACAATGGCATCAAGTTTTTTGGATCCAACGGGTTCAAATTGCCGGATACCATAGAGGGAGAGATCGAAAATTTACTGACTAATCCGATACATACCAACAGCTCTGAGCATCTTGGTAAAGCAAGTAGAATAACAGATGCTGCTGGTCGCTACGTTGAATTTTGTAAGGCCAGTCTTCCCAATGGCTTCGGTCTTGGTGGACTTAGACTCGTTTTAGACTGCGCTAATGGCGCGACATATGGTGTCGCTCCAAAAGTTTTTGGTGAACTGGGAGCGGAGGTTTTTACAATTGGCGCTGATCCAGATGGTTTTAATATCAATGATGGGTGTGGGTCCATGCATCTCTCTCAACTACAGAAAGCGGTGCGCGAGCATCGAGCTGATCTTGGGATAGCCTTCGACGGCGACGGCGATCGAGTTATGATGGTCGATCATAAAGGAGAAATTGTTGACGGGGATGAGTTGATCTTTATACTCGCGTTCTTTCGAAAAAAAACCTTGGGTTCATGCAATGGAGTAGCAGGCACTCTAATGACAAATGTTGGTTTGGAGCATGCTCTTTCGAATTTAAAAATCCCATTTGAGCGCACAAAAGTCGGAGACCGGTATGTTGTTGAGGCTTTGCTTAAAAATGGTTGGAGTCTGGGAGGGGAAGCATCAGGGCATCTTCTTTGTAGCGATATAAACACAACCGGCGATGGTATTATTGGGGCTCTTCAAGTGATTCGTGCCCTCGAAGAGCAAGAAGTTGAATTGCATAAAGCAAAAAAAGCGATGTCAAAGTTTCCGCAGCGAATTGTAAATGTGCCTCGGAAAAAGGATAAAGATCTGACTCAAGATAAGCCTGTTCAGAGGGCAATCGCCCGAGCAGAAAAAAAATTGAATGGAAAAGGCCGTATTCTCCTGCGACCCTCAGGCACTGAACCCATTGTCAGGGTTATGGTAGAGGGTAATGATCACATTCTGGTGAGTAGCCTTGCCGATGATATAGCAGAAGTTGTTCGCCACTGCATCGCATGACAGCACCTTTTGATGGTTGAATAATTAGTTAACGTGCGGTAGCATCCGCGACCCGTTCAATTACACATTCCATGTTGGGAACATAATGTAGTTGGCTACGGACCTAGAGTAGCGTAGGTAGGGAAAATGTTAGTAGCTGGAAATTGGAAGATGAACGGGTTGCTAAATGATGCGGAGCATCTGGCCGAAAAATTGGCTTCGGGTAATACACAAAATAGAAACACTGAGGTAATTATTTTCCCTCCATTCCTCCATATTTCCGCTGTCGCGCGGATAGTGCAAAAATTTGACATAAAAACTGGAGGCCAGAATTGTTCAGTTGCAGAATCTGGCGCAAATACAGGTGAGATTAGTTGTGAAATGCTTCTCGATATAGGCTGCAGTCATGTGATAGTGGGTCACTCGGAGCGAAGATCCTTGCATGGTGAAACTGACGCTTTGGTGGCCAAAAAGTATGCAGCAGCGTTGGATGTTGGTTTGACACCGATATTGTGCGTCGGGGAGTCTCTCGAGCAGCACAATTCGGGAGAAACTGAAGAAGTTGTCGTCAGGCAGTTATCATCGGTAAGAGAAACAGTAGGACTTGGAGGGCTTTGTTCGGGTATCATAGCCTATGAACCTCTTTGGTCGATAGGTACTGGGCGTGCAGCTCTTCCCTCGAAGGTGCAGAGTGTGCATGAAACGATTCGTTCTTGCTTGGGGGACGAGGGTGCTAAAACAAGAATAGTTTATGGCGGGAGTTTGAATAGCCAAAATTCAGCAGCCATGTTTGCTGAAAAAGACATAGATGGTGGATTAGTGGGAGGAGCCTCCTTGCAGGCTGAGGAGTTTTTGCGGATTATTAAAATGGCAGAACGACTATAATGACAAACTATATTTTAATCTTTCATTTCATCGTTGCAGTTGCTTTGATTGGACTTATTTTATTGCAACAAGGCAAGGGAGCTGAAGCAGGAGCATCTTTCGGTGCTGGAGCCTCTCAGACGGTCTTTGGCAGTGGTGGAAGCTGGAACTTTTTCAGCAAATCTACAGCTTTGCTGGCGGCCGTTTTTTTTGCCACGAGCATCAGTCTGGCGTTGGTAGCCAAAAATAGTTCTATTGTTGATGACGAGTTTTTGGCAGAGTCGGAAGAAGATACTGCAAAAGCCATCTTTGATCCAGATATACCCATCTCCGAAGGTGCCCGGGAAGCTGATAATGATTTAATGGATCTACCCGGAGAATAACTAATGTGTGGCCCAAGTGGTGGAATTGGTAGACACGCTATCTTGAGGGGGTAGTGGCGCAAGCCGTGCCGGTTCAAGTCCGGCCTTGGGCACCAAATTAGAGTAACATAGCATCATTGTGCGAAAAAATATCTGAAAGACCGCGTAATGCTTTACCACTTGGCACTGTCTTCTTCCTCGACCTATTTCTGAAGCTTAAAACGACTGGCTGGTAACCCTTGAAAATTTGTTCTGTAAATCAATAAACTGCCTGACTTGGGACGCTTTTTAAGACGCGAGTCACTTAAACTTAAGCGGGCTGTGGTTACCAACAGCAGGTTTAGATCATCGCCACCAAACGCGACACACGAAGGTAGATCGACAGGTACCTCTAAAACAAGGCTTTTTTCTCCATCATGACGGTATCTTGCGATCTGCGCACCACCCCAATGCGCATTCCACACGCCTCCATCACAGTCCACCGTCGACCCATCCGGAAACATGCCCTCTCCAGTTTTAGCGAAGGTTTCCTTGTCGGTAATGGTATTTTTCTCTGGATCATACCGATATCTCCAGATCGTCTGCCGCGGGGAATCTGCGTGGTACAAAATTGAACCGTCGGGGCTCCAACAAAGTCCGTTAGAGGTTGTTATGTTACTTATGTGCTCAGTTAAAGTATTTTGGGAATCGATGCAATATAAGGAGCCAAAAACTTTGGCTACTTCAGGCTTTTCCACCATCGTGCCTGCCCAAAATACTCCAAATGGGTCAATCTTTCCGTCATTGAATCGCAAGCCATAGGCTAAGATATCTGGACCGTAAAGCCACTGCACAGCTCCGGTGGATAAATCAAAAAAAGCGATCCCACAGTCAAAAGCTACGATTAACCTATGGTCATTTTCGACGAATCCAAAACACCCAACGCGATGCGGCGTATCCCAAGTCTTGAGTCTATCTGATGCCAGATGGTACTCAAATAAAGTTGACCTCTCAATATCAGTCCACCAGATCGTCGACGTCGCTTCATTCCAAACAACTCCTTCACCAAGTTCATTTTGAACATCAACGGTATGTATCAGTTCAGGTAATTCTTGTATCACAACTTTAGAGTCCCCATTCAGAGGGACGACAATACTTTTTTTGGGCTTGAATGTGAACTGATTGATGAAGATTTCGATAGTTTTGTTACTTGTCGCAGACAAAAGCAGAAATCATTCGACTCGGAAGTAAAAGAACGGCGTAAGCAAGAACGGTTGAAGAAAAATAAAGTTTTAAAAAAGCTCCCGCCTGGGTTTTCGATGAGGGCTTATGCGGATTTCGAGCACGTCTCCACGACTGCTCATTAGGACGAAGGAAGCCATTGCTGGAACAAACGCCCCGGCTCTGGTGATTTCTTTAGGGTAAGAAAACTGGTTTGGTCTAATCGTGAGTGCGCTTGCGGTCTATCTAGCACTTTTAAGACTGAGCTGGGATGACCTCTAGGCGAGTAATATCAGGAGAAACCGCTTTTTTTTACCCAGTTCGGGTGAAGTAGTTAAATTGTAATAATTTTGTGTTCTAATTTTGCCGTGATTAACCCAATAGAGCCCGTCTTTGAAAAATACTTGAGAGATAAGCCTCGCTTGAGCTCTAAGACCTATGAATTTGAGAATTCAAAAGTTTCTGATAATTTTCTTGCCTTGGAGCTATCTGGATGTGCAGCTGCGATGGAATGGAACAGTTCTCAGGTATGGGTTCTTATGATCGCACATTGATGGTTTGTAATCAGCGAACTGGAGGGAGATTAGAGTGTTAGGAAGAGAGAGATTGCACTGATTGGTTGGTAAAGCAAGTGTACAACGAGACCCCTATCATTAGGAATGCTGATTATGAGGAGAAAAAAATTCAGGAGTTATTGGAGAGATTGGATTCCGTCAAACAGACACGCTCCAATCTAAAATCGGCTTTATGGATGCAATCGTGAGCGGTGTTACCTAAGAGCGGAATAATTGTCATCTGAAGATGCATGTGAATATAAGAAAAATCAAAACGAATCCTCCAATGAGGACGTTTTCTAGAAGATAGAAAAGGTTCCTTCTTTTGATGAGTCCAAGCATACAAGGGGAAAGGTTTTCTCGATAATGCCTGTTTAAAGCCTCGCAAGTTATTATCAGTCGCAACACTCTCGATCTCACAATGTTTATTGTCTTAAAAATCACCTTCTGTCCGGAACGCAATTTGAAGCATTCAGTCCCTTAGAGATTTAAGAGTCACTTAGGTCTCTTTTCTTAATGCGTCTTGTTAGACTAGAAAACATCGGAACTTCTATGAGATGAGGGTCTTTCAATTATCATGAGAATGACAATATTGGGATCATGTATTTTTTGTATCGTTTTTGTTGTTTTATTAATAACGCATTGTGCTGGTGGATTTAACAGTTTCTATTCTTCCTATTGGAGAGTTAGCAATGAGTACGACCGCAGGTTGACTCTTTTTGATGCATTGTCTGAGCAATCAAGGGGTATAGTTTTTGCAGGGGATTCTATAACTTATGCGGGTCCTTGGTCTGAACTTTTTCCTAAAAGCCAAACACATAATTTTGGTATCGATGGGGATACCACCGAAGGATTATTAGGGCGCATAGATGCAATAGGCCTAAGGCAGCCATCAAAAGTTTTTTTGATGATCGGCACGAATGACCTGTCCTTAGAGTTTTCGGAGGATGAGAGCATAAAAAATATATTGGAGACTAGCCGACAACTAGCAGCAGTTTCATCGGAAACAGAGGTATTTATTCAAAGTATACTGCCAAGAGATATAGAATATCGTGAAAAAATAGAATCACTTAATAAAAAGTTGCAGGAGTCCTTGCCGAGCGAAGTCACGTGGATAAATCTCTACCCTCATTTTTTAGATGCTGAAGGGGAAGCAATAGCTCCTGAATTCAGTAATGATGAATTGCACCTGACGGGCAAAGGTTATTTGCTTTGGAGGGAACTTATAACTGATCATGTTAATGACAAAGGTAGGAGTAGTGTTATGAAATTAGCACGCGCGCGAATAAACCCCGTCCCAGAGAGTGAATGGACAGTTGCACAGAGACGTTACCTCGAACCAATAAAAGGAAAGGCGCCCTTTTATAATATTTCGGCTACACTAGCGCGACACATAGAGGCTGCTGAAAAATTTAATGTCTGGGCTTATCATGTTATGGGTGATAGTTCCAAGCTTGATGGTCGACATAGAGAAATATTAATTCTTCGAGTGGGTTGGTTATGTGACTCAGAGTATGAGTGGGGTCAGCATAAGATCTTTGCAAAAAACGAGGGGCTCAGTGACGAGGAGATTGAATGGATTAAGATTGGCTCGCAAGCTGAAGGTTGGAGCGATATCGAACGTGCCCTTCTAGATGCAGCCGATGAGCTTCACGAGAATAGCTTTGTTAGTGATCACACATGGGAAGTGCTTTCCAAGCAATATACAGAGCAACAAATGATGGATTTGGTGTTCACTGTTGGGCAGTATCACATGGTTTCGATGGCCTTGAATTCGTTTGGCGTGCAACTCGATGATGGGGTTGAGGGTTTTTGATTAGTGCTTCGGTCTCATTATAGCTGTTAAGGGTAAAACAGATGTTGGAAAAGATAACCAGGTCGTAATACTGGTTTCCATTCCTGACTGTTTCATAATAAAGTCGTGTTTCGGGCATTAATTCCAGCATAAGTTTTTATTATAAATGCAGCTTTTATTGCGCATAGACAACACAAAAACACTTATTGACAAAGCGTTAGACTCTTAATAGCATCCTCAACTGAGAGCAGAATTTCAGATAAGTTTTGCTCCCCACTGTGTGTACTCTTAATAGTCATCAGTGTTATAAAAATAACGCGACCAGCATTTTTCTAGTGATGAGACGCGATTTAACTTGGTTTTAGAGAGGATTTATATGTCTTTGCCTAACAGCATTCGCCGTTCAATGTTTGAAACCATGGTGAGAAGTCGATTCTGGGATGATCGCCTCACTGAACAATACTGGATTGATAAAACTCCCGTGTTTGCGTTTGGAGCGGGTCCGTTGCCAGGCGAATTACATACCTCTCACGGTCAAGAGCCGGTTGGAGCGGGTGTTTGTGCGGCTTTAAGTGATGAAGACATGATCACAACGGGGCACCGACCGCATCATATAGCAGTTGCTAGAGGCGTTGATTTAAGAGAGATGTCTGCTGAGTTATTCGGTAAAAAGGCAGGACTTTCGGGAGGTCGAGGTGGTCACATGCACCTTTATGATAGGCGAGTGAACTTCAGTTCGAGTGGTATTATCGCAGAAGGATTGGGACCTGCGGCAGGAATGGCTTTTGCCAGAAAAATGCAGAAAAAGTCGGGAGTGGCACTAAGTTTTCTAGGCGACGGAGCTGTTAATCAAGGGGCTTTCCATGAAGTGATGAATATAGTGGGCCTGCATAAACTTCCGTTCATCTGTGTTATCGAGGACAATAAATGGGCTGTGACAACGCACAAATCGATGTCTACAGCGTGCGAACGGAACAGTGACAGGGCAGAGAATTATGGTATGACCGGAGAGTTTGTGGAAGGAAACGATCCAGAGTTAATCTATTTAGCTACCCAGCGAGCTTTGGAGCGTGCACGATCCGGAGAAGGTGGAACCATTTTAGAAATCGAAACAGTACGCCTTTCCGGCCATTTCATGGGCGATCCGGCTGGTTACATCACTGGTGAAAAAAGCGAATATCAGGTCGATCCAGTTCCCGTCTATCGGGCTCGATTAATAGATGATGGAATATTAACTGAACAGGAGGCATCGGATACAGAGAGAGTTATTGGCGCGGAAGTAGACGAGGCCATTAAATTTGCTCTCGATGCTGATTATCCGGATGCTAGGGATGCCCTTAATTGTACGTTTGCATGAAGCCTTTAATAACTTAAGGCGGCCATAAAAAACATAAAGAGGTAAAAATGAGCACCAAAGAAGCGGCCCCATGGGAATCACCAACGTCAGGTGAATCAAGAAGTAGAAGTCTAACAATTTGCCGAGCACAGCGAGAAGCAGTCGATTGGGAAATGGCGCATGATGAACGAGTGTTTATGATGGGGGAAGATGTCGCAGGGTTCGGTGGAGTGTTTGGAACGGCGGACGGGCTTGGAGATAAGTTTGGCGCTGATCGAGTTATAGACATGCCGATCTCCGAAACGGGTTGGATAGGTATGGCCGCGGGTGCAGCAATGGAAGGAATGCGTCCAATTATTGAACTGGCTTATGTCGATTTTATTGGAGTATGTTACAACGCCATAGTCAATCATGCGGCAAAAACATACTTTATGTCCGGCGGGCAATTCAAAGTACCAATGGTTTTGATTAGTGGCACTGGGGCTGGTTACAGTAATGCCGCGCAGCATTCTCAATGCCTTCACGCTACACTGGCGCATATGCCGGGTCTCAAAGTGGTATCGCCCACTAATGCATACGACGCCAAGGGAATGATGCATACAGCGATTCGTGACGATAATTTTGTGGTGTTTCTGGTGCATAAAGGGGCATCGGGAGTAGGATTCATGGGTCCCTTGGTTAAAACGTCACTCAGTGACGTGCCTCAGGAAGACTACACGGTTCCATTTGGAAAAATAAAAGTCTACAGAGAGGGCACCGATGTGACGATTGCTGGTGTCGGCCTTGCTGTGCATCAGGCGCTAGAGTCTGCAGACTCTTTGGCCAAAATGGGTATCTCTGCTGAGGTGATTGATATCCGTAGCCTAGTTCCTCTGGATAGAGGAGGCATTATTGAGTCGGTGGCCAAGACAGGCCGGTTAGTTGTTGCTGACGAAGACTATCATAGCTATGGAGTTTCGGGAGAAGTTATTGCAAGTGTCATTGAGCATGATGCTACAATATTTAAAGCGCCTCCTCAACGAGTATGTATACCTG
>PCDB01000066.1 GCA_002591625.1 Porticoccaceae bacterium
AAACCCTTGTTTGCCCCCTCTCTCAACAATGACAGTCCCTCTGTCAAAGCGATACTCGGTTCCAAGTCATTAATTAGTAGAATACCCTCATTTACTTGCCATGATGGCATCCGAACCCAATGATCCCAGTCGGCTTGAAGGTTATGCGTTATGACGTAATGACGCTCTAGTTCCAAAATATCTTCCATCAGATCACCGTCTTATTTTGTTGGAACGACAATATATTTTCATTTTTAAAACCACCACTGAACAACCACTTCTCATAGGCTTTCAGTATTTTCTTTCTCTCATCAAACAACTGCGATCTTGCATAAGCTGCTCTTGTGGCATCGGTATCTACATGCTTTAAACACAATTCTAGAGCCTCTTCACTGAATCGCTGCTGCTCCTGTCCCCAGGTCCTGAAGGTTGCCCTAAAGCCATGTGCTTCACCCTTGAATCCAAGTGCTGAATTGATATTGCTGCCAAAGTAGGAATCGGGGATTCTCTCGCCCTTGAGTGTCGTGAAGACCAGTCCTGTCCTTGACGGCTGTTCCTTGAGAATCTCAAGTGCTGCCTGTGTGAGCGGTATCTTCCACTCCAGCTTGCTCTTACGCCCATCATCGCCTTTCAGCAGTGACGGTGGGATCGTCCAGACTTTGTGCTCAAGATCAAGGTCCTTCCAATCCATCAGTCTAGCTTCGGCAGGTCTCGATACCGTAAGAATCATAAACGCCAGACAGGCACCATCAGGCCTCGTGCCTCTCGGTGTGTTGTACCTGTCTAGTGCTTGCATAAATTCAGGTAGTTGATGCCAATCGAGAGCCTCCCGATGTTTAACTGGTGCTATTTTATTTGGCGCAGGATAGAGAAGGGATAAGTTTCCCTGCCAGATTGCAGGATTATGATCTTTTCTGATGCCCTCAATGATGGCCTGTTGGATAATCTGACGGACATGGCCTAGCACCCTCAGGGCTGTATGTGTGACATCGTAGTAACAATTGTCCAGCATCTCCCTTAGATGCTGTATCTGGATATTCTCAACTAGGGTGCTGCCAATGTAGGGATAGGCATATGTTTCCAACTGTGCAATAAGTCGCTGACCTTGCTTGGCTGATTTGTATTCGTCAGATTTATTGATGATGTACCTCGCTGCATACTGTTTGAAGGTCACCGCTTTGCCCTGATCTTCATCGAGTTTTGATTTGACCTGCGCTTTGGCGACCACCGGATCGATACCTGATTTAATGTCCTCTTGAAGTGCTCTAGCGGCTTCTCTCGCGTTTTTGGTAGGTATGGCAGGGTAACCCCCTAATCCTATCCATCGTCGCTTACCGCCAATCATAGCCCTATAGAGCCACTGTTTTGATCCTGCAGTTTCCGAGTCAATAGGCGGGAGGCACTGTAAATACAGGCCTGGCACTCCTCCCACAGCATGCACAGCCTTATAAGGTTGACCTGAGGAACTGGTGGTATGGGTGAGTCTGCGAATTGAGACTTCGGCTAATTCTTTGGCTTTTTTTGGCATTTACCTACCATAAATAATGTTATGTTAGGTTACAGGAGAGGGCAGGGGGTTACAATGCATCTTGTATAAGATTATGAAAGATATACTATATATTGTTTAATATATTGATTTTGTGATGGCAGGTAACGTAAATTTGGTAGCTACGGCTGGACTTGAACCAGCGACCCCAGCATTATGAATGCTGTGCTCTAACCAGCTGAGCTACGTAGCCACATTTTCGGGATCTCATCGTACAACGGGCGGAAATTCTCTCTATATGGATTCAATTTGTCAAGAACTAAACCAAGGTCATGATTTTGGTGCGTTTTGCCAGACAATACATTTGTCATGTTCCATCGACCTGTTATAGCTTCTACATTGAGAACCAATAATTTTTATTCTGCAGTTTCAGGTCTTCTTGAATTAAAGACGCCGCCTCGGTAGTGCTGACTCATCCTTTCAAACATTGAAGCGAAAATGGATGATATCACCGTCTTTCACCACGTAATCTCTTCCCTCTAGACGCCATTTTCCGGCATCTTTGGCACCCTGTTCGCCGTTTCCGGCGATAAAATCCTCATAGCCAATCGTCTCAGCGCGAATAAAGCCTTTTTCAAAATCGGAATGAATTTTGCCGGCCGCATTGGGCGCTGAATAGCCAACAGGAATGGTCCAAGCTCGGACCTCTCTGGGACCGGCAGTGAAATAAGTGTGCAGCCCGAGTAACGCGTAGCCGGAACGGATTACTCTGTTGAGTCCCGGTTCAGTCATCCCTAATTCTTCAAGAAATTCGTCCCGTTCCTCCTCTTCCAGTTCGGCGATTTCAGCTTCCATTTTATTACAAATTGGTAGGGCGACAGCTTGCTCGGCCTTGGCAATCTCAAGCACTGCGTCGAGATAGGGATTGTTTATGAAACCGGTCTCATCAACATTTGCTACATACATGATCGGTTTAAGCGTCAGCAGATTAAGGGGCTTTATTAGATGCAATTCTTCCTGTCCTAGTTGCAGGGTTCTGACTGGCTGAGCATTGTCCAGATGGGAGATTACTTTCTCGAGGAGGGCAACTAAGGATATAGAATCTTTGTCTTGACTTTTGGCAGCTTTTTGAGCTCTTTGCATTGCTTTCTCTGCGGCCTCCAGATCGGCCAGAGCTAATTCCGTGTTGATTACCGAAATATCTTCACCAGGGCTTATGCGTTCTCCTACATGCACAACGTTTTCATCCTCAAAGCACCTCACTACATGCGCTATCGCATCGGTCTCTCGAATATTAGCAAGAAACTGATTGCCTAAGCCCTCTCCTTTTGAGGCGCCGGTCACGAGCCCAGCGATGTCCACAAACTCCATTTGGGTGCATAAAACTTTTTCTGGTTTCACAATATCTGCGATTGCTGCCAATCGATAGTCCGGGACTGGAACCATGCCCGTATTCGGCTCGATAGTACAAAATGGGAAGTTTTCGGCGCTTATTCCAGCCTTTGTAAGAGCATTAAATAGCGTAGATTTACCAACATTAGGTAGCCCAACTATACCGCAGTTAAAGCCCATCTTCAGAACCCTGGTTAAGCGGAACAATCTCGCTGTGAAGTCCGGTCATAGCTTTGTCCCAGTCGCCTTTAATCGTTAAATGGAGCCATCGAATAGCATTTTCAATGCTCCTCTTGATGAGTATTTGCTCTTGTGGAGAGGGTTTTTGCAGAACATAACTGCTCACCTGAATCGCATTGCCCGGATGGTCAATCCCTATTCTTAGTCGGGCGAAAGATCTATCATTACTCAGCTTATCAATTACATCCCTTAGGCCATTATGGCCGCCATGGCCACCGCCGAGTTTAAATTTGGCTACTCCAGCGCTAAGGTCGAGCTCATCATGAGCTATAAGGATCTGTGAAGGTAAGATTTTATAATATGCTGCTAAGGCTGATACAGAGTTTCCGCTTCGGTTCATGAAGGTAGAGGGATTCAAAAGCCGTATATCGTTATCCCCAATGGATACACTCCCAGTCGCACCAAAAAATTTACTCTCTGGTTTGAGTTCAATTTTTTTGAAGCGTGCAAGGGCAAGTACAAAATTGCTGCCAGCATTATGTCTGGTTTTTTCATAGCTAGCCCCGGGATTGCCGAGCCCCACAATAAGTTTGATCAAATTGTTCAATTTTCTGCGCTAGAAGAAATCGTCCATTAATCTGGACTTTCACTTCCGTCAGTGTCTTCGGTCGATTCGATGGAGGTTTGAACTTCAGGACCGTCTTCAGATTCTATTGAACTACTACCTCGTGCTTTGCTAACAGAAGCGATTGGTTGATCGTAATCAGCACCGTAACTGAGAGCAACACTCTCAACTCCTTTTGGCATAACGATGTCTGACATATGTAATGTCTCTCCAAGTTTCAATGCGGCCACGTCAACTTCCAAAAACTCTGGAAGATGCTCTGGTAGGCACTGAATTTCCAGATCGCTCATTGTACGAGAAAAGACCCCCCCTTCCTGTTTTACACCAATACATGTATCTTCATTGACGAAGTGCAATGGGACTTTCAGCGTAAGTTTGGTGGCCTTGCTGATTCGCAGAAAATCCATATGAAGCAGGATCGCTTTTGAGGGATGTCGTTGCAAATCTTTAAGAACAACAGATTCGGTTTTTCCATCGATATTTAGACTAATCACTTGAGAGTAATAAGCTTCGTTTTCGAGTGCCTTAGCAACGTCTTTGTGAACCAATGCAAGTGATTGAGGCTTTTTCTTGCCCCCATAAACAATTGCGGGTATTTCTCCATTTTTACGACGCAGGCGGCGGCTCGCACCTTTCCCTAAGACAGCCCGCGCTGTGGCGTTTAATGTATACTCACTTGACATTTTTATCCTCCAAATTAGACCAACTCAGACCGCGACCAGAACTGAATTGACGTTTTAATATCCTCAATTTGAGGTCGGTTGAATTGTGCCTTTCACAAAAACATGGCACTAATCGATTCTTCATTGCTGATACGACGAACCGTTTCAGCCAATAACGGCGCTAGGGGAAGTGTGCGGATAACTTTGCAATTGTTAGCCTCTTCGTTTAACGGGATACTATCCGTCACAACCAGTTCGTCTAAGTTTGATTGTTTTATATTCTTAATCGCGCTACCGCTCAAAACGGGATGAGTCGCATAAGCCACCACTTTAGAAGCACCAAAGTTTTTTAGCGCTTCCGAGGCTTTGCAAAGCGTTCCTGCGGTGTCCACAATGTCGTCCACCAGAACACATGTCCGGTCATTAACATCGCCTATCAGGTTCATCACTTCCGTTTGATTGGCAGAGGGTCGACGCTTGTCTATTATAGCTAGGTCACAACCCAACTGCTTAGCCACGGCTCGGGCACGAACTACCCCACCAATATCTGGAGACACCACTTGCAGATTTGCATAATTTCGACGTTCAATGTCATCTAAAAGAACCGGAGCACCATAGACATTGTCTACGGTGCAATTGAAGAACCCTTGAA
Organism: Porticoccaceae bacterium; assembly: GCA_002591625.1. Lineage (GTDB taxonomy): Bacteria > Pseudomonadota > Gammaproteobacteria > Pseudomonadales > Porticoccaceae > TMED48. Next base: position 4,977 of record PCDB01000066.1, read on the forward strand.
TTTGTTCAGCGTGCAGATCGACCGTTAAAACCCTATCGACGCCGGCATTTGAGAGCATATCTGCCACAACTTTCGCACTTATTGGAACTCGAACTGAGCGCACTCTTCGATCTTGTCGAGCATAACCAAAGTAGGGAACCACCGCCGTTATCCGTCCAGCTGAAGCACGATGCAGAGCATCTATCATCAGCACTAGTTCCATCAAGTTTCGATTGGTGGGAGCACAGGTAGGCTGCACTATGAACACGTCATGTCCGCGGACGTTATCGTTGATCTCGATATTTATCTCGCCGTCAGAAAACAGTGATACTACAGCATTGCCTTTTGGGGTCCCAAGTTTTCGGGCTATGTCGTTAGCAAGTGCAGGATTAGCGTTTCCTGAAAAGACCATCAATCTTGACACGGTAGATTCCCTGTTTAACTTTAATTTTCTTATTAATGGCTGGGGCGGTAGGAGTCGAACCTACGAATGACGGGATCAAAACCCGTTGCCTTAACCACTTGGCTACGCCCCAATATTTAGTTTTCCTAGTTGATAGTGCACAGGAGAATGATTAATTCCCTCAGCAACAAAAGCAGCCCATTTCGGCGGGACTTTTCCACGAATTTTCTCTGCTTGCTGCCTATCGTTAAAACTGCAAAAAACGCTCGACCCTGTCCCCGTCAAAAGTGGTTCTGCATGATTCTTAAGCCAGCGAACAACCTCTCCAACTTCAATGAACATTTCCTCTACCAGCGCCTGACAATCGTTTTTCAGCAGGTTTACGCTAATATCTTGATCCCTCGTGAGCGCGCTCATTTTGATTGGTGGCGAGTTTCTTGTCAATTCAGGATGAGAGAATATTTGAGCAGACAGAATCTTTACTGGCGGTGTGACGATCAAATACCATTTTTTAGGGATATCAAAACGGGTCAGTTTGTCCCCTATTCCCTCGCCTAGAGAACTTTGTCCGCGGATAAAAAGGGGAATGTCGGCTCCGAGAGATGCCCCTAGCATGGAGAGATTATGCGAGTTTAGATTACAACCCCACAATGTATTGAGAGTCAGAAGTGTGGTGGCTGCATCACTACTACCCCCGCCAAGACCTGCTCCGATAGGCAGTATTTTTCTGAGATTGATGTGGCAACCATTTTTTACATTTGCACTTTTTTTTAATAGCTGGGCCGACCTTACAATCAGATTATCTTCGTTCTTTATTCCTACAAGGTTATGTGAAAGCAGGATTTCATTATCCTCTATAACTTCGAAAGAAATGTCATCACCAATATTGATGAGTTGGAACAGTGTTTGAAGATCATGATATCCATCATGTCGTTTGCCAAGTATGTTCAAAAACAAGTTTAGTTTTCCGGGGGCAATAACAGTGACTGGCTTGGACCGTAATTTCATATTTAGCTATCCGGAGTTCTCCACTTAGAGATGATCAATTTAAATGAAATCTTATCATTTTGGCCGATTATTTTTCCCGGGAGATAGCCAAGTAGCGTCGATGAATAGTTAGAAAAGGATAGATACCAACCATCCTGCGAGAAACTCATTGTGCGGTTGTCCTCATTTTCATCTGAGAAGTTTGCTGGACCGCCCTTTGGTGATGGGACTCCTGAGAGCCACCAGCGCAGATTATTTATTGGAATCGAAGTGCTGGTCGCGTTTAACATCAGCATCTCGGGCGGGCCAAACAAAACCTGATCATCTTTCCGCATAGAGGCCGAATTTTGATTTCCTTCTATCTTGACTTGTCCAAAACCCAGAGGCCCCGATATGAGTATGCGGTATGACGATTCTTTTTGTGTCCAGTCTATCCGTCCAGCAAAGCCATCATCCGAGGTTTTGATACTTAATTTGGCAGCAATTCGCCACTGTTTCAAATCAGCCCTCGGGGAGGAGTATAGTTCCCACAACTCCGGAGGAGGCGTCTTCTTAGGGGTATATGACACGCAACCTGATACAAAAACTAGAGCAAATAAAATTAGTCGCATATTATTCAATGTTTTCTGGATTGATCACGGAAGCATTTAGGCGGTACATCGTTGTAATAATATTTTTATGATTGGGAGATTTTTTGAGGCCCTGCGCCCATGCTTGCCTTGCCAAATCCCTATCTCCCATTTGCCAATAAATCTCGCCTAAATGAGCTGCAATTTCTGGATCTGGCATCATTGCCATTGCTTTTTTTATGTAGTACAACGCTTTCTTCAGTTCACCCTGTTTGAATAGGACCCATCCCATACTATCGACAATTGCGGCACTATTCGGTTGCAGCAAATAAGCCTTGTGGATTAGGTCATAGGCCTCTTGCAAACGTTTTGTATGCAACAACATGGAATAACCCAAAGCGTTCAAGGCCTCGGCATTCTCGGGGTCTTGAGAGATAATGGCTCTTAAATCGTTCTCCATTTTATCAAAATTGCCTTGCCGCTCTGCAATCATCGCTCTCGCATACAAGAGGGTTTTATTCTCAGGATTTCTCAACAAGCCGGCCGTAAGCAAATTGATTGCTTCTTTTTCTAATTTACCCTTAACTAGCAGTTGCGCCTCTAATTCGAAAAGAGGGATAGCCTGGTCTGGAATGGTTTCACGTAAACGAGACAGATATAACCTTGCTGAAGATAAATCGTAATTTTCTAAAATCAATGAAACGCTCCGCGATACGGCCATAAGGAAATGTCTACCGCTCGTAACTCGCGCATAGTAGTGCAGGGCAGCGCTGTGTTCTCCTTTATTCTCGGTTATGATGCCCAGATGGAAAAGTGCATCATGAGAGAAACGTTTTGATGCAATTAGATCCCTAAGCTTGGGGTATGCTAAATCAGGTAACTGTTGATCTATATAGAGAAGTGCTAACAAATATTTGATTTCTTGATTTTCTGGAGTAGACAAGCTCAACAGTTCAAATTGGTGAAGTGCTTCTTTGCGGTCGTAATCGGTCAATAATTTAGCATAATGGATTCGCAAGTCTTCATTGGAGGGACTTTTTTCAAGAGCTTTTCTCAAAACCTTTATGGCCTCATCAATTTTCTTCTGTGAGTCAAGTGCTTGAGCTAGAAGAGTAATTCCGCGCGGATCATTTTTTGATTTTTTTAGGAAAGATTTTATAACTGATTCGGCCTCTCCAAAGCGTTCATCCTTTTGAAGCAGCAGTGCAATTGCTAGTTGGCTAAAATGTTCTTTACCAGGAGCTAGGGAGGTCCTTTGATAAGCACTGATGAGCGAATCAATTTGTTCTTTGGATCCTCTCTCAGTGAAGGTTGTAACCGCGAGAAATACATCCTCGTTGTTTTCATTTTTTGAAACCCAGGCAGCGTAAGGCAGTGCACTGACCGGGTCTCTCAAAAGCACATATGATTGAATGACTGCTTTGTGGGCAGCAATGCTCTCTGGATTTATTTCTAACCATAATTTAGCCAAGGCAAGTGCTTTTTCCGGTCGTCTAATGTTGTGCGCGATTCCGAAAGCCATTTCTGCAATTGCCTCGTCTCGCGTTTGTTTCGCTTGGATTGAGTATATGGCCAGAGCAGTTTCGTAGTTTTGGCGCATTAGCGCTATATCTGCTACCAAAAGGTGATACAAAGTACCGTCTTTGAAAGACTTGATCTTCTCCGTTGAGTTAGCAGATGTAGTGGCACTATTGGGTATAAACTCCGGTTCTTCGGAATCTTTGATTAGATTGCTTGAACACCCCGTAAATAGCAGGCAAAAAGAAAGCGCGTGTGCGAAGATTGGGCGAATCAGTGTCATATCGATATTTTCGCGGAAATTTTAGACTAAAACAACGACTGCTATTTTTGATTCACTTTAAGACGATATCTTTAGTTGGAACCGTAGAATTATTAGCAATAAAAATTTGACGCAGAACTTAAATCGTCCGCGCTATAATCACTTCGAAGCTTGTGCAATTTGCACCATACTCGCTGATATAATAAGTTCTGCAGAAGTCTCTAAGTTGTTAAGGGGTACGTCACATTTTAGTATTTGGTCTTAATCACAAGTCGGCATCCATTGATTTTCGTGAAAAAGTTGCTTTCGCACCAGAAACAATGGTGGAACATCTGCGAGATGTCACCAAAAACTTGGCGTTAGATGAGGCGGTTATATTATCCACCTGCAACCGAACAGAAATTTATGCGGCGGGCGAGGTAAGCGATGATGCTATGATTGGCTGGCTGGCGTCAGCTAGAAAAATTCACCCAGCAGAGATAGAAGACCACTATTATTGTTATAGAGGACTTGGAGCGCTTAGACAGTTAATCAAAGTAGCTAGTGGCATGGATTCTCTAATCTTGGGTGAACCACAGATTTTTGGCCAAATAAAATCTGCCTTTGCCGTAGCACTTGAAGCGGGGACGGTGTCAGCTAAATTAAACAAATCATTTCAACATGCTTTTGCTACTGCCAAGAGAGTTCGAACAGAGACAGCGATAGGGCAGAATCCTGTTTCCGTAGCATATGCCTCAGTAATTTTGGCAGAGCAGATCTTCTCTCGTCTCGAATCCTTGAGTGTGCTATTAATTGGTGCGGGAGAAACTATAGAGCTAGTTGCAAAACATTTGAAACAAAAAAATGTTGGATATATTTCTGTGGCAAATCGAACGTTAAGCCGGGCAAAAAAGGTAGTAGGGCAGTATGCTTCTGAGGCTATCCTTCTATCTGATATACCTGATCGACTTCATTTAGCTGATATTGTCATTTCCTCAACTGCCAGTCAGTTGCCCATTTTAGGGAAAGGAGCTGTTGAATCTGCGCTAAAAAAACGCCGCAATAAACCAATGTTTTTGGTGGACATTGCTGTACCTCGCGATATAGAACCTGAAGTGGAATCCCTCTCGGATATTTATTTGTATACCGTAGATGACCTAAAAGGCGTTATAGAGGAAAACATTAGAGCCAGAGAATCGGCAGCTAATATTGCAAATGATATCGTTGATCAGGAACTGGATAGTTGGGTAAGGCTAAAAAGGGAGTCATCAGTGGTTGACACCATTAGGGCATTTCGAACCAGTGTCGAAAATATCCGCGACATCGAAGTGGAAAAAGCGTTTGGTGCAATTGAGCGCGGACATAATGCCAAAGAGGTGATCGATACCTTAGCTCGTAACTTGACAAATAAACTGATGCATAAACCCACTGCGCGGTTGAAACTTGCTGGTGAAGAAGGTCGAGATGATACAATTCATGCTACTCATGACCTTTTTGACTTGAAAGAGACTAAATGAAAGGGTTGGTCAATCTAAACGATGGCTTAACGGCGCTGCGCATTTGCTCGGTTGATTATTGATGAAAGACTCTATTTTGGGGAAGTTACAAATGTTAGAGGATCGCTTTCAAGAGCTGGAGGCACTGCTCAGTGATGGCGATATAATTACGGATCAAACCAAATACCGGGAGTTGTCCAAAGAGTATGCCGAGCTTGAGCCTGTTGTGCAAAACTATATCGCTTACCAAGCCGTTTTGGCCGATATGCATGCAGCGGCCTCACTGGCGAAAGACTTAGATAAAGATATGCGTGAAATGGCTGAAGAGGAGCTTCGAAGAGGAGAAGCTCGAAAAGGTGAGCTTGAGTTGATCCTTTCAACGTTATTATTGCCTCGAGACCCAAATGACCACAAAAATGTGTACTTGGAAATTCGCGCAGGAACAGGGGGTGATGAGGCGGCACTCTTTGCGGGTGATCTATTTCGAATGTACTGTAAATATTCTGAACGTCAGGGATGGGCGCTAGAAATTATAAGTGCCAATCATGGCGATCATGGGGGTTATAAAGAAATTATTGCCAGAATCGAAGGACGAGGAGTCTATTCTAGATTGAAATTCGAATCTGGAGCCCATCGGGTTCAGCGTGTTCCTGCAACCGAGTCCCAAGGTAGAGTGCACACGTCAGCATGCACTGTGGCTATTCTTGCAGAGGCAGACGAGACCGATGATATTGAGATCAGCAAGTCTGATCTGCGCGTCGATACGTTCAGAGCTTCCGGTTCGGGAGGGCAGCATGTAAATAAAACTGATTCAGCTATTCGTCTAACACACCTTCCGTCTGGAATTGTCGTAGAGTGTCAGGATGAGAGATCACAGCATAAAAATCGAGCGAAGGCAATGGCAGTTTTGCAGGCACGGTTGAGCTCCTCAATACGAGAAGCCCAAGCGAAAGATGAGGCCGATCACCGCCGCAGTTTGGTCGGCACTGGCGATCGTTCAGAACGCATAAGGACTTACAATTTCCCGCAAGGCCGAGTAACAGACCACAGGATCAACTTGACTCTGTATAAACTAAGTGAAATTGTTGAGGGAGCATTAGACGACCTGGTTAACGTTTTGGCAACCGAAAATCAAGCTGACCAATTGGCAGACCTATCTCATTAGAATTCAATGGATACCATAGGCTTTTTATTAAAGAAGCAATCAGAACTGCGTTTTGTCAGCGATTCTCCTCTTTTAGACACAAAAATTTTGTTGTGTCATGTTTTAGAGTGCCCACCGGCAAATTTGTATCTGAATCAAGAATATTGCCTTACATCACTCCAACTTAAAACTTTCAATAACTTGTTTCGACGTCGTATTTCTGGCGAGCCCATAGCCTATTTGACTGGTCACAAGGGGTTTTGGTCACTAAATTTGAAGGTGTCCAGTTCAACACTTATTCCTCGCCCAGAAACTGAGTTATTGATTGAAAAAGCTCTAGAACTGCCCTTACCTGAGGACGCCAAAGTTTTGGATTTGGGCACAGGAAGTGGGGCTATCATCTTAGCTCTTTCCAGTGAGAGACCGAGCTGGGTATGCACTGGCACCGAGATTCAGCGAGATGCTTTGACAATAGCAGAAGCAAATCGTGCTTCTCACAACCTGAATAATGTAAACTTTTTATATGGTGATTGGTATCAGTCAGTTCCAGATCAAAAATTCCATTTGATTGTAAGTAATCCACCATATGTGGCAAGCGGAGACCCGCATCTGTTAAATTTAAATATGCATTTCGAACCCAGATCAGCTCTGATATCAGAGAAGGATGGTATGGGCGATCTTAACCATATTATCTGCAAAGCACCCAAATATCTGCTGAGGAGCGGATGGATGGTAACCGAGCACGGTAGCGAACAGGGGCAAAAAGTGAGGAATCTCTATTACTCGGTCGGCTTCAAAGGTGTCGAAACTTTCACTGATTTGAGCGGCCTAGAGAGAATTACTTTGGGCCATACTGCATAACATCTAAGATCATTTGCCGAATGCAGTAAAAGTGATTCATGGAGACATTTTAAGTTATGACAAAAAACAAGAAAAATTTTGGGACTTTTGGAGGTACGCATTGACAAACCTTTGAATTTGATCTGAATACAGCGCAAGTCACAGTTAATGGCATAACAGATGATATTACTAATTAAGCTTTTGCTAACTCTGTTATCATACAGATGCGTCCAAATCGACCGACCAGCCACCTATGAAACTAAAGCAGTGTACCTATTTTGACTGAACAGACATCAACGACCGACTTGCCCGACCGAAAAGCGCTTGCGCTAGACGACCCCGATGGCCAAGAAATTGAAAACGTAAACCAAGATGACGAGCAATCGAGTATTCGTAAGGAGCATGCCGGGAAGCGCTTTAGTGATTTTGAATTACCTCCTCAACTCATAAAAGGTTTATCAGCTCTTGGATTTAAGCATTGCACCCCGATTCAAGCGGAATCGCTCCCTTACGCACTCAACGGTGAAGATATAGTAGGCAAGGCGCAAACAGGCACTGGTAAAACTGCCGCTTTTCTGACAAGTATTATCACGGACCTTATCAATCACCCGATCGATGAGGAGCGCTACATAGGTGAAGCGAGATCGTTGATATTGGCTCCAACCCGTGAGCTTGCGATGCAAATTTCCGCAGATGCTTTAGATTTGGCCAGATACACTGATCTTGCCGTGCATACGCTTGTAGGCGGAATTGATTATGCCAAGCAATTGAGATTTCTGGAAAAAAAGCACTGTGATATTTTGGTAGGAACACCGGGTAGACTTTTGGACTTCGCCAACAACAGAGATATTCATCTAGATCAATTGGAAATATTGGTTATCGACGAAGCGGATCGGATGTTAGATATGGGATTTATCCCGCAGGTAACTAGATTAGTTCGTTTGACTCCTAAAAAAAGTGACAGACAAACGATGTTGTTTTCAGCTACCTTCTCTTCTGAAGTTGAGCGCCTTATTCAACATTGGACCAATTCCCCCATAAAAGTGGAGATTAAGGCCGAACAGGTTGCTACGGATACAGTTGAGCAAAAGGTATATATCACGACTAGTGAAGAGAAATTTAGTCTTTTAATTAAAATCCTCAAAGGACCGGGTGTCGATAGCGTGATGATCTTTGCCAACAGACGAGATATCTGTCGCAATCTCTATGATAGACTGCGAGAAAAGGGCTTCAAGGTAGGGATGTTATCGGGGGATGTTCCCCAACCCCGTCGCATCAAAACTCTCGACAATTTTAAGAATAGGCGGACTAAAATAATGGTAGCGACCGATGTTGCCGGCAGAGGTATACACGTTGATGGGGTTAGTCATGTAATCAATTATACTCTGCCAGAGGAACCCGAAGACTATGTTCATCGTATTGGTCGAACGGGACGAGCAGGTCAGACTGGGACCTCGATAAGCTTTGCCTGCGAGGATGATGCATTTTTATTGGAACCGATAGAAAAACTGATGGACACCAAACTAATATGCAAGATGCCAGATTAAATTTGCGCACTTCCCGTTAAAGAAATCTAAAGTAAGTATGAACTAACATCTTCATATGCTAAAAAGGCATACTTTCTTAGATTATAAGTGAAGCTTTACAGCCCAGGTCATTGAGGAGGAAGAGATGGGTTGGTGATGAAGCAACAATCTTTTGTTAGGGTATGTACCACCTATTTACCAACTGATTTTCGCGTTAAGCGTTGTTTGTCTCGCTCCCAATCTTTCTGTTTATCTGCCATTCTCTTGTCGTGTAGTGCTTTTCCTTTTGCAAGGGCAATTTCACATTTTACTAGGTGACGTTTCCAATAAAATGCTGTACATATACATGTGAAACCCTTTTGGTTTATGCCCGTTTCAAGAGATAAGAGCTCTCTTCTTTTAAGGAGGAGCTTGCGAGACCTGTTGGGTTCTGTCTGAATATGTTTTGAAGCATTTGGAAGGGCAGAGATGTTTGTACCCAAAAGCCAAGCTTCACCATTTTTTAAGATAATGTATGCATCATTTAAAGTAATTCGCCCGGCTCGAAGGCTCTTTACTTCCCAGCCAAGCAATAATATCCCGGCTTCAAATTTACGTTCGATAAAATAATCATGTCTCGACTTTCGATTAAGTGCTATTGTTTTATCACTGGCTTTGATTTTTTTTCTCATACGCCAAATTATACGATCGATATAAGGATTGTCATGAATTTATTATTATTTAATATTGGTACGTTCAGTTTTCGAGCAAATTTAATTTTGGCATGAGTTAAATTGACCGGAGTTTATATTTTGCTTTCAGAAAATAAAGGACAAATGCAGATTGAATTATCTATTTTAATTTGTGAGGGCAAATTATGAGCAATAATACCAACAGAGGCATGCATGGCGTTTGGTTAAGCCGTTGGACGTTTATTATGGCCGCGACTGGATCTGCAGTTGGCTTGGGCAATTTATGGAAATTTCCCTACGTCGTTGGTAACAACGGAGGAGGTGCCTTTGTTCTAATCTACTTTGCATGCATGTTGTTAGTTGGTGTGCCAGTGATGATGGCTGAAGTGGTTTTGGGACGAGAGGGGCGAAATAGTCCAATCAATAGCATGAAATATGTAGTGAAAGGTAGTGACAGCGGTCGAGTATGGCAGCTGATCGGTTGGATGGGAGTCATAGCCGGACTGTTAATATTGTCTTTCTATGCGGTTATAGCAGGATGGGGACTACACTATATTTTGGAATTGTCCAGCGGGAGCGTAGTGGGAATAAATGGTGAGTCTGCAGCTTCTTTGTTTGGTGAGCTTACGAGTAGTCCTGCAAAGTTAATAGTTTGGCAAACAATTTTTCTTGGCATGTGTCTTCTGGTGGTGTCTGGCGGCGTAAAAAAGGGACTTGGCGCAGCGGTTGAGATATTGATGCCACTGCTATTTATAATGCTACTAGCCATGCTAATTTATGCGATTCTCGAGGGGAATTTTATCGCGGCATGCAAATTTTTGTTTGAGTTCGATATTGCCTCTTTGTCATGGAGAGCTATTTTGGAGGCAATGGGTCTAGCGTTTTTCACTTTAAGCATTGGTATGGGTGCCATAATGGCATATGGAGCCTATATGCCAGCGGATGCAAGTATTGGTAAAACAGTTTTAATTGTTTCAGTTTTTGATAGTTTAGTGGCAATAATCGCGGGACTCATAATATTCTCTATCGTTTTTTCAACTAGTGGAATCGAGCCAAGTGCGGGTCCTGGGCTAATGTTCATTAGCCTCCCTGTCGCATTCGGTAGTATGCCTGCTGGTCAAAGTATCGGAGTCATATTTTTTGTTTTGGTTGTCATAGCAGCATGGAGTTCGGCAATATCTTTGCTCGAGCCAGCTGCGGCTTGGCTTGTGGAAGCAATCGGGGTTAATCGTTTCATGGCGAGTCTAAGTCTTGTTGGCCTCGTATGGATAATTGG